>JANXVY010000052.1 GCA_025351425.1 Hyphomicrobium sp.
ACGAGCGTGCCGCCCTGGCCCGACGCGGGCGTGACACTCGCGATGGCGCCCGGCTGAATGTAGGCGCACCCGTTGGTGAATATGGTCGCGGCGCCAGTGTCGGCCGATCCGGCAGGCGATCTGATCGATCAGGCGCAGGCAGCACAGGGCAGGGGCGAAAAAGAATTGGCATTGCGGCTGGGCCAGGCCGCCATCGTCGCCGATCCGGCCCGGACCGCTGCCTATGACATGGTGGGCGATCTCTACGCCGCCGATGGCAGCACCGAATATGCCCGCTTCTATTATAACAAGGCGCTGGCGATCGATCCCACCGACGCCAATGCGACCAAGGCCGTCGCGGCCCTGGACCATCCCGACGGCCAGCGCGCCGCGAAGGCAGATACGTCCAGCAAATGACGGTTCTGGTCCTCGATTTCGGCAGCCAAGTCACCCAACTCATCGCTCGGCGCGTGCGCGAAGCGGGTGTCTATTGCGAGATCGTCCCCTACGACAAGGCGGACGAAGCGCTGGCGAAAAAGCCGCGCGCCATCATTCTGTCGGGCGGCCCCGCCAGCGTCACCGACATGGGCACGCCGCGCACCCCGCCCTGGGTGTTTGCCTCAGGGCTACCCGTGCTCGGCATCTGTTACGGCGAGCAGACGATGGTGGAGGAACTCGGTGGCAGGGTCGAAAGCGGCCACCACCGTGAATTCGGCCGCGCCGAGATCGACATCGTCGATCGCTGCGCCCTGTTCGACGGCGTATGGGCCAAGGATACCCGCGACACGGTGTGGATGAGCCACGGCGACCGCGTGACCAAATTGCCGGAAGGGTTCCGCGCGGTTGCGACCTCGAACGGCGCGCCCTTCGCAGCGATCGCCAACGACACCCGCAAACTCTACGGCGTGCAGTTCCACCCTGAGGTGGTGCACACCCCGCGCGGCGCGCAGCTGCTGTCGAATTTCGTGCACCACGTCGCCGGCATCAAGGGCGACTGGTCGATGGCCCATTTCCGCTCCGCCGAAATCGCCCGCATCCGCGAGCAGGTTGGCAAGGGTCGCGTCATCTCCGGCCTGTCGGGCGGCGTAGACAGCGCGGTGGCGAGCGTCTTGATCCACGAAGCGATCGGCGACCAGCTGACCTGCATCTTCGTCGATCACGGCCTGTTGCGGCTCGATGAGGCCGACGAGGTCGTCCGCCTGTTCCGCGAAACCTACAATATCCCGCTCAACCACGTGGACGCGCGCGAGCAGTTCCTGTCCGGCCTAAAGGGCGTGTCCGACCCCGAGCAGAAGCGCAAGATCATCGGCGGCCTGTTCATCGACGTGTTCGACGTCGAAGCCAAGAAACTTGGCGGCGCGGAATTTCTCGCCCAAGGCACGCTCTACCCCGACGTGATCGAAAGCGTCAGCTACACCGGCGGTCCGTCCGTCACCATCAAGTCGCATCACAACGTCGGCGGCCTGCCCGCCCGCATGAACCTGAAGCTTGTCGAGCCGCTGCGCGAGCTGTTCAAGGACGAAGTGCGCAAGCTCGGCCGCGAGTTGGGCCTGCCCGAGCACTTCATCGGCCGCCATCCCTTCCCGGGGCCAGGTCTTGCGATCCGCATCCCCGGTGACATCACCGAAGAAAAGCTCGGCATCTTGCGCAAGGCCGACGCGATTTACCTCGACGAGATCCGCAAGGCCGGTCTCTACGACACCATCTGGCAGGCGTTCGCCGTGCTGCTGCCCGTGAAGACGGTCGGCGTGATGGGCGACGCGCGCACCTACGACAACGTCTGCGCGCTGCGTGCTGTTACCTCGTCAGACGGCATGACGGCGGACTATTTCCCCTTCCCCCACGAAGTTCTGGGCCGCACCGCCACCCGCATCATCAACGAAGTCCGTGGTATCAACCGCGTGGTCTACGACATCACCTCAAAGCCCCCCGGCACCATCGAGTGGGAATGAGCCCACGGTGTTTCGCGTATCGATCCGCAACCGATGCATTCGGCTGCCGTATTTGAGGCATCGGGGCACCCGCAGCACGGCAGACGATGCGGGCGCCCTCACCCGGCCTTTGCAACCGCGGACTGGTCGATCAGCCGCTTCACTTCGGAGCGGCACGACCCGCAGTTGGTGCCGGCCTTAAGCGCAGCGCCCACCGCCTCGACGGTCAGGCAGCCGCCCGTTGTGATGGCGGCGACGATCTGGTTCAGGCCGACATCGAAGCACGCGCACACGGTCGGCCCCGGATCGATGCCGCCTGCCGATGGCCGCCCGGCGAGCACCCGCAACCGGTCCGATCCGTTGGCAAAGCTCGCTGCGAGTTGATCGGCAGCCCAGCCGCGCACGATGCCGGCGAACGACGAGGAAATGAACAGTGCGCCCGTAAGCCGTTCGCCTTCGAACGCGGCGAACCGGTGCTGACAGCCACCCTCGTCGCGGTAGGCAACCAGTTGAGCCCCCACCCCGTGAGCCCCGAGGAGAGACGAGGCAAACGTTCCCCAATCTTCGGGGGCCTCCCGCCACGCAAGTTCGGTTCGCCAGCCGGCCTTGACGGGCGTTAGCGCCCAATAGTCTGCCGCGAGGCCTCGCGGCTTGTCTGCGGTCACCAGCAGCCCGTGCCACAGCGCGGCAAATTTGTCGATTGTCGCCGGCGAGTGCTTGAGTTCGGGCTGCCCCGAGACCGGATCGATCACGCTCTCGACCGCCGTATTGATTCGCGCCCCACTCGCCAATTGATCGGTCCAGTGCATGGGCACGAACACGCTGCCTCGCCGTTGCCGCTCGCTCACGTCGGCGCGCACGACCACACGGCCGGTGGGGCTCGAAACTTCGACGAGATCGCCGGTCTTGATGCCCTTGGCCGCCGCGTCGAGCGGACTGAGTTCGGCGAACGGCTCATTGATATGGCTCATAAGGCGCGCCGACTTGGCCGTCCGCGTCATCGTATGCCATTGGTCGCGGATACGCCCGGTATTGAGCACGAGTGGATAGGCCTCGCTCGTCGCGGAGGCCGGCGGCCGGTAGGGCGTCGCGACGAACTGGGCGCGCTTCGTCGCTGTGAAATAGCCCCCATCCGCGAAAAAGCGGGTGTCGTGCGCTGCCTCGCCAGCTCGCTGCGGCCATTGGAACGGCTCAAGCCCATCGTACCCGGCCTGGTCGATGCCGCCGTGCGCCGAGATATCGAAATCGCGGCTTCCGGCGTTCTCATGCCCCGAGAGCCGCGCGTGCTCGGCAAAAATAACCCCCGCGCCCGCATAGTCGAACGCGGCGCCAAACCCCATCCGCTTGGCGACTTCGCTGACGATCCACCAGTCGGGCTTGGCCTCTCCGGGCGCGGGTAGAAACGCCCGCTGGCGCGAAATGCGCCGCTCGGAGTTGGTCACCGTGCCGTCCTTTTCGCCCCAAGCGGCGGCCGGCAGCAACACGTGCGCATGCACGCTGGTATCGGTCTGAGCAATGGCGTCCGACACGACGACAAACGGACAGGTCTTGAGCGCGCGAACGACGCTGTCGGCTTCCGGCAGGCTGTCGGCCGGGTTCGTGGCCATGATCCACAGCGCCTTGATACGGCCCTCGCCCACCGCCCGGAACAGATCGGTCGCCTTGTAGCCGGGCGACTGCGCGATCCGGCGCGCGCCCCAGAACGATCCGACGATGCGGCGATGCTCGGGGTCGGTGAGGTCCATGTGCGCCGCCAGCATGTTGGCAAGGCCGCCGACTTCGCGCCCGCCCATCGCGTTGGGCTGGCCGGTGACGGAGAACGGTCCCATGCCTGGCTTGCCGATGCGCCCTGTCGCCAGATGGCAGTTGATGATGGCGTTGACCTTGTCGGTACCCGCGCTCGATTGATTGACGCCCTGGCTATAGACGGTGACCGTTCGTTCCGTCGCAGCAAACCGCTCGTAAAACGCCGCAACCTCCGCGCCATCAAGCCCTGTGACTTTCGCAACCTCGCCCAGGCTCGCGGCGTCGGCCGCGATGAAAGCCGCCTCGAGCCCCTCGGTATGGGCCTCGATGTAGGTCCGGTCTAACCGGCCGGCTTGCGCCAGATGGACCAGCAGGCCATTGAACAGCGCCACATCGGAACCCGGTGCGAGCGCGAGGTGCTGGTCGGCGATTTCGCAGGTGGCGGTGCGCCTTGGATCGATGACGACGACCCGGGTCCCCCGCTGAGCCTTGGCGGTTTCCAGCCGTTGGAACAGCACCGGATGGCACCACGCGAGATTTGAGCCGACCAGCACCACGAGGTCGGCGTGCTCCAGGTCTTCGTACGTGCCCGGAACCGTATCGGCGCCGAACGCCCGCTTGTGGCCCGCGACCGAAGACGCCATGCACAGCCGCGAATTGGTGTCCATGTTGGCGGAGCCGATGAACCCCTTCATCAGTTTGTTGGCGACGTAGTAGTCCTCGGTCAGCAATTGCCCTGAGCCGTAGATTGCGACCGCATCTGGCCCGTACTGGGCAATCGCCTGCGAAAAGCGCTGCGCTACGAGATCGAGCGCCCCATTCCAGCTCGCCCGTTCCCCCATCACCATCGGGTGCAGCAAGCGGTCGTCGAGTGCGAGCGTCTCGCCGAGCGCCGATCCCTTGGAGCACAAGCGACCCTTGTTGGCCGGATGCGCCGCGTCGCCCTTGATGCCGGTCGTGCCGTCGGGAAGCGGCGTCGCGATGACACCGCAGCCCACGCCGCAATACGGGCAGGTCGTGCGCACAGCGGCCCCCATCAGGCAGCCCTCAGCGCGGACGCCGCCACCGCAGCCGGCGCGTCGTCCAGTGCCCCATAGCTCGGCCCGAAGATCAGCGTCTCGCGGATGGCGCTGATATCGGCGCGGCTGCGGATCAGATCGAAGAACCACGAGCTGTTGGCCGTATCGCCGTAGAACACGCAGCCGGCAACCCGGTTGTCTTCCAGCACCACCCGTCGGTACACGCCGCTTGCCGGGTCGGTCAGCACCGCGTCCTGGCGCCCGGGCCCCACCGAAAAATCACCGGCCGAGAACAGGTTGATGCCCGTGACCTTGAGTTTCGTCGCCACCGCGCTGGGCTGAAAGCGAGCCGGCGTAGGGCCAATGAGATGGGCCGCCACCACGTTGGCCATTTCGTAGAGCGGTGCCACGAGGCCATACACCTGCCCCGCGCACTCTGCGCATTCGCCAAGTGCGAAAATGCCGGGATCCGATGTGCGCATACTGTCGTCGACGACGATCCCGCGTTGGACCGTGAGCCCCGCCGCCTGCGCCAGAGCCGCATTCGGCCGGATGCCGACCGCCATCACGACGAGATCGGCCGGCAGCACGCGCCCGCCGGCAAGTTCAACCCCGCTTACGCGAGCCTCGCCCACAATCGCTTTGGTATTTGCCCCTGTGAAGACGCGGATGCCGCGGGCTTCCAGCGCCCCCTTGAGTAAGCCGCCCGCCGCCGGGTCGAGCTGCCGCTCCATCAGCGTCGGCATAAGATGCACGACGCTCACGTCCATACCGCGGCTGTTCAGACCGGCTGCCGCCTCAAGCCCCAGCAACCCGCCGCCGATCACGACCGCGCGGCCGCGCGATTGGGCGGCAAGGATCATGCCCTGAACGTCGTCAAGGTCGCGATAGGTCAATACGCCCGGCAAGTCGTGGCCCGGCACCGGAATGACGATCGGCACCGAACCGGTCGCAATGATCAACTTATCATAGCCAGCAACGATTCCGCCATCCGACGTGACTGTTCGCGCGGCGCGATCGATGGCGGCGATCTTCGCGCCCTTGTAGAGCGTCACGCCGTGCTTCACGTACCAGCCGTCGCCGTGGATCACGATCTCGTCGAACGACTTTTCGCCCGACAGCAGCGGCGACAGCATGATGCGGTCGTAATTGACGCGCGGTTCCGCATTGAAAATCGTCACCTCGTAGGCGTCGGGCGCGGCCTCGAACAATCGCTCCAGCGCGCGTCCCGGCGCCATGCCGTTGCCGATAACGACAAGCCTGGGTCGTGAGCCCGTCTGAGCGGGACTGCTCAAAAATTGGGGGCTCGCCATGGAGGTCCTCTCGCTGGCAGCGCGGGCCGGGCTGCTCGTGCGCTAGAGGAATTACAAGAACGATGCCAATCGATCGATATCGTTAAAGTGCGGGCGGTCTGAACCAGTTAGCTGCCAGCTGGCGTTCCCGCGCGCGCCTGCGTTGCCTTTTCTTTGTGCGTTGCAGCAGTTAGCGGTTGAAAAATGAGCAGCACCGGAATGCTACAAATCCCGCGCCCGCGCCGGGCCGGCATGGGCAGCAAGAGCGCGTTAGGAAAAGTGTGAAGCGGTTTTCCGTAATAACGCGCGATAAAACAATAACCTATTCCGGGCGACGCACTTTTGCGGCACCCTTGACGGTTGCCGGCTTCTTTGGCGGCAGGGCAACGGGAGCTGCCTCCGCAGGCGCGCTGACCGCTTCCACGACCGGCGGCGGCTCGGACCGTGGCCAGCTGATGTCGTCGGCACGCTCGGGCCGCGGCGTTACGCGCTCGCCTTTGACCATAACCCGGAAATACGGGGTCTGCGTGGGCGACAGGCGGCGACGCTGATCGGGGTTTGCCGGATCGCTGGCTGGGGTGATCGAACTCATGACCATCAACCCGCCGGGGATCTGGTCGATCAGCAGGTCGCCGAGCTGGGTCGCCTTTTCGCTGTTCTCCTTCCGGCTGACCAGCGCAATTACGGTCGCCGGAATGGCCGGCCGCAACAGATCGACAGCCACGATCTCCTCGCGTCCTCCCGGACCGACGAGGCTCAGGTTGATGCGGCCGCTATCGGCCTTCTGATCGCCGTTTCCGGCGGCATGCCCCGCCTCCACAGCAGCGCCGCCCGCGGCCGCCGGCACGGCGGGCAGCGGTCCGGTGTTTGCAGGCTTGGCGGCGGCAGCGGCGACCTGGTTGGCATTGATGGCGGCCTGTTCGCTCTCATTCCCGGCGAGCGGGATGGTCCGGTCGGCCTTGGCTTGCGTCAGATCGCGCCTCAGGTCGCGCTCTACGAAGTGCGCGAGCTTGCGGTTGCCCGCGTCCGTGAAACTGACCCCGTTCGGCTCGCGCAGCAGCCGGATCTTGCCCGCGATATCAGGCCCCATGGCGCTATATCCGCCGCCCTCGTCGCTGAAACCCGCATAGGCGTCGATGTATTTGAAGCCGTTGAGATAGACCTGCTCGCGGATGATTTCGTTCAGCACCTGCACATCTTCGTTAGGCTCCGCGCGGCGCACGTTGGGCAGGCTGATCCAGTAGGTCGCGATCTTCCGCTTCTTGAACAGTTGCACCACGCTGCCGATCTGCCGCCCGAATTCGGCTCGCCAGTCTTCGCTGTCGATCGAGATCCGCTTGCCCTGGGGCCCTTTGATATTCACCCGGTCTTGCGGACCAAGCATGACGACGGCGATCCCGGGCAGGTCTTTTCCGAGCGCATCATCGAGCGCTTTGAGGGTATCTGGAAAATCCGGCCGCATCAGGTTGGAGAGGTCGAGCGTCTTAGGCCGGATCTGCAGTCGCTGATCGCCGCGAAACGCCTCCGTCAGACCCTCGAGCACGCCTGGCGCCATGCCATCGCCGATGACGTGCATCTGATAGACGTCGCCCGCCGGATAGAGCTCCAGATAGCCGGTCCCAACCTGCGGGTCATCCTCGGCGCGCAGGGGCGCTGGCCCGCAAACGGCCGCCACCAGCGCAAAACCGATCATCACCCATCGCCGCATGATCATTCCGAGATCTCCTGCCCTCCTTGTAGCCCGACTCGGGCAGCCGCGTCATGGTGCAGCGCCTGCCGCCTGGACTTTGCGCGCCAATGCAGCCGCGAGTACGCCAGGCGTTGGCCAGCAATCGACGCTGAGCCCGGCCTCGGTTTCGAAAATGCCAATCTGCCGCCGTGTGTTGGAGCCGATCTTTCCGTCGATCTTGTCCATCGGATAGCCGAGCGCCGCAAGGCGGGTCTGCAGGTCGGCAACGAGTTTGGTCGCCGGCTGCGCAACGTTCGCCCACGGTGTCTCGAAGTTGCCTCCGCCCGCGATTCGATCGGCGAGATTGCCGACATACAAGGCATAAAGGTCCGACGTATTGTAACGCCGGATGACCTGAAAATTTTCGAGCGCGAGAAACGCGGGGCCATGACGGCCCGCCGGCATCATCAGGTAGGCTTGGGCATTGAGATCGACCGGCCGGAACAGCTTGTTTGCGGGCCGCCTGAACCCCATCGCCTGCCACTCCGACAGCTTGCGCGAACCGGGCGGGCCTTCGAGCGCACACGACGACGCACCCGGCACCAGCACCTCGTAGCCCCACGGCTGGCCGAGAACCCAGCCCTTTTCCTTGAGCTGGCGTGCCGCCGACGCGAGTGCGTCGGGCACGGAATGGGCAAGGTCGATCCGCCCGTCGCCGTCGAAATCGATACCGTTCTTGAAGTATTCGGTCGGCATGAACTGCGTGAGACCGAACGCCCCGGCCCACGACGACTTGAGATCGGCGCGCGGCACACCGAGCGCCAGGATGCGTAGAGCCGCGATCAGCTCGGCGCGGAACATCTCCTTGCGCGAGCCAAGATACGCCTGCGTCGCCAGCACGCGAATGGCGTCGTGGGGCGTTTTTTCGGCGCCATAAGCCGTCTCGCGACCCCAGATCGCGAGCAGCGCGGTGCGGTCGACGCCGATCTCCCGTTCGATCCGCTCGAGCGTCGCCTTGTGGCGGGCGAGCAGCGTCCGGCCCTCTGTAGCGAGGTTCGCAAGTGAGGCCGCATTGAGATAGGCCGTTGCAGGCTGCGTGAATTCTGCTTGCCCGCGTTTGGGCACGGCCTCCCTGCCAGGTATCATCAGGTCTGGCAAAGTCAGATCGGGTGTGACGCCCGCGAACGCTTGGTCGAACACAGGCCGCGGAACGCCCGCCTCGCGAGCCTCCGCCCATAACCCTTCGACGAACGCGCCGAACGATCCGTCGGCGCGCGCATCGACCGATCCAGCTAGCGCCAGCAGCGCGATCGAAACGGTGGCGATGAAGGCCGCAAGGCCACGAGTTTGCCAGTCCAACGCGTCCCCGCTTGTCAATTTACGACCGTGAAAGTCTAGCAGTGTTGGACCAGTGCGTCAGCAGCGGCATGCGCGATACTTCGCACCCGCCCCAAACCAAAGCCGCCGTAAAGCGTGGGCTCTACGGCGGCTTTAAGGGGCAGGTTCGCACGCCGATGATCAGGGCTTGGTCGCGGGTGCCGGAGCGGTCGCGCCATCCTTGGGCGCCGACAGTTCCTTGGCTTTCTCGGTGGCCATCTTGCTCCATTCCATGACCTTGGCCTTGGCAGCCGTCGCCCAGTCGGAGGCCTTCTGCTTGACGCGGTCTGCCATCGCCGGATCGGTCGCCGTGTAATCGGGCGCAGCCTTCAGCGCATCCTTGCTGGCGTCGAGGATGACGATGCGGCTCGCCTGCACGACGTCGCCGATGTGAATTGCGTCATACGGCACGGCGACGAGCTTTTCGGGAATCCCCAGGAAGCCGCCCACGCCCACGACGACGGCCGCAACCGCGCCCTTGCTGTCGATGACGATGTCTTTGACTTCGCCGATTTCTTCAGCCTGGGGATTGAGGACTTTGGTCCCGACCAAGCGGTGCGTCAGGATTTCGCCGGTCTGCTGCTTGGCGATGAAGGTGACCGGCGCGGCGTTGGCAGCGCCTGCGAGTGCGGCAAGCGCAACGGCGGCAATTGCAAACGCTGTGGTGTGACGGATCATTGAAGTCTCCAGACTAGGATTGCTGCGCTTTGGACTTGGCGCACCCCTTAGGGCAGCGCGAACCACTGGGTCATGATACATACGAGCGCTCGAGCGTTCGTGCGGGCTAGCGGTGCCCGATCAATCAGGCAAAAACGCGACGGTGACTGACCAGCACCGCTCGGCCGTTAGATGGCCGCGGTTGTTGTCATGTTCAAGGGCAATCTGATCAAAGCCCCAGCTGCCTCTTGGCCTGATCGCGCAATGCGTCGATCGGCAGCAGCTTCCCCTCCAACTCGTAGTGCCAGAACGTCCAACCATTGCAGGCGGACTTCCCCTGCACGATCGCGCCCAGCCTATGGATCGAGGCCTTGTTCGCCCCATGCGCCAGCGAACCGTCAGCGCGCACGACGGCCCGGATTTCCCGGCGCGGATCGTAAAGCGCGCTGCCCGCTTCCAGGATGCCGAGTTCGAGGATGGTGCCGAACGGCACCCGCGGCTCGGCGCGCTTCGAAGCAATCGTCTCGACCGCGTCCGCCGCCAGCACGCAAACCCGGTCTATGCGCTCGCGGGCGGCCTTCGCATAATCGCTGTCGCGCTCGATGCCGATGAAGCGCCGTCCTAGCCGCTTGGCGACCGCGCCCGTCGTGCCGGTGCCGAAAAACGGATCGAGCACAATGTCGCCGCGGTTGGAGGTCGACAGCAGGATGCGATGGAGCAGCGCCTCGGGCTTCTGCGTCGGATGCGCCTTGCGGCCACCGTCGTCTTTCAGCCGTTCTGCGCCCGAGCAGATCGGGAACAGCCAGTCCGACCGCTGCTGGATGTCGTCGTTGCCCGCTTTCAGGCCGTCATAGTTGAACGTCGCGCGCGATTTGGCGTCCCGCGTCGCCCAGATCAGCGTCTCGTGCGCGTTGGTGAACCGCTTGCCGCGGAAGTTCGGCATCGGGTTGACCTTGCGCCAGATGACGTCGTTCTGCATCCAGAAGCCCAGGTCCTGAATCGTCACGCCGAGTCGGAAGATATTGTGATAGCTGCCGATGACCCAGATCGCGCCATCCGGCTTCAGCACGCGGCGGCATTCGGAAAGCCACGCCTGCGAGAAGCGGTCGTACTCGGCAAAGCTTGAGAACTTGTCCCACGCGTCGTCCACGCCGGCGACGACCGAATTGTTGGGCCGCAGCAGCGTGCCGTCGAGCTGCAGATTATAGGGCGGATCGGCAAACACCAGATCGACCGAACCGCTCGGCAGCTTCTTCAGTTCCCGCACGCAATCCCCAAGCAGGATCTGATCCACCGGCAGCGCGCCCGGCGGTGCGACGATGCTGGAACTGACAACGCGAGGCAACGCACGCTTGGACGCCATGACAACTCTCGACCCTGAACGCAATTTAGTGAGCGTAGCGGCTCGTTTGAGCGCCCGCCAGTTGCACCGTCCGCCACCGGAGTTAATCCGCCGTTAACGCTCCAGCCATGAGCAACCTTATGCCGGAACATTGAGTCGAACGAACGGCGAACAAATTGTGCGTGCAACGATTAACGCCGGGCTCGGTTCGCGGAGCTGAAAGAACTCGGATCGGCCAGCGTTGCCTGAGCGTTGTCAAATTTTCTCACAGCGAATCAGCCATGATGCGTAGAGCCGTTCGCGGCTGCAGCATGTGCAAGCGGGTACGAAATGCGATTGAGTGGACGCCTTGCTCTCCTGGCCTATAACTGTGGTGCGGTCCTCGCAGGCGCGGGAGCCGTGTTTGCATTCGTCCATTTGACCATGGCCGATCCCCCGAAGGCGGCACGGCGCGAGATCGCGCAGTTCGCGGCTCCTCTGCCGCTTCCACCAGCCGTTCGTTTGGGCTTCGTACCGCACGGAGCGTTCGTGCACCCCGAACCGCCGTCAGCTGACGTGGCGCTTAAGCCCAGCATAGATTTGGAATCCGCACCCGCAGACGCGTGGTCGACCGATGTCCGCCCTGAGGCTTGGCCCACGCAGGTGGCTCAGGCGCCCGCCGCCAAAGGATCGGCGCTGCTTCCCTCGCTCCGTCTGCCCTGGCAGTCAGCAAGTCCCGGCACTCTGCGTCGTGCCTATACGTTGAAGGCGCGGCTGGTCGAGATCTCGCCCGGCGCGAGCGCCCGCCTTGCCGAAAAATTTGCCGCAGCGAAAGTCGCGTGGCCGCCGTCCGAGATCGCGCTCATCGCTTTGAAAGACGAGAAAACGCTCGAACTCTTCGCCCGGCCTAGCGGCGACACCTGGAAATTGATCCATCGCTATCGCGTGCTGGCGGCGAGCGGCAGCGCGGGACCCAAACTACGCAAGGGCGATCGGCAAGTTCCCGAAGGCGTCTACGGCATCGCGTTCTTGAACCCCAGCAGCGCCTATCACGTCTCGCTCGCCGTCAACTATCCTAACGCGTTTGATCGCCAGATGGCGGCCAAGGACGGGCGCAAGGACCTGGGTGGCGACATAATGATCCATGGCAAAAACCTGTCCGCAGGCTGCCTGGCGATGGGCGACGAGGCGGCCGAGGAACTGTTCGTGCTGGCAGCGCAGACCGGCGTCTCCAACGTGAGGCTCATCATCGCGCCGACTGACTTCCGCCACAACGGCGTGCCCGCCTTCAAACAGGGCGACCCGCCCTGGACGCCCAAGCTCTACACCGAAATCGCCAGCGCCCTGTCCGATTTCAAGGCGCCTCGCAGCACCGGATTCCTCTCGTTCTTTTCCCATTGAAAAGGGCCGCCAGTCGTCGGCTCAGGCTGCGGGGTTCAGCTGCAGAATGCGCTGGTTGAGACGGAAGGCGATCGTCACCCACACCAGATACGGCATGAACAGAAGGGCCGCTGTTTGGCTGACGGGCCACGCTAGGACGAGGAAGACCGCAATCGAGATCCACATGCCACCGGCGTCCACGAGGGCCCAGCCGATCTGCTTGCGGCCGAACATGATCCACGACCACATCGCATTCAGCACCAGCTGAAGAGACCAGACGGCGACCGCGGGGCCGATGCCCTGAACCTGCCAAACCTTGAAACCGGCGATCGCGATCATGACGTAAAGAAGAGTCCAGACCACGGGAAAAGCCCAGCCCGGCGGCGTCCAAGACGGCTTGCGCAACTGCTGATACCAGGGTCCGGGCGAGAAAAAGCCGCCGGTGATGGCCGCCGCCGCCGTGAGCGTAAAGAACATACCCAACACGATAGTGTCTGACATGTACGGGTCTCCGCTGATGGCTGTTTTGGGAGTTATACCAGACAAGCCTTAGGACTGCAGAAAGGTTGCAATCCCAGCTCAGGGCCGCAGGAAGGGCGGACGCTCCCCGCCCGGATGAACAGGCCGGGAGCGCAAGCGGTTACTCAGACGCGGCTTTGACCGGACGGACCGGGCGCTGCAGGAAGGCTGGCACGTTGTCGGCAAAGCTGGCGGCTCCTCCGGTGTTGGCGCGCGGCTGGTCGCGCCTGGGTTCATCGCGCCGCGCTTCGCGGGCTGGAGCGGGGCCACGCTGTTCACGAGGCTCGCGCGGCGGGGCAGGCTGCGCCGGCCGGCCTTCGGCGCGTACTTCAGGTGTTCGGGGGCGGCGCTCGGAACGGCCTTCCGAGCGGCCTTCGCCCGCTGGCTGGCCGCCGCGGTGGCGGACGCGCTGGGGCGGACGTTCATTCGGGGGGCGGTCGCGCCCGGTACGCTCCTGGGCGGGGCGTTCGGCCGCGCGGTCCGGCGCTGCGAGATCGGGCTGCGGTTCCAGGCCGGGCGCCGGAGGTACGCCTTCGCGCTGGGCGCGGCGCTGCCCGGTGTTGAGCATTTCACGGCGAACCGGGGTGTCGTCGTCGCGCGGGCGGCCTCCGCGCGGCGCGCCTTGCGGACGGTGCTCTCCGCCGCCTGCGCGATGGGGCATCGGACGTTCACGCCCCGCTCGCATGCCAGGGCGGCCACCTGCAGGGGCTCCCGGCCCCGGGCGTCCGCGCTTCTTCTTGCCAGCGTCAGCGAAGTCCTGTTCGGTCGGAGCGACCCCACGCCAAGTGGCAGGTTCGCCGGCCATTTTTTCGATCTCTTGCAGCTGCTTCAGGTCGAACGCCGAGACGAGCGAGAACGAGTGCCCTTCCTTGCCCGCGCGGCCCGTACGGCCGATGCGGTGGACGTAGTCGTCCTTGTCGCGCGGCAGGTCGTAGTTGAACACGTGGCTGACGTCGGGAATGTCGAGGCCGCGGGCGGCAACGTCGGAGCCGACCAGGAACGCAATCTCGCCGTTGCGGAACTTGTCGAGCGTTTCCATCCGGCTCTTCTGGTCCATGTCGCCATGGATCGCGCCGGCATTGAAGCCATGCTTCAGCAGCGACTTCAGCAGAATCGCAACTTCAACCTTGCGGTTGCAGAAGATGATTGCGTTGCGCACGCCGTCGGATTTCAAAAGGTCGCGCAGGGTTTCGCGCTTGGTCCAGTCTTCGCCCGTCGGGCAATAGACGAAGGCCTGCGTGATGGTCTTGGCGCTGGTGGCCGGGGGCGCCGCCTCGATGCGGACCGGATCGACCAGGAACTGCTGGGTGAGGCGAGTGATTTCCGCCGGCATGGTCGCCGAGAAGAACAGCGTCTGCTTGCGGGGCGGCAAGAGCTTGCAGATCTTCTCGATGTCGGGGATGAAGCCCATGTCCAGCATGCGGTCGGCTTCATCGATGACGAGGATTTCCACCCCCATCAGCATGACACGGCCGCGCTGAAAGTGGTCCATCAGGCGGCCGGGTGTCGCGATCAGCACGTCGACGCCACGATCGAGCTTCCTCGTCTGTTCGTCCATCGAGACGCCGCCGATCAGCAGCGCGACGTCGAGCTTGTGGTTGACGCCGTATTTCTCGAAGCTCTGGGCGACCTGCGCCGCCAATTCGCGCGTCGGCGCCAAAATCAGCGAGCGGGGCATGCGGGCGCGGGCGCGTCCGGTTTCCAGGCGGCTGATCATGGGCAAGGTGAACGAGGCGGTCTTCCCGGTGCCGGTCTGGGCGATGCCTAGAACGTCGCGGCCGGCCATTGCGACCGGAATGGCTTGGGCTTGGATCGGTGTAGGGGTCGTATAGCCAGCGGCGGTTATCGCCTGCTGAACCTTGGCGCTGAGCCCGAGCTCAGCAAAGGTTGTGGTTTCCAAAACAATATGTCTCCGGACGGGCACAGATTTCTAAGCCTCGTGTGCCGGTTGAGGCTGCGGAGGCGCGGCTGATGGAGCGCAGTTTGGGAACGGATCACCGGAAGGCGGCGAACTGATAGGTGGGCGCCACGATCACCAAGAAAACTGGCGAGTGAACGGCGGCCCTGCGCTCGATCCGCCCCTGTGCTGACACAACTAGCACTGGAAATCAAGGGATTTGGGTGCAGCGCTCCTGCGGCGTGGTGTATGAAACGAACTGTGACTGAAGCCTGTAACACCACGGCGGTTCGCGGCGAACTACATGCTGTTGGATCAAACCAGGAGACAGCCATGCCGATTTCCATTTTCTCGAGGACGATTGCTGCCGGCGCGTTATTGCTGGCCACGGCAACCGCAGCCTTTGCAATCGAGTTCAGGCCTTATGACGAGGCCAGCTTTAAGGCGGCGCAGGCGGCGGGCAAGCAGACCGTCGTGCACGTAACGGCGCCGTGGTGTCCGACGTGCAAGGCGCAAGAACAGGTCATCGAAGGCCTCGCGAACGCCCCCGAGTATTGGAACGTCACGCTGTTCAAGGTCGATTTCGACAGCCAGAAAGACGCGCTGAAGGCCTTCAAGGTCAACAGCCAAAGTACGCTGATCGCCTTCAACGGTGCGAATGAAACCAAGCGCGCCGTCGGCGGCACGTCCGCGGCCGCCATTGGTAGCGTGTTCGCCGCCGCCGCGATGAAGCAGTAAGCGCTATGGTCGGCCTCGCCTTTCTCGCCGGCGTGCTGTCGACGCTGTCGCCATGCGTGCTGCCGCTGTTGCCCATCATCCTGGCGGCGGCAGCCAGCACCCATCGGCTGGGGCCGCTCGCGCTCGCGGTCGGCGTCGCGGTGTCGTTCACCGTCATCGGGCTGTTCGTTGCGACCATCGGCTACTCGATCGGTCTCGACAGCGGCGCGTTCCGGCTGCTGGGCGCGTTCGTACTGATGGCGATCGGCACGATTCTGCTGGTGCCGAGGTTGCAGGAGGAGTTTGCGATTCTCGCCTCCCCGGTCGGCAATCTCGCGCAAAACCAGTTCGGATCGACGGAGCGGGCCGGGCTTTCGGGCCAGTTTGCGCTGGGCTTGCTGCTGGGCCTCGTATGGAGCCCGTGCGTGGGGCCGACGTTAGGGGCTGCGTCCGTGCTCGCGTCTCAGGGGAAGGACCTGGGTATCGTTGCCGCCGCCATGTTGGCGTTTGGCATCGGGACCGCGGTCCCGCTGCTGCTGCTCGGCCTGCTGTCGAGGGAGACCATGATGGCGTGGCGCGGGCGGCTCATGGACACCGGCAAAAGCGGCAAGCTCGTGCTCGGCGGCATCCTGCTGTCGCTCGGATTGGTGATAGCGACGGGCTTCGACAAGCGGCTTGAAGCAACCCTCGTCGACCTCTCGCCCGCGTGGCTGACCGCGCTCACAACCCAGTATTGATAGGGCGGCGTCGTGCTTGGGCGGTATCGGCTATGCGACGCCGATATTATCGATCAGCCGTGTCTTGCCGAGCCAAGCGGCGGCGAGGATGCGCAAAGGGTGTCCCAACTGCGGCGGCCCTAACGTCACAGCATCGCGTGCGGCGATGTAATCGACCTTCGCAAAGCCCGCCAACATCACTGCAGCGCTGGCAGCCTTGGTTGCCGCGTCCGTGTCCGTCCCGCTGCGTATGCCTGCTGCGCTCGCCTCCAGCGCGCGATGGAGTATGGGCGCAATGGCGCGTTCCTCAGCCGAAAGGTAGGCGTTGCGCGAGGACAGCGCGAGGCCGTCCGCTTCCCGCCGAGTTGGGGCGCCGACAATCTCCAGCGGCAGGTTGAGGTCGCGCACCATCTGCTTCAACACGGTCAGCTGCTGATAGTCCTTTTCACCGAAAATCGCGATGTCCGGCATCACTTGGCTGAACAGCTTGCAGCAGACCGTTGCAACGCCGCCGAAAAAGTGTGGGCGGAAGTCCGTTTCAAGGCCAAGTGCGGCGCCGCCGACCTCGATTCGGGTCGCAAATCCAGCCGGGTACATCTCGGCTGTTGACGGCGACCAGATCAGATCGGCCGCTCCCTGACCCAGTCGTTCGACGTCCGCGCTCAACTGACGCGGATAACGGTCGAAGTCCTCGTGCGGGGCGAACTGCCGGGGGTTGACGAAGATCGACACCACGACGCGATCCGCCTTCGATTTTGCCAGCCGCACCAGATCGAGATGCCCCTCGTGCAGCGCGCCCATGGTCGGCACCAGGGCGACCGTCGCACCCTTGCTGTGCTCATTGGCAACCCAGGCGCGCAAGCTTTGAAGTTCGATGACGATCATGGGTTGTTGGGTCATCAGGCATTCCGTCTCGGGTTGGCTCGCGAGGAGCAAGGGGGCGAAATTTGCTATAACTGTCCCTACATCCTGAGTCGTGCGTGTTTTCAGGTCCAGCGGGTGCGGACCTTAGTCGATTTTCATCGAGGACTGCATGCTTTTGGACAAGACGCCATCATTTGCTCGTTCCCAGCCCGGAGCCGCGTTGGCCTCTGCTGGCGAACCCGGCATTTCGGGATTGCCGCCGTTCGATGAAATTTCGGCGCACCATCTGGCGGACGAGCAGCGCCTCGTCGGCAGCCTCATCGAGCGGGCCGTGTTCACGCAGGACGAACGGGCACGCGCAGGCGATCTGGCGCGCCGCATCGTGGTGGGCGCACGCGCCAACACGGCCAAGCTTGCCGGCATCGACGCCTTCATGAAGGAATACGGCCTTTCCAGCGAGGAAGGCGTCATTCTGATGTGCCTGGCGGAAAGCCTGCTGCGCATTCCCGACGCCGACACCGCCGACCAGCTGATCGCCGAGAAAATCACCGACGGGCACTGGGATCGGCACCGGGGGCATTCAGACAGCCTGTGGGTCAATGCGTCGACCTGGGGGCTCATTCTGACGGGCCGGGTCGTCAAGTATCGCGACGCCAAGGGGGGCAATCCGGTTACCTCGCTGAAGCGACTGGTCGCGCGCTCGGGCGAGCCGGTCATCCGGCAAGCAGTGCGTCAGGCCGTGCGGCTGCTCGGCGACCAGTTCGTGCTCGGCGTCTCCATCAAGGAGGCGATTGCGCGTGCCAAGCCATTCGAGGCGCAGGGCTATCGCTTCTCCTACGACATGCTGGGTGAGGCCGCGCGAACGGCGACCGATGCCGAACGCTATTTCGAGCGCTATCTGGCGGCGATCGAGGGCATCGGGCAGGCGGCCGGCCCGCTGACGTCGGTGCATCCCGATGCGCTGATGGCGCGGCCGTCGATCTCGATCAAGCTCTCGGCCCTGCATCCCCGTTTCGAGCCCGGCAAGGAGCGCCGCCTGCAAGCGGAACTGCTGCCGCGGCTGCTGACACTCGTCCGGGCAGCACGAGCGCGCAACGTGCCCGTCACGTTCGATACCGAGGAGCAGGAGCGGCTGGAAACGACGCTGGCCCTGTTCGGGGCGGTGTTTACGCATCAAGCGCTGGCCGATTGGCCGGGGCTCGGATTGGCCGTGCAGGCCTACGGCCGGCGCGCCATGCCCACGTTGCGTTGGGTGCGGCGACTAGCGGAAACGGCCGGCAAGCGCGTGCCCGTGCGGCTTGTCAAAGGCGCCTATTGGGACAGCGAGATCAAGCGCGCGCAGGAAGCGGGGTTGCCCGACTATCCCGTGTTCACGCGCAAGCTTCACACCGATGTCAGCTATCTCGCGTGCGTGCGCTATCTGCTGTCAGATCCGGGCGCGTTCTATCCGCAATTTGGCACCCACAACGCGCACTCCATCGCGTCGGCCTATGTTGCCGGCGGCACGGGCGCCTACGAGTTCCAGCGCCTGTTCGGCATGGGTGAAGCGCTCTACGATGAGGTCGTGGGGGCTGCCAAACTGGGCGCGCCGTGCCGCATCTATGCGCCGGTCGGCACCCGCTCCGATCTCGTCGCCTACCTCGTTCGGCGGCTGTTGGAGAACGGCGCGAACAGCTCTTTCGTGCACCGGCTTTCCGATGAAGCGGTCCCCGTCGGTGATCTGGTGCGCGATCCGGTCGAAATCGCCGAGCGGGAGCGCGTCGAGGGCGCTGCAAAGCCCCCGCTTGCCACGCCCACCGCGCTGTACCCCGATCGCGCCGGCAGCGTTGGGCTTGCGCTCTGCGAGCCGGCGGTGCGCGGTCCGCTGTTGCGCGAGATGGCGGCGCACCTGGAAGGTTCGCTCGCCGTCGGCCCCATCGTCGACGGCAAAGTTCGCGCGGGCGGCAGCCAAGCCGCGCTCGTTCGTTGTCCCCACGACCGCCGCGAGCGGATAGGCACCGTAGAGCGGGTCACCGACGCGGAAATCGAAGCGGCCATCGCCAGCGCGTCTGCCTGTGCGCATACCTTCGAGCAGACCGGTGCGGAAGCGCGCGCGGCAGCACTCGAACGGGCAGCGAAACTGATCGAACGCGACCGGTCGCGCCTCATGGCGGTCATCGTGCGGGAAGCGGGCAAGACGGTTCTGGCCGCGCATGACGAGGTGTCTGAGGCCGCCGATCTGCTGCGGTTCTATGCCGGCGAGGCGCGGCGGCTGTTCTCGGGTCCGATCCCGATGCCGGGCGTCACGGGTGAATGCAACACGCTGGAATGGCGCGCGCGCGGACCGATTGCCTGCATAGCACCGTGGAATTTTCCGCTCGCGATCTTTGTCGGCCAGATCGGTGCGGCACTTGCGGCCGGAAATCCGGTCATCGCCAAATGTGCGCCCCAAACACCCGTCACGGCCTTTCTAGCAACCCAATTGCTCCACGAGGCGGGCTTTCCCGGCAACGCGCTGCATCTTCTACCCGGCGATGGGCGCGTCGGCGCGGCTTTGACGCGCGACGCCCGGATCAAGGGTGTCGCCTTTACCGGCTCGAACGATACCGCGTGGGCGATCCAGCGAGCGCTCACCGACCGCCGCTCCGCAATGGTGCCGTTCATAGCTGAGACCGGCGGCCTCAACGCCATGATCGCCGACAGCTCCGCGCTTCCAGAACAAGTAGTACGCGATTGCGTGCGCTCCGCGTTCGACAGCGCCGGCCAACGCTGCTCCGCGGCGCGCGTGCTGTTCGTACATGCCGACGTCGCCGGCAAAATGATCAAGATGCTCACCGGCGCCATCGAGGAGCTCGATATCGGCGATCCGATGGACCCGGCGACCGACATCGGACCGGTCATCGATGAAGCCGCGCAGGACGTGCTGGATGCCCACAAGATCCGTCTGCAAACGTCCGGCCGCCAGCTCGTCGACATGGCGCTGCCCGAGGATTGCCGCGTCGGCACTTACGTTACGCCTGCGGCCTACGAAGTCGACCGTCTAGAGGTGACCCCGCGCGAAATCTTCGGGCCGGTGCTGCAGGTCGTGCGTTATGGCCGCGGCGCGCTCGACAAGGTCATATCGTCGCTGAACGCGACTGGGTTCGGGCTGACGCTCTGCGTACACAGCCGCATCGCGGGCGTCGCCGATTACGTCGCCGAACACGCGAATGTCGGCAATCTCTACGTCAATCGCAACCAGATCGGCGCGCGCGTCGGCGCGCAACCGTTCGGCGGCGAAGGCTTGTCCGGCACCGGACCCAAGGCTGGCGGGCCCAACATCGTCACCCGCTTCGCAACCGAACGCGTCCGTTCCACCGACATCACCGCAACGGGGGGCAACTGGCAGCTGCTCGGCGGCGAAGGCTAGAGCAATTTCGCTCTTCTTTGAATAGCTCTCATGCTCTAGCTCTTTGTTTTGTCCCGCGTTTTTATGCGAAAACCGCTTCAGGCTTTTCCTAACGCGCTCTGGCCGAAGGTATCTGGGCGCGGGCCGACAAGCTGGAGGCGCTCGACAGCCATTTCATCAAAGTTGACGATATCACGCAGCCCCCGCCTCAGCCCCCGCCTCCGCAGACTGCCTAACGCCAGGCCACGCCGCCGCTGGCCGTCAACGCGCCGCAGCCGATTTGCCGGCAACCTTGAGTTCGAAGGCGGCCGCCAGCAGCGCCTTGGTATAGTCGTCCTTGGGATGGTCGAATATGTCGGCGCTTGGCCCTTCCTCGACCACCTTGCCGTTGCGCATCACCAGCACGTAGTTGCACAGCGCGCGCACGACTTTCAGGTCGTGGCTGATGAACAGGTAGGCCAGCCGCCGCTTCGTTTGCAACTCGCGCAGCAGGTCCACGATCTGGGCCTGCACGCTCATGTCGAGCGCGCTCGTCGGCTCGTCCAGCATGACGAACTTCGGCTCCAGCACCATGGCCCGGGCGATCGCGATGCGCTGCCGCTGGCCGCCGGAGAACTCGTGCGGGTAGCGGTCCTGCATGCCGGCGTCCAGCCCCACTTCGGCGAGCGCGTGGCCCACACGCACGCGGCGCGCCTTGGCGTCGAGTTGGGGCTGCTGGATCAGCAGGCCCTCTTCGATGATCTGCCCGATCGAAAGTCGCGGCGAGAGCGAGCCGTAGGGGTCCTGGAATACGACCTGCATTTCGCGGCGCAGCGGGCGCATGGCCGCGCTGTTCAGGCCGTCGATGCGTTGGCCGACATAGGCAATCGGACCCTCGGATGAAATGAGCCGCAGCAGGGCGAGGCCGAGCGTCGTCTTGCCCGAGCCCGATTCCCCAACGACGCCGACGGTCTCGCCTGCCCTCAGTTTGAACGAGAGCCCGTCGACCGCCTTCACGTGGTCGACCGTCTTGCGCATCAAGCCCTTCTTGATCGGGAACCAGACCTTGAGATGATCGGTTTCGAGCACCACTGGGGCGCTCAAGTCGGTCTTGGGCGCCTGGCCCTTCGGCTCGGCGTTGATCAGGTGGCGCGTGTAGACGTGCTGCGGAGTTTTGAAGATCTGATCTGTGCTGCCCTGCTCGACGATCTCGCCGCTCTTCATGACGTATACGCGGCTTGCCATGCGGCGCACGATGCCCAGGTCGTGAGTGATGAGCAGCATCGCCATGCCCATCTCGCGCTGGAGCGATTGCAGCAGTTCAAGAATTTGCGCCTGGATGGTGACGTCGAGAGCCGTGGTTGGTTCATCCGCAATCAACAGGTCCGGCTCATTCGCCAGCGCCATGGCGATCATCACGCGTTGACGCTGGCCCCCCGATAGCTCATGCGGGTAGGCCGCAAGGCGCTTCTCGGGCTCGCGGATGCCGACCTTTTCCAGCAGTTCCAGCACGCGCACGCGGGCTTGCGCAGTGTCCAGCCCGCGGTGGATTTTCAGCACCTCGCCGACCTGCGTCTCAATCGTCTGCAGCGGATTGAGCGAAGTCATCGGTTCCTGGAAGATGATACCGATGCGGCGCCCGCGGATGGCCCGCATCCCCGCTTCCGTCAGCCCCAGCAGGTCCGTGCCGTCAAACAGGATTTCGCCGTTGGGATGGGAGGCGGCCGAGGTCAGCAGTCGGAGAACCGAGAGCGCGCAGACGGTTTTGCCCGAACCCGATTCGCCCACTAGCGCGACAGTCTCGCCCTTGGCGATGTTGAACGACACGTTGCGGACGGCCAAGCTCGACGTCTTACCTGACTGGAACGCAACCGACAGGTCGCGGACATCGAGCAGGGTAGTTTTCGAGGGATTCGCCATCTGCCTTACCTGTACGTCTTGCGGGGGTCGAGGGCGTCGCGGACGGCCTCGCCGATGAAGATCAGTAGCGACAGTGTGACGGCGATCGACAGGAAGCCAGAAATGCCGAGCCAGGGCGCTTCCAGGTGGCGCTTGCCCTGCAGCAGCAACTCGCCCAGCGACGGCGAGCCTGGCGGCAGGCCGAGACCTAGAAAGTCGAGCGCCGTCAGCGAACCGATCGCGCCTGAAAACTGGAACGGCAGATACGTGATGGTCGCGACCATCGCATTCGGCAACAGGTGCTTGAGCATGATCTGCCAGTCGGCGAGCCCAAGCGCGCGGGCGGCGCGGACATATTCGAGGTTGCGGCCGCGCAGAAATTCGGCGCGCACGACGCTGACGAGGCCGACCCAGTCGAACAGCAGCAGGATGAACAACAGCGTCCAGAAGCCGGGGATGAACATCGACGAGATGATCAGCAGCACGAACAGCGTCGGGATCGAGGTCCAGATTTCGATGAAGCGCTGCATGATCAAGTCGACCCGGCCGCCGAAGTAGCCCTGGATTGCGCCGGTGGTGATGCCGATCAGCGACGCGATGGTCGTCAAGATGAGACCGAACAGCACCGAGATGCGGAAGCCGTAAAACAGGCGGGCGACAATGTCGCGGCCCACGGCGTCCGTGCCCAGCCATTGCCGCTCCAGCTTGCTGCAATCGCCTCCGCACTGCGCTTGCGTCAGCGCCCAGGTCGGCGGCGAGGGAAGGCCGGTCGGCGGGTCCAGCTTCACGGTGTTGTTGGCGAAGCGGATCGGCGGCCAGATCATGAAACCGTGTTTGTCGATCTCGTCGGCCACCGTCGCGTCGCGATAATCGGTGACCGCCTCAAAGCCGCCGAACTTGTCTTCGGGAAAATTGACGAACACGGGAAACAGCCATTCGCCCTTGTAGAGCGCGAACAGGGGCCGGTCGTTGCAGATGAGTTCGGA
>JANXVY010000072.1 GCA_025351425.1 Hyphomicrobium sp.
GACAACATCGTTTACATCGGTGATCTTATCCAGAAGACCGAAGCTGAAATGTTGCGGACACCGAACTTCGGACGCAAGTCGCTAAACGAAATCAAAGAAGTGTTGGCCACCATGGGGCTCCATCTCGGCATGGAAGTCACCAATTGGCCGCCCGACAACATCGAAGAGCTGGCAAAGCGCTTTGAAGACCAATATTGAGAACGCGCGATCATCAAGGGCGTCGTGAATGCAGCGGCGCCACCGATCCTGTCCTCAAGCCTAGTAGTAACGAATGACCAAGGCGAGGCCGTAGAACCTCCCGAAAACAATGCAATAATCAACCAGAAAGAACCAAGACATGCGCCATAAGAAATTAGGCCGCCGCTTCAGCCGCGACAGCGCCCACCGTCAAGCAATGTTCTCCAATCTCTGCACATCGCTGATCGAGCATGAGCAAATTGTCACGACGTTGCCGAAGGCGAAAGACTTGAAGCGCGTCATCGACAAGTTCATTACACTCGCCAAGCGTGGCGATCTCAATTCGCGCCGTCTGACGGCTGCGCGGCTTGGCAGCGAAGATATGACGAAAAAGCTCTTCGACGTGTTGGCTGTGCGCTATAAAGACCGCAACGGTGGCTATTCGCGCGTTCTGAAGGCCGGTTTCCGCTATGGCGACAGCAGCCCGCGCGCGGTCATCGAACTCGTCGACCGCGACGTGTCTGCCAAGGGCAAGGAAGACAAGGAACGTCACGCCGAAGCCATGAAGAAGCAGCCGGCGCCCTGAGCCGGTCACCCAGCCTCCCATGGGGCGCGCTTCGATCTCTAGACATGAAAAACCCCGGTAATTTCTTACCGGGGTTTTTTTATTTTAGATCTGTGCCTTGGGGCCACTCAGTTCTTCTTGGGCTCTTCCATCTGCTTGGCGGCCTGTGTCATGGCAGCCTTGGCTTTTTCGTAAGCGGCCTTTGCGGCCTCTGCGGCAGCTTTGGCCTTTTCGGCGAGCGTTGCGCGGGCCTTGGCGAATTCTTCCTTCGCCTTGGCTACTTTTTCGAGGGCATAGAGTTTTGCCGCTTCAAGCTTCTTCTGGCGTTCTTCGCGCGACGTCATGCGCGCAGCATCCTTGGCGGTTGCGGCAGCAGTGGCGGCGGCCGCCGTTGCTGCTGGTGCCGTGGCGGGCGTCGCGTCGAACTTCACGTTGTCCTTGACGTTCTTCAAGCCCGCTTCGAAAACTCCTTTGATGGCGGCAACCGCGTCGGCTTCGCTCTTACCCTTGGGATCGAACTTGGCGGTCCAGGTCAAATCCGTCGTGCCGAGGCTGTCGGGCTTTGCAATGAGGGTTGCCTGATAGTTCTTGACGGGCAGCGGACTTTCGAGAATTTCATAGGAATAGCTATATTTGCCGGTCTTGGTCAGCTTTTCGAGGATCTTACCGCCACTCTTGAGGGTCAGCGTGCGAAAGCCCTTCTTGCCAGCGTCGCAGGACGCGATCGCGGGGTGCCAGTCCTTGATGGCGCACCATTCGCCGATCTTGGCCCAGACCGCGGCGGGGCTCGCCTTGATTTCGGCAACCTGGCGCACTTCGGCGGCGTTCGCAAAGGAGGCTGCTGATACGCCGGCGCAGGCCACCAAAATTTTGAAGATCTTCATCATCGTCTCCTGTAGGTGCTACACATCGGCCGTGCTTTTACAACTCACTCGACCCTGAATGCGATCAACTGGTTAGCTCGTGATCCTGTGTGAACAATTAAATCCCGGCACTGTCAATACCGGGCGGCCTGCATGCTAAACGCCAAGCGTCGCAGGCGGGCATACCTGCCACGTTTGCGACGTGAACGGTGCTAAGAAAGGCGTCGGGAGATATCCGGAGCTTCGATCATGATCCATTACAGCCTTTCCAAATGGATGCCGTCCTGGGCCCCGCTGAAGGCGCTGTCGGCTGGCGCTTTTGCACGGCGCGATGTTGGGCGTTTTGCCACGGGTCTCGCCGTGGCCATCCTCGCGACGGTAGGCAGCGCCAGCCTGCTGCTGGCTCAGCGTGCAGCCCCGCCCGCCCGCCAGGTTCCGGCCGCGCGTGAGGTTGCCCAGTATTCGTTTGCGCCCATCGTGCGGACCGCCGCGCCTGCGGTCGTCAACGTATATGTCCGCTCGCGGGTCAAGGCGTTTACGTCGCCATTTGCCAACGACCCGTTTTTTGAGCGGTTTTTCGGCGGCCGCTTTGGCCAGCCGTCCGAGCGGGTGCAATCGTCGCTGGGTTCGGGCGTGATCGTGAATGCGGAAGGCATCGTGATCACCAATACCCACGTCGTGAAAGCGTCGGGCGAGACCGAAATTCGAGTAGCGCTCACGGACAAGCGCGAGTTCGATGCGCGCGTCATCGCTCAAGACGACAAGAACGACATCGCGATCCTAAAAATCGAGGGCGGCGACGGGCGCTTCCCGTTCCTGGCGTTCGAAGATAGCGACAGCCTGGAAGTTGGCGATCTGGTGCTGGCCATCGGCAATCCATTCGGCGTCGGGCAGACCGTGACGAGCGGCATCGTGTCAGCGCTGGCGCGCACCGAGATCGGGGCGTCCGACGCTCAGGTGTTCATCCAGACCGACGCGGCGATCAATCCGGGCAACTCGGGCGGGGCGCTGGTCGACATGTCGGGCAAGCTGGTCGGCATCAATACGGCGATCTTTTCGCGCTCGGGGGGCTCGCACGGGATCGGGTTCGCGATACCCTCGAACCTCGCCCGGGTGTATCTCAACAGCGCGCTTTCCGGCAAAAAACTCGAGCGGCCGTGGCTGGCCGCCAAGCTTGAGGCCGTCACGCGGGATGTGGCCGAAGGCCTGGGGCTCGACCGCATCACCGGAGCGGTCGTCACGCGGGTCAACAATGTGGGCCCCGCCGCCGATGCAGGCCTGCAGCCGGGCGATGTCATCTTGAGGGTGGATGGTTTCGAGGCGACCGACGGGCGCGGCGTGCTGTACCGCCTGCAGACCAAGGGGGTCGGCGCGACGGCGCAACTCGACATCATTCGCAAGGGCAGGCCCGTGGTCGTGACCCTGGCGCTAAAGGCCGCCCCGCCGCCGGGCAAGGACGACATCCGCAACCTATCGGGCAAGCACCCACTCGACGGAGCGCGCGTCGCCAATTTGCTGCCGAGCATCGCCGACGATCTGGGGCTCGATGAAACGGGCGGCGTCGCGATCTTGTCGGTGCGGCCAGGGTCGATTGCGGCGCAACTCGGTTTTCAGCCGGGCGATATCATCGCCCAGGTCGGCGGTCAGACGATCGCGGCTGTGCTCGATCTCGAAAACGCGGTGAGGGACCGCCAGAGCGTCTGGGTAATGTCCGTCAAGCGCGGCGACCGGCTGATGCAATTGCAAGTGCCAGGATAAGCCAGACCTACGTTTGGGGCCAAAGCGGACACACGCGCCGGTGGAGCTGGGCAACCAAAGTGGGTGAGGGGCGTCCGCGCGCCAAGAACCGGGAGCATGAGACCGCGGGCATCCCCTCTCCTCGTCCTTTACGGGGAGAGGGTCAGGGTGAGGGGCGCAAACACGCGCAGCACGATGGGCGAGGTGCGGACATCGGACCAGCCTAAAGCAAAGCCCACCACTGTCATCCTCGGGTTTGTCCCGAGGACCCATCTTGCCGACTTCTCCGTAGGCCGTTTGTGACCCATTGCCGTCATCCGCCCATCTTCCAAGATCTGGACAGACACCGTCAGCTACTTGTGCGATCCTCACCAGGGTTCAGGGATGGGGAATGCCCACCCTCGCTGCGACTGATCAGGCTACGCGATCACCCCACCGCGTTGATCGGTAGTTCTACAAAAGGATTAGCCGTTTGACCGCAAGCAATGACGACACGCCCCTGATCGAGCCTAACCCGTCGGGCGATAGTGCTGAGACGGGAATGCGTGCCTTAAAAGTTCGAATTCGGCAGCAAGAAATCCTCGCGGAACTAGGCGTAATGGCGCTGCAAGGCGCCTCGTTCGACGAATTGCTCAATGAAACAGCTCGATTGACCGCCATTGGCCTTGATGTCGAGTTTTGCAAGGTTCTTGAACATATTCCGTCCAGCAATCGATTAATGGTTCGTGCAGGCGTGGGTTGGGACGAGGGTGTCATCGGCGTTGCGACCGTCGGCGCTGATCTCGAGTCACCCGCTGGCTTTGCATTGCGGACCGGCAAGCCCGTAATCTCAAACCATCTTGAGAACGAAGAACGCTTCCGAACCTCGGATCTGCTCAGACAACACGGCATTCGGCGCGCTATGAACGTCATCTTGCAAGGTGATGGAAAGCCGTTTGGTGTCCTTGAAGTGGACAGCCGTTCGGAAGCGGAATTCCTCGAGCATGACTTAGCGTTCTTGCAGGGGGCAGCAAACATTTTAGGAATGGCTATTGAGCGCGAGCGGCACGAGCGGAAGCTCACGGCCGCTCTAGAACGGCATACAGTGCTACTTAAGGAGATCAATCATCGCGTCAAGAACAGTTTGGCAATCGTTTCCAGCATGCTGAGCCTTCAGGCTCGTGACATTGCGAACCCGGAATTGACGCAACATCTGACAGAGGCTTCCCATCGCATTGCGGCAGTTGGAAAGGCCCATGATCAACTGAGTTATGGTTCAAATACCGAGCAGATGGACATCGGCAAATACATCAAGTCTATCTGCAGCGATCTGGATCGCAGCGTTGCTCACTGCCAAATCGTCGCCGACGCCGTTGACGGGATTGTTATCCGCACGGACCACGCAATTTCCATCGCCTTGATCGTGAACGAATTGATCACGAACTCAGCGAAGTATGCCTACAATAATGTACAGGGCGGAAAAATTTGGATAAATGTCGCTCGCAATAGCAAGGATTCATTCTCGGTTTGCGTACGCGACGAAGGCGCAGGCCTGCCTCAGGACTTTGATTTTCAAAAAGCGACGGGCTTGGGCATGCGTATTGTCACAGCCTTTTCCAAACAGTTGAATGCAACGATCGAAGTGCGTTCCCTTGAGCCAGGAAAAGAATTTATCCTATCATTTCCGATCGAGTTTACACCTTAATTTAGAGTTTTTGATTAATTGCGAGAGCAATCCGTCACGAAGCACCCATGGTCGAACGTCAGCTCTCCTATCGGTAAGCCGCCGTGGGGCCAACCTGGGATCGTTGATTTGTCGACGCCTCATATTGCCCATCACGTCGTCTTGCGTGTGTTGCGGCCCTCTCCCCGTGAAGGACGAGGAGAGGGCAATCGCCGCTGCTGGCCGCTTCCGCTTTCGGATCAAATGCCGCCGTCAGTCACGCGTGCGCCTCCTCAAAACGGGTTCCAGGTCTGCGTGGGGGTCAGGCGGAGGTAGCCGATGTTGGCGCCGACCCGCACGCCGATCCCAGACCGGATCGGCGCGAGCAGCATGCCGCCGCCGCCCAGCAGCGTAACGCCGACGCCGCCGACCACGTAGGCAGACCCGTCGATGCCGGAAAACACCCGGTAGAGGTCGCTTGGGTCTTTCATTTTGTAGACGAGGAACATGGTCTGGCTTCCGGCCGCGCCGATGTCGAAGCCGACGGAAGGTCCGTGCCAGAAGATCTGCTGGGTCCCCCCCGAGCGCACATAAAGCAGACCCTTGCCGTAGCGCAGGCCGCCGAGGAACGCGCCGCCACCTTCCTGGCCGAGGATGTAGCCCGTCGGGCGGCCGGATTGCTCGAAGGCGTGCTCGATCACGGCGGCTAGACTAGTCGAGATGCCGCCAAAGAACCCGCTCGTGGCGTCACGGATTTCATCGATGGTGTAGCCATCGTCGGGCTGAATAACACCGGGCACTGCCCCCTGGGTCATCGGGGCCGACGGGCGCGGGACGCCGGCGGCGGGGCTGTCAGGCGTGGGAGCGGGAGCTGGGGGCGGCGTCGCCATGATCGCGACCTGGGCCGGTGGGGCGACCGGGGCTGGATGTTCGGCAGTCTTCGTTTCCCAGCTAGGCTGCGCGGCTGGCTTCTTGGTAACGGGCGGCGCAGGCTCGGTCTTCGTGGTTGGGGCGGGTGCCTTGGCTGGCGACGGCTCAGGCTTAGCCTCAGGCTTCCCCGCTGTGGAGGTGGCGCTCTCGGTCTTGGCGGAGGGTGCCGGAGGGACGGGCGCAACCGGCGGCGGCAGAGTTTCTTTCAGCGCCGGTGCCGGCGGAGCGGCGGCGGGCGAACTCGCAACCGCAGTGGCCGCCAAATCGGCGTCGATTTTCGAAACGAGGTAGGCGGTCTTGGCCTTCATGACGGCAAGCAGTTCGATGCCGGCGGTCTTCAACTCGTCTAGCTTGCTGCAGTCGATCGCCTGGCCGGGCTCCAAACGTCCGAGCGTATCGATCTTGGCCAGCAACGTATTCGATGTCTCATCGAGCCGCGACAGTCGTTCATCCTGGAGGTAGGGGATCGCGGTCTCGTTGGCTTCGGCTTCCGCCCATTTCTTCTTGAGCGCGAGGGCCTTGATGCGCGCCTGCAGCTTGGGCGTCGCTTCCGTATTGTACGACCTCAAGGCTGCGCCGGCGGCATCGACCGCCGTACCGAAATCTTCGGCGGTGCATGTCTGGGCGGAGGCCTGCGCGATCGCGCCCATCAGGGGTATGAGCAGGGCCAGTAAGCGAAAAACGGTCATGCGGGCCCTGCAGGAGTTATCGGTCTTGCGTCGTCGTTATGGCTCGCCGGCGATCGTCTTGACAACGCTAGAGGCGGCCTGTCCGTTGGCTGCGGCGCCGGCGACGAAGCCACGAGAGTTCTTTTCCATATCAGCATCATACGACGCGATCGTGGCGGCGGGGCTCTTCGATTTCAGATGCACGATCCGGTAGCCCTTGGCCTTCATTTCGGCCAGCAGTGCAGGTAGCGCTTCTGCGGTGTGCTTCTGGAAGTCGTGCATCAACACGATGCCTTTGCCCTTCTTCTCCAGCCGTTCCATCACGGTCTTGACGATCGCGTCGGGCTTCTTGCCGTGCTTGAAGTCGAAGCTGTCGATGTCGGTCGAGAATATGCCCATGTTGCGGCTGCCGAGATAGGCTTCCATGTCCTTGGGGCCGCGCAGGAAGGGGAAGCGGAAGAACGATGCCGGCTGTGCACCGAGCGCCAATTTGACCGCGCTGAAGCCCTTTTCAATCTCTTCCTTCGCCTGGTCCGGCGTCAGCTTCGAGAGGTCGACGTGCGAGAACGTGTGGGTGCCGACGGAGTGGCCGGCGGCGGCCACCTGTTTCAGAATTTCGGGGTGATACAGCGCATGCTTCCCGATCGAGAAGAACGTCGCCTTCGTGCAATGGTTGGCGAGCGTCTCCAGAACGGACTTGGTCGATCCGGGCCACGGACCGTCGTCGAACGTCAACACCACTTCCTTGTCCTGCAGAAAGTCGTAGGCCTTGTAGTGTTCAAAGCCGAAGCCGGGACCGCCCGTCGTATCGATCTCCACGATCCGTGCAATGCCAAGACCATCGGGATTGGCGGCGCAAGGTGGAATCTTGGCGACGGGGGTCGCCGCGGGCGCTGCGGCGGCGGCGGGCTTGGCCGCGGGCGCCTTGGCTGGATCGGCCGAGAATGCGGGCAGCGCCGCACCGAGCATCACCGGCATCGTCAAAAGTAGCAGCCATGAGCGCATGGGTAAGCCTTTCTTGAAAGAGCGTTGCGTCCCTTATGTCTGATTCGACCGTGGAACATACCCGCCGAACCCCGACAAATGTGTGCCTAAAATCCGCGTGACTTTCGTATACAACACCCCCGTGCGCGCCACAATCAGGCATCCCTCGTAGCCCCGCGGTCTGTGCGGCGGCCTCATGCGTCCGCCACGCCGGCTGTGATTTGCACGGGCTTGGCAGCCGGCGGATCGAGGGCGGCAGTGATCTTGGCCATGACATGACCTACGATCTGGGCCTGTTCCACGCTGACCACGGCCAGCATGGCCTTGACGATGCGGGTATGGGCCTTGGCGGCGTTCTTGGTGATGCGATGGCCATCGGCGGTCAACGAAACCAGCCGCACGCGGGCGTCGGAGGCATGTTTCACGCGCTCGATCAGGCCCTTGCGTTCCAGCACGCTCAACAGCGCCGAGACATTGCTCTTGGCAACCAGCAGCCTGCGCGCCAGGATCTGCTGCGATACCCCCTCGTCGCGCGCGACGTTGGCCAGTACATCGTAATGGGCCACTTCGAGGCCTAGCGGCTCCAACGCGGCTGCCAGATGGCGCTGGAACAGTTGGGTGGTGCGAGCGGTCGCAATCCAGGCGTCGTAGCCGGGAATGTCGTCGAGCGGGGTGGGTTTGAGGCTCATGATGGCGCTATATCTCGATCGAATGCTGCGTAGACGGCAAAGTGCGCTGTTGTCATAATTCTTGTCAACGCCCTATGTCCATTACGGCAAAGGCGGTATCGGCTTGCTTTGCGCCCGATCAATTAGGATCTATTGAACACTGTGCCTGATCGTTGCCTTAGGGCGCGCGCGCCTATAACTCAACCCCCAACTTCCGAAGCTGTTTCTGAAAGTGGCCATGCGTTCGTCTCCGCAGCGTTTCCGCTCGGAGTTATAAAACGAGGGTCCGGGAGCGGTCCGGCTTGCGCCGGCAACCCGCCTGTTTTGTGAGTGGGGATCTTGGGTTGATGCGTCTTACAACGCACGCCCGCTCCCGTGTCTTGCGCTTAGATCCGAATACCA
>JANXVY010000083.1 GCA_025351425.1 Hyphomicrobium sp.
GCCTCGATGGTCGCGCGCATCGGGGCGCTCAGGGCCGACGCATCCAGCAAGTCCTGCAAGGCCATTGGAGGCGCCGTGCCGTGTTGTGCCACCCAGTCGAGCGAAAGCAACGGCCGCACGATGTAGAAATATTTCTTGAGCTTGACCCGTTCGCGGCCCGCGATCTCGGACTTCCACTGTCCCTTGGCGATCGAATGATAATGATGGGCGATGGCGTTGGCGCTGCAGTGGGCCGTGAACAGGGCCTGCGCGGCATCCCGAAAATTTCCATCATCCGCATACACCACCGGCGAGCACAGCCATTCGTTCAAAGCCGGGTTCGATTTCAGCAACAACCGCAGCGCCTTGCGCACGTCCCAGCCCGCGAGGTCCACCAGCCGATCGTCCAGCGGGCGCTCGATCACGTCACGCTGAAGGCGGCCCTCCTGCCCGGCCCGGTCATCGCGCACACGCAGATACCAGTCCGCCGGGTGGGCGTAGATGAAGCGGACGTCGTAATCGCTGTCGGGGGAACCGAACCCCCAGGCGCGGCTGCCGGATTCGGCCGCATACAAGATCCGCACGCCGTCGCTCCCGGCGACCCCCTCGAGCACCGTTGCGATGTGGCTGCGGATGGCGGGTTCGACGGGCATCTGCGTCAGTGGAGGCTTTCGCCGGAGGGCGGCAACGGCGGTTGCGCCGGCGCGGTCGCGTCAGCCGGCGCCGCGGAGCCATCTTGCTTGCGGGTGGCCGCCTCGGCCGCATCTAACGCCAGATGGCCCTGGAAGCGGCGCGTACTCCAGACGATGGAGGCAAGATATAACAGCGTCGCGCCGACCAGCGTCTCGTAGGTGTACGTCACCAGCAGCGCGACGAACCCGATGGCGGCAAAAATTGCCGGCAGCACCCATTCGCGCCCAATGCGTTCGCCGATCAGCTTGCCTGAATACGTCGGCACGATCGAAACCATCAAAATCGCGATCACCATCACGTAGAACAGCATCGCCCTAATCAGCAGTGGGTTGCCACGCACGTTCAACAATCCACTGCTTTCGAGGTAAATCGGCAGCAGCACCACAATGGCCGCCGCCGGCGTCGGCATCCCGATAAAGAAGTTCGATTGCCAGCGCGGGTGCTCTTCGTCGATGGCGGCGTTGAAGCGCGCCAGGCGCATGGCGGACGCCAAGGCGAACATCATCACGCAAATCCAGCCGATGCTCTTGGCCCCGCCCAGGCCCCAGTTGAAGATCAAAAACGCCGGCGCCACCCCGAAATTCACGAAATCGGCGAGGCTATCCAATTCGGCGCCAAACCGGGAAGACGCCTTCAAGAGGCGCGCCACACGGCCGTCGATGCCGTCCAGGAAGGCTGCGAATACGATCGCCGCCAGCGCAATATCGTAGCGGGCGTCGATGCCCATGCGGATCGAGGTCAAGCCGGCGCATAGGCCCAGCAGCGTGAAGAAGTTCGGCACCATCAGGCGCACGGGAATGCGCTTACTGGAGAACAGCCGCTGGCGGCGGCGGCGGCGGGTTTCACGTTCGAGGATCGGTTCAATCGGGTCCATCGGACGATCCTAGACCAAACCGCGGCTCACGGGGACAACTTCGGCGGAACACCTTCGGCGGAAGATTCTTAAAGACGCCGCGCTTCACGGGACGGCTCATCCGACTTCAAGTCGGCGAACACGGTTTCGCCGCCGATCGCGCGCTGGCCGACCGCCACCAGCGCATTGCGGCCCGGCGGCAGGTAAATGTCGACCCGCGAGCCGAACCGGATCAGGCCGAAGCGCTGACCCACGCCCACGGTTTCACCTTCGGCCGCGAACGTCACGATGCGGCGGGCGACCATGCCAGCGATCTGGACCACGCCGATTTCGACGCCTTGCGGGGTTTCGATCACCAGCGCGCGGCGCTCGTTGTCCTCGCTCGCCTTATCGAGGGCTGCGTTCAAGAATGCGCCCGGCACGTAGACCGAGCGCTTGATGCGGCCGGCAATAGGTGCGCGGTTCACATGGACGTCGAACACCGACAGGAAGGTCGAGATCCGTACCCGCTCGGCTTCGCCCAGGCCCAGCTCACGGGCGGGCTTCACCTTCTCGATCGAACTGATCTCGCCGTCGGCCGCCGACACGATCAGGCCGTCGCGCAAGGGGGCCACGCGGTCGGGATCGCGGAAGAAATAGACGATCCAGGCCGTCAGCAGCGCCGTCAGGACTGCAAGGCCCGTCCATTCGATCAGCCAGAACGCAAGTGCTGCAGCGCCTGCTACCGCAATAAATTTATAACCGTCGGGATGGGGGGCGACAAAGCTGCCCGCGATGGTATCAAACAGGTTGTGACGGTCAGACACGCAAGTCGCCTCCGGGTGATGGGTTGGGGTATGACCACTCGCGCTAGCGAGGGGACTCCCGTCTGCCTTTTATAGCGCGGCGACACCGCTGGGTGTGCATTCGCGCCAGATTGAGGTTTACGCGCCTGCGTGCTGGAACATCAGGTCACCGGCACGGCGACGAACCGCAGATCGCCCTTGCCGTCCTCCACGCGCAGTAGCACGGCTTTGCGGCCAGCCTTCTTGACCTTGTCGATGCCGCGCGTCACGTCGTCGGGGCTTTCGACCTGTTCTTGAGCCGCTTCCACGATCACGTCGCCGACCTTGATCGATTTCTGCGCTGCGGGGCTCTGGGGATCGATCTCGACCACCACAACGCCCTTCATCTTGGCGTCCAGGCCAAATTTGGCGCGCAGCTCGGGGGTGATGGTGGCGAGCTTCAGGCCCAGCATCGCGGCGACGGCGGGGCCTGTGCCCTTCTCGCTCTTTTCCGGCTTCCCCAAAGCTGCGGGTTCGGCCTTGTCGTCGTCTTCCACGAGACGTCCGACCGCGACCTTCAGCGTCTTCTTCTGGCCGGCCCGCAGCAGTTCCACGTCGACGCTCTTGCCAATCGGCGTCTGGGCGACAACGCGGGGCAGGCCTCGCATGGTCGAAATGTCCTTGCCGTCGAACTTCAAGATCACGTCGCCACCCTCGATGCCGGACTTCGCGGCCGGGCCGTCGGGCGTCACGCCGGCGACCAGCGCGCCGGTATTTTCAGGGATGCCGAGCGTCTCGGCGATGTCCTCGGTCACGGTCTGGATCTTGACGCCGAGCCACCCTCTGCGGATTTCGCCGTATTGCTTCAGCTGGTCGACGACCGAGGCCACCGTGTCGGAGGGCACCGAGAAGCCGATCCCGATCGAGCCGCCGGTCGGCGAGATGATCGCGGTGTTGATGCCGATGACTTCGCCGTCCATGTTGAACAGCGGTCCGCCCGAGTTGCCTTTGTTGATGGCGGCGTCCGTCTGGAGGTAGTCGTCGTAGGGTCCCGAATTGATGTCGCGCTGCTTGGCTGAGATGATGCCGAGCGACACCGAGCCGCCGAGGCCGAACGGGTTGCCGATCGCCATCACCCAGTCGCCGACCTGCATCTTGGACGACGAACCCAGCGGCACGGCCTTCAACGGCTTTTTCGGGTTCACCTGCAGTAGCGCGACGTCGGTCTTGGTGTCGCGCCCGATCACCTTCTCGACTTTCAGTTTCGATCCGTCGTGGAAGTTGATGATGATCTCGTCGGCGCCCTCGATGACGTGGTTGTTGGTCGCGATCAGTCCGCTCGGGTCGATCACGAAGCCCGAGCCCAGCGACGAAACCTTGCGGTCCGGCGGGGCCTTGCCGCCGCGCTTCTGGAAGAAATCGTCGAAGAATTCCTCGAACGGCGAGCCCTTCGGCACCTTCGGCAGCGGCACGCCCTGGGGCCCTTTTTGCGACTGCGTCGTCGAGATGTTGACCACCGCGTCGCTCAAGCGATCAGCCAGCGGGGCGAGCGAGGGCGGGGGAACGAACGCGCGCTGCGCATCCACTCTGGTTGCAACGCCAACACACGCCAGCAGCGCGAGCCCAGCGACAGCTAACAGGTGCGACCGCGTCTGCACGAGCTTTGCTGAACGGTTTGGCGCACGGGCACTGTGAGGCATCGACGGCTCCTTGGGGAATGCTGCTGGTCTTTGAGCGACCATCAAGCCCGAACGTGCGGCCAAGGCAAGGCAGATGTCAACGACCCGGAGACCCTCTGTGACCGCGCGGCGGTCAGCGGGCTGCCGCCCACACCCGCTTGGGAGCACAGCTCCCAAACCCTCAGTCTTTTTGGGACATGCCTGTCGCTCCGCAGCGCCTGGCGCTCGGAGTTTTAAGTGTGAGGGTACGGGAGCGGCCCGGTTGACCTACCGAAATAGGGCCGGCAGCCGCCTATTTTTTAGTGGGGATCTGGGCTGGCGCAGCTTTTTGAGCTGCACAACCGCTCCCGTGTCTTGCGTTTAGACCGCGAGGCCGCCGGCCGATCCTGAACCGGCGTTGTGGCGAGCCACTGCACTCTCGATCCGGGCCAGCTGAGGGGTACCCGCATCTCTACGCAAAACCCGCTTCTCCCAATCCGCCCAGCATGCATACCGGACCCTCATGAGAAGCGATGAACCAATCGTCTCACAGTTGGCGCAAGCGGGGATAACTTTGGGCGAAAAGCGCTGCGAACAGAGCAGGTTTCTGCACCTTTTCGCCACCTGCTCCGCACCTTTTCGCCCCTGCTCCGTGGTAGCGCACTGGCTTTTGCGGGTTTTGACGTCCAATCGTCCCCCCCCACCCCCAACTTGCCAGCCGGCCATCGCCACCGCGCCGCCATCTGCTACGACTATCGCAACGGCACAACCCGGACGACAGGACGCGGAATGCTCCACTCACGAAACCGACTGCTCAAGGACATCGAGCGCTGGCAGGGGCGAGGCTGGATCGGTCCCGACGGCGCCGACAGCATCCGCGCCGACCTCGCGACCCGGCGTTCGACTATCGGCCTCGGGCAGGTGCTCGGCACGCTCGCGGCCGTTCTGATCGGATTGTCCGCCATGAGTTTCGTCGCGGCCAACTGGCACGACATGTCCAAGCTCGCCCGGCTGAGCGTCATCATGGCGGCGCTGTGGGGTTGCTTTGCCGCCGCCGCCACTCTGCAACGCGCCGGACACGACCGTTTTGCCCGCTCCGCCGTGCTCGCCGCCGTCGCGATCTATGGCGCCGGGATCATGCAGATCGCCCAGATGTATCAGATGGACGGGCACCCGCCGGATGCGGCGCTGCTCTGGGGGATGGGCGCCGTCGGCGTGGGGCTGCTCACGCGGTCCGATCCGGTTCTGGCGGCGGCGCTGGTGATATTCGTCGTCTGGCACGTCATGGAACTCAGCGAAAGCGGCCAATTCGTGCACTGGGCCTTCCTGCCGGCCTGGGCTGCGGCCGCTGCTGGGTTCGCGCTCACGCGATGGCGGACCGGGCTGCATCTGCTCGCGCTGGCGCTCGCGGGATGGGTCATCGAATACGGCTACCTGTTCCATCCCGAGGCCTACAGGGGACACGCCGTCGTGACGCTCACAGGCTGTGCCCTCATTGCGGCCAGCGTCGCGGGCGGGCCCGCCATCGACCGTTGGCGCAAGATATCCGGGGCCATGATGTTTTACGGCTTTGCTATCGCGTTCGCCGGGGCGCTGGCCCTGCAATTCATCGCGGACCCGAAAGGCGACCATCTGCTTGCGTCGGGGACCGTGACGCTTGCTGCCATCATCGCCGCCCTCGCGTGGAGCTGGCGCACCGACAACAAGGCCGCGCTGTGGGCTGCGTATACGGCGTTCTCCATCGAAATCCTCGCGCTCTACATCAAGAAGATCGGGACGCTGCTTGGCACCTCGGCCTTTTTTCTCGTCGCCGGGGTGTTCGTCGCCGCGCTTGCCGCCGCTGCGGTGCGGCTCCATCGTGCAACCTCCCCTGAAAAGGAAAGCCTGCCATGAACCGCATCCTTGAGTTGGCGCGGCATCCGTTGGCCGGCATCGCCGCCAGCGGGCTGTTGCTGACGGGCATTCTCGGCACTCTGGCGCTCGATCGGGTGTGGCTCGTCAAGACCGGCCGCGAGATCGTGCTGCCGATCAAGCCGGTCGATCCGCGCGATCTGTTCAAAGGCGATTATGCGCGCCTTGGCTACGATATCTCGACGCTGGACGCAAACCTCATCGCCCCCGAGCTTCGCGAGGGCCACAGCCAGCGCACCGTCTTCGTGACCCTCGAGCAGGGCAGTGATGCCGTCTGGCGGCCGGTCGCCGTGACACAGGCTCGGCCCGCCGGCCTCCAAGCGAACCAGGTCGTTCTGGCTGGCCGGGTTTCGACGGGCCGGGTTTCGACGGGCCCGGTTTCGACGGGGATGAGGTGGGCTCCGCGCGTCACCTACGGCATCGAGCGCTATTTCGTGCCTGAGGGCGAGGGGCTGAAGCTCGAGGCATTGGCGCGGACCTCCACACTATCGGCGATCGTCGCCGTGGATGGCGCGGGCCGCGCCGCCATCAAAGGCCTCCTGCGCGATGGACAACGGGTCTACGAGGAGCCGCTGTTTTAGTATTTTCGCCCCGGACCCTGACCTGACGGCCAGGGTCCATCAGCGCGTTACTTCACCGTGATGGTCACGACTTCGGACTGCACAATGGGGTCATGGGGGATGTGGTTGTGGTCGGCCAGCACGAGCTGCAGCGTGTGGGTGCCCGGCGTGAGTTCGACCACCGCTTCGGTCTGGCCCTTGCCGAAATGCTTGTGGTGCTCGTCGGCCGGGATGCCAGCTTTGGGGTCGGCGAGCTTCTGGTCGATCAGCAGGTGATGGTGGCCGGAATTCTCCTTGGCCGTGCCGGCGGGGGAAATATCCATGCCGGCGATGCCGAACTTGACCGTCACCGGGCTTACGACCGTCGCGCCGTTCGCGGGCTCCAGGATCATGACCTTGGCGCCAGCTGACGACTTCGACAGCTCCTGTGCGGTGACAGTCGTGGTTGCGGCAGCCAGCAACAACCCTGCGATCATAGCTTTCAACATAGGCAGCTCCCCGTTTTTGAAATGATGTACGTTCGTCGTTTTCGTAACGCCTGCGAACGGCCGACAGATTACATACTTGTATGACCGATGACATCCCAATGCGCCTCGACCTGGCGCTGGTTGCCCGTGGGCTCGCCCCGACCCGGTCGCGGGCGCGCGATCTCATTGCACGCGGGCTCGTCGAGGTCGAGGGGGCAATCGCTGCCAAGCCGGCGCTCACGCTCCAGCCCGGCATGCGCGTCGCGGTGCTGACAGATGACGCCTTCAGCGCCTCGCGGGGCGCACTCAAGCTCAAGGCCGGGCTCGATCAGTTCGGGTTTTCGCCCGCCGGGATAATCGCACTCGACGTCGGCGCATCCACGGGCGGGTTCACAGAGCTGCTGCTGGAGAGGGGCGCGGCAAGGTCTACGCCGTCGATGTCGGCCGCGACCAGTTACATCCGCGGCTGCGCGCTGACCCGCGCGTCGTATCGCTCGAAGGCCAGGACAGCCGCACGCTCGATGCAACCCTCATCCCCGACGCCGTTACCGCGGTTGTGTGCGATGTCAGCTTCATTTCGCTGATGAAGGCGCTGCCGGCCGCGCTGGCGCTCGCCGAGCCAGGGGCGTTTCTCGTCGCGCTGGTCAAGCCACAGTTCGAGGCCGGCCGCGCCAACATCGGCAAGGGCGGCATCGTGCGCGACGAGGCGGCGCAGCTCGCAGCCGTCGATACCGTCTCCAACTGGCTCAAAGATGCTATGGGGTGGCAGGTGTTGCCCATGATCCAGTCGCCGATCGCTGGCGGGTCGGGCAACCGCGAATATCTATTAGGGGCACGAAAGACGTGACGGACGAGACGGAGCTCACCATTGCGCGGCTCGGCGCGCACGCCGATGGCATCGCAGATACGCAAGACGGACCCGTGTTCGTGCCCTACACGCTGGCGGGCGAGCGGGTTACCGCCGAGATCGACGGGGGCCGCGCCCGGCTCATCCGCGTCATCACCCCCAGCGCCCAGCGCGTCGCGCCGGTCTGCCGCCATTTTGCGCACTGCGGCGGGTGCGCCACTCAGCACATGGACCGTGCGGCCGAACACGCCTGGAAAATCGCGCAGGTTGCGACCGCCTTCAGCCAGCAAGGCTTGAAGCCTGTCATCGCGCCGCTCATCACCGCCGATCCCCACAGCCGGCGGCGCGCCGTGTTCGCCGCGCGGCGGACCAGAACGGGCGCCGTGTTCGGGCTTCATGCGCCGCGCACGCACGATATCGTCGATCTCGCCGAATGCCCGATTCTCGCGCTCGAAATCGAAAGCCGCATCCCCGGCTTGCGTGCGCTGGCGATGGGCTTCCTGTCGCGTTCGGGAGAGGCGCGGTTGACCGTGGTCGTCACCGCGACCGGCATCGACGTTGCCGTCGAGGACGCCAAGCCCGAGCTTTCGTTCGACGACCGCGCGAAGCTCTCCGACCTGGCACGCGCAGCCCGCATCGTGCGGCTGACGCTGGGAGCCGAGACCGTCTACGAAGACACGTTGCCGGTGCTGGCGTTCGGGCGTGCCCGCGTCGCGCCGCAGCCGGGCGTGTTCCTGCAAGCCGTGCCGCAGATCGAGGCTCGAATGACGGAGCTGATCCTGGCGGCCGTTGGCAAGTCCAAGCGCGTCGCCGATCTGTTCTGCGGGCTCGGCACCTTCACGTTTCCGCTCGCCGAGCGTGCCGAAGTGCTGGCGGTCGATGGCGAGAAGCGCGCGATCGCTGCACTGAACGATGCTGCCAAGCGCGCGCAGGGCATGAAGCCGATCACGGCCAAGGTGCGCGATCTGTTTTCCGAGCCGCTGTCACTCAAGGAGCTTGAGCCGTACGAGGCGGTCGTGTTCGATCCGCCGCGAGCTGGCGCCGACGCGCAGGCCCAGCGCATCGCCAAGTCCAAGGTAAAAATCGCGGTTGCCGTGTCGTGTAATCCAGCGACCCTCGCGCGCGACGTGCGGACGCTCATCGAGGGCGGGTTCGTGCTGGAAACCGTGACGCCGATCGACCAGTTCGTGTTCTCGCCCCACATCGAAGCCATCGCCGTGCTGCGCCGGCCTAAGCGGTAACACGCGGTGGCTAACTGCGCTTATTTCCGCTCCAGGACCTTGTACGCCTTACCGATCTTGGAATCGTACAGGTTGAACGCCGCCTTGCACGCGCCCTCGACCTTCTGCAATTCGAGATAGCGGTCGAACATGGCGACGCCGCGCTTGAACTCGGGGCTTGCCTGCGCTTCGGCGCCCATCGGCACCAGCATCGTCACGCCCGGGCAGATCTGGCTCGCCTTGAAGGCGTAGCCCGCATCGTAGGGGGACATTTCCTCGCCGGCCTGGGCCACCTGCTGGGGCGCCGGTACTGCTGCCTGCGGGGCTGCCTGTTCGGCAGCGTTTGCGGCCTGCGCGCCAAACGCCAGCATGGTCAGTGTCAAGATGATGGGCCTCAAACGCAGTACTCCCCAAGCTCGCAATCCCACACGTATGCGATCCCCTTTAGCCACATTCAAGGCTGGCTTTCAGGAAATCTCACCGCCGCCCACCGCGATGACCAGCTTTCCGTGGCCGCATTACATCAATTCAGCGTTTCGCAGCAGCTGCTCGACGAACGGGGGCACGATTTCGCTGGCCCGGCCCTGGATCGCCTCGTGGAAGTGGCTGATCCCGCTCGAGGGCTCGAGATTGAGCTCCACCGTGCGGGCGCCGTGCGCACGGGCTTGCGCCACGAAGCCGCTCGCCGGATAGACGTTGCCGCTGGTGCCGATCGACACGAACAGATCGCAACGCGCCAGCGCGTTTTCGATCTCACTCATCCGATAAGGCATTTCGCCAAACCAGACCACGTTGGGGCGCATACAGCCCGGGCGATGGCACGACGGGCACACCGTTTCCAGCCCCATATCCTCATGCCAGGCGTGGCGTTCCCCGCAGCGGGCACACAGTGCCGACAGCAGTTCGCCGTGCATATGGATCAGCTTCCGGCTGCCGGCCGCCTCGTGCAACGCGTCGACATTCTGCGTCACCACCAAAACATCGGGATGGGTCTGCTCCAGGCGCGCCAAAGCCACGTGCGCCGCGTTTGGTTCGACACCGGCAGAATCGCGGCGGCGCCGATTGTAGAACTCGTGCACCCGCAGCGGGTTACGCGCGAAGCCCTCGGGGGTCGCCACCTCGCGGACGTCGTATTTTGCCCAGATGCCGTCCTTGTCGCGGAACGTCGAAATGCCGCTGTCGGCCGAGACGCCGGCGCCGGTCAAAATGACGATACGCTCGTAACGGGGGGCCACCATCAGCTCCCGCACTGGCCGCGATGGCGCAGCACGTGGTCGGCCAGCACGATCGCCATCATCGCCTCGCCCACCGGCACCGCGCGGATGCCGACGCAGGGGTCGTGGCGGCCCTTGGTCACGATATCGGTTTCAGCGCCGGTCTTGTCGATGGTGCGGCGGGGCGTCAGGATGCTCGATGTCGGCTTCACCGCGAACCGGCACACCATCGGCTGGCCCGACGAAATCCCGCCCAAAATACCGCCCGCGTGGTTGGCCAGAAACACAGGCTTCCCCTCGGGCCCGCTGCGCATCTCGTCGGCGTTTTCCTCGCCCGTCAGGGCCGCCACCGCCATGCCGTCGCCGATCTCGACGGCCTTGACCGCGTTGATTGACATCATGGCCGACGCCAGGTCGGCGTCGAGCTTGCCATAGAGCGGCGCGCCCAGGCCCGCGGGTACGCCGTCCGCGACGACTTCCACGACCGCGCCGCACGAGGAGCCTGCCTTGCGGATGCCGTCCAGATACGCCATCCAGGGTTCGACTGCGCCTGGATCAGGGCAGAACAGCGGGTTCTCATTCACCTGCGCCCAGTCCCAGCGGCTCCGATCGATCTTATGGGGGCCAAGTTGCACCAGCGCCCCGCGCACGGTCATGCCGGGGATGATCAGGCGGGCGATCGCGCCGGCCGCCACGCGCGCTGCCGTCTCGCGCGCCGAGGAGCGTCCGCCGCCGCGATAATCGCGGATGCCGTACTTGGCGTCGTAGGTATAGTCCGCGTGGCCGGGGCGGTAAGCGCTTGCAATCGCACCGTAATCCTTGGAGCGCTGGTCGAGGTTCCTGATCATCAGCGAGATCGGCGCGCCCGTCGACACGAGCACGCCTGCGTCATTCGTGAACACGCCCGAGAGGATTTCGACCTCGTCAGGTTCGCGGCGCTGCGTCGTGAACCTCGACTGGCCCGGCTTGCGCTTGTCGAGAAACGCCTGGATCGCCTGTGCGTCGATTGCCAGTCCCGGCGGGCAGCCGTCGACCACGCAGCCGATCGCGGCCCCGTGGCTTTCGCCCCAGGTCGTGATCCTGAACAGGTGGCCGAACGTGTTGTGTGACATCGGGGCGGTGACCTATGGGAAGGGCTATGATTCGTGACGGGTGCGCGACAGCACGCCAGGAATAGTGCGTGCCGCCGCCGCTGTCCTCATCGAATTGTGGGGGAAAAGCCGCAAGCGCCTGGCCAAATTCCCTAACCCGAGGGATTCCCGCTCCCAAACGCGTGACAAGCGTGACCGACGCAGTTACGCGCTAAAGTGCGGGGTTGCATCTTTGGTTGGATGCACCCAGGGCTTGACGATTGCTGAACGATCGCCAACCCAACGCAAACAGGGCGTTTCCACGCCGGTCTGAGCAACCAGCCGCGAGCCGTCCTGCAAAACTGGTATGACATCAGCGTTGAAAGAGCCGGGAGCCGCACTCCCGGCTCTTCGTTTTTTTGAACGATGTTATTCCTGGTTTTTTAAGCAATTTCATGCTATTAGATTGATTGACTGGGGCCGTCAGGCGCAAGAAGTGGACGGTTCTTGCCGCGTTGAACCCGCGCGTTGCCGATGCTTCGTCGGGGGCACGCGCCGGATGCAAGGCCCTAGAGCATGTTCGCTTTTCTTTGAATCGCTCACATGCTCTAGGTTATTGTTTTATCGCGCGTCTTTACGGAAAACCGCTTCACACTTTTCCTGACGCGCTCTCCTGACGCGCTCTAGAGCAAATTCCAATCCTATTGAGTCGGAATTTTGCTCTAGGTTATTGATTTTGTTGCATTTTCTGCGACGGGCCGGTATCCACTTCGTCGGAAAATGCTCTAGATCGCATTAGATCAAGTTGAGGTGTCCCATGCGCGCATTAATTGGACTGGCATTGCTCGCCGCCGCAGGCCTGCTCGGCCTCGACAGCTTCTCCCGCACTGGCCCGCAGCCCACCGGCGGCGCCGCCCTGGCCACGCCTTCGACGGTTGAAGAGCATATCGTCTACCGCACCGTCGCGGTCGCCGAGCCTGCGCCCGAAGCGGCCGATCAAGCGCCTTCGGGCGCCTCAGGGTCTGCCATCCGGCCCGCCGCCGGACCTGCCGCAGCGCTCGCCGTGACCGCACTTGCGCCACTCGCCGCCGCGCGGCTGTCGTCGGGCAAGCCAGCTTCGGCGAAAGTCAAAGCGGCTCAAAAGGCGGCTTGTTCCACTTTGCAAAGGTATTCCGCCGCCCGCCACAAGTGCGTCCTGCGGAAAGCGGGTTAGGTTTGAGACAGCCCTACAGCCAATCCATCGAGCCGCGGCGGAGCACGAGCACGCGGTCCTGGGGCACCGACAGCCGGGGCACCTCATCATGTGGCACCGGCACCACCACGCCGCGCAAGGCGCGCGAGACGCCGCCGTGGGACGACACTACCGTGTCGCGCGTCACGGTCGACACCCAGTCGGCGACCCGCAGCGTCAGGTCCTCGTAGCTTTCTCCGCCGCGCGGGCGCCAGTTCCACCAGTCGCGGGCGCGCTCTGCCATGCCGGCGGGATCGGTCTGGGGAAGGTCGGAGGCGAGTTGCCCTTCCCAATGGCCGTAGTTCATTTCCCGCAGGCGGTCGTCGTAGCGCACGCCGTCCAGGGTCAAACCCAGCACGTCCCGCACGATCGCCATGGTCTCGCGCGTGCGCCCGAGGGGGCTTGAGACGAAATCGAATTGTTCCAGATCGCGCAGCACCTCGCGCAGCGCCTCGCCGTTGCGACGCGCCTGCCCGCGCCCCTTGTCATTCAAGGGAATATCGACCTGGCCTTGGTAGCGCGCCGCGGCGTTCCAATCGGTCTCGCCGTGGCGCAGAAAATAGATCGTCACCCCCGGCTGCATCCCGCGTGTCCTCAGTCGCTGCTGCGGACGACGTTGATATCGGGGGCGTCCTCGTTCTTCATGCCCTGGACGTGGTAGCCCGCATCGACGTGGTGGACTTCGCCCGTCACGCCGCGCGACAGGTCGGACAGCAGGTAAAGGCCCGATGCCCCCACGTCCTCGATCGTAACGGTGCGGCGCAGCGGCGAGTTGTATTCGTTCCAGCGCAGGATGTAACGGAAGTCCGAAATGCCGGAGGCGGCCAACGTCTTGATCGGACCGGCGGAGATCGCGTTTACCCGGATGCCGTTACGGCCCAGGTCGGCGGCGAGATACCGCACGCTCGCTTCGAGGGCTGCCTTGGCGACGCCCATCACGTTGTAGTGCGGCATCACCTTTTCGGCGCCGTAATAGGTCAGTGTCAGCAGCGAGCCGCCCGGGCTCATCAGCTTTTCCGCCCGCTGGGCGAGTGCTGTGAACGAGTAGCAGGAGATCAGCAACGACTGGGTGAAGTTCTTTTCCGTCGTGTCGACGTAGCGGCCGTCGAGTTCGGCCTTGTCGGAATAGGCGACCGCGTGGACCAGGAAGTCCAGCTTGCCCCACTTTTGCTGGAGCTCGGCAAACACGGCATCGACTGAGGCCGCGTCCGTCACGTCGCACGGCAGCACGATGGTGGAGCCCAGTTCCTCGGCGAGCGGCACCACGCGCTTCTTCAGCGCATCGCCCTGATAGGTCAGCGCGACTTCAGCGCCTTGCGCGCTAGCGGCTTTCGCAATCCCCCACGCGATCGAACGATTGTTCGCGACGCCCAGGATCAAGCCGCGTTTGCCAGCCATCAAGGTGCCGGACACCGCTTCCGTGTTGCCGTCTGCCGTCGCCATTGTGCCTTTGGTCCTTGCGCATCATGTCTCGGGCGCATCGCAAGCGGAAATGAACGCCGTCACAACGCTGACCGCCCGAATGAGCGCGCACTCTACACAAAAGGTCTGGGCGGTAAAGGTCTGCGCTTGATAGGTCAGGGGTCCAAATGGCAGCGCGTAAGCATGCGTGCCGGCAACCGCTTCAAGTTGCCGGCGCATCTTCCAGTGTGTCGTGACGGCTGTCAGCCTTCCAGTTTCCACTGGCCCGTGGTCAGGCGGCAGGCGACGCCTTCGGTCTTTTTGCTGTTGTTGCCAGAGGTCAGGATTACCACTACGTGGCGGCAGATCTGGCCCTGGCCGTCCTTAAACGACGTGACGGGCTGCACCATGCCCGACAGGCGGCCGTTGTTGCGGTGCCAGATGTAGCTCGCGCCGTCGCCAACTTCGCTCAGCGCGAACTGCACGCTTTCCAGCGCCGCGATTTCGTCGGTCTCGTCCAGCATCACGGGCTGGCTCAAGGCCGGCATTTCGGCAAACTTCGGCCGCGCCCACAGCTTTTCCTTGCCTTGGGGGCAGCCGCAGGCGCCATCCTTGCTGTCTGACCCCGATTGCGTTTGGGGTTGGGAAACGGGGGGCGTTGATTTATGCGATTTGGGCTCGGCGGCGCTGGCGACGTCGGGCGACAGGAAGATCGCGGCCGTCATCACAAAGGCAAGCGCGGATGCCGCCGCAAGCGGAAACAGACTCTGCTGACGCATTTGAAAAACTCGCAAACAACTGGAACAACGCAGCCCCCAAACAGGAGACTCTCACCAGACCAGGATGGGGGGTTAAGGTTAAGCCAGGGTTACGCTACCGATACGCTTTGATTTAAATTGCATAGGAAAAGGACGGAGCTGTGGCTGACATTGTAACGACAACCGCCAATCCCGCACATGAGCTTGCGGATTTCACGCAGGCGAGCGAGCCGTTCGCGCTGTTCGAGAGCTGGTTTTGCGAGGCCACCGCGTCCGAGCTGAACGATCCCAACGCCATGTCGGTTGCCAGCGTCGATGCCGGGGGCCTCCCCAACGTGCGTACGCTGCTGCTCAAGGGGCTCGATCCGGCCGGCCAGGCGATGGCGCGCGGCTTCGTGTTCTACACCAATACGCTCAGCGCCAAGGGCCGCGAGTTCGCCGCCGCGCCCAAGGCCGCGCTGCTGTTTCACTGGAAGAGCCTGCGCCGGCAGGTGCGTATTCGCGGCGAGCTTGCGCGTGTGCCGGATCGGGAAGCCGATGCGTATTATTCGAGCCGTCCGCGCGGGAGCCGGATCGGCGCCTGGGCCTCCGAGCAATCGGCCCCGCTTGCAAACCGCCGCGCGCTCGAAGACCGTGTCGCCGCGTTGCAGGCGAAATATGAGGGGCTCGACATTCCCCGCCCGCCGCACTGGAGCGGATATCGCCTGACGCCCACCGAAATCGAGTTCTGGGCCGACCGCCCGCACCGGCTCCACGACCGCATCGTGTTCCGCCGCGCAAGCGCCAGCACGCCCTGGAGCATCACGCGGCTGTTTCCATAAAGCCAAGTGAAGGCCAGGGCACGGGTGCCCTGGACCCCCGGCCTTAAAGTGCTTTAAGCAAAAAGTGTTGAGCGGTTTTCCCGTAAGAAGCACGACAAAACAGGGACCTAGGCTATGGCCGGACCCAATGCCTTGCGCATCACCTCGCTCAGGCGCAGCGGTTTGCCCGAAACCGAAACCAGCACCACCGTCACGTCCGCTTCGCAGATGCGGGTGCCGTCGCGCAAAATGGTCTGGTTCAGCGTTACGCTCGCGCCGCCCATCTCCTTGACGCGCGTCACGACTTCCAGCACGTCGTCCATGCGGGCGGGCCGCGCGAAATCGAACGTCATCTTCCGCACCACGAAAGCCGCCGGCTCGAGGCTCTCGCTGCCGTCGATCAGGCGGCGCGCGTCCGTGCCGAGCAACCGCAGAAAGTCGGTACGGCCGCGCTCGCACCAGCGCACGAAGCTCGCGTGATAGGCGACGCCGCCAGCGTCGGTATCTTCGAAATACACACGCACGGGCAGGGTATGCCGCTGTTCGCCCTCGTACATGCCCAGGCGGCCAGCGAGGTCGGGCCAGGTTTTCAAAGTCATGCCGTTGCGTCTCCGCCCAACTCGACGAGCACGATTTCGGGCGGGCGACCAAAGCGGATCGGCACGCCCGAGCAGCCCAAGCCGCCTGATACAATGAGGTTGCGCTCGCGCTCGACGATGTGGCCATAAACGTAGCGCCGTCCGAAGCGCGAGGGTACGACGGGCGCGAAGCCCGCCAATACCACCTGCCCGCCGTGGGTGTGGCCTGACAGCGTCAACGCCACGCGGCCTGGCACCGTGGGGAAGATATCGGGCTCGTGGGCCATCAAGATGACGGGGGCTTCGTCCGTCACCTGCGCCAGTGTCGCCGGCAGATCGTCGACGCCCTGATAATGAAAGGTGTGGCGTGGCGGTTTCACCGATCCGCGCGGCCAGTAGGCCCACTGGTCGCCAAGCCCCGCAAGCCAGAACGGCTGCCCGTCCTTGACCAGCTTTATCGCCTTGTTCTCATAGACCGGAATGCCCGCCTGGTCGAGCGCTACAGCCGCCGGCACCGGCCCATTGCGGCGCAGCTGGACCTCGATGTCGTGCCACCAGTCGTGATTACCGAGCACCGCGTGCACGCCGAGCGGGGCCTTCAGCCGGCCCAAGGCGCGCGCCCACACCGAATGCGGCATCGACGACGACGACAGTTTCGAGAGATGGTGGCCTGCTGGATAGTCGCCCAGCAGCAGCGTCACGTCCGGGCTCAATGCATTGGTGCGCGCCACGATCTGGCGGATGCGGGTTTCGCCCATCCACGGCTCACAGGCATGGATATCGGCCAGCACGGCGCAGCGCAGTTTGAGCCCCTCCGGCCAGCCGGGCGGCGTCAGGGCATAGCGCGTCACGTTCAGCCGCCACGGCTCGGCGACCGCATAGCCGCCGAGCGCCGCTGTTCCGGCCGAAAGCGCCAGCACGCCCTTCAGGAATTTGCGCCGTGAAATCACGTGTCGTGCCTCATTTTTGGCCTTGGAAGCGCTTGGGCCTTGGAAGCGCTTGGGCCTTGGATATGCCGTGTCGCGCGTTCCACTTTGCAGCGTGCTTATGCTTCAGTTCATGCACATTGCGTTCCTAAAAATCCGGACAATGCACAAGCATCTTGTTTTGTCGCATTTGGGTATGGGGGCATGTTTCACCCGAAAATGCTCGAGATCCCTTAATTCCGAAAGCCGCGATTGTGAAATGCGTTAACCGTGTGATCAGTCTGCCGCGCTCAGTCGGTCTCGCCAGGGTCGTCGAACAGCGGCAGCGGTGCGCCCGCGCGCGAGGGGCCCGACAGTCCCAGATGGCGCCACGCCTTCAGGGTCAAAACCCGCCCGCGCGGGGTGCGGGCAATGAAGCCCTGCTGCAGCAGATACGGCTCGACGATTTCTTCCAGCGCATCGCGGGGCTCGGACAGGGCCGCCGCCATGGTCTCGATCCCGACCGGGCCACCTTCATAATTGCGCGCGATGCAGCCCAGATACCGGTGATCGAGCCCATCGAGGCCCTCGTTGTCGACCTCCAGCATCAGCAGTGCCTTGTCCGCGACTTCCTTGGTGATGTGTTCCGCGCCGGCAACGGCTGCGAAATCGCGCACCCGGCGCAACAGCCGGCCGGCGATGCGGGGCGTTCCGCGCGCGCGGCGCGCGATCTCATGCGCCCCATCGGGCTTCATCGGCGCACCCAGCACGCGGGCGCCGCGCGTCACCACGCGCTCCAGTTCCTCGGTCGTATAAAAGTTGAGCCGGATCGGGATGCCGAAGCGGTCGCGCAGCGGCGTCGTCAGCAGGCCCGCCCGCGTGGTCGCGCCGACCAGGGTGAACTTGGCTAAGTCGATCTTGACCGAGCGCGCCGACGGCCCCTCGCCGATGATGAGGTCGAGCTGGTAATCCTCCATCGCGGGATAGAGGATTTCCTCGACCGCTGGATTGAGCCGGTGGATTTCGTCGATGAACAGCACATCGCGGTCTTCGAGGTTGGTCAGCAGTGCCGCTAGGTCGCCGGCTTTGGCGATCACCGGGCCCGAGGTCGAGCGGAAGCCGACGCCGAGCTCCTTCGCCATGATCTGCGCGAGCGTCGTCTTGCCGAGACCCGGCGGCCCGGCAAACAGCACGTGGTCGAGTGCGTCGCCACGCAATTTCGCGGCCTGGATGAACACACTGAGGTTCGCGCGCGCCTGCTCCTGCCCGATGAACTCATCGAGCGATTGCGGACGGATCGACGCTTCGAGCGCATCTTGCTCGCGCCGTGCGCCGGTGACGAGGCGATCTGGTTCAGTCGGGTCGGTCATCATCCCGCGTTATCACGATTTGTGCCGTTTGGGCCACCGCGATGGCAGGACGCCGAGGCGCGCCATCGCAAAGCGGCCGATGAGGGCGAGCGCTGCGCCGAAGCCGCCGACGCCGAGCACCTCGGTCACCGGCATAGTGTGGTCGAACGCGAGGACAAGCAGGGACGTCACGAGGCCACCGGTCAAAGCCGCCGGCACATAGCCGAACGTTCCTTGCCGGTCGGTCAGGATCGCCATCAGCGCTGCACTGACCAGCGCGGGCACCACGCCCAATGCGCTGAATAGGGCGCTGTATACCACGATAAATTCGACGTGCCGATGCACCGACAATCTGTCTAGTGAATCGGCTTGATACAAGGCTTGTGCCGCACCGATCGCCGAAAAGCAGCCAAGCCAAAACACGGGCCAAAACCTGAGCGCGAACAGCACCACACCGAGTGCGCGGCGGCGATAGAGGGGCCCGCCAGCTGCGGGCGTGGCGGCCTCGCCGGTGGGTTTTTCGGGCGGCTCAGGCGCGCTGTCGGTCACATAATTTCCCCTGCTCGTGCGCCCTCATCTTACAAGGGGCCGCCGAGCGCGTCTTGTGCGTCTGTTTCATGGGATTGGGCGGGAGGGCCGGGCTGCGCGCGCGTTCAATTCTTCTGCGCGACCGGCCGCGGCGTCGAGATGAAGCGCACGCCGATCTCGTTTTCTTCCAGCCGGATGATCTCGCAGCCCACTTCCATGCGGTCCATCCGCATGACCAGCGTGAACGTCTGGCCTATGCTGGAGGCGCCCAGGAACGGGTTCACCCAGCCTTCCTGCATGGCAAGGCGCGCGCCTGTCACCGACTGGTCCAGGATCATGCAGGGGATCGACGCCGCGATCCCACCGGGGAAAATCAGGCCGGGCGTCTTGGACGAGCGGCGCGTGGCCCAGCGCTGCTCGGTTGCCGCGCCGCCGGTTGCAGCGACGGCCGGTTTTACGGGCTCGACTTTCGGGCGGGGGCCGCTTGCTGCTCGGGGAGCAATGGGGCTCGAGCGTTTTCCAAATGACATGTTTAGTTAACTCCAACCGGTAACGGATGAAATTAAGAGCCATAAATCTTTAAAAAGTCTTAAACGGTATTTCTGTATTAACCCTCATTCGGATTAATTTATTATTCTGGCTTTCTTGATCACATAAACCATCAGCGCGCCCACCGCCGCCCCGATGAACGCCATCGGCGTCAGGTGCTGGGCCATCATGCCGCCCGCCAGCACCGCCAGAACGGAAACGACGACCGCACCGGCGGTTGCGCCCGCAAGCCATGGAACCGTGCCGCGCACGTAGACGATTGCCGCCAGGATCGCGCCGCCGATCCCGGCCGGAATGGCGCTCCACACATAGGTCTCCATTGCCTTTTGCGCGGCCCATGCGAACTGCCCGGCCCGGTCGAGCGCGAGCAGGCTCGCCGGTCCGCGTCCGATCAGCCCAGACACGATGCTCGCCAAAAGAATCACCACCGCCGCCAGCAACGGCGCGACGAGCGTACACATGAGAAACGTCCACAGCGCGCGTTCGGCGTTGGACACGTGGCGTGCCCCTTGTTCCTTCGTCGTCATCGCGAGAGTTCCTTCAATCCACGGCGAATGAGCTTGGCCGTATCGGCGCTCTCGCCCAGTTCCTTGGCGGCGGCCGCGACGGCGCGGCTCGCGTCCGCTGGACCATAGCCGAGGTTCGTCAACGCGGACATGGCTTCGGCGAGGGGTCCGCCGTGGTGGGAGTGGCCGGCCGCATCCGCCGCACTGCCGCCGGTTGCGCCCGCGACGTTCACGCCGGCGATGGCGAGCGCAGGGGCCTTGTTCTTCAACTCCGCCACAATGCGTTGCGCCACCACCTTGCCGACGCCGTTTGCCTGCTGCACAGCCTGCCAGTTGCCGAGCGCTATCGCGTTGGCGAGATCGCCCGACGACAGCACGCTCAGCACGGCGAGCGCGACCTTCGCACCCACACCCTGCACGGTCTGCAAGGTGCGGAACCAGCTGCGCTCCACTTCGCTCGAAAAGCCGTAGAGGCGGATCGCATCCTCGCGCACATGCGTGTCGATGGTCAGCGTCACCTCTTCGCCCGGTTTGATCGCGCGCAGCGTCCGCGACGATGCCTGCACCTCGTAGCCGACGCCGTTGACGTCGAGGATGAGATGGCTTTCGCCGATCGCTTCCGCCTTACCTTTGAGCCGTCCGATCATGTTTTGCTTCCCTTAGCCCGCCAGCGCCTTCAGTTGCCGCGCTGCTTTCGCCTGCGGACTGGAGCGGTGGTTGGCATGGCAGATCGCAATCGCCAGCGCGTCGGCTTCGTCGGCGGTCGAGAATTTTGCCTTCGGCAGCAAAAAGCCGATCATCGCCTGCACCTGATGCTTCTCCGCGTGACCTGCGCCGACGACGGCTTTCTTGATCACATTGGGGGCGTATTCGGCGATACTCAGCCCTTTCATCGCTGGCGCCAGCAGCGCCATCCCGCGCGCCTGCCCCAGTTTCAAAGTGGCGCGCGGATTGTCGTTGACGAAGGTCTCTTCGACGGCGGCTTCCAGCGGCTTCCATGACGCCAAAACGCTCGTCACGCCTTCGAACAGCGTTCGCAGCCGATAGGCCAAGCCGTCGGCGGCATCGGACGTCACGGCCCCCGACGCAACATAGGACAACCGCACGCCGTCGGTCTCGATGATGCCCCACCCCGTACGCCTGAGCCCCGGGTCAATGCCGATAATGCGAATCGCTGCGTTCATGCCCCTCTGTTAGCATATGGCGCGCCGGGACGAGCTGCTGGTGGTACGTTCGTTAAGGCAATCTCAACGCAACTGGCCCACTCTGCTGTATGCGGAGGACCGTCGCAGGTCTGCTGCGAGTGCCTATGCGAGAACTTTTGCGAGAACGTTGCGAGAGCCGTGCCGTGATCAACCGACTGCGAACGCCTCGGGACGATGCCACGCTCGAGCCAGCACCTGCAGCTGGTCCGTTCCTTTTTCACGACAGCGTGGTTTCGGGCATTCTGGTCCCGTTTATATTCTCACTTGGCGTGTTGCACTATGGCGACCATGGCTTGCGCGATTTCGAATTCGCCAGACGGATTGCCCGCGACGGCGTGATCACCCAGGGCGTGATCACGGCCATCCACCAATGCCTGGGTGGTGGTGGGGCCATCCGAGCCCCCATCTGTTCCGTCGACTACATGTTCGACGCCAATGGCCGCATATTCCGGCGAACATGGTTTGAAACCAACCTTGGACCCGTCGGCCAGCCCATCAAGATCACCTACCTCATGTCGTCGCCAGCGCATTCGTTCCCCGGAAGCGCCGACGTCGCCGGTGCCGAAGCCATGGGGCAGAGCGAATTGATTTCGTCGCTCGTTTGCCTCGCGGTCGCGATGCTCTTCAGTTGCGTCACCAGCTCCATCAACTTGTCGCGGCGCACCCAATACATCGGCCTCGCCTACGGTGCCGCAGCCTATGCCGTCTGGATCGGCGCAAGCCTTGCCGGCATTTCGCGATTATAGACAGGCGTTATGAACTGCGTGCGCGTTAAAGATGCCAATTCAAAGGGGAGCAGCCTTGCGTGACCGGTACGATAATGGCGGCTTCGATCGCATCTTCCGCACCCCGCCGAGCGCCTCGGAGGATGAAGACCGCTGGGCGCTTCCCGAGTACGACCTGGGCGTTATGCTCGCGATCTTTTTTGCAATTGTCTTTGGTTACAGCTCATTGCGCCATGGGGTCAACGGGTTGCGCGACTTTGAGTTTTCCAAACGCGTGAGGTATGAGGGTGTCGTCACCCAAGCCGGCATTACCGCAGAGCACTTGTGCCTGATGTCCAGGCGGCAGGACATGTGTTCGGTCGATTACGCCTTCGAGGCCGACGGGAAGCCATTCCAGCGAACCTTGTTTGAAAAACACCTGGGGAAACCCGGCCAAGTCATCCAAGTCACCTATTTGCGCTCGTCGCCCTCGTATTCGTTCCCTGGCGGGGTCGACAGCGCTGCCGCTGGCGCCCGAGCGGCCTTGCCATGGTCGTTATTCTATTGCCTTTCATGCCTGCTCATCCTGCCCTTTCTCTTTTACAAGATTTGCAGCAATTACCTTTCTCAACCTGCCATCTTTTTCTCTATCGCCTATGGCTTTTTGGCCTATGCCGTCTGGATCGGCGCAAGCCTGGCCGGCATATCGCGCCTATAGTTCCCATTGATGCCGACTTCTCTTATCTGTTCGTCACAACACGTTCCATTTCTGGCCAAGCGCTCCCTGGGTTTGCGGTTCTAGAGCCTGTTCGCGTTTCTTTGAAGCGCTCACATGCTTTAGGTTATTGTTTTGTCGCGCGTTTTTATGCGAAAACCGCTTCACACTTTTCCTAACGCGCTCTATTGGCCGGTCTGTTTGGCGATGCCGCCGCCGAAGGCGCCCGGGCTGTAGAAGTCTCCCATATAGTAAAGCGTGTGTGGGGCGATCAATGTGATCACCGATCCGCCACCCCAAGTGTAACTTACAACGTCTCGAACGCCGCACGCGAAATCGTAGGTTTTCACGAATGCGGCAAAAATCGTCTGACCTGCGATCATATTCTCGATGCGCGCGACTCCATCGGGTATTTCCAAAGCCTTGACGATCGGGATGAAACTACGGCCGAAGGCGATTGCGGAAGAGGTGCCAACGTCGGCGCCATTGTTTAATGCAAAACTTGCAAGGCAGGCATATTCAACAAGCTCGGATTCGCCCGTCGGATCGGTAAAGCGGACCGGATTGTTGCGAACGTAGCGGTAATAGTTGAGCGTGTGGCTCTTGCCCCAGATGCGGTCTTCCTGCAGGAACCGGCCCATCCCCGCATCATACTCGCGCGAACGGTAGTTATAGAGCCCGGTCGTTGCGTCGTATTCGCGGCCCGTATAGCGATAGGGCTGCGGGGTGATACCATCGACGCTCACTCGCGGGTTGCCGTAGCTGTCGTAGCTTGCTTGCGAGATCACCTGACCTGCGTCATCCGTCAGCGCGCGCACGCTGCCGCGGTTGTCGCGCGAAGCGTAGAGGCTCGCCGTGCCCGGCTGGTTGATAGCGCCGGACGCATTCGGAGTGATGGCCGCGATCTGGTCGGTCTCGCCAAGCGTGTACCACTGGCGCTTACTGACCGCGCCGGTTGCGCCAAAGGCCGTTTCGGCAAGGCTTGCGATGGAGCGTCCGTCGTTCTGGTAGCGGGTTTCGCGAACGGCTCCGCCGCCGGCAGCCAGTTCACGGCGCAGCACGCGGTTGTCGAGACCGTCGTAGGCGTATTCGACGCGGGAGTCGTACGCCGACGCGCCGGCGCTGGCATAGACTTCGGCCGCCTGCAGGCGATTGAACACATCGTAGGCATAGCGCCACTGGCGGCCGGTGGCCTTGATGGTCTTTGTCACCATGTTGCCGTCGGGGTCGTATGCGTAGGCCGCCGTCGCGTCCTCGATCAGGCGGTTCGCCGGTGCGGTGACGTGGAAGCTCGACAGGTGGGAGGCGATGCGGTTGCCTTCGGCGTCGAGCGTGTAGCTTTCCGTCCTCACGGGCGGGTTGGGCGCGGGTTGCTGGTCGTCGACCGTCACCAGCCGGTTGAGCGCATCGTAGCCCAAGGCCTGTGTCCGCGACGGCTCACTGAGACCCGTGATGTTGCCGTGGGCATCGTAAGCGTAGCTTTGCGTGCCCAGCAGCTGGTTCAAGGCCGAGCCGCCAAGGCCTGCCTGATCGAGGCCGTTTGCGATCGAGAGCAGCCTTCCGGTGTTGCCGGACGCGGGGCCGGTGTCAAAGGCGTGTTGCGTGCGCTGACCGTTCGGCCAGAATTCGCGCAGCTTGCGGCCGGCCGCGTCGTACTGGCGGGCGACGACCTTGCCCGAGGGCGCCGTCAGTGCCGTCACGCGGTCGGCCTTGTCGTAGGCGGTGGCGGTGATCGCGCCGGTCTCGTCGGTCCGGCTCACGACGCGGTTCAGTGCGTCGTAGGCATAGCTGATCCCGCCCAGCGGCAGTCCCGCCGTCGCGACGCGGTTGAGCGCGTCGTAGGAATACGTGAGTGCGCCGCCCGCCTCGGTGAGCTGCGTCACGTTGCTGGCGGCGTCGTACTGGTAGCTGCGCACGAACACGAAGTTGCTGGCCACGATGATCAGTCGCTTGCGGGCGTCGTAGCTCGAATCGAGGCTGATGCCCGATGGCTTCACCGCCCTCGTTGTCAGCCCGCGCGCGTCGTACTCGAAGCGCCACACGCCGCCTGCCGCCCCGGTGCGGCTCACGACGCGGTCGAGCAGGTCGTAGGCATAGCTCGTCGTGTTGCCGAGGGCGTCGCTTTGCGCAATGACGTTGTCGCTCAAATCGTAGGTCGTCAGCCGCACGCCGCCGTTGGCGTCCCGCGTGCGAATGCGGCGGTTGGCGTCGTCGTACTCGGCGGTGGTGAGGGTGCCGCCGGCATCGTTGGTGACCTGGATCAGGTTGCCGCTGCCATCGTAGGTCAGAGCCGTTGTGCCGGACACCGGATCGGTGTGGCTCGTCAGGCGGTTGTTCTGGTCGAAGACGCGCGCCGTCACCACGCCCGTCGCATCGCGGCCGCTCACCGCGTTGCCGTTGCCGTCGTAGGCATAAAGCGTGGTGTTGCCCTCGCCGTCCGTGCGCGAGGTGGCGCGGTTCAGCGCGTCGTAGCTGAACGCGACCGTGCGCTGGACCGATGTACCTTCGGCGTCAATTTGTGAAACGACGTTGCCGGCCGCGTCGCGCACCGTGCGCGTGACGACCCCGTTGGCGTTGGTCATCGTCAGCTGGTTGCCGTTGCCGTCGTAGGTGTAGGCCGTCGTATGGCCGTTCTCGTCGGTCTCGGTCAGCTTGAGGCCGCGCGCGTCGTAGGTATAGCTCTTGGTGGCGCCGGCGGTTCCGAAAACGTTCTCGATTTCGGTGGCGGCCGTCAGGTTGCCGCCGCCGTCATAGGCATAGGTCGTGATCGACACCGGTCCGCTGAACGGATTGTAGGACCATTCGGTCTTCTTCGAGACCCCGTTGTGAAAGGGTTCGTACTCATAGGCCGTGCGGGTCTCGATCGGCGTGCCCGCCGCCTTGCGCACATCCACGAGGTTGCCGTAGCCGTCGTATTGGAATGCCGTCTCGACCGTTCCAGCCGGCGTGGGCGGGGCCAGCGGATCGGTCACGCTCGCTTTGATGACGAGACCCAAGCGGGCGGCCAGGAAGCGGGTCACGTTGCGGGTGACGCCGGGGCCAATGGTCAAGGGCGTCGTCACGCCGCCGGTGCCCACGGCGGGGGCGGGTGCGACGGAGGACGGCGCGTCGATGCGCGCGACGAGGTTGCTTGGCGTGCGCGTGTAACTCGTCAGGCGGCCCAATGGGTCGAGCGTGCGGACGATGCCGCCCCATTCGTTCAACTGGATCGTCGTCACCTTGCCGCGCGGGTCGGTCAGGGTCGATACGCGATCCTCGGGGCGGATGTAGTTCTGGGGGCCGGGCGCGGGGCCGGAGAGGTCAATGGTGCCCAGCGACTTGGCGACCGCGAGCTTCACGCTGGCGCCGTCCGGCAGCGTCGTTTGCGTCAGCTGGCCGGCGGCGTTGTAGGCGTTGGTCGTGGTCGCGCCCAATGCGTCGGTCTGGCCGGTCAGGCGGCCGGCCGCGTCGTAAGCGTAGCCGAGCGTCGTATTGTCCGCGCGGCTCACCGCCTGGAGCAGGCCGCCGACAAGCGCAAACCGGGTTGTTCGGCCTGCGGGGTCGGTCACGCTCGCGAGCTTGCCGCCGCTATAGGCATAGGTGGTGGCGAGGCCGGCCGGGTCGGTCTGGGTCAGCAGGCGGCCCGCGCTGTCGTAGGCGTAGATCGTCGCGTTGCCGTTGGGGTCGGTGACCGCGGTCTGCAATCCCGCTGCGTTGAACGTGACGCTGCTGCCGTCTTTGTAGCGGCGGATATAGGTGCCGTCGGCTTGTTTCTCAAAAGTCGTGAAGTCGGGCAGCGGCGAGACGTACTTGCCGTTGACGATGGTGGAGAGGTCCACATAGCCGTCGAAGCGGTTGAGCGAGACGAGGTCGGTGCCGCCGTCGCCGTCCATATCGCGGACGTCGTTGGCGTCGGTACCGTGGCCAAGCGGGAGCGCGGTGGGCGCGCCGTACGACCCGTCCGCGTTGCCCTTCATCATCGCGGCGGACGCAACGCCCGCGTTCTGTAGCCCCAACAGGATTCCGGGCGCACCCGTGCCGTCGAAGTCGACGAACCGCACACTGGAGATGTAGCCCGAGCCGTTCGGCACGGGGGTCGACTGGCGCAGTCCGATGCCGCCGAAGCTGCCCTTGGTCGGATCGTAATAAGCTACCGTCAGCGTGTTGTTATTGCCCGCGATCACGAGGTCGGTCTGGCCGACGCGGTTGGGGCCCTTCACGTCGACGATCTGGTTCAGCAGCGTCAGCGGCGTGTATTCGTTCTTGACGTCGACGACCTGCTGGAAGGCACGCGCGCCCTTGTTGATGTAGGCGTAGACGAACGGCCCCGAGGCGTACAGCAGGTCGGGTTTGCCGTCGCCGTTGAGGTCGCGCACGATCACGCGCAGCACGTTGCCGTCGAAAGCCTGGATGCCGCGCACATAGGTGCCGTCACCGTTGCCCCAGAAGATGACCGGCGCGTTGAACAGGCCCTCCGTCACCAGCAGGTCCGGGTTGCCGTCGCCGTCGAGGTCGACGACCTGGGCGCTCGTGTAGTTGGTGTTCTGCGTGCCGGGCAGCGGCGTCACCGGGCCGAACGTGCCATCGCCCAGGCCGATCGCGAAGTAGACGCCGGGCGCTGCACCCGCGACCGCTTGCACGGTGATCACGAGATCGGGGACGCCATCGCCGTTGACGTCGCCGGTGGCCAGCGAGGTTGCGACCGGCAGATACGTGGTGCCTTCGGGCGGGGGCGGGTTGCCGCCGGCCAGGTACATCACGTTCCAACGCCGTGTGAAGTTGCCGTTGCCCTGGTTGAGATAGACGATGACGTTGCCGGTGCCTTCCTCGGTGAAGGCGAAGTCGGGCTTGCCATCGCCGTCGAAGTCGGCGGTAACAACGTAGTTGCCGCCATTGGGCGTCAGGCGGAACGGCTTGCGGTTGAAGTCGGTAATCGCCTTCTTGGCCTCGAAGCGCGTCAGCGAGCCGTCGGGCTCTTCGATCACGGCTGCGCCATCGGGCGCGATTGTCACCTGCTGCACGTCGGACGTCTTCCAGCCGCGGCCCACGTCGCTCGCTGAGCGGTTGTTGACGAACACGCGGCCGGTTTCTACGCTCGCAATCGACGAGCAGCCGTACTTCGCAAACGTCAGGATGCGATAGGGATAGGCGCCTGTTGCAAGAAAGCTCGCGTCGAATGTGATCTGGCGCGACAGCTTCTCGGCCGTCCCTGAGAGCCCGGTGTCCTTGGGGTTCGCGGGCGCTGCAAGATTGGTCACCAGGATGTCGGGGATCTTGACGCCGTTCACATACAGCTGCGTCTCGAGCGCGTTCGGCAGGCCGCGGCGCACGTCGATGTTGACGATGCTCGACAACACAGGACGCGGGTCGGCGGAGGCCGAGTTGTAGGTCAGCGATTGCGCGCGGGTCTGTCCCACCGACTGATGCCCCGGCATCGCGGCGATGGCCTTGACGTTGCCTTCGCCTAACAGGGTAGGCACCCAGCGGTCCTTGGGCTGGATGCTGGACGCGGTCGATTCAGGCGCGATCGGGGTCACGACGAAGCTCGTCGCCGCCGACAGGCCGCCGAGCGTGGTCGCAATGCTCGCGCCGTCCGCGCTGACTTGCCCTGCCGCCACGCGAAGGTACGTGCCGCGCGCCGGATCGAGCGCCCAGATCTCGACCTTTGTGTTAGGCGGCAGCGCGTCGCGGTTGGGCAGCGTCACCCGGGCCGGCGGGCTGAACGATACGGGGCCGGACGCCGCCAGCGTCTGCACCGAGCAGGACTGGATCGTGTCCGGTAGACCTGCGGCCTTGGGGGGCACGTCGACCAGCGTCAGCGTGCCGGTATAGGGCGTGCCGTCGGGATTCTTGGCAGATCCCGCGGGCACATTGACCGCGACGCCGGCGATCGTGGGCGCGGTCACACTGGTGGGGCTGGCGGGGTTGACCGCGACGCCCGTGCCGTTCACGCGCAGCAGCAGGATGTCGGGCGCAACGCTCGCGGTCAGGCTGCCGTAAAGGGTCAGGTTGCGCGACGCCGAGGCGTAGCCCGCGTGGCTCGCCTGGAGCGCGCTCGCGCCCGCCGTCAGGCCGGTGAGCGAGAACGTGCCGGCAGCGGTACTGGTTGTGCTCGCCGCGCCGATCTGGATGCTCGCGCCCGCAACCGGCGTCGTGATGCCGTTGGCGAAGTCGATCGCATCCAGCACACGGCCCGACACGTTCGCGAGTGCTGCCGGGTTATCCGGGATCACGGTGATGGTGACGGTTTGGCGGGAGGACGCCTTGCCGTCGCTCGCGCTGAAAGTCACGGCGTAAGTGGCGGGCGTCGCGCTGGTCGGCGTGAAGCTGAACGCGCCGGTCTTGGCGTCGAGCGTTGCGCCCGGCGGCAGAGGGCTCGCGCCATAACTCACTGCGTCGCCGTTGGGGTCGGTCGCCGACACCGTGAACGCGAGCGTGTTGCCGAGGCTTACCTGCTTGTCGCCGATCGCCGCCATCACTGGGGGCAGGTTGCCGGCGGGGGCTGCGACGGCGATATTGAAGCTCTGGTCGGTCACGCCGCCCTGGCCGTCGGACGCGCGCAAGACGACGCTGTACGAACCCGCCGAGGTTGGCGTCCAGGTCACGCTGGCACCGGTGAGCGTCAGCCCTGGGGGACCCGAGACCAGCGAGAACGCGATGGGGTCGTTGTCGGGGTCGGTTGCGGCGAGTGCGTAGGTGTAACCCGCGTTGAGGATCGCGGCCGTCACCGGGTTCGACGTGAACACAGGCGGACGGTTCGGCACGTTGAGCACAAACGTCACCGGCGGGCTGTCGAGCACGCCGTCGTTGACGATCAGCTGCGCGATATAGAACCCGCGCGTGTCGGGCGTCAGCGAGGCCTGGGCCGCCGCCGCACCGGTCAGCACGGTCTTGCTGCCCGTTGGCCGGTAGATCTGCGACCAGCGGTAGGTCAATGCGGTTCCGTTTGCGTCGTTGGAACCTGAGCCGTCGAGCGTCACGGCGCCCCCTGTGATCGCGATCGAAGGGCCGCTGATCGCCGCCACCGGGGCGACGTTACCGGTCGTCACCAGCGTCGCGTCGGCGGACGAGCCGTTGGCGTTCGAGACCACGACCTCAAACACCGCATAGGCGGTCGGCTGTGCGCCGGTGCCGATCGGGCGGGCGTCCGTAAAGGCTGCCGGCGCGGCTGCCTGGAGATCGCGCTGGACGCCGCTTTCCATCAGCTTGTGGGTCGCGGTGCCGATGGCGTAAGGGCTCGCGACCGTCAGCTCGGTGGCGGGCGGCAAGGTGTAGCGCGCACTGTAGCTGAAGCCGACCGCCGCGAACGTCACCGTGCGGCAGCGCGCCGACCCATTGCGGATCCGCCAGATCGTCTTCGTGCCAGTGGGGCTCGCGAGCGCGCCGAGCGCCGTCAGCCGCAGGCCTGAGCCGCCTGCACCCGCATCCGTGCCGGTGAACGGCAGCGAGACCGGGGCGAGCAACACCGCCTGGCTCAAGGGAATGGTGCCGCCGTCCAGCTTGACTGTGGTCGCGACTGCCGTGGGGGCCGCGATGGTCGCCTTCGGTATCGTGGCCGAGCCGCCGCCGGTGAGGGTCGCGGTCCCGCCCTGCTCGTCGTGGCTGTGCCACTGGCCGCCGTCGTCGTAGTGGTCGCCTTGCGCGCAGGCGCCCGCGCCCGAATCCAGCGATACGGCCGGGTCGCTGTCGTCGCCGCTCTTGGCCGGCGCACGGGCGTAGCCCAGCAGCGTCCACTTGTAGGCGAGTGCATCGCCCGTTGAACCAGCCGCCGTTACGCTCGCCTGTCCGTTGGCGTCGGCCAGCTTATCGGGACCGGCGTCCGCGACCGGGGGCAGCGGATTGGTCGACACGAACGCCGTCGCATACGACGCGAGCCCCGTCTGGTCGCGCACCTGGACCTGAACCGCATACAGCCCCGCCACATCCGGCGTGAAGCTGGCACGCGGGCTCGCGGCTTTGGCGACCGCCGCCGTGCTGCCTGCGGGCCTGCTGAGGATTGCCCAACTGTACGCGACGAGATCGCCGTCGAGGTCGGTCGAGGCCGTCGCCGAGAGATCGACGCGCCCGCCCAGCGTTGCCTGGCTGTAGGTTCCCGCGTTCGCGACCGGAGGCACGCTCGCAGTTGCGCCGACCGAGACCACGACCCAGTCGTAAGCGGTCGAGACGCCGTCGGTCACCGTCAGCTGGGCGACGTAATCGCCCGCGACATCGGGCGTTAACGGCGTGCGGCCCAGCTGCTCTGTGCCGAGCGCCGCCTTGCTGCCTAAGGGCGCCGACACCAGCGCCCACGTGGCGCTCAGCAGCTGGCCTGTGGCGAGCGGCGCATCGGTGGACGCGAACGGATCGAGCCACGCGGCGATACCCACCTGCCCACGCCGGTCGGGACCCGCGTTCGCACTCAGGATGCCTTGACCCTGGGTGAGGGTCACCGGCACGGCCACCGTCGCCTTGCCGCGCGCATCCGTCACCGTCAGCGCCACCGTGTACGCGCCCGCGAGGTCGGCGGAGAGTTGCGCCATCGCGCCGGCGGGATTGACGATCGCCGCCGCGGAACCCACGGGCTTGGCGCCAAGCGTCCAGGCGTAGCTCAGCGCGTCGCCGTCGGCGTCGTTCGAGCGGCGTGCGTCCAGCGTATACGCGCCTGTCGCCGGGTGACGGCTCACGGTGATTTTCGCCGTGGGCGCCTGGTTCAGCGTCGATACCACGACCTGCACCGGGGCGCTCGCAGACGCGCCCGACTTGACGGTCAATTCCAGGGTGTAATCGCCCGCGGCATCGGGCGTAAACCGCGGCCGGACTTTCGTCACATCGTCCAGCGCCGCCGCGCTTCCGGCCGGTGCTTTGGCAATACGCCAGGAATAGACGAGCCGCGTCCCAGCCGGCGAAAAACTCTCCGCGCCGTCGAGTACGATTGTCTTGCCCTGAACGATCGGCGAAATGAGCTGAACAGCAGCCACCGGAATAACCCGAGCCCGGTCCCGATCATCGTCGGTTTCGGCACCCAAGGGAGTCGCAAAAACCAGGATTAAAATTGAAAGGCATACGACTAATTGTTCTGCTCTGAACCAATTCAGAAAATAGAACTTTTTTTGAGGGCCCGGCACTGCACTCGGATTAGCGTCGGAACCGCGATACTTCGCCCGCACAGCCGGGGAGGATGGTGAGACGGGAACGGTCATTGTATTTACCCCAACGCAAACGCCAACAGGTCGCCGGACAGCGATCTAGGCATTGTGCCGGAATGCGCTAAACACGCGTGTGTTTAGCTCCTGATACACAAGACACGCCACCCCAAGTCTCGCAACTTAAACGAGAGCCCCGTGCACAGATCTATCAACCATTAATCATTTTGAAAAGCAGAATCTTTGCACGAATTAACGCCCCATCGGTATCGCCGATCTATTCGGCTATTCCGAAATGGACAATTGTCCAATATCTTCAATAATGTTGGGTTCAATTGGGAACGCGCGTCCGAGCTCGGATGGAGACCATCCAGTTCCGATTTGGGGCACAAACAGCCGGTCCGCCAGCTCATTTAAAACGAAATGCTCGCCTAGGGGCTGCGCGCACATGGGCGAAGGAGGTCAGGGGCGAAGGAGGTCAGGGGCGAAGGAGGTCAGGCTCCGCTGCTCTGTGCCCGCGCACCCTGCCCGTTCAGCGGCGGCTCTACTCCGCTGCTACTTTCTGCTTGGCGTGATACTCGTCGATGCGGGCTTCGATCACGGGACGGAAGTTGCGGATCAAGCCCTGCACGGGCCAGGCTGCCGCTTCGCCGAGCGCGCAAATCGTGTGTCCCTCAATCTGCTTGGTCACGTCGAACAGCAGGTCGATTTCGCGTTTTTCGGCTTCGCCCTTCGCCATGCGTTCGAGCACGCGCCACATCCAGCCGGTACCCTCGCGGCAAGGCGTGCACTGGCCGCAGCTCTCGTGCTTGTAGAAATAGGCGATGCGGGCGAACGCCTTGATGATGTCTGTCGACTTGTCCATCACGATGATGGCGGCCGTGCCCATGCCGGATTTCAGCTTCGACAAGGTGTCGAAATCGAGCGTGAGATCCTGGCATTCGTGCGCGGGAAGCAGCGGCATCGACGAACCGCCGGGAATAATCGCCAGCAGGTTGTCCCAGCCGCCGCGGATGCCGCCGCAGTGTTTTTCCACCAGTTCCCGGAAGGAAACGCCCATTTCCTCTTCGACGACGCACGGCTCGTTCACGTGGCCCGAGATCTGGAACAGCTTGGTGCCCGTGTTGTTGGGTTTGCCGAGGCCCGCGAACCAAGCGCCGCCGCGGCGCAGGATGGTGCCGACGACAGCAATGCTCTCGACGTTGTTGACCGTGGTTGGCGCGCCCCAGAGACCGACGTTCGCCGGGAACGGCGGCTTCAGGCGCGGCTGGCCCTTCTTGCCTTCGAGGCTTTCGAGCATCGCGGTTTCCTCGCCGCAGATGTAGGCGCCGGCGCCGTGATGCAGGTAGAGGTCGAAATCCCAGCCGTGGATATTGTTCTTGCCGATCAGCTTATTCGCGTATGCTTCGTCGATCGCCGCCTGCAAGCGCTCGCGCTCACGGATGTATTCGCCGCGCAGGTAGCAGTAGGACGTGTGAGCCCTCATTGCGAACGATGCCAGCAATGCGCCCTCGATCAGCAGATGCGGATCGTTGCGCATGATCTCGCGATCCTTGCAGGAGCCGGGCTCCGACTCGTCGGCATTGATCACCAGATAGCTGGGCCGCGCGTCGGCCTTGGGCATGAAGCTCCACTTGAGGCCGGTCGGAAAGCCCGCGCCGCCGCGGCCGCGCAAGCCCGACGCCTTCACCTCGTTGATGAGCCAATCGTGGCCCTTGTCGATGAAGCTCTTGGTGTTGTCCCAGGCGCCGCGTGCGCGCGCGCCCTGCAGGCTCGCATCGTGGAAGCCATAGAGGTTCGTGAAAATCCGGTCATTGTCCGCGAGCATGGCAGGCCCTTCGTTGTCTCGTTATCCACTGACTAGCACACTGGCGGCGCGGCTCAAGTCGGCTTTGGTTGGACGTTGATTGCCTGCGTCGTCAGGGGGCTAGCATCCACACTCATTCGGGGAAACCAGTTCCCCTCGGCCGCAGCCTGCCTCAGACCTTCAAACCCCGCGCTTGGCTTGGCTCCAGGCGAGGGCGGCGGCGGCAACTCCCATGCAGACCGACCACATCAGGCTCATCTCGATGGGGGCTTTGAGGACGTAGTTCTGCAGCAGGAAAAAGAAAACGGCGGCAACCCCGGCTTTCAGCCCGATGCCGGCCCATTGTTCGCTGGTCATGATTTGGCGAGTTCTTTCAGCGTCGTCGGCCCGCTTTTGGGACACGACGCCGTGCGGCCGATCTGTGAGCCGGGCTTGGGCTGCGTGCCCTTCGCGAAGGCCTCCAACAGCTTTTCCAAGAGTTCAGGCGTCAGGTCCTCGTAGGTATCCTTGAATATCTGGACCATCGGCGCATTGGCGCAGCTGCCCAGGCACTCGACTTCTTCCCAAGAAAACTTGCCGTCCGCCGACAGCTCATGCGCCTGTCCTGCAATGCGCGCCTTGCAGATCTCGATCAACGTGTCGGCGCCGCGCAGCAAGCAGGGCGTGGTGCCGCAAACCTGGACGTGGGCGAGCGTGCCGACGGGGGCGAGCTGGAACATCGTGTAAAACGTCGCGATTTCGTAGACGCGGATGTAAGCCATGCCAAGCATGTCGGCGACGGCGCGAATGGCGGGCTCGGTACACCAGCCTTCCTGCTCCTGGGCGCGCCAGAGCAGTGGGATCACGGCGGCTGCCTGTTTGCCGGCGGGATAGTGGGTGATGATGTCCTGCGCCCACGCGAGGTTTTGCGGACTGAAGACAAAATGGCTCGGTTGCTCGGGGTGCAAGCGGCGGTTCGACATGGAAGGGGCTCCGGGGGCCAAGCGAGAGGCTTAGGCGTCTCCCGTCCCTAGCGCGGAAGGTGGCTCGAAGGCAAGAATGGCACGATCAGACTTTCGCCATCGATGCTTTGCGCGTCAGCGCGTGAGCGCCATCCTACCGTTTGACGGCGCATTGGGCTTAAAGCTGCGCCAGCAGCTTTAGGAGCGTTGCGCGACCCGCGGGCCGTCCCGCGCCCCCGCGGAGCGCTTCGGCGCGTGAGCGCAATCAAGGCCGGTCGATGGGGCGCACTTCGGCGGGTTTGTTGAACAGCTCCTTGGGATGCTCGATGATGCTGGCCGCGCGGTCGTAGCCAAACAGCGAGCCGAGCCAGCCCAGCAGGAGCAGTCCGGTCGCGAGCGGGGCTAAGAACAGCGACATCTGCGAGCCGACGCGCAGCAGGCTCGTCCACAGAAAGGCGAGGACAACGCCGGCGCCCATCATCAGCCAGCCGCCGTATTCGGCGCGCGACGCCGCAAACAGCACTGCCACCACGATCGACACGAGGCCGAGCATGATCGGCACCGCCGGCAGATCGGAATGGAAAGCGCCCATCGGCCAGTTGTTGCGCATGGCGAAAAGGCGATAGGTTGCCAAGCTCAAGCCGAACCCGAACGCCATAATGGTCAGCAAGAATAGATTATCGTACACGGCGCACTCCCGGGTTGGGCAGAGGATGGGCATGAGACGGGTGGAATTCTTCCGTCAAATCAACCCCTCCAGGCGTTTTAGTCCGGCCGGCTCTTTTGCGCCAGCGGGTTTGGATCAGCGCGGTTAAGGAAGCCAGCTTGGGGTCATTGACGCGCTACGCAGTCCTGGGAAGCCGAGCCCGGCGAGCCATGCTGGCGCTTGCCGCCGCCGGCAGCTGGGGAAATATGCAGGTTTGCGCGACAGTGCGGGCCTATGGCGCCGACATCACCGTCCGCGAGGTTGCAATGGGGCTGCATACGGCAACGGCGGAGACCAGGCTCGACTTGGGCGAACGCGACCTGTCCGGTCTCGATTTTTCAGGGCTCGATTTTCGCGCGGCCGATCTCACGGTCGCAAACCTCCGCAATGCCAATCTGACGGGCGCAGAGCTGACGGGCGCCGATCTCAGCGGGGCGATGCTTGAGGGTGCGAACCTCGATGGAACACATCTGGCCGCCGCCAAGTTAAGCGTCGTGCAGGGACTGGACGCACCTAAAAATCGCGAACTGGCTCGGAATTCAGGTCTGGAAGTGCTTGAAAACGCACGATGATGCACTTAGATCTTGTTATAAACTGAGCGTGATTATGACAGCATCGTAAAATCTGTTATGCGCTGGAGTAGAGTTGTTCACTTCGGAACGAGCCCTAAGTTGTTCCCCTAGTGAAAGCCGTTATCACTGCGGGATCACTGCGGGCCAATTTCGTCCTAAGAGGCCGTCCGTTACTGACCACATCAGTCGCTGACCACTGACGCGGGGGCGTTGGTGCTGGCCTTTGCAAGTTTAAGGATTTTGACGATGCATATCTACCAAAGCGAACGAATTGCCCTTTTCATCGACGGCGCTAATCTTTACGCGACCGCCAAGTCTCTCGGCTTCGACATCGACTACAAGCGTCTCCTGACGGTTTTCCGCCAGAAGGGTCAACTCGTGCGCGCGCTCTATTACACAGCGCTTGCCGAGGATCAGGAATATTCCTCGATCCGCCCTTTGATCGACTGGTTAGACTACAACGGTTACACGATGGTTACAAAACCCTTGAAAGAGTATACAGATTCCATGGGACGTCGTCGTATAAAAGGAAACATGGATATTGAGCTTGCCATTGATATGATGGAAATGGCTGATAAGATTGATCATATTCTTCTTTTTTCAGGAGAT
>JANXVY010000084.1 GCA_025351425.1 Hyphomicrobium sp.
CACGTTGAGAGGGAGTGGCGCGCCCTGCACTCGCTATCGGTAAGTCCAGGCCGTCTGGATACTGCCGGTGTGTCCTTGAGGTGCGAAAGCCATCGACAACCCTGCAACGGAGCGGCGTCTTATCGCTTCTCTACAAATCTCGGAATGCCCGCGCGGTAACGCGCCGCTCCTCCCCCCGATTTATATCTCCGAGCCATTGGCTGCGGAGGGCTTGGACGCGACGGGAAGGCAGTGAAGGCCAGGGGACGCTCAAGGCGAGGCGAGCAGTCGCTCGCCGGCCCTGGAGCCGCATACAAAGAAGGGGGCGGCTGGGACATTTACTGTCCGTACAAGTCGCTGCGGCGGTCGCGGAAGAAGCCCCAGTCGGCGCGGTAGGCCGCGATCGCGGCGAGATCGAACGTGTGGACCAGGACGCCTTCGTCGTTTGCGCCGAACGATTGGACCAGTTCGCCGGCTTCGTTTGCGATGAACGAGTGGCCGTAGAATTGCTGCGCCGCGCCGTCGTTGTTTTCCAGGCCGATGCGGTTAGACGCGATGACAGGTACGGCGTTCGAAACGGCGTGGCCCTGCATGGCGCGTTGCCAGCGGGCATGAGTGTCGAGCGCGGCGTCATAGGGTTCGGAGCCGATCGCGGTCGGGTAGAACAGGAGTTCGGCGCCCTGCAACATCATGGCGCGGGCGCACTCGGGGAACCACTGGTCCCAGCAGATGCCGACGCCGATGCGGCCATAGCGCGTGGTCCAGGCCTTGAAGCCCGTGTTGCCGGGGCGGAAGTAGTACTTCTCCATGTAGCCGGGGCCGTCGGGGATATGGCTTTTGCGGTAGACGCCCAGGATCTCGCCGTCCGCGTCCGCGATGGCGACCGAGTTGTAATAGTGCGGACCGTCCTTCTCGAAGAACGAGATCGGGATGACCACTTTGAGCTCGCGGGCGAGCTTTTGCAGGGCGAGGACGCAAGGGTGCGCGTTGGCCGCGTGCGCGGTCTCAAACCATTTCGGGTCCTGCCTGGTGCAGAAATATATCCCCTCGAATAATTCCGATGGCAGGATCACTTGCGCGCCACGCTTGGCGGCCTCGCGCACGATGGTTTCCGTGCGGGCGAGGTTATCGGCAAGGGAGGGCCCGTAGTGGGTCTGGATCGCGGCGACGGTGATTTTGCTCATGGCGTGCTCCGTTTGCTTCGCAAAGGCCTTCACGCCGGCTGCTGTTGGGTGATGCAATGGAACGAGCCGCCGCCAGCTTCGCCGCAGCCGATGAGCCCGCGCGAGGAGACGCCCACGACTTTGCGATCAGCGAACACCTGGGCCAGCGCTTCGAGAGCCGCAGCTTGGCTCGGAGTTGCGTACACGGGCACGACCACGATGCCGTTGGCGATGATGAAGTTCATGTGGGACGCTGGCGAAACGTCGCCCAGCGCGTTGCGATAGAGCCCGACGCCGGGGATGCGCACCACGTCGAGCTTGCGGCCCTTTGCATCCACGCTCGCGGCGAGCGTGCGGGCGATGGCGTCGAGCGTTTCGGCGTTGGGGTCGTCGGGGCCGGCAGGCGCCTGGCATACGACGCGGCCCGGCGCGACGAAGCGGGCGATGTTGTCGATATGGCCGTCGGTGTGATCGTTGGCGAGGCCTTCGTCGATCCAGATGATCTGCCTTGCACCCAGCGCGTCGCGGAGTGCGGCTTCGGCCTGGCTCTTGGTCCAGCCGTTGCGGTTGGGGTTCAACAGGGTCTGGCGGGTGGTCAGGATGGTGCCTTCGCCGTCGTGGTCGATCGCGCCGCCTTCGAGCACGAAGGGGTAGCGGCGGATGTGGGTTTGGGCGCTGCGGGCGACCTCGTCGCCCACGATGCTGTCGGCTGGCAAATCGAATTTGCCGCCCCAGCTGTTGGTGGCAAACCGCAGCGCCACGGGCCCCTTTGGCGTGCAGGCGAAGATGGGGCCGGTGTCGCGCAGCCAAATATCTCCGTAGTCGGCAAGGACGTATTCGGCTGCACCGCCCAGCGCCGCATGGGCCGAAGCCTTGGCTTCCGGCCCCGCAACCAACAGGCGCACGCGGTTGCCCGCGCCTGCCAACGCAAGCACGAGAGCCGCCACATCGCGGCGGGGACTTTCAAGATCGCCGTTCCACTCGCCCGCGTGGGCCGGCCAAGCGGTCCAGATCGCTTGCTGGGGCGCCCATTCGGGGGGCACGGTGATGGTCGTGTCGATAACGGGGTGGCTCATGGTCAAGAAACCGGGGGCTCGAATTGGCGGGCTGGATCGTGGGAAGAGGGGTTAGCCTGTCGCAGCGCACGGAGCAAACATCCTGTGCGCTTCTTGCGCCTCCCATCTTGTGACCAATTCTCCAAACGCGCTGGTGCATGTTGCGACGCAGCAGGGGTTAGGGTATCCGGCCCAGATGAAAACAGTTTGCGGCATCGATTTTGGCACCTCCAACTCAACCATTGCAGTGGTCCAGGGCGGAAAAACCGTGCTGGTGCCGGTCGAAGGCACGCATACGACCATTCCCAGCGCGATCTTTTATCCAGCAGACGGACAAGCCCCGCTCTACGGACGGGCGGCGACCGCTGCCTATACGACGGGGGAAGCGGGACGCCTGATGCGGTCGTTGAAGTCGATTCTGGGGTCGGACCTGATTTCCGAGAAGACCGCAGCGGGCGGGCAGTTCCGCACCTTCGAGAGCATCCTGGTCGGGTTTCTCAGCGATTTGAAGGACAAGGCCGAGCGGTTTTGCGGGGCGACGCTGGACGAGGTCGTGATGGGGCGGCCGGTGCACTTCGTCGACGGCAACGATGCGGTGGATGCACGCGCAGAAGTCAAGCTCGGCGAAATCGCGCGCGAAGCGGGGTTCCGCACAATCGCGTTCCAGTTCGAGCCGATCGCGGCAGCGCTGTCGTTCGAACACACGCTGCGCACGCACGAACGCGTCTTCATCTCCGACATCGGCGGGGGCACGGCGGACTTCTCTATCGTCGAAGTCGGGCCGGAGCGGCGCTTGCGGGCAGACCGGGCGGGCGACATCCTCGCCAACGACGGCATCCGGGTGGGCGGCACCAATCTCGACATGCGGCTTTCCATGGCAGCCGTCATGCCGCATCTGGGATCGCGGGCCAAAACTTTGAAGGGTCGCGAACTGCCGCGCTGGCCGTTCGTCGATCTCGCCACCTGGCATCGCATCCACACGATTGCGACGCAGGCCAATTTTATGACGTTGCGCCAGATCCTCAACGACTGTGCCGAGCCGGAGCTGTTCCAACGGTATGTGGACGTGGTCAAGGCCGGCAGCGGGCATGCGATCGCGGGCCGGGTGGAACAGGCGAAGATCGATCTGTCGCATACGGAGGAGGTCACCATCGACCTGACGGGGGCCATCGCCGGCTTGACCGTGGATGCCAGCACGGCGCTGTTCGAGACAGCGATCGCTGGCGAACTCGAGCGGTTGGGGGACGCAATCTGTGCGACGGTTGCGGCTTCAGCGCAACCTGCCGAGGCCATTACGACCGTGTTCCTGACCGGCGGCACGTCGGCCGTACCCGCCGTCAAGCGGCTGCTTTCGGAACTGCTGCCGCGGGCCAAGGCGATCGAGGGCGATCTGTTCAATTCGGTCGGGTTCGGGCTTGCGTTGGAAGCCGAGCGGCGGTTTGCGCAAAAGAAGGCTGCCTGAACCTTGGCTGCCCGCGACGCTGGGGTGCTTGCCTGGGGGCTTCAGGGCTGGCACACCTGCGGCCAACCCCGCAGTTTCATAAAAAGAGACCTATGGCCCCGCCGTTATTGACATTGAAGAACATCCACCTGACCTTTGGCGGGCATCCGATCTTGTCGGGCGCGGAGCTCACCGTGGAGCCGCGCGACCGGATCTGCCTCGTCGGCCGCAACGGGTCTGGGAAATCGACGCTGCTGAAGATTGCGGCAGGCCTGGTGCAGCCCGACTCTGGCGAGCGCTTCGCGCACCCCAATGCCATCATCCGCTACCTTCCACAAGAGGCCGACTTCGCCGGCTTTCCCACCACGCTCGATTATGTCGAGGCGGGCCTTGGGCCGCTGGACGAGAGCTATCTCGCGATCTCGCTGCTTGCCGACATGGGCATGAGCGGGATGGAGGACCCCAATCGTCTATCAGGCGGCGAAGCGCGGCGCGTGGCGCTTGCCCGTGTGCTGGTCGGCAAGCCCGACGTCGTGCTGCTTGACGAGCCGACGAACCATCTCGACCTGCCGGCCATCGAGTGGCTGGAATCGGAACTTGCCAAGTCGCGCGCGGCGCTCGTCATGATCTCGCACGACAGGCGGTTCCTGGAGAACCTCTCCAAGCAGACCGTGTGGCTCGACCGGGGCACTGCCCGGCGCAATCCGCAGGGGTTTGCTGCTTTCGAAGCCTGGCGCGACGCCATCCTCGAAGAAGAAGAGACGAATTGGCACAAGCTCGACCGCAAAATCGCGCGCGAGAACGACTGGATGCATGGCGGCGTCACAGGACGGCGCAAGCGCAACGTGCGGCGCGTCGCGGAGCTGCATGCCATGCGCGAGGAAAAGCGCGACAAGCGCAGCGTGCAGGGCAACGTCCGGCTGGAAGCATCCGAAGGTTCGTTGTCGGGCAAGCTCGTCATCGACGCCTTGGATATCGCGAAGGCCTATGAGGGGCGCGATATCGTCAAGGATACCTCGATCCGCATCCTGCGGCGCGACTGCATCGGCGTGGTCGGCCCGAATGGGGCCGGCAAAACCACCTTGCTCAAGCTTTTGACCGGCGAACTCGAACCCGACAGCGGGACCGTGAAGCTCGGCACAAATCTCGAGCTCGTCACGCTCGATCAGCGGCGCGACGAGTTGAACCCCGAATGGACTGTGGCGCACGCTATGACCGGCGGGCGCGGCGATCAGGTGATCATCAACGGGCAGGCGCGGCACGTGGCCAGCTACATGAAGGACTTCCTGTTCACGCCGGAACAAACGCGATCGCCGCTGAAGGTGCTGTCGGGCGGGGAACGGGCGCGGCTGATGCTCGCCCGGGCGCTTGCCAAGCCCTCTAACGTGCTGGTGCTCGACGAGCCGACCAACGATCTCGATCTCGAAACGCTCGACCTGCTGCAGGAATTGCTTGCCGCATATACCGGTACGGTGCTGCTCGTCAGCCACGACCGCGACTTCCTCGATCGGGTGGTGACGAGCGTGATCGCGGCCGAAGGCGACGGGCGGTGGACCGAGTATCCGGGTGGGTATTCCGACATGCTCACCCAGCGGGCCGGCACCGATCTCAAGCGCACCGACCGTGACCGTGGTGCGGGAGCAGGCTTGACGGCGGGCAACATCAAGCTCAATGCGGCGCCGTCGGCTGCCGCAGCGCCTGCTGCGAATGGGGGCGCGCCCAAGCGGAAGCTGTCGTTCAAGGACAAGCACGCGCTCGAAACGCTGCCCAAGACTATCGAATCCTTGCAGGCAGAGATCAACCGCCTGGAAGACGTGCTGGCCGATCCCAACCTGTTTGCCACCAATGCGAGCCGATTTCGGATCTCGTCGCAGGCGCTCGCCGAAACGCAGAACAAGCTGGCCGCCGCCGAAGAGCAGTGGCTCGAACTCGAGATGGCGGCAAGCGAGGGGTGATGGCTGCGCCGCGCGCTCAGACGGCGGGGACGATGCAATGGATTGGGGGGCAATTCAGCTGGTAGCGGCGATGCGGGCAACAGTTGCGGACCAGGCACGCGATCCGCTGGCCTGAACCGGCCAAAGAAAAACGGCGCCCGAGGTTGCCCTCAAGCGCCGTTCTCACACCCTCATGTTCGAGGGAATGCCGTCTTAGATCAGGTCGATGTCGGCCGGGAGATAGGCGGTGACTTCCATGCCAACGGCCTGTTCGCGAACTTGCGGCTTGTTCCAGATTTTCATGATGCGCTCCTTGTGGGTTCAGTCGTTTCGTTAGCAAGACCGATACATACCGGCGCGAACACACGCCAATAGCATTTGCGTGAACGGCGCGTGTTCCCGGCCGCCATTCGCCCAGCGACCGGGACGCCTCACACCCGAATTTCCCGAGGCTGTACGTCTTGAACCAGCTGTCCTCGGGACCGGTCTGCATCCGCGGAGGGCAATCAAGCCAGAGGATGACTGTATTTTGTGTCTCACGGCGCGGATGAGATCAAATAGCTGCGGGGCGAAGGGGGGCTGCAACGCCTCGTTTCGCCTTGAGCCAGACAGCCTTGAGCGGGGCTTGCCAGATGACCGCGCAGAGCCCGCCGCATCATACGTGGAGGGAGCGAGTTGACGGCGCCGAACTTCGTCAGTGGGTCCAGCTGCCGATACGGCCAAACTTGAAGTTGTCGGCATACGAGCGGCGGGGCGATTTGTGCGGCGGCGTCTCGTGAACGGAATAGGCGAGGCCCGCACCCTCCGCATAACGGATCGCGTCTTCCTTGGTCGGGAAGGTCAGCGTGACCTGGGCTTGCGTATTGCCTGAGCCGCTCCAGCCCATCAGCGGATCGACCGTGACAGCGCATGCCGTGTCAGGCTCAAGCACCCACTCGTGCGTGTTGCCCTTGCCCGATTGCATGGCGGATTTGGCCGGCTTGTAGATGCGCACGATCATGGCTGTTATCGCGATCTCGTCACTAAGAAAATGGTCGGGGCGTGGGGATTCGAACTCCAGACCCTCTGCTCCCAAAGCAGATGCTCTACCAGGCTGAGCTACGCCCCGACTCTGGGCATGTGTGACTGCATCCCGCGCTGCGGTCAAGATGAGTTTATGAACCCGCCGCGGCCGTTGGCTATTTGGTGCCGAAGAGGGGGTGACGGACGCGATCTCCCTGCTTCAAGCCAAGCCTTCCCGCTGCGCCGCCCGCCAGTTCGAGCACTGCGAGCACCGGCCCGCGCGACGCAATGATCTCTTCCGATAGCGGCTGGGTCATCGGCTCGATACGATGGATCACGCCGTCGGCGCGGATGAACACCATGTCCAGTGGAATGTAGGTGTTGCGCATCCACATATTAGCCTCGCGCGGGGCGGGCGAGGGAAACAGCATTCCCGCATCGTCGGCAAGCTCGGAGCGGAACATCAGTCCCATTGCCATATCTTCTGGCGTCTGGGCCACTTCCGTCTTGATATCGATCTCGCGGCTGGCTGTGATCAGCGACAGATGTTCCTGGGCCATTTTCGCCGTGGCGCCCGAAGAAAGCGTCAACGACGCAAAAAGCATCAGGGCCACGCGATGCGCAGCCCTGGTGAGGTTGTTAGTCTGTTTGATCGCGCCCGACTGGATCGTGCTCGTCATGTTCGATCCGTGCTAGGCTCGGTGCGAGCCGGTCAGTGCGCCTCAATTAATGAGATGACGGCAAACCCGTTTGCACACCGTCAGGACGCAGCTCAGCTGCCATGCAGCCCTTGTATCCGTGGCCCCAACGCACCTGGACAATCTGCCCAGGCCGCAATTCGGTGAAACCAAAACGGCGCAACGTCTCCATGTGACAGAAGATATCAGGCGTTCCTTCACCACGTGTCAAGAAGCCGAAACCGCGCACGCGGTTGAACCACTTGACCATGGCCCGCTCCCAGTCGCTCTCAGGCTCGACGATGACGTGAGTGCGCTGCGGAAGCTGTGAAGGATGGATCGCAGTCGATTCATCCATGCTGATGATCCGGAAGGCTTGCATGCCCTTCGGACGCTTAAGAACCTGGCAGTGAACCCTGGCCCCTTCGTAGGCGGTCTGGAAACCGCCAGCGCGCAGGCAGGTCACGTGCAACAGGATGTCGGTGGCGCCATTGTCGGGAACGATGAAACCGTAACCCTTAGACGCGTCGAACCACTTGATCGATCCAGCGATTTCGACGACCTCAAGGCCATCCTGCAATCGCTCGAGTTCCATATCAGCCTGGGTCTGCGACCCCGCGATATTGGGTGGCAACTTAGAGTCCCCCATTATCGTTTACCCCACTAACAGTTGACGTTGCTACATTATGTCGTGTTACTTTTGGTTGCCGTGAAACCCGAGGCACTGGTCCCTAATCACGAGGACTAGGGTGCCCTCCAGTCGACTCATCACGTTAACGATGTTGAACATAGCAGCGTTCATCGGGTGATCTAGTCCAAAATTTGGGAGCGCCGTTCAATTCGCCGGTTACGCAGGGGTTCTCCCCGCAGACGAACGTTGTTTTTAATGTTTATTTTCAGTTAATTAATTTCTGTCTACGAGAACTTTTCCGCAGGCCTTGGCTACGGCTTATTTTGACCCTGAAAATGCCTCTGTGACGCCCCGGCGACAGTTGCGTGAACACTTTTTTTGCCGAAATGTGATTCGTTTTGCAGCGCCTGCCGGAGCACCTGATCGGTAGTATCTGGCCGGGCCTGCGGCGCGTCAAGACCACCTGCAATTTGCGCGGTATTCGCGTCTCGATTGCAACGCCGCCGGGCAATACAGGGGAGACTTGACACACTCACGGCGTCCAGGCCTTGCTTAGGCCGACCATCGAGCATGTCTGCGCTCCCGAAGTACGTTTGCTCTTCGGCCAATCGCAAACCTGCTCGAGCCCACTGTTTTGGAGTGCTTCTTTCCGGAAACCCGCTACACACATTTCCCGGAAACACTCCTTGAGGAGAGACCAATGAAGTATCTCCATACCATGGTGCGGATCAACGACCCGGAGGCTGCGCTGGCATTTTATTGTGGGGGGCTCGGGCTGACCGAAACCCGCAGGATGGACAGTCCGCATGGCCGGTTCACGCTGATCTTTTTGGCTGCGCCCGGCGATGCCGAGCGTGCTGCCGCAGAAAAGGCCCCACTGCTGGAACTGACCCACAATTGGGATCGGGAAGCTTACACCGGTGGGCGGAACTTCGGCCACCTCGCGTTCGAGGTCGACGACATCTACGCGACCTGCGCGCACCTCGCCGCCCAGGGAATCGTGATCAACCGGCCACCGCGGGATGGACGGATGGCGTTCGTGCGTTCGCCGGATGGAATTTCGGTCGAACTGCTTCAAAAGGGGTCGGCGCTACCGCATTCCGAGCCCTGGTTATCGATGCCGAACACGGGCAGCTGGTGAGGGTAGAGGTTGCCACAGACGTTGCCGTCGTCGGGGCAGGACCGGCAGGCCTCATCGCGGCGGAGCAGCTTTCGGCGGCGGGCCATTCCGTCACGGTATATGAGCGCATGGCCTCACCGGCCCGCAAGCTGCTGATGGCGGGGCGCGGCGGGCTCAATCTCACCCACAGCGAGGATTGGGCCTCGTTTCTCGGACGGTATGGGCGCACGCAGAATCCGCGGCTGCTGGCGGCGCTGGAAGCATGGCCGGCGACCGCGATGCTGGCGTGGGCACACGGGCTCGGCATCGAGACGTTCACCGGCTCCAGCGGGCGGGTGTTTCCGAAGGCGCTTAAGGCATCGCCTTTGCTGCGGGCGTGGCTCAGGCGGCTCGACGCACAGGGGGTGCGGTTGGCCGTCAACCACGAGTGGCGTGGAATTTCGCCGGCCGGCGGACTGCTGTTCGACACGCCGGACGGGCCGGCCGATATCAGTGCGCAGGCGGTCATTCTTGCGCTCGGCGGGGCGAGCTGGCCACGGCTCGGCTCGAACGGGGCGTGGGCTGAAATTCTTGCAGCCGAGGGCATATCGATCGCGCCGTTTGAAGCAGCCAACTGCGGGATCACCGTGCGCTGGAGCGATCATCTGGCGCAGGGTTTTGCCGGGCAGCCGCTCAAGCGGATTGCGGTCTCGCTCGATGGCGAAAGCCTGCGGGGGGAAGCGATCATCACGCGCACGGGGCTCGAAGGCGGTGTGATCTATGCGCTTGCGGGGCGGACGCGGAGGCTGACGGCGATGGGAGCGCCGGTTGCGCTCACCATCGACCTGCGGCCCGACATGACCACCGAAGACCTAGCCGTGCGGCTTTCGGCCCCGCGCGGCAAGCAATCGATGGCGACGTTCCTGCGCAAAACGCTGAACCTTGCGCCAGCTGCCGTTGCATTGCTGCGCGAGGAGGGGCCGCTTACCTCCGAGCCTCATGCGCTCGCCTGGCGGGTCAAGAGCGTGAGACTATTTGCGACGGGGTGCGCCGGGCTGGAGCGCGCCATCTCGACGGCGGGCGGACTACCGTTCGCGGCGCTGGACGAGGATTTCATGCTCAGAGCCAAGCCTGGGGTGTTTGCTGCAGGGGAGATGCTCGACTGGGACGCGCCGACCGGGGGGTATCTCCTGCAGGCGTCATTTGCCACCGGGGTGGCCGCAGCGCGCGGGGCCCTGAAATGGCTGGATGGGCGAACCATCCCCGATTGAAGCAAACTAATTCCTGAAATCGTTCACATGTGAAATTTAGTTCTATGCTTAGCCGTTATTTTCACTTAAGAAGAGAAATTCATTTCGTTATATCGGACCGTTCTCCCAGTCAGCCGTGGACCGAACCCGTGTCAGCAACCACCCTTTCAGCCGCCGCTATCGCCGAGCTGAACCAATCGCTCGGATCGGGGACCTCACTCACCGCGCGCATTGCGGCGATTGCAGCGCAGGTGCCAGGCCGGATCGCGTTCTCGACCAGCCTTGGCATTGAAGACCAGGCCGTGCTGCACGCCATCTCGGACGCCAACGTGTTCATCGATGTCTTCACCCTGGAAACGGGACGGCATTTTCCCGAAACGCTCGATACACTCGACGCCAGCGAGCAGCGCTACGGTCTCAAAATCCGCGCAGTTTATCCAGAGGCACGCGACCTCGAAAATCTCGTCGCACGCGACGGCATCAACGGGTTCCGGCAGAGCATCGACGATCGCAAGGCCTGCTGCGAGGTTCGCAAGGTGCGTCCGCTGAACCGCGCACTCGCGGGCGCTTCCGGCTGGATCACGGGCTTGCGGCGCGATCAATCAGCTGGGCGGGGCGCGGTGCCGTTTGCCGAGCGCGACGCAGGCACGGGGATCATCAAGCTGAACCCGCTTGCGGACTGGACCCTGGCGCAGCTCGAAGCCTACATCGCAGCCAATGATGTTCCGATCAACGCCCTGCACGGGCGCGGCTACCCTTCGATCGGGTGCCAGCCGTGCACGCGCGCGGTCCGGCCTGGTGAGGATATCCGGGCGGGCCGCTGGTGGTGGGAAAACGAGGACGGCAAGGAGTGCGGGCTCCATAACCGGCCCGCTCATGCCAAACCGGAAGCGCACGAACACTTGAAAGGAGCCGCATCATGACGGCTGGTATTTCCCATCTCGACCTGCTGGAAGCCGAGGCGATCCACATCTTCCGCGAGGCGGCGGCGCAGTTCCGCAAGCCCGTGCTGATGTATTCGATCGGCAAGGATTCGACGGTGCTGCTGCATCTCGCCCGCAAGGCGTTTTTTCCCCAGAAGCCGCCGTTCCCCTTGTTGCATATCGACACCACGTGGAAGTTCCGCGAGATGATCGCCTTTCGCGACAAGACGGTGCGCGATTTCGGGCTCGACCTCATCACCTACTCCAACCAGGACGGGCTAGACCGCAACGTCAATCCGTTCGACTACTCGCCCTCGGTCTATACCGACGTCATGAAGACCGCTGCGCTGAAGCAGGCGCTCGACCTGCACGGGTTCGATGCAGCTTTCGGCGGCGCGCGCCGCGACGAGGAAGCCTCGCGCGCCAAAGAGCGTGTGTTCTCGTTCAGGGCGGCCGGTCATCGCTGGGACCCGCGCAAGCAGCGGCCCGAAATGTGGCGGCTGCTCAACGGGCGGTTGGGCGCGGGCGAAACCGTGCGCGTATTCCCGCTGTCGAATTGGACCGAGCGGGACGTGTGGCGCTACATCCAGCGCGAGAAGCTCGACATCGTACCGCTGTATCTTGCCGCCGAACGGCCCACCATCGAACGAGGCGGGCAATTGCTCGTCGTCGATGACGAACGCATGCGGCTGCTGCCAGGTGAAAAGCCGCTCGTACAATCGGTCAGGTTCCGAACGCTTGGTTGCTATCCGTTGACGGCCGCGGTCCGCTCGATGGCAAGCGATCTCGAAACCGTCGTCACTGAGACGCTGACAGCCAAGACGTCCGAGCGCCAGGGGCGTCTCATCGACCACGACGAATCAGGTGCGATGGAGAAGAAGAAACAAGAGGGCTATTTCTGATGTCCGCCACTGCTCGTCTCAAGACCAACGCCACGCCTGCCGCGAGTGCATCGCTGCCGGCGACCATCGTCGCGACCCCGGCGTCCGGTTTTCAGGCTTCCCGCTCGGCGACATCGGCGCGCGAACTCAACGGCATTCTCCGGCTGCTCACCTGCGGATCGGTCGACGACGGCAAGTCGACCCTCATCGGGCGGCTGCTGTTCGATGCCTCCGACCTCTACGACGATCAGCGCGCTACGATCGAACGGTCCAAGCTCGCGGGCGGATCTGGACAACCCGATTTCAGCCTACTGGTCGATGGGCTGGCTGCCGAGCGCGAGCAGGGAATAACCATCGACATCGCGTGGCGCTATTTCGATACCGAAAAGCGTCGGTTCGTGGTCATCGACAGTCCGGGCCACGAGCAATACACACGCAACATGGCGAGCGGCGCTTCGCACGCGGATGTCGCCATCATGCTGGTGGACGCACGCTCGGGCATCAAGAAGCAGACTCGGCGGCATGCGGCGATCCTCGATCTCGTCGGCGTGCGCCGCGTCGTGCTGGCCGTAAACAAGATGGATCTCGTCGATTTCGACCAGGCCAAATTCAACGCCATCGCGGCCGATTTCGCGGCGCTGACCCAGCGCTTCGGGTTCAACGAAGCGATTGCTATTCCGCTGTCGGCCGTGCATGGCGACAACGTTGCCAGGCGCTCGGCGCACACGCCTTGGTACACCGGACCGACGTTACTCGAGCATCTGGACAGCTTGCCGTCACGGGTGAGCCAGGCGGGCGGCGCGTTCCGCATGCCGGTGCAGACGGTGCTGCGCGACGGCCTCGATTTCCGCGGACTGGCTGGTACGGTGACGGCAGGCGCGGTGTGCGTCGGCGACCGGATCGTGGATGCGCTCTCGGGCCAGTCGAGCCGCGTGCTGAGAATTGCCACCATGGGGCGCGATCTGGAAATGGCGCGTGCCGGGCAGGCCGTCGCCATACAGCTCGAGCACGATCTGGATATTGCGCGCGGCGCAGTGCTGTCGGGGGCAGGCCCCGAACCCGTCACGGCGACCAGCCTGGATGTTCGGTTCGTGTGGCTCAACGAAGCGGCGTTCGATCCCAAAGCCGCCTACCTGCTGCGGACGGCGACCGATCTGGTCCCGATCGCCAAGTTGCAGGTCGACGCGCTGCTCGATCTTGAATCGCTGACCACGCGGGCGGCGAGCGACTGCGGGATGAACGATATCGCGCTCGCCCACATCGATCTGGGGCGCGCCTCGGCCGTCGACGCGTTCGGCGACCTGCCTGATACCGGCTGCTTCATGATCGTCGATACGCTAACAGGCGCTTCTGTGGCTGGCGGCGTCGTCACGGCGGCGCACGAGGGCGCACTACGTGCCGCGCCAAACCATACGGCCGACGCGTTTGTGCTGTCGCGGGAGCGGCTTGCGGGATTGTGCGCGGACCTGGGCGACAGCATGGCCGATCAGGCCGAACGCGAGCGCCGGGCCCATGAGGTGATGGCGCTGTTTGCGGCAGCCGGCGTGGCCGCAGCGCTCAAACTTTGACGCTGCCGTGCAGCTTGATCCGCGCTAGTGCATGTTCGCTTTTCTTTGAATCGCTATCATGCTCTAGCTCTTTGTTTTGTCGCGCGTTTTTACGGAAAACCGCTTCACACTTTTCCTAACGCGCTCTAGAATTGATTGCTTTTGATCGAATCGCGGGGCGACCGTCTGATGGAATGGGCTTTGCCCCAATTTTGGCCGCTGGTCGTCGCCGGTGGGTTCGTCGTTGGGTTGCTCGTCGGCCTGACGGGGGTCGGCGCAGGTTCGTTGACGACGCCGTTTCTGATTTCGATCATCGGCATCAACCCGATCGTCGCAGTCGGGACCGACTTGCTGTTTGCCTGCATCACCAAAGCAAGTTCGGCATGGCATCATCACCGGCTGAGCAACGTCAATTACCGCATCCTGGGGTGGCTCGCTGCGGGCAGCCTGCCGGCGGCGGCTGCGGTTTTCATCTGGCTCTCGTGGAGCGGGCTCGACACGGCCATCCTCGCCTTCTACATCCGGCGCATTCTGGCGGCCGCCCTGATCGTGAGCGCGCTCGCGATCGCTGCCTTCCCGCTGCTGGTTCGGGGGAGCGCCGCGCCTACTGCCGCGCCGACCGATGACGGTCTCACGCCTGCTGGCGACACCTTCGCACACACCCAGCCGCGCCCCTTGCCGACCGTCGCGCTCGGCCTCCTCATAGGGGCAACCGTTGCCCTGACGTCAGTCGGTGCCGGGGCAATTGGCGTGGTTGTGCTGACGGCGCTGTATCCCGCGCTGGCCGTGCGCCGGCTGGTGGGAACCGATATCGTGCATGCGATCCCACTCACGCTGATGGCGGGGCTCGGCCATTTTAGCCTGGGCCATGTCGATATGGCGCTGCTCGCCACTTTATTGGCAGGTTCGGTGCCGGGCATTGCGATTGGGTCCCGGCTGACGGGGGCGATGCCCGACTGGGCGTTGCGGGTGACGCTGGCCTGCGTTCTTTTCCTCGCGGCCTACACGCTGCTTGCGTAGTAGGTTTACGGGGCGCGGCCGGCCCCGCCCGGACCGCCCTGGCCCGGCTTGCCGCCGCCGCTTTCGGAACCAGCCGGCGTGACCTTTGCCGCGGGCGCGCCCGCGGTGCGGGCACCCGTCAATTCGACAGTCGTCAAATCGCAATCCTTGTCCCGGTCGGCCATCTCGAAGGCGCGGTTCGGCCGGTCGACGAATTCGGCGCGATCGACTTTGCCGTCGCCGTTCTTGTCGTAATATTTGAAGTCGACGGTGACGAACATCTTGTCGACGGCGACGATCCGCGCCCAGTCTTGTGGCGTCAAATGGCCCTTTCGCTCCGTATCGGCGATGTTGAAGAGTTCGGTTGCGTAGCTCTTCCACTCCTCGCACGTGACGACGCCGTCCTTGTTGCGGTCCCAGTTGCCGGCCGCCATCAGGAATACCCGGTCGACTTCAGAAGGCCCCCCGGTCAGAGAGGGCATGGTGTCGGAACAGCCGGCAAGCAGGGGGGCTGCCAGCACAGCGGCGGTCCCCGCCGTCAAAGCAAGCCTGCGGCGGCGCGGCGCGTCATACGACATCAAATCCCTCACAAGTCCGGTACGATCATCGCCCAGCGTTGGCGCACTTCAGCGGCGAAATCGCGGCCGACTCGGTGTGCTCCCAAAGCTTAATATACTGTAGGCAGGCGCAAAAATTGGCATAATTGCAACACCAACCAGGGTTTCCACGGGAAAACGGATTGCACCGCCGCGCGCCCTGAGCAGCTCAGCCGTTGGCCGGCTTAAGGGATGCTGCGCTCGAGGCCTGCGCAAACATCGCGGCGACGAAACTACGCAGGGGGCCATCGGCTTTCGTGAACGGGGCGATGGCGTCGAGCGCCAGCTGCATGTGGCGCTCGACTTCGGCACGCGCGGGCTCAAGCCCCATTACGGTCGCGACCGTCGCCTTACCCGTATCCTTGCCGGTATCCTTGCCGGCTTCGCTGGTCGAGCGCGACAGGTCGATGACGTCGTCGAGGGCTTGGAACGCGAGCCCTACTTCGCGGCCCAGCGCTGCCAGAGCCGCCATGCGGGAGGCGTCGGCTTCGGCAATCCGGCCCCCCATCTGGATAGCGGCAATGAACAGCGCGCCGGTTTTCTGATCATTGATGTCGTTGATTTTGGCGAGCGGATCGGCGGGGCCACGGTCGTTCAAATCGCGCTCCTGGCCCGCCGCCAGCCCCTCCGCACCAGAGGCGACCGAGAGGATTGCCGTCAGATCGACGCGGGCGGCCGTCGAGATGCCCTCCATCGCGGCGACGACGCCGAAGGCCCGCGTCAGCATAGCGATGGCGGCCAGAACCGCCGTCGCTTCGCCGAAGGCCGTATGGGTCGCCGGAACGCCGCGCCGGGTGCACGCGTCGTCCATGCAGGGCAGATCGTCGAGAACGAGGGATGCCGTATGCACGAGTTCGACTGCGCAGCCCGCATCCAACGCCTTCAACGGGTCGGCGCCGAATTCGGCGGCGGTCAGCATCGTGAGCAGGGGACGGACGCGCTTACCAGGCGCGAGCAGCGCGTGCCGGACCGCGCAATTGAGGCTGACGGGCGCAGCTTGCGGGGGTGCGACGAGGGCGGCGAGGCGCTGGTTGACCCGCTCACGAAGGTTTGCAATCGCCGGCCCACGGGGCACACCCGTTACGGCAGGACCCATGTTCCGGCCCGCTGCATCTTGGGGGGGGCCATCAAGGGGCGGCATGTTTGCGCGGCCGTGCATGCGACCTCAATCCTTTGATACCAGCATCCGCGGCGCTCCAATTCCGACCGGGCAACGTATCGAAAGCAGACAACCGCCCCGATAACAACACCCTACGTACGCTCTTGTCAGCTCGATTTAAAATTACCGCTGAGGTAAGCTCCATTTGCGCGTTAGGCCAAAGCATATGAAATGTAAACGTCCGTGACATCCGTCCGCTCCGTCCCGATGCCTGCGCGCCCGTCCAACGGCGGGTCAGATGCGCGCAAGCCAGATCTCATTCTGGTGGGCGGAGGACTCGCCAACAGTCTGATCGCCTGGCGGCTCGCGGCGTTGCGCCCCGAGCTCGATTTTTTCGTGATCGAACGCGGTTCCACTCTTGGCGGTAACCATACGTGGTCGTTTCACGACAGTGACATCCCCGCCGCTGCGCTGCTGGACCTGCGCCCGTTCATCTTCGCCTCGTGGCCCCGGCAGGGCGTGCGCTTTCCCGGCCATGCCCGCTCGTTCGACGTGCCGTATCATGCTATCTCGTCGGAGCGGTTGCATGAGGTTTTGAGCCGGACGCTCGGCTCCCGGCTGCTGCTCAACCAGGATGTGACAGCGCTAACGCCAGCCCAGGTCACCCTGGCCGATCAAAGCGTGATCGCCGCCAATTGCGTCATCGATGGGCGAGGTCCCGAAACGGATACGCCGCTGGCGCTCGGCTTTCAAAAATTCGTCGGTCTCGAAATCGAGACTGAGACGCCACACGGCGAAACCGTCGCCATGATCATGGACGCGACGGTGGCCCAGCTCGACGGCTACCGGTTCGTCTACACGCTGCCGTTTTCGGCGACCCGCATCCTGATCGAGGACACCTACTACAGCGACACGCCGGAGTTGGACGCTGCCACGCTGTCCGAGCGCGTGCGAGCCTACGCGAGCGCCAAAGGCTGGCGCATCCAACGGGTCGTGCGCGAGGAACGCGGCGTGTTGCCGGTAGTGCTGGCCGGCGACATGGACGCCTTTTGGCAGCGGGGCGATCCGGGCGTGCCGCGCGCGGGACTGCGGGCGTCGCTATTTCATCCGACGACCGGGTATTCGCTGCCGGATGCGCTGGCGTTTGCCGACAGCCTCGCGGCCCTGCCGGACCTGTCGTCAGTCGCCGTACGTGCGCATGTGGAGCGCCACGCGCGTGCGCTTTGGACGGATCGCGCGTTTTTCCGGCTGCTCAACCGGATGCTGTTCATTGCCGCGACGCCCGCCGAACGCGTCCATATTCTAGAGCGGTTCTACCGGCTGCCGAGCGCGCTCATCGACCGGTTCTTCGCCGCCCGGCTCACGGCGGCGGATAAGGCGCTCATTATGATGTATATGGCTGCCAAACCGCCACTTCCGTTCTTCAAGGCCGTGGGTGCTTTGGGTGAAACCCCGGCCTGGGCGTTCGCGCGTCGGGCCGCCAACAGAAACGTGCGCCCCGTCTCATGAGTTCGCTTCTCACGTCTGCTGCGCCCGCGCAAACCTGGACGCCTGACGATCTCGTGGCGTTCAGCCGCGAACGCATCAGGGCCGGCTCCAAGAGCTTTGCGCTGGCCGCAGGGCTGTTTGCGCCGGACGTGCGAGCTGGCGCCTATATGCTGTATGCATGGTGCCGGCATTGCGACGACGAGATCGATGGGCAGGACCTCGGCTTCAACACGGCCACGGCCTCCAAGGCTGCGACGGCCGAGTGCCTAGCCCGGCTGCGTGAACAAACGCTGGCGGCCGTTAATGGCCAGGCCACGGAGCCAATTTTTCTCGCGCTGCAGACCGTCGTCGCTGAGCATCGCATCCCCCAACGCTATCCGCTCGATCTCATCGAGGGCATGGCCATGGACGTGCGGCAGGAGCGCTACAAGACGCTCAACGACACGCTGCGCTATTCCTACCATGTCGCCGGGTGTGTCGGCGTGATGATGGCGACGATCATGGGGGTTGAGGAGTGTGGCGGCGGCGAACGGGAGACTCTCGAGCGCGCCTGCGATCTCGGCATCGCATTCCAACTCACCAACATCGTGCGGGATGTGGCGGCCGACGCCAAGGTGGGCCGCGTGTACCTGCCTGCCGACTGGCTCGCGCAAGCGGGCGTGCCCGAGGGTTCGGTAGGCGATCCGCGCTATCGCGAGGCGGTCCATGGCGTGCGGCTGCGGTTGCTGGATGAAGCCGACCGCTATTATGCGTCGGCATACTATGGCATCGCGCGGCTGCCGCTGCGCTCCGCTCTCGCCATTGCGGCGGCTCGGCGGGTGTATGCCGACATCGGCAACGTGGTGCGCGAGGCTGGCTTGGCGGGTGGGGATCGTGCGCGGGTGAGTTCGGCGCGAAAGCGCTGGAACCTGGCGGCAGCCGTCGCCGATACGATGGCGGCGCGCTCGTTCGGACGATTGAGGCCCGCGCCGCCGCGCTCGGGCCTGTGGACCATGCCGCAAGTGTAGGCCTTGGGTAAACGAAGGCCAGGGGGCACGCCCCCTGGACCCGCCTACTCAAGGTAGGGTTATGGCTTGCCGCCGGCGTCCATCTTGAAGCGCAGGCCGGCGTATGCGGCGACGCCGGGCGCGGCATAGCCGTACGCTTCCTGGTACTTCTGATCGAGCAGGTTCTCGACCCGGCCGAACACTTCGACGCCGTTTGCCACCCTGTAGGACGCGGCGGCGTTCACGAGCCAATAGTCGTCGAGCGTCAGCCTCGTCGCCTGGAAGAAGGCGTTGAACGCGTCGTCGCGCGACTGTCCGTTGTAGACGGCAGCGACGTTGAGATTGCCGCGCCCCTTGTCGAACGCCAGGTTCACGTCGAAGCGCGCCGCGTGCTCGGGCCGGCGGATTTCCTGCGCGCCGCCGGGATCGCGGGCGTTGAGGAAGGTGTAGGCCGCGCCGAAGCTGAGCGCATCGGTTGCAAGCCAGCGGCCCGCCACTTCGACGCCTTCACGGGTGCTTTGGCCAGGATCGTTGACCGAGGTGCCGATATAGCTCGGCGGCAGGTAGACCGACTTGATCTTGTCGGTCAGGTCGGCCTTGAAGTACGTCACGTCGACGCTGGCGCGGCCGGAGAGCAGCGTCAACTCGGCGCCCGCGTCGTAGCCGAAGGACTGCTCGGGCTTGAGATCTGGGTTGGGCCGGTAGGACGACAGCACATAGCCGAACTGCGAGAACATGGTCGGCAGCGTGACCGCCGTGCCGACACTCGCGTGGGGCCGGATACCGAGCTGACGCAACGGCACCGAGAGGGCTGCATGCCAGGTCGTGTAATCGCTGAAGGTGTCGTTCTGGTCGTGACGGACGCTGACGGTGGGGTAGAACTGGTTCAGGATTTCGGCGCGATATTCGCCGATCGCCGCTACGTTCTCGCGATGGCGGGTGATGCCATCGGAATAGGAAGCGGTCGGGGTGAAGTCCTCGATCTCCTTTTGGATCGAGCCCGTGATCGAATGCTTAATCGTGTCAGGCGACCCGAGCCTCACCGTCGCGGCATAGCCGTAGTGCTCGCGCTCGCTCAGATTGTTCGAAGGGCTCGAAAAGTCGCGATGGTCGTCAAACGCGTTGGTGCGGTTGAATTGCCCCGTGAATACGTGGGTCAGCGCGCCGCCTAGGGTTTCCCAGGTGAGCTTTGCGCCGCCCATCCAGATCCCCGTGCGATTGTACGGCTGGCTGTCGATCGCCTCATAATACGTGCCGCCGGCGGGGATGCCGATGTCGTCGTAGTCGTTTTCCTTCTGGCTGTGGCGCAGCGAGAAATCGAGCGACAGGCCCGCCAGCAGCGTCGCCCCGCCCTTCAAGCCGACGGTCGTGATCTGGCTTGGATCGGTCATGTGCCCGTTCGGCGCGATGGCGAAGCCGTCGGTTGCCAGATGGCTGGCGCTCAACGCCATCCAGAACTGATCGTTCCCGCCTGAAACGCGGCCACTCACACTGCGCGTGCCGAAGCTGCCGCCCTCGGCCGAGGCTGCGACCGAAAGCGGGCCTTTGCCGCCCTTGGTCGTGATAGAGACGACGCCGCCGATCGCCTTGGACCCGCCGACTCCGCTTTGGCCCCCGCGCAGCACTTCGATCCGCTCGATGTCGTCGGCGGCAAGATTGGCGAAATCGAACGTACCGTTGGTCGATTCGGAGGCGTCGATGCCGTCGATCAGCACCAGAGTGTGGCGTGTTTCTGCGCCGCGCAGGCGGACTTCGGTCAGGCTGCCGAACCCGCCGCTGCGGGTCACGGAAACGCCCGGAAGCGAGCGCAGCGCGTCGGCTGCATATTGGATTTGACGCGCTTTGATATCAGCCGCAGTTATGACCGAGACCGCCGAGCCGACTTGTTCGGCTGCAACGCCGTTCGCGACCCCGCCTGCGTCACCGCCGTTGGCGTTAACACCGTTTGCTGCCGCCGCGCCGGAGGCTGCGTTCGAGCCTGCCGTCTGGGCGGGTGCTGCGTCTGCATCGGCCGCTGTTTCCTTGGCCTTGCCGGTCGAGGTCTGTTGGGTTCGTTTGGGCTTGACCGCGGCGTCGTCTGCCACGGGCGCTGCGGACGCTGCTACGGTCGCCTTGCGGGGTGCTGCCACTTTGGGCTTATCGAGGGTCGCGCTTTCGATGACGACGCCAGGAACTTCGACCGCCGTTTGAGCCACCGCCGCAGGAGAAGCGGACGCGAGCAGAACGGAAATCAGCGATAGTTTGATCGTGACAGGATAGGTCATTGAACCCCTCGTCGCAGGACGATTGGGCAATGGTCTCAACGGCAAACAGGCACGTTTGATTTTTGTACGCGACGGCCTCCACCCAGAGTACCCGGGCGGCGAACGTCATCTATTGAGTTTGGTACTTAATCGACACGACGCCCAGCTCACCCGTTGTGGACACACCACCGGTTGACACACTGCCGCCACTGCGATCATTCGCTCCGCCGCGCCCCACGCACGGAAGATGGGCTGCTTGTGAGGGCAGGTCTCCTGGCTCACGGCTCGGACGTTCGTTGCGGCCTTCCCGGAGCCTCTTTAGTAGAAGCATCCAGTGGCATGTGCGCAGCAAACTCGCCGTTTACAGTTGCGGGGGCAGCCACGGCCTAGGCGCATCACCCACACAGTTCATTGCCAGTGGCAATTCCTAGTTGGGTTAAACGCCGCACCGCGTTCCCTTTTCATCTTCCGGCCTGCCGGCATTTCTGCCGCCACGACAGTCGAACCTTCACGTTACCGATAAGTCATCTTCGAACATGCGTTGTCAATGGCCGTAAAGGTCGCGAAAATTTTTCTTGGCTTTGGCACCTGCGCTTGCCACAACCCCATGAAGCGCTCATCATCGCGAGCCGAATTTTAATCTCATGTTCAGGATCCCAATCCATGACGCGCACGCAGACCTCGACCACCGGCAGCCCTTGGCTGTGGATCGGCCTTCTCGCACTCGCGAGCGTCGCCCTGAGCTTCAAGCTGTCATGCGCCACGCCGTTTGCAGCGCTTGCCACGCTCGCTGCCCTCAACATGAAAAAGCAGGACGGCTTCGCGATGATCGGGCTTGCTTGGGCACTCAACCAGGCTGTCGGTTATTGCGCGCTCGACTATCCGCGCACTTTCGACAGCTTTGCCTGGGGAGCCGCGATCGGCGCCGCCGCGTTCGCGAGCTTCTTTGCCGCCTGCGAACTTGCGCCGCGCCTGGCCCGCTTCGGCCGTGTTCCCGTGATGAGCGTAACGCTCGCTGCCGCCTTTGCCGTTTATGAAATCGTGCTGTTCGCCGCGACGGCCGTTCTGCCGGCTACCGAAGTCGCTTTCTCGTGGCCGGTCGTCGGCGAGATTGCCCTGGTCAACGCGCTCGTCTTCCCCGCCCTGATGCTCGCGCATTACAGCGCCGAGCTGATGGGTCTCACGCCCGCGAATGTTCGAGCCTAATTCAAGGCTAGTGAAGTGAAGGCCAGGGGGCTCCCCCCCGTTTCCGCCCAGCGGAGCTCCGCCCCGTTTCCGCGCAGCGGAGCTCCGCCCCGACCCCTCGACTTTTAGAGCAGCGTGCCCTTCAGGATGACCCAAGCGATCGTGAAGTAGATCACGAGGCCTGTCACGTCGACCAGCGTCGCCACGAACGGAGCCGACGCGCTCGCCGGGTCGAAGCCGAGCCGCTTCAACGCGAACGGCAGCATTGACCCGGCCATCGAGCCGAACGTCACGATGCCCACCAGCGCCGCGCCCACCGTCAGCGCGATCAGCTCCCAGTGGTCGCCGTAGTTGTAGATCCCCATCTTCTGCCACAGCGCAATCCGCACGATGCCGATGACGCCAAGGATCGCGCCCAACGTCAGGCCGGCCGGAATTTCGCGGATGAGAATGCGCCACCAGTCCGAGAGCCGTAGCTCCCGCAGCGCCAAAGCCCGGATGATCAGCGACGTCGCCTGCGAGCCCGAGTTGCCGCCGGAGCTCATGATGAGCGGAATGAACAGCGTCAGCACCACCGCCTTTTCCAGCTCGGCTTCATAGGTCTGCATAGCGCTGGCGGTCAGCATTTCCGAAAGGAACAGCACGCATAGCCAGCCCGCCCGCTTCTTGATCATGGCCCAGAAACTCATCGCCATGTAGGGCTGGTCCAGCGCTTCCATGCCGCCGAACTTCTGCGCATCCTCGGTGCTGGCTTCGACCATGGCGTCGATCACGTCGTCCACCGTCACGATGCCGATGACATGCCGGGTCTCGTCAATAACTGGAACCGCCAGCAGATCGTATTTCGAGATCAGCCGGCCGACCTCTTCTCGGTCCGTGTCGGCGGTCACGGTCACCGGCTTACGCACCACCGCGATATCGGCGAGCTTGGCGGAGGGATCGGCCATGATCAGTTCGCGCAAGCTGACGACACCCGCCAGCGTCTTCTCCTCAGGATCGAGCAGGTAGATGGCGTAGATCGTCTCCTTGCTGCCGGCGACCTTGCGGATTGCATCGAGCGCGGCTGCGACCGTCATCGCCGACGGCAGGGACATGAATTCCGTCGTCATGATCCCGCCCGCGCGGCTGGGCGGATAGGCTAGCAGCTGTCGGACCGTCTCTTGTACGGGTGCGGGCAGCTTGCCGCACAGCGCCTCCTGCTCCTTGTCGTTCATATGGCGCAGGAGTTCGACCTGCCGGTCGGTGTGCAGCTCGTTCATCACTTCGACGGCGCGGTCCGCGGGCAACAGGTTCACGAGCTTTGCCGGGGCATCGAGGCCTGGATGATTGAACAGCTGCGCGTTTACCGCTGCCGATTGCTGCAGCAGGATCGCCGCCGCCTGGCCGAGTGGGACCCGGTTCAGGACCTCGATCGCGTCAGCCGGATGGCATCGGGCAAGGGTCGTCGCGAGCCCTGCCGCATCGCCGGCCCTTGCCACTAGATCTTCGATCGCCAGCTGTCCGTTCGCCATTACCATGTGCGCACCCCTCCCTTGCCGGTCGCTCCGATCGGAACGCCACCTGCCGGGATACCCGTTGATTTCAGCTCCTGTCCAGCAATCCCACGCGCGGCGCGCGCGTGGGGCAGCCTGAACTGCCGCTGCCGGGCACCCACTCAGCGTATCCGGCCACCGCCGCCGTATTCCTCCCAAAGCAGACAATCCGGGGATGGGACGATTGAGCCGGTGCTTACTCAGTGTGTGCGCGCAACAAGGTTTGGCGAAACTGTTGTCATCGGGACGATCATCCCCCTCCCCGCTCTTTTGCGCGAGCGGGGAGAGGGTTAGGGTGAGGCGCGGACCTTCAGGACGGGCCCGACGACTGCCGCTTTGAACGGGGCCGGTATGGCGCTTATCTCGACCACGAACTTTTGGCGGATCGCGCGATCAAAATCGGAATAGCCGTTGGCGGCGATCACGAACGAGCCGATTCCACCCATCACGTGCTCACGGTACCAGCCTTCGATCGTCTTGGCCTCGTCGCCATCCAGGATTGGTAGCCCGTTGATCGTGACCTTGCTGGCCACCAGCTCGTCGCGGACCTTTTCCGTCGGCTCCTGCGGGTTGCAATCCTCCCGGCCATCGCCCGACACGTCGACGACGACGCGGTTGGCGTTCGCTGGCACCTGCGGCAGGACCTTGTCGTAGACGTTGCGTAGCATCCGCGTCAGGCAGGTGAACTCACCCTTGGCGCGTGGCAGCTTTCGGATATGCGCCGCGACAGCCTTCGCCTCCGTGGCGTTCGAAATCCGCACCCACGGCAGCGTCATCTCCGAACGGTCGGCCCAGGTCAGGATCGCGAACAGGATGGCTGCCTGTGGACCGGTGGTGATCGCCGAAATGACGCTGGGATCTTCGAGCGCCTTCGCTATCCCCTCCATCTGCAGGCGATAGCGCGCTTCGTCGACCGAATTGGAGACGTCGACCGACACGAGCAATGCCGTATCCACGTCCGGTAGCGCGAGGGCTGCCCGGGGCGCGAACGCCATGAGGGCGACAAAAGCCAGCAATGCCAGCCTGTTCGCGCCGCGAGGTGTTGCCGACGTCGGCTCATGGGGCATGCGTGCGGTATCCTACCTGATGGCTTTCTCGAGGTTCCTGATCGTACCCAGCCCACGCACGGTTGCAAGTCCACGCACGCCGCTCAAATCGGCCTCCTCGACGTTGGCCCCGGTCATATCCGCCCCCGTCAGATCGGCGCCGGTCAGATCGGCCTTGGAGAGGTCGGCGCCCATCAACAGCGCGCCGCTGAGGTTGGCCTGCCGGAACTTGGCAAACTGGAACACGGAGTTGACGAGGTTCGCCTCCACCATCGTCGCGCCCGAGAAATCGCAACTCAGCATCACGGACCGCTGCGCGTAGCGCTCTTCGCCCCAGGCATGGTCGATTGGACCCAAGGTCGCCCGGGTCAAGTTTGCGCCGGTGAAATCCGCGCCATCGAGGCGGTTCGCCACGATGCGGATGTTGGTCAAGTTCGCGCCGCGAAAACGCGGAGCTTCCTTCTGGTTGTTGTCCAGCGTCGAGAAGACGGTCGGGCGCAGGATCGTCGCGCCGGTCAGGTTTGCGCCCGAGAAGTCCGCGCCGATCACGGTCGCCCGGTCGAGGTGGGCGCCCGACAGGTTAGTGCCTGCGAGGTTGGCAGCGGTCAGGTCGGCGGCGGTGAAATCTGTGTCTGAGAGGTCGGCGTGCTTGAAATCGAGCCCCGACAGATCGAGCTGATCGAGCTTGCGGCCGCTCAGATCCACCGGGTGCGCGACTTCCGCTGCAAACAGGGATTGGGTAACCTGGCGGGCGGTCAAATCCGCGGCCCATGCGCTGGAGCCCAGAGTGCCGCAAAGTGCCACCACCAACAATGCCGACACAGCCGTGCGGCTCGACAGCCGTTTCAGCATCTTGATCCCTCGGTTGCCCATTTCCGGCTTCAAGCCCTATCGCAAAGCGCGATCAAGATTTCGAATCGTATCACGCCCACGGACCGTCTCAAAACCTTTGACGCCGGCGAGATTGGCTCCATCCAGGTTGGCGTCCGACAGATCGGCGCCAGTCAGGTCCGCGCCTGACAGGTCTGTCATCGACAAGTCGGCCATGACGAAGCTCACGCGGCGCAAATCCGCGCCCACGAAGCGCGAAAAGGTCATGATCGCGCGGCTGAGATCCACGTCTGTCATGAGCGCGCCGGAAAAGTCGCAGCTCTTCAGGACGGAAGCTGGCATGCTGGAGATGTCGGCGCGAGGTTCGTGGGGGCCGAGCCGTGCACCCGTCAGGTTCGCGCCGCGAAAATCTGCTCCGACCATTTTCGACGTCATGCGAATATTGCGCATGTCGGCGCCGGCGAACTTGGGCGCTTCCGCCACTTCATAGTCGAGAGTTGTCGAGACACTCGGGCGCATGAACGTTGCGTTGTGCAGATTGGCGCCCGAAAAATCGGCCCGTATGACAATGGTGCGATTGAGATTGCCATCTGAGAGGTCGACGCCCCTCAAGTTGGAATTGGTCAGGTCGGCGCCGAAGAGATCGGAGCCCGCGAGGCGCGCGGCATGGAAATCGAGCCCGCTCAAGTCGAGATCGCGCAGGTTGCGGCCGGAAAAATCGACCCGGCCCTCTTTACCGGCCTTGAAGAACGCGACCGTGACGTCGCGGGCGGAGAGCGCCCTGGTGTCGGGCTTGATCAGGACGCCTTCGGGGCCCAGCAAATCGCCACTTTGGGCCTTCAACGCACCGATCAAAAGAGCCGCGAAAACGGCCAGACGCAGGTGCCATGACCAGGCACCGGAGCGTCCAGACACCGTTCCTCCCGCGGTTTCATGAGCCATTGGTCCCCCCGATCGCGATGGCTAGCAAGCCAAACCTACGAGTTCAGTGCATTATCATACATGGAAACGGCAACGGCTGCTCATCGGTTCATTCCGGTCCGCCAGGATGGTCAGGTTGCAGAGCCTGCTTCGCTTCCCAGTTCATCCAGCCGAGATGCGCTCGATCTGGGCGCCGCAGCCCGACAGCTTGCGTTCCAACTGCTCGAAGCCGCGGTCAAGATGGTAGACGCGATTAATCGTCGTCTCGCCTTCCGCCATGAGGGCTGCGATCACCAGCGAAACGGAGGCCCGCAAGTCGGTCGCCATCACAGGCGCGCCGGTCAGCCCGCGGACACCTTTAATAATGGCGGTGTCGCCGCTGAGCTGAATATCGGCGCCCAGGCGGGCCAGCTCTTGCACGTGCATGAAGCGGTTCTCGAAAATCGTCTCGCGGATGACGCTGGTGCCCTTTGCTGTGGTCATCAGCGCCATCATCTGAGCCTGCAAGTCAGTCGGGAAGCCGGGGAACGGCTGGGTCTCGACCGTGATCGGGTTGATCCCTGCGCCGTTGCGGACGACGCGGATGCCGGATTCGGTTTCGATCACCTGCGTGCCAGTCGAGGCCAGTGCGTCCAACGCCGTTTGCAGATGGACAGCCTTGGCCCCCGTCAGCACTACATCACCGCCGGTTGCAGCGACCGCGAAGGCAAACGTGCCGGTCTCGATGCGGTCGGGCAGCACAGTGTGGACCGCACCTTCCAGCCGGTCGCGGCCCTGAATCCGCAGCGTGGAGGTGCCGATACCCTCGATCAGGCAGCCCATCTTGACGAGGCATTCCGCCACATCGCCGATTTCGGGCTCGCGGGCCGCGTTTTCCATCACGGTTTCGCCGCGTGCGAGTGCGGCCGCCAGCAGCACGTTCATGGTGGCTCCGACCGACACCTTGGGGAAGATCACCTTCGCGCCGCGCAGGCCGCCGGCCGGGGTCTTCGCCAGCACGTAGCCGCGATCGATATCGATTTCGGCGCCCAGCGCCTTCAGCCCCACCAGGTGCAGGTCGACGGGGCGGGTGCCGATAGCACAGCCGCCCGGCAGCGAGACTTTCGCCTGATGGCACCGCGCCAGTAACGGGCCCAGCACCCAGAAGCTCGCCCGCATGCGCGAGACCATTTCGTAAGGCGCGGTCGTATCGACGATGTCGCGGGCCGAGAGATGGAACGTTTCGCCCAACAGCGGACCCGGCGTCGCCCGCTTACCATCGACCGCAAGATCGACGCCGTGATTGCGGAGGATGCGGGCCAGCAAATTAACGTCGGCGAGGTTGGGTACGTTCTTCAGGGTCAGGCGGTCCGCCGTCAGCAGGCTCGCAATCAGCAACGGCAGGGCGGCGTTCTTGGCGCCGGAGATGGGGATCATACCGTTAAGTTTGGCGCCACCGGTGATTTTAATTCGATCCATCGAGACGAGGTCCTGGCTGAAAATTTTTGCCGGCGCGCACCCAATCTGCGAACCGAATCCAGTATTTATGCAACCTCCATACCGGTCCCGGCAGGCACGCTGCAACCCCTACTGTCGGGCTTGTAAAAGCTGTGCGCGGCTCAGCGCTTGGCGCTGGCGGGCTGGGAAGCCGGCGCGGGCGGTGTCTCGCCCTTCTCCTTACGCTTCTTCAGGTTGGCGCGGAGCGCGGCTTCGAGCCGCTTCTCGCGGCGCTCGGCAAGCGAAGGGTGGGTCTGTCCGGCAGGCGTTTTCAATGATTTGCTCATGGAGCGTGCATAGCACAGCTTCGACAGGTTGGGCACTCTTACGATCAGGCAGCCGATCCGCCGCACGGAAAGCCCGTCATAAGTTGTTCAAAGTGACTTGCCGCGTGCGCGCGCCTATGGCAGAAGCCGCAGATGCACGACGCTTCGCTGGTCTCAAGGCCGCGGTTGCGCGGCGAATTCGATACCTGCAGGCTGCGGTAGCTCAGTGGTAGAGCACACCATTGGTAATGGTGAGGTCGAGAGTTCAATCCTCTCTCGCAGCACCAGCATTCATAGCGATGGCGGCGCGGGGCAT
>JANXVY010000016.1 GCA_025351425.1 Hyphomicrobium sp.
GCCGCGTTCAGAATTTGGGGCACAATTCAATATTTCTTCCCTTACAAGCAACTAATCGATGAAAATTGGACGGACGTTCTCCGAGAGTTTATTCCGCAGTTTATGGCGGCGGACGATCCTCTGAGCTATGCCCAAGCCGTCGCACGCATGGTCGCACGAACCAAAGACTCGCATTGCTTCGTTCGTAGCCCTGCGCTTGATGATGACCTCGGCATGTCGCCGCCCCTTGTGCAAATCAGGATAATCGAGGGCGTGCCGGTGGTCGTTAGAGTGATCAGCGAGGGCAACGCCTCGCCAATTCAAGCCGGGATTAAGGTCGGCGATGTTGTGGTTTCAATTGATGGAATCGACGTTCAAACCCGTATGGCGAAGCTTAGAAATTACCGAGCGGCATCGACCCAACAATCACAGGACTGGCTGGCCGCACAGCGCCTCCTCTGCAGCTCGAATGGGGCTATGTTATCGGTTATCGTTGAACGCAACGATGAACGGTTGGAAGTTCACCTCCGGTGCGCCAAAGGGAATTGGGACCATCTGCAAAAACAGCGCAGTGGCGATGTCATAAGGACGTTGGACAACAACATCGGATACGTGGATCTGGACCGCCTTCCGGCCGGCGAGACGGATGCGATGTTTGAGCGCCTCAGGGATACCAAAGCCATCATATTTGATATGCGTGGCTATCCCAACGGGACGGCCTGGACCGTTGCTCCTCGCCTCGCAACTCGCACTGGCATTGTCGGAGCTATATTCGAGAAGCCCTTAGGAGGGCCCGAGTGTATCGATGCCGGCGACGCGGCAAATTGCCTCAGCGTTCAAAGATTTGGCCAAAGGATTTCACGCACGACGGCGTGGCGGTACACCGGCAGAACGATCATGCTCGTTGACGAGCGGACCATTAGCCAAGCTGAGCACACCGCTCTCTTCTTCAAGGCGGCAAATGGCACAACCATCGTCGGCAGCCCCACGACGGGTGCCAACGGCGACGTTACTCAATTTGTCGTCCCAGGCAACATTTGGATTGGCTTCACTGGCCAAGCGGTAAAACACGCGGACGGGCGGCAATTGCAACGTCTCGGTGTCATTCCAGATATCCTGAGCTATTCCACAATCGCAGGCATCCGCGCTGGCCGTGACGAAGTCCTCGAAGATGCGGTTGCGCTTCTTGAGGTTCGGAGAAAGTAGATGGTTTCAGGGGGCATGATTCGTCTTTCTGCTACCGTTTCCAAGCCCTCATGTGGATAACAGCGTCGCTGCGCTCGTGGTGCAAACGATCTCAATTTGCTGGGGTGTCCGCGCGGGACGGCCTACTAAGCTGATTGCGCAGGACTTTTTTTATTCATCCGGCCAAGGCCGCAGGGGTAGCTTGTGACGTTCAGGCGGCGGCCTGGAGCCGCGTAGCTTTCCAGTTCCAAGGCAGCAGCTCGGCAATCCGCATGGCCGGGTGGTCGGCGATGCGGGCGAGGGACGTCGGCAAGCCAGGCCTTCGCGTCTATGTCGTTGAGCTTGCAAGTTTCGATGAGCGAGTAGATAGAGCTGGTTCCGCAAATTCGGGCGGTGAGATGAGTACAGTTTCTGCCTGACAGCGCGCGCGGTCGTGGCGCGATCCCGCAGAGTTCGCATCCAGTTCTCTGCAGTTTTTGGCAAAGTCGCCGCAGCCATTGATTACACTCAAATGAGCGCCGACGATCAGCAAGGGCCGTCAACCCTGTCCGGGACGCATGGTTAGCATTGCTCCAGTTCACGCTTGTGCCGCGCGCTACTCCCAACGCATCATGCGGAGACTTTGAACTTGTTCCTCCGACACCGCGACCAACCCTGGGCATGATCTTAGTTGATGAGTGAGCCAGCAGCAGACGAAGAACTGATTGCACGCCTCGCGACAGGAGATCAAAGCGCGATGTCGATGCTGTATGTCCGGCACAGTACACGCGTATTTAGGTTCGTGCTGAGGCGAGTCCGCCACGAAGCGATCGCGGAGGAGCTGGTGAACGAGATCTTTTTAGCTGTTTGGCAGCAGGCTGGACGTTTCGAGGGCGCCTCGTCGGCGACCACATGGATACTGTCGATCGCACACAATAAAGCCGTCAGCTCGTTACGAAAGAAGCGTGACGATGGTCTCGCAGAGGGCGTTGCCGAAGCTATTCCAGATGGGGCGGATTCCCCAGAAACCGCTTTGGCCAAGAGTGGAAAATCTGTGGCGTTGAGGCGCTGCATCGATCGCCTGCCCGACGATCAACGCATGGTGATGGACCTCGTCTATTATCACGAGCAGAGTGTTAAAGAGGTGGCCGAGATTTTGAGCGTGCCCGAAAACACAGTCAAGACTCGCATGTTTTATGCTCGCAGGAAACTCTCCGAAATGCTGAAAGCCGCCGGCATCGATAGAGGTTGGCCATGAGCACACAATCCCCTCCCGAAATGAGCCGCGAGGAAATCGAGTTACTGTTGCCGTGGTTTGTTACGCGAAAACTCGAACCCGCAGAACACAAACGTGTCGAGGCTTATCTCGCAACCCACCCGGACATGCACCGGCAGATCAGCTTGGCCGAAGACGAGCGATCCTCGGTCACGAGTGACAATGAAGCGATGGGTGCGCCGCTCAGTGGCGGTCTTTCCCGACTAATGGCCGCCATCGACAGCACATCGGCGTCGCGGCAATTTGAAGTTTCTAAGCTAGGAGCGCGAATTCAAGCTGTACTCGTTTGGCTTGGCAGCCGTTCAGCGCTCGTCCCAGTGGCGACGGCCGCAGCGGTTGTCCTGGTCGCGCAGGCTGGCGTGATTGGGGCATTGCTCTGGCATAATTCGTTGCCCCCCAGCAAAGGTATCCACGTTGCCGCCGATGCGAAGGTTGAGACCAGTGGAACTTTCGCGTTGGCGGGTTTTGTTCCGACGGCGACCGTGGAGCAAATCGAGCGGGCGCTGCAACCCGTCGGCATCACCCTCTCCGACGGACCAAGAGCAGGCGGCATATACCGCCTTAGATTGTCGGAAATTAAATTGAGCGATACGGAGCGGGAACGGCTTCTGGCGGCGTTGTCCGCCAACAAAGATGTGATCCGTTTTGTTGCACAGTCGGGACCATGATGAAGGGTTCAAACCATGGTTTCGCGGCGATCTAGACTGTCGGTAGTTGCGGCGGGGGCCGTGATTTTGGCGGGCCTGAGCCTGCCGGCGTCCCCAGCAGCGGGGGCTGACGCTCCTCAAACCCTGGACGCAGAGGCATTGCTGGCCTACGCGCGTTCCCTGCCGCCCCCATCAGGTGGTTCCAGCACCGGTCCGGGTGGCGCAACGTTTCCAGGACTGGCAACAGCCGCAGCCGCACCACCCGTTGACCAAGACGATGGTAGCGTTCCGGTGACAGCAACGCCAGCGCTGCCAGATATTGCACCGCTGACTGTGGCAGCCAATGCGCCGGTCCGGCCCAATCAGGTCATTGTACTGTTTCAACCTGGCGCTACCGCCGATGTGGCCGAAACGTTGGCTCAAGCCAACGGGCTTCGCGTGCAGTCGTTCCGGCCTTCAGTCCTGTTGGGCACAGCGCTCGTTCTGCTCCAGATACCCGACGGTCGCACGCCTGCCAGCGTAGCCGACACGCTGCGTGCCGATCCCCGGGTGCGGGCGGTGCAAGGCAATTTCATTTATCGTCCGGCAACAGATCCTGTCCCGCGTCAAACCGCATTTCCCCAATATGCATTAGACGTTATTCGAGTGGAGGCGGCTCAATTGGCTGCGCATGCGACGCATCAGCCAGTGATAGCGGTTATCGATACGGGCATTGATGCGACACACCCAGACCTTCTCGGCAGTATCGCTGACCGTTTCGAAGCAGTGGGCGATGGTAAGTGGGACAGCGGCTCTCACGGAACTGGCATCGCGGGGAACATCGCAGCCCATGGGCAGTTACTTGGCGTCGCCCCGCGCGCAAAACTTCTCTCCATTCGGGCGTTCCCCGTGCAGGACCAGAAAACCGGAGAGGCCACCTCAGATGGTCTAATGCGGGGGCTCGACTGGGCTGTCGAGCAGCGCGTCGATATCATCAATATGAGCCTGGCAGGCCCTGAAGATCCAATCGTCGATGCAGCCGTCACCGCTGCCATCGTGCGAGGTTTCGTAGTTGTGGCCGCGGCGGGCAACGATGGGGCGGGCGCGCCTCCCGCCCATCCAGCAGCCGTGAAGGGCGTTATTGCTGTCACCGCAACCGACCAGCGAGACGGGCTCTTCGCCCGCGCCAACCACGGGGACTACATCACGTTGGCCGCGCCTGGCGTAGACATCATTTCGGATGCGCCGGGGGGAGCATTCAATCTGGTGACAGGCACCTCTCAGGCAGCGGCCCATGTGACCGGCGTCATTGCACTGTTGCGCTCGATTAGGCCAAACCTCACTCCCATGGCAGTCCACGACGTGCTGACGCGCACCGCCGTCGATCTAGGGCCGCCCGGCAGGGACGACAAATTTGGCGCCGGTCGTGTGGATGCGGATGCAGCTGTCCGCGCAGTCAGCAATATCCGTCTCATCAAGCAGTAGAAGGCAATCGCGACGGCATGGCCCCTGCCTCGGCACTAAACCTGTGCGACGGGGATTCTAGAATTGGAAAGTTGAGGCCGGTCTAACGGGCCAATGACCACTTCAGCATCAATACGGCTTCGCTAAGCTGGGAGCGCATCGGCAAGAACCTGAAGCGAAGGATCATCCGTGTCTTCCAAAGCTCGGTCGTGGTCGACAATATCGATGGTCTCACTGCACCACTCCGAACATTCCAGTCGTCACGCGGGTATCGAGAGGCTCATTCGGCCACTACAATTTGCGCCTACTAATTGAGGTGCTTCTGCCGGGCTGTGCCAGCGGTAGCAAGAATTCGACCCGCAGCCGATGTTCGCAAATTCTATGGAGCGTCCAACGGAGTGCCACGGGTCCTGCAGTTGCTCAGGGCCGCCTCGGGTCAGAATCGCGAGGCGGCAACCACGCTAAGGAAGAAATGGTCTGATACTCTTCTGCGGATCAGTGGCTTGGCCGACGACGGGCGCATCCTGATTTGTCCCTCAAGCAAGGAGTCAGACCATGGAAGAAGACCATGCACCGGCAGAAGTGAAGTCTGCCCGCCGTACTCCGTGGAACAAGGGCAAACTCGTCGGGGCCGAACCGCCGTTGCAACCAAGCCACGTCTGGTCGATCAGGACGAAACTGCAGATCGAGGGCAACAAGCGCGACCTCGCGCTATGTAACCTGGCCATTCACAGCAAGTTGCGCGGTTGTGACGTCGTCGCGGTCCGCGTCGATGATGTGGCCCCGAACGGCTACTCAATCGATCGAGCGAAAATCCGGAAGAAAAAAAGACCGGCAGGCCAGTGCGGTTCGAGTTGACGAATCAGACGCGGATGGCGATCGACGACTACCTTCGACTGACTGGGCGCAAGCCGGGCCAGTTTCTGTTCGCAGGCAGTAGGGGGGACGCCAAGCGTGGGTTGACCACACGGCGGCACGCCCGATTGGTCCAGGAATGGGCTGCCAGCATCGGTCTCGATCCGGCCAAGTTCGGCACGTACTCTTTGCGTCGTACTATGGCCGTGCTGATCTACCGGCGAAAGGGGAATCTCCGCGCAGTCCAGCTCTGGCTCGGACACTCGAAGATCGAAAGCACCGTGCGCTTCTTCGGCATCGAGGTCGAAGACGCGATCGAGATTGTCGAGAAGATGGATATATGAGGCTTTGATCCTATACCTCGGTTAGCGGACGCGGTCGGCGGCGTGCCTTGCGTCGCCGATCAGGCTCCATTCGACTTCGGCTTAAGGGTTTGCGCTCTGTTGTGCGGCGCACCTTCCGCGAAGATACTTTGGGTCGCACCTGGCCCATCGCGACATCTGGCCGACGGAAGCTTTCGGATGACTTCGGCCACCCCGGCTCGCGCGGCCAAGCTCAAGTCTCCATGAGCACTGGGGCCAGCTTCCGAAATTCTTCACCGTCGGGAATACCGCGCACAGTCAAGTGGGCGTGATCGCTCGACTGACCAGTATGTCGCCCGGTCGGATCAGTGGCCGCATCGTGCTCATGTCGCTCGCCGATAAATAGGTTCAGTTCACCTGACCGGTTAAAGAAAATCCGGTGAGCGGAGCGCTACCGGCAAATTCCACTCATTATTTCGTGACCGCCGCCGTAGGCGACGCGAGTGCTTCGGCCGTCATGACGGGATGGGCGTCAATGACAGTCAGGTAGGCCAGCGCCGCAGCGTCCGGCTCAGCGCGGCCTTGCTCCCAGTCGCGGACGGTGCCAACTGGAATCCGGTAGCGTTCCGAGAACTCGGCCTGTGAGATACCGAGTTTGCGCCGCAGCCGCTTGATCAACGGCACAGGCCGCAGGCGTGCTAACTGTTCGGGCGTCAAGGGCCGCGCATTTGGATCGGACAAAGCCGCCAATTCCACTTCTTCATCGGTCATCGGCAACGACCAATCGGATGGCGATCCGGGAATTGGCCCCCGGTCGTCGTGCCATACGTCGTTCTTAAGAGTGCGCTTGCCGATAGTAATAATCTTGTTCATGTCGGGTGGCCCTCCTGGCCGATATGATGCGGATGCGGTCGCCGCGTTCGGTCGAGACAACAAACAGGACATTGCCGCTCGCAACGCCGATCGTTAGGTCCCTGGCTTCGACCGTGTCGTCGTCAGACACTTACAATTCAAACCGCCGACCGATGCGGTCGCACGGCGCGCTTCACCTGGGCACCGACGGTGGTGGCCACGACCTTTAAATCGTAGCGCGTCTGTAGGTTCAGCCAGAACTCGGCCGACGTTTCAAAGTACGTCGCCAGCCGCAGCGCCGTATCGGCGGAAATCCCACGCTTGGCGTGGATGATATCGTTGACGCGCGCCACGGGGACATCGAGATCGCGGGCGAGCTTGTTCTGGCTGATCCCGAGGGGACGCATGAATTCTTCCAGCAGAATTTCGCCCGGCGGGATCGGTGACAGGGTCTTGCTCATCTCTGCGCACTCATTTCAATGATAGTCGACAATTTCGACATCCTCAGCACCTTCGTCCCAACGAAAACAGATACGCCATTGGTCGTTGATACGAATGCTGTGTTGACCTTTGCGGTTGCCCTTCAAGGCCTCGAGCCGGTTTCCAGGCGGCACCCTGAGGTCGTCCAAACGCGCGGCCGACGCCAGCATCTCAAGTTTCCGGCGGGCAACGCGCTCGATGGCGCCAAAGCGCCTGACCGCGCGGTCGTCGGCCAGAGCCTCGGTATCCTTGCAGCGGAAGCTCTTAATCATTCCGATTATGGTATCCTGAAAAACGGAATGGGTCAACCGGCACGGCAGTCAGCTTCGTCAAAGGCTGCGTCTGGTGAGCTTGGTACCGAAGCTTGTAAAACACCGGCACGGAGCACGACGATCTCCTCCAACCGCCGTCCCCAGACTTCCAGCGCCTCGCGCTTTTCCTTGTCATAGGCGTAGTGGATGTAGACGCCGCTGGTGACGGTGCCGCGCCGCACGGTGATGTGGTTCAATACGAGTCCGATTGTGTGCGGGCTGATGCCCTGCTCCGCCATGCCGGTCGCGGCCGTGCGGCGCAGATCGTGCACTCGGAAATGCACAATCCCGATCGCCTTGCGTGAGCGCTCCAACGCCCGGGTCGCCGAATGGGTCTGCATCGCTTCGCCGGTTGGCCCAGGAAACAGCCACGGACTGCCCGCCGCCAATTCGCGCGCCTCAGTGATGATGCGCAGCGCGATTGGCGATAGCGGCACGCGGTTAGGCTCGCTGTTCTTGGTTCGGCCGCGCGGGATGACCCAGATCGGAAGCGCGCCATCGGTCGCGAGTTCGCTTTCCGCGATGCCGGCCACTTCGCCGATCCTCTGGCCGGTGATGAGCGCGAGCTTCATGGCCAGCGCAGTTGCACGCGTCATTGGCACGTCGGTCTCGGTGAGCAGTTTAGCAGACCGGGGATAGCCGGCCGGAACATGGCGGCGGATTAGCGGCGTCCGATCCAACGCCGCCCAGAACGTCGCGATCTCGGCGGGCGACAGCGCGCGGTCCCGCGGCTTGTTACGCCGGACAGCCGTGAGCGTGGCTCAGCCACGACGCGCAGGATCTCGTTGGCTTGGCGTAGCTCTCGAACTTCGCGCTCCAGAGCCTTCAATCGTTCTCGCTCGTCGGTCGTGACGCCGGACCTTCGGCCGCTATCGATGTCGGACTTCTTGCCCCATTCGTTGAGCGTCTGTGCCGTGCAGCCGATCTTGGCCGCAATCGACACAATCGCCGCCCATTGGGAGGCGTGCTCGCCGCGATGTTCGAGCACCATCCGAACGGCGCGCTCACGCACCTCGGGGGAAAACTTCGCGGATGTCTTGTGATTCGTCATGGCTCCAGTCTCTCAAGAGTTGGTGCCTCCGACAAACCCGGGGCGGTTCACAGGCCCAACTCCTCCAAGGCCATGGTGATCTTGTGGCCGTTGGGTGTGGTCCAATAATGGAGGTCGATCATGGCTGTTCCTTATGGGGCCGGGAGCGGGAGTTGGTCGGCCGCCATCGAGCCGGCTAGCATTTTCCGACGAAGTGGACACCGGGTCGTCGGAAAACGCGACAAAACAAAAACGTAGAGCGCATTGCTGCTCCGTTGGACCCGCAGTGCGCTCTCGGGGTCTCAAAGCTTTATGGCTTCAAGACCCGTTTTGCACCGCGCTCACGCGGCCTTTTTGACGGCTATGCTGTTGTACACTGCCGTCTCAAAGTCGATGTAGCCGCCGACCGAGGCTGGATCGGCGAACGGCAGGATCTGGGTCGCCCAGAAGCCGCCGACGCCGTTTTTGCGGTCGATCCAATAGTAGAGATTGGCAAGCCCCGCCCAGGCGAGCGCGCCGGCAGGACGCCCGGTCGGCGCATCGGTGTCATTGATCATGAACGTCAGCGCCCACGATTTCGGCATTCCGGGGAAGAACTCGGCGTAGTTGGACAGTGATGGGATGACGCCCGGCAGCCCCTTGATCTTCATGTCGCCAAGGCCGTTCTTCTCAGCTGCCAGGACTGTTTCGCGCTTTAGGACTCGCCCGCCTGGGCCTGCGCCGTCGTTCAGCCACATGCGGATGAATTTGCAGTAGTCGCCGACCGTCGCATAGAGCGCATGGCCGCCCATCTGCACTTCCGGGTCCTGCGGCAGCATGAAGCCGTCCATCACGCTCAGAACGCCCTCCGGGCTGCGCGCGTGCATGCCGCAGACCCGCTCGCGCATCGACGGCGTCATGGCGAAAGCGCTGTCATTCATGCCGAGCGGCTTGAAGATGCGATCTGCAAACACCTCGCCAAGCCGCTTGCCGGTGATGCCCTCGACCACCTGACCCGCCCAATCGATGTTGGAGCCGTATTCCCACGCGTCGCCTGGGTCAAACAGCAGTGGGGTGTTGATCGCTGCCTTCGACGACGTGATTACGCTTGGCTGTCCGTGTTCAGTCGCCAGCTGATTGTACTGCTCGTTGAAGAAATCGTAGCCAAAACCGGCGGTATGGAGCAGCAGCATGCGCGTGGTGATGTCGCGCTTGGGGGCACGCAGTTTGGGCTTGCCACTCGCATCGAACCCGTCGAGCACCTGAAGCTTGCCAATGTCGGGGCAATAGGTCTTTGCCGGCGCGTCGAGGTCGAGCTTGCCGTCCTCGACGAGCTGGAGGCACGCGGTGCCGGTGATCGCCTTCGTGGTCGAGAAGATTGCGAACACGCTATCGGTTGTCATTGCGGCTGGCTGGCCGAGTGTGCGCACGCCGGCACTGCCTTCGTAGATCGTGGCATTGCGGTCGGTCGCCATCGCGACCACGCCAGGAACTTGGGGTTTGTTCGTCACGACCTTTTGCAGGATGGCATCGGCTGCCGCCGTCAGAGTGCTACTCATGGACCGTCTCCCGGATGCATATTTGGCTTTTTTTATCCTTCGAAAAGCGAAGGCCGTCAGATGCTAGGCCGGTGCATGCCTTGGCGCAACAGTAGCGTGCGGATCGCGCGATCTGCTCACGGGCATGAACACAGCCTCAACTGCTCAGACTTGCTGGCCGGGCGGGACCTTAGCCCCCCAGGAGTAGCGTTATTTGCCGACCAACCGCGAGCGACGTCAGGGATGGGCCAGGGACCCCTACTTTGGATCCCATGACCCAAGGCAGTGCTCGCCCTGGAAAGCTCCCACCTAGCCATCAATTCCACGCGTTGGTCTTCCCCCCTGAAAGTGGTCCGGACCGATGTTATGGTTTTAGGCCATTGGAGGACGGAAGATGCCGACGAAAAGACACAAGCCAGAAGAGGTTGTTTCGAAGCTGCGCCAGGTCGATGTTCTGGTCTCGCAGGGTAAATCGGTGGCGGACGCGGTGCGCGCGATTGGCGTGACGCAGGTGACTTACTACCGCTGGAAACAAGAGTACGGTGGCCTGAAAGTAGATCAGGTCAAGCGGATGAAAGAGCTTGAGCAGGAAAACACGCGGCTCCGGCGGGCGGTATCCGATCTGACGTTGGATAAGCTGATCTTGAAAGAGGCTGCCAAGGGAAACTTATAAGCCCCGCGCGCCGCCGTGCCGTGATCGCGCACGTGCGGCGTGAACTCCAGGTCTCCGAGCGTCGCGCCTGCGCAGCGCTCGGACAACACCGCTCCACCCAACGCAAGGCACCTCAAGGGCGTGACGACGAAGCAGCGCTAACAGCCGACATCGTCGAGCTTGCCCGTCAGTATGGCCGCTACGGCTACCGCAAAATAGCGGAGTTGCTGCGTGCTGGCTCTGGCTGGGTCGTCAACGACAAGCGGGTTGAACGGATCTGGAGACAAGAGGGGCTGAAAGTTCCCGCAAGGCAACCCAAGCGCGGCCGGCTCTGGCTTGCCGATGGATCATGTGTTCGGCTTCGCGCCGAGCATCGCGACCACGTGTGGTCGTATGACTTTGTCGAGCACCGGACCCATGACGGCAGGAAGTATCGCATGCTCAACGTTGTTGACGAGTTCACCCGCGAATGCCTTTCGATCCGGGTGGCGCGGAGGCTCAACTCCACCTTGGTGATCGATGTCCTCTCCGACCTATTCATCCTGCGCGGCGTTCCAGGGCACGTCCGATCCGACAATGGGCCTGAGTTCATCGCCAAGGCGGTTCAGGACTGGATTGGGGCCGTAGGGGCCAAGACTGCCTACATCACGCCGGGCTCACCGTGGGAGAACGGCTACATCGAGTCATTCAACGCCCGGCTCAGAGACGAACTGCTCAACGGCGAAATCTTTTACTCACTCCGGGAGGCTCAAGTGATCATCGAAAGTTGGCGACGGCATTACAATCTCGTTCGACCACACCAGTCGCTTGGCTACCGTCCGCCGGCACCCGAAGTGTTCGTGCCCAGCTTCGCCGCATGGCCGTCTGCGCGCGCTGCATCCGCTCCGACGGCCATGCTCGGTCTGGCAAAAAGGCCGCCGGTCAACTAACATTCAAAGTGGAGCACTCGATGGGGGCTGACCA
>JANXVY010000034.1 GCA_025351425.1 Hyphomicrobium sp.
GCCGCCCGCGAGATCGCCCTCGCGCTCGGCGTACCACCCATGCTGCTCGGCATCCCCGGCGACAACACCTTCTCCAACTACCAGGAGGCCAACAAGACCTTCTGGCGCACGACCGTCCTGCCGCTGCTCGACAAGTTCACCCACGCCTTCGCCGGCAGGCCGCGCGCCCGCCTACGGCGAGAGCGCCCTCGTGCTCAAGCCCGACCTCGACGAAATCCCCGCGCTCTCCTCCGAGCGTGACGCGTTGTGGTCACGCCTGCATGCAACGACCTTCCTGACCGTCCGTGCGGAGCACGGCGAGCATTGACGAAAAGCGCGCGCTCATCGGCTACGGCCCCAAAGGCAGCGCCCCCGCCTGAGACGTTCAACCCCGGCCAGTCCCGCGCGCCAGGATCGCGGCAACACCAGCACTAACCGTACTCCGCCCCCTAACCGGGAATTTCCCCATGCTCAGCTCCTGCCCGGCTCCACCGGGCGCGCCCTCGCGCGCCGGATCGTCACCCCTTGCCCCGCCCCTTGAAATCCGCGGTCTCTCTCTCCGCGACGCCGGTGTCGCTGTTCCTTCGCGCGCCACAGGCTACCTCCCCTTCGCCGAAGCCGGTAACGCTGCCGACGGCTCGTTCTCGGGTTATGCCAGCCTCTTCGACGTGCCCGACCTCGGCAACGATGTCATCGCGCCCGGCGCCTTCGCCGAAAGCCTCGCGCGCCGTGGCGTTCGCGGCGTCAAGCTCCTGTTCCACCACGACGCCGCCCAGCCCATTGGCGTCTGGCAGACCCTTCGCGAAGACCGTCGCGGCCTCTACGCCGAAGGCAAGCTCTCCCTCGATAATTCGAAGGCGCGTGACATCCTCGCGTTGCTGCGCACCGGTGCCATCGACGGCCTCTCCATCGGCTTTCGCGCCGTCACCGCGAGCCGCACCTCAAGGGCCGGCCCGCGCCGCCTGACCAAAATCGACCTGTGGGAAATCTCGATCGTGACCTTCCCCATGTTGCCCGGCGCCCGTGTCAGCGCCGTCAAGACTGCCCCGCGCGTTACGACCCACATGCCGCTCGCCCAACGCATCCAATCTCTCACCGCCGCCATCCGCGACTGCACTTGATCGGTCCGCTCCGCGCATCCCATTCCCCTTCGTTCCAAAACGAGGGGAGTTCGAGGGGTCACCCCTCGGGCAGGTTTGAAGGGCGGCAGCCCTTCTCGCGCAGTGACCCACACGTGCCCCGCTTCTTAAGGAACCCCGCATGCTCGAAACCCCTGCCCTTGAAACCAAGTCGGTTGAAACCGACACGATCGCCGACATGATGCGCGCGTTCGAAGAGTTCAAATCGACCAACGACCAGCGCCTTGCCGAAATCGCTGCCAAGCAGTCGGCCGATGTTCTCAGCGTCGAGAAACTCGCCCGCATCGAAAGCCGGATGGACGACCTGGCCCTCAAGAGCGCCCGGCCGGCCATCGGGGGCGCTGCCCCCCGCTCGGGTGCCGATCTCGCCCACAAGTCGGCCTTCGACACCTATGTTCGCAAGGGCGACGCGACGAACCTTCAGACGCTCGAAGCGAAGGCTCTTTCGGTCGGCTCGGATCCCGACGGGGGCTACCTCGTTCCCCCGGAACTCGAAGCCCGCATCAACCGCTCGCTTGTGAACATTTCGCCGATCCGCGCCATCGCCGGCATCCGGCAGGTGTCAAGTGCTGTCTATAAGCGCCCCTATGCGACTTCCGGCCTCGACACCGGCTGGGTCGCCGAAACCGCGATCCGCCCGCAGAGCGCGACGCCGACGCTGTCGTCCACCGTGTTCCAGACCATGGAACTCTACGCCATGCCGGCTGCCACCTCGACGCTCCTTGACGACAGTGCCGTGAATATCGACCAGTGGCTTGCCGAGGAAGTGAACATCGCTTTTGCTCGCCAGGAAGGTGCGGCCTTTATTACGGGTGACGGCGTCAACAAGCCCAAGGGCTTCTTGTCGTACCCGACGGTCGCCAACAGCGCCTATGTCTGGGGCAGCCTTGGCACGATTGCAACGGGTGTCGCCGGCGGCTTTCCGGCCTCCACACCTTCCGACAAGCTGATCGACCTCATCTACACGGTCAAAGCCGGCTATCGCCCGAACGCTCACTTCGTCATGAACCGCGCAACTCAAAGTGCCGTCCGCAAGTTTAAGGACGCACTCGGCAACTACATGTGGCAGCCGTCCTACCAGCCGGGCCAGATGCCGACGCTGCTCGGCTACCCGATCGCCGAAAGCGAAGACATGCCTGACATCGCCGCCGGCTCGACCGCGGTTGCCTTCGGTGACTTCTCGCGCGGCTATCTGATCGTCGACCGCGTCGGCATCCGCGTCCTGCGCGATCCGTATTCCGCCAAGCCCTACGTGCTGTTTTACACGACCAAGCGCGTCGGCGGCGGTGTTGCCGACTTCGACGCCATCAAGCTCCTCAAGTTCGCCTGATAGCGCTTACGGGCCGCACTATTCGCTCCGGTTCGCAGGCCTGCCTGCGAACCTCCAATCTCTAGGCCTGCGCGGGGGCGGCGGACTGTGATCGCGAAGGTATGCTCTGCATCGACGCCGGGTCGGATTGCTCCCGAACCGCTATCGAGGCCGAAGTGAAGGCCCTTTCCCCTGTCCCCGTTCCTGCGCATGACGGGGTGAGGGGTGGGGGAAATAACAGCCCGTGCCCACGCCGCACTTGGTCGCTCAACTTCCCCCTCCCCCCAAAAAAACCATTCCCCTTCCTCACGGGTGTCCCCTCCTCCGCCCGTGAGGATTGGGCGGGACCGCTGGCTCCGCTGATCCGTGCGCTGCCGCCTCCAGCGCGCGCGATCATTGCGTAGCGTCGAGCATGCCGGAAACACTCACCGGCCCAGTGGTCCCGCCTTCCCTTTCTGAAGACTGCAACCCTCAACTCTGAAGACTGCAACCCTCAACCAGCAGGTCCCCATGGCGCTCGTTCTCACCTTGGCCCCACTCACCGAGCCATTGACTGTGGCGGAAGCCAAAGCCCACCTGCGGCTCGATACATCCGCCGAGGATGTGCTGATCGCAAGCCTCATCCTCACCTCGCGCCTCCATATCGAGGCTGCCCTCGGCCTCGCGCTCATCACCCAGTCCTGGCAGCTGCAGCTCGATGCCTGGCCCGACGGGAAGGCCCTCGCGCTCCCGCTCCATCCGGTCAGCGCCGTCACCGCCGTCCTAATGACCGCGTACGACGGCACGGCCACGACCTTGGCCACCTCCGCCACCGTCTTCGATCCCGGCCCGCCCGCCCGCATTGTCCGCACTGGTCCTGGCTGGCCCACAATCACGGCCGCCGCCAACGGCATCTCGATCCGCTTCACGGCGGGCTTCGGCCCCACGCCAGCCGACGTCCCCGCTCCGATCCGCCAGGCCATGCTGTTGCTCGTCGCCCATTGGTACGAACACCGTGATCCAATCGAAATCGGCGAGCCCGACACAGCGATCCCGAAAGCCGTCTCCGATCTGCTCCGCCCCTACCGGAGGCCGCGCCTGTGAACCCAGCTCTCACGCCGACCAACCGCCGCTTTCCGACCATCGGCGACCTCGTTCACCGGTTCAGCCTTGAAGCCCCTGTCCGCACCCCCGATGGCGCAGGCGGCGCACTAAGGTCCTTCGCGCTCGTCTCAGAAGTCTGGGGCGATCTGCGCGCGCTGGGCGGTAGCGAACGCCTGGGTGCCGACCGCCTGGAGGGGCGCATCGCCCACGCGATCTGGCTGCGCTACCGCGACGGCCTTACCCCCGACTTCCGCCTCCGGCTTGGCAACCGGATCTTCGAGATCCGCGCCATCATCAACCACGACGGCCGCCAGCGTTTCCTCGAATGCCATTGCGAGGAGTTCGTCACGTGATTATTTCGCCAGGCGTCGATATCCAGACCGATACGCTACCCGAAACGCTGGTCGCGTCCGCCCTCGCCGCAGCCATCGCCGCCATGACCGAAGCCGCTATCGCGGGCGCCCTGCCGGCAGGCCCCGACGCAGCCCCGCCCGTGCCCCCCGATATCGCCACCATTCGCAGCGTCCCGTGATGATGCGTCGGATTTTTCGTGCCGCTCGCAAATGAGTTGCACGTGGAGGCCAGGAGGCACCCTCCCCCTGGACCCGCAACTCTTCCCCTCCGGTTACGGCACGGGTTGAAGGGCATCGCACGCCGCCTTCACCAAACTGCTCCCTATCGAAAGATGCCGGCCATGAACTCTGCCAGTCTCGCACTTCAAACGGCCCTAGTGGGGGCGGTCGCCGCCAATGCCGACATCACGACGGCAACCGGCGGCAGCCCGCGCGTGTTCGACGATATTCCACCCGCGACGCCCTACCCCTATATTTCCGTCGGCCACACACTCGAACGCGACTGGTCGACCGGCACAGAAGATGGCCGCGAACACACCGTCACGCTGCACGTCTGGTCCCGCGCGCCGGGCCGGCGCCAGGTCCACGAGATTGCGGCACTGCTGCGCGCCACGCTGCATCAGGCCGATCTCCTCCTGACCGGTCATCGCCTCGTCAATCTGCGCCACGAATTCACCGAAGCCCGACGCGAACCCGACGGCGAAACCTACCGCGCCCTCGTCCGCTTTCGCGCCGTGACGGAACCGCTCTAACGTCGATGCAACCTGCTCGGCGCAGCACACGGTACCAAAAACAAGACCCAACTTTCGACGCGCTAGCGTTGGGAAACAAGGCGACCCGGCGGCGTTCGCCGCGCCGTCGCAGGTTGCCCGAACGCAGTGAGGAACCGCAACCGCGAGACAAGCAATGACCGCCCAAAAAGGCAAAGACCTCCTTCTCAAAGTCGACGCTGACACAACCGGCGTCTTCACGACGGTCGCGGGCATCCGCTCGCGCAAGCTCGCCTTCAATCTGGCGACCGTAGATATCACCAGCTCGGAATCCGCGGGCCAGTGGCGCGAGCTTCTGGCTGGCGGCGGCGGCAAGTCCGCAGCCGTCTCCGGCTCCGGCATCTTCAAGAACGCCGCCTCCGATGCCATCGTGCGCACGCACGTCTTCAACGGCACGGTTGCCCCTTGGCAGATAGTGATCCCTTCGTTCGGCACGGTCCAAGGCCCTTTCCAGATCCACTCCTTCGATCTGACGGGTAAGCACGACGGGGAAATAACCTTCGACATCGCCCTTGAATCTGCTGGAGAAATTACGTTTACGCCCGCTTGAATGGGGCCAGGGTGTTCGAGGGGCGCGAAGCGGGCCTCGAATTTTGCCAGCAAGGCGAAGCAGGAAAGATTGCAATGCCAAATCACCATCGCGGCGAAATCGAGGGCATGCTCGACGGCACACCCTATTCGCTCTGCCTCACACTAGGTGCACTCGCTGAACTCGAAGCAGCCTTTGGCGACGAGAACATGCTGGCGCTGGCCCAGCGGTTCGAAGGCGGCCGCCTTTCCGCGCGGGATTGCGTACGCATCATCGGGGCAGGCTTGCGCGGGGCCGGCCATAAAATCGCTGACGAAGCGGTCGCCCGCATGCAAGCGGACGGCGGCGTCGCCGGCTTTGTCGACATCGTCGCCCGATTGCTCACCATCACCTTCGCACCCTCCCCGCCGCCCCATGCCCCCGCCTTACCAGCCCCGCGGCGTATGCCAGACGCGCCCACATTCGACGGCACAGTCCCTCCCAATCCTCGCGAGGTGCCCGCACCCGTCCCTTTCCCTGGGACGACGTGATGGCGATGGGGCTCGGCGTCCTTCGTCTTGAACCCCGCGCCTTCTGGTCGATGACGCCGCTCGAATTTGCCGCTGCCGCCCGCGCCATCCTGCCGCCGTCCGCTCGTGCAACTCTCCCCACGCGCGCAGGCCTGGCAGACCTCATGGCCCGTTTCCCCGACCACCAATAGGCATCTATGGAACAGACAAACCAGCCCATCCAAACCTGGACGGTTGCAATCAACGCCGATTCGACGGCGCTTCAAGATCAGCTCAAGATCGCGACGCTTTCGGGCAAGCAGTTCTCGACCGCTTTGTCGGCGGCCTTCGACGGGCTGGCCATCAAAGGCAAGAGCCTGAACGATGTCTTCTCGACGCTCGCCCTCAGCCTCTCCAAAATGGCGCTGCAGAATGCCTTTAAGCCGCTGGAGCAGGGTCTCGGCAATTCGCTCTCGAGCCTGCTTGCGGGCGGCACGAGCGGCTTGGGTTTTGCCAGCGGCGGCGTGTTCCCTGGCGGGGTCCCCACTCCGTTCGCCGATGGCGGCGTCATCCAGAGCCCCATCGCTTTCCCTTTGGGGGGTGGGCAGACCGGGGTCGCCGGCGAGCGTGGAGCCGAAGCCATCATGCCGCTCGCCCGCGGCACTGACGGCAAGCTTGGTATCGCGGGCGGCGGCGGCTCCAGCATGAACGTCACCTTCAACGTCCAGGCAACCGACGCCGACAGCTTCTCGCGCTCCGAGACCCAGATCGCAGCCCTGCTGTCCCGAGCCGTGTCGCTCGGCCAGCGGAATCTGTAGTTTTTTTGCTTCGCGAGCGAGGCCTAGCCCTCGCGCTGCCATAGGCGGGTTACGTCCCTCCGGACCTCCTGCGTTCTGCAGTTCTAAAAGGTGCGGGCGGCAGCCGGTTTTTTCTCAGTTCGAGGCCTAAAATGCTTTTCCACGAAACCCGCTTCCCCACCGCAATATCTAAAGCCTCCCAAGGGGGACCTGAGCGGCGGACCGACGTCGTGACGCTCGGCTCCGGTTTCGAGGAGCGCAACGCGCGCTGGGCCGATAGCCGCCGCAGCTACAACGCGGGCTATGGCGTGCGCTCGATCGACGACCTCCACGCCGTCATCGCCTTCTTCGAGGAGCGCCGTGGACGCTTGACGGGCTTCCGCTGGCGCGACCATGCCGACTGGAAGTCCTGTCCCCCCTCGCAAACGCCCTCCGCCACCGATCAGCGCATCGGCACCGGCGACGGCGCAACCGCCACCTTCCAGCTGACGAAAGCCTACGGGACGTCGTTCGCCCCCTGGACCCGAACTATCAATAAGCCCGTAACCGGCACCGTCCTCGTCGCCGTGGGCGGCCTCATTCAATCCCCCACGGCCAATTACGCGCTCGATCCTTCGACCGGCAAGTTGACGTTCCTCGCCGGTCACATCCCATCGAGCGCCGCGGCGGTCACCGCCGGCTACGAGTTCGACGTGCCTGTCCGCTTCGACACCGACAAGCTCGACATATCGCTGCAGGGTTTCGCCCACGGCGCGATCCCCCACATCCCCATCTTGGAAGTGCGGCTGTGATCTTTCGGCCGAACGCTACGGGCCTTTAAACACCAGATTTGGTGTCACCCTGGGGCGTGGCCCGAGGATGACAATTTGATGGTCAATTCACTGTCGAGGTCTCCATGAAAACTCTTCCGCCCGCCCTCGCCGCTCATATTGCAACTGGCGCGACCTCGCTTTGTTGGTGCTGGCGTCTGACACGGCGCGATGGCGCCCGCCAGGGCTTCACCGACCATGATCGCCCCGTTACTTTCGACGCTACCATCTTCGAAGCGGCCACCGGCTTCACGGCGAGCGAGGTCAAGGACACGATCGGCCTCAACGTCGACAACCTGGAAGTCACGAGCGCCCTTTCGTCGGACCATCTGGTCGAAGCCGATCTTGCTAGCGGCTACTACGACGACGCCGCCGTCGAACTCTTCCGCGTCAACTGGGCCGATCCGGCGCAACGCGTGCTGATGCGCGCAGGCAGCCTGGGTGAAGTCCGCCGCTCCGGCATCGCGTTTGCCGCCGAAGTCCGCGGCCTTGCCCACTATCTCCAGCAGCCCAAGGGCCGCCTATACCAATTCACCTGCGATGCAGACCTCGGTGACGCCCGCTGTGGCATCGACCGTACGGCGCCCGTCTATGCGGGGCACGGCTCGATCGCCACCATCACCAGTGCGCGTGGTTTCACGGCCTCCGGTCTGAGCGCCTATCTGGATGGCTGGTTCACGCGCGGACTCCTCACCTTCACGTCGGGCGCAGCCAATGGCCAGGCGATTGAAGTCAAAGCCCATGCCGTATCCGCCGCGACAGGCGTTATAGCCTTCGAACTTTGGTCTCCGGCCCGCCTCCCCCTGGCCGCAGGCCAAACATTTACCGTTACCGCTGGCTGCGACAAAACCCTGTCGACCTGTGCGGCGAAATTCGCCAACACGATCAATCACCGGGGCTTCCCTCACATTCCGGGCAACGACTTCATCATCTCAGGCCCGACCAGTCGATAGCGGCACCACAATTACGCGACGCCGCCAATTTTATCGAAAACCACACCCACCGCTTGCCCATCGATGATCACGTGTTGGACAGTTCCGTTTCCGAAGTCGGAAGGCCAATCGATCGCCACTGTAAACATGGCGTTCGGTGGTACGCGTTGGCCTGTCACCAAGGTGCCCCCCGCAGGAAATGAGAGGGCGACCGTGCCTTTGAGGCGTCCGTCCTGCTCATGGTAGGTCCCTGCATAGCGCCCGCTGCCGAAATCATAGCCGAGGATCTGTCCCCTGCCGACGAAGATTGCTCCCTGTCCGTCTCCTGACCGTCCCGCGTAGATTATCGCGTACAAAGCGCTCATCCCCTGCCCTCCTTGGATGTTCTGTAGTCAGAAGACCAGAACATAAAAGGAACATTCGAGCAATAGAAAAATGCAGACTGGCGGAAAAAAAGTGCCCCCCGTATCTGAAACTCCATCGATCGTACACTTGGCCCGCGGTTGGATAGGCACGCCCTATCATCATCAGGCGTCGCTCCAAGGTGTCGGCTGCGATTGCTTAGGTCTTGTGCGCGGCGTCTTCTGGGAGGCGACTGGGGCCTTTCCCGAAACCCCGCCGCCCTACTCGCGCGACTGGGCAGAATCCTCCGTCTGCGAAACCATGCTTGATGCCGCTGCCCGCCACCTGACGCCGGTCCTGCTCACCCAAATAAAGCCCGGCCACGTTCTGATCTTTCGCGTGCGTGAAGGGTTCATCGCCAAGCACGCAGCTATCCTCGCCACCCCTTCAACGATGATCCACGCCATCGAAGGCGCGCCGACCGCCGAGGTCGCCTTCTCTCCCTGGTGGCGCCGCCGCCTCGCCGCCGCCTTTGCGTTTCCAGTCGCTCCGCGAGCGGGGTTACCACCCCGCACCCCGTTTGAGGGGTGACCCCCTCAAACTCCCTTCTTTTTTTGACCCAAAAAGGGAGGGGGGCCGGGGGAGATCGGTCCCCTGGATGGGTGCGGGCGATAGCCCACTTGCGAAGCAACCAGCCAAAAGGTCCTCATGGCCACTCTCGCCCTTGCCGCCGTCGGCGCTGCCGTCGGTGGCGCACTGCTGCCCACTGGTATTGCCGTCCTCGGCGCGACTTTGACCGGCGCCGCCATCGGCACCCAAGTCGGTGCGCTCGCCGGCTCGTTCATCGACCAGGCCCTGTTTGGCGCGTCGGGCAGTGCCCGCAGTGTCCAGGGTCCGCGGCTTTCCGATCTCCACGTCACCGCCTCCACCGAGGGCGCGACCATCCCCCGCGTGTACGGCCGTGTTCGCACCGGCGGCCAGGTCATTTGGGCGACTGACTTCGAGGAGGAAGCGGTCACGCAGGAAGCGAGCGGCGGCGGCAAGAGTTCATCGAGCGGCAATATTGCCAGCCGCACGACCTACAATTACTATGGTAACTTCGCGGTCGGTCTGGCCGAGGGCGAAATCAGCGGCCTGGGGCGCGTCTGGGCCAACGGCAAGGAAGTCGACCTCTCCCAGATCACCTATCGCATTTACACAGGGTCTTCCAATCAAGCCCCCGACAGTCTGATCCAGGCCCATGAAGGCGCGGGCAACACCCCGGCCTTCCGCGACACCGCCTACATCGTTTTCGAGCGCATGCCGCTCGCGGTCCACGGCAACCGTCTCCCTCAAATGTCGTTCGAGATCTACCGCTCAATCGAGCCGTTCACGGATGCAGTCCGCGGCGTGGTTCTCATCCCGGGATCGGGCGAATTTGTTTACGCGCCGAGCCCTGTCACCCTGACCACCGGCTACGGCGCCAGCACGTCCGAGAACGTCCACACCCGGCAAGGCGGCACCGATTGGGCAGTCTCCATGGACCAGCTTGCCGCGAGCCTGCCGAACGCAAAATCTGTGTCCCTCGTTGTTTCCTGGTTTGGCACCGATCTGCGCGCTACCGTCTGCCAAATCCTCCCCGGCGTCGAACGCACGGACAAACAGACCAGCCCCGACATTTGGAGTGTGGCCGGGGTAGCGCGGGCGTCCGCCTATGCCGTGTCTCAGCGGGACGGCTGCCCCGCTTACGGCGGAACGCCATCGGATGCAAGCGTGATTGCCGCCATCCGCGACCTGAAGACCCGCGGCCATTCCGTCACGCTCACGCCCTTCATCTTGATGGACATCGCGGCCGGCAATGTGCTGCCCAATCCTTACGGCGGAACCGTCCAGCCCGCTTACCCCTGGCGCGGACGCATCACGGTTTCGCCAGCCCCTGGGCTTTCTGGCAGCCCCGACAAGTCCGCCGTCGCCGCAACCGATATCGCAGCCTTTGTTGGTACGGCAGCGCCTTCTCATTTCGCGCTCTCAGGCGATACCGTAATGTACACGGGCCCGGCCGAATGGACCTACCGCCGGATGGTCCTGCATCAGGCCATGCTGGCGCTTGCGGCGGGTGGCGTCGACGCGTTCGTCATCGGCACCGAACTGCGCGGCCTTTCGACCGTCCGCGCAGCCGGCAATACCTATCCGTTCGTGGCCGCGCTCGTAGCTCTCGCCGCCGACGTGAAATCCGTTCTGGGCCCGGCGACGAAAGTCACTTACGCCGCCGACTGGTCCGAGTACTTCGGCCACCAGCCGGCCGATGGCTCGGGCGACGTAACCTTCCATCTCGATCCGCTGTGGGCCTCCCCCAACATCGATGCGATCGGCATGGACCTTTATTGGCCACTCGCGGACTGGCGCGAAGGCCAATCCCATCTCGATGCCGCAGCCGGTACGCACCAGATTTATGACCTCAATTACCTGAAGAACAACGTCACCGGGGGCGAAGGGTTCGACTGGTACTATGCGAGCGCTGCAGACCGCGAAGTCCAGAGCCGCACGCCCATTACCGACGGGATCGGTAAGCCATGGGTGTACCGCTACAAGGATATCAAGTCCTGGTGGCTCAATCGGCATTACAACCGTGTTGGCGGCGTCGAAAGCGCAATCTCCACCGCCTGGGTGCCCCAATCCAAACCGTTCTGGCTGATGGAGGTCGGCTGCGGGGCCGTCGACAAAGCCGCCAACCAGCCCAACGTCTTCGTCGACCCCAAGAGTGCCGAAAACGCGCTGCCCTACTATTCCCGCGGTACCCGCGACGATCTCATCCAGCGCCGCTATCTGCGCGCCATCATCGAAGCCTTCGATCCAGCGGCTCCCGGCTATATCCAAGGCGCAAATCCCGTCTCCACGCTTACTGGGTTGCCGATGGTTGCCCTCGACCGCATCCACGTCTACGCCTGGGATGCCCGGCCCTTCCCTGCGTTCCCCAACGATACGGCACTCTGGGGGGATGGCGGCAATTGGCGGCTCGGCCATTGGTTGAACGGGCGCCTCGCCGGCGCGCCGGTGTCGGAAACCCTCGCGGCCCTTCTCGATGATTATGGATTTTCGAAATTCGACACGTCCGGCGTGGCGGGTACGGTCACCGGCTATGCGATCGACCGTGTCATGTCGGCCCGCGAAGCCCTCAACGCCTTCGAACTCGCTTTCTTCATCGACATCGTCGAGAGCGGCGGCCTCCTGAGCTTCCGGCAGCGGGGGCTTGCCCCGCCCGTTGCAGCCTATGGTCCCGACCAACTGGTCGAGACCAAGCCAGACCAGGCGCTCCTTACGCTCACGCGCGCCCAAGAAACCGAACTGCCGGCCGCAGCCAAGGTCCGCTATCTCTCTGCCAGCACCGATTACCGGCAGGCCGTCGCCGAGAGCCGCCGCTTGAGCGGCGCGTCGGGCCGAATTTCGCAGGCAGATCTCGCCATCGTCATGGACGCCGATCAGGCGACCTCGTTGACCGAGAGCTGGCTCTTCGAGGCGTGGTCCACGCGCGAGCGCGCAGCCTTCAAGCTTCCACCATCTGCCTTGGCCTTGGAACCGGGCGATACCATAAACCTCCACATCGGCTCCGACGATCGGCTGTTCCGGCTGACCGAGGTTGGTGAGCACGGCGTCCGCGACATGCAGGCCCGTAGCATCGATCCGCAGGTCTATGGCGCGACCCCCTCGCCCGTTCGCTCTGGTCCGCCAGCCGACCCGCCGCTTGCAGGCCAGCCTGCGGTCACCTTCCTCGACCTGCCGCTCCTGCGCGGAGACGAGGACCCGGCCAATGGCTACGTCGCCGCTCTTCAACAGCCGTGGCCCGGCGGCATCGCGATCTATGCATCACCAGAGCTGAGCGGCTACCGCTTGAAGACAATCGTGCCCACGGCGGCAACGCTGGGCGCAACCCAGACGGATTTTCCCGGCGGCCCGCGAGGCCGTTGGGACCACGCCAATGTTTTGCGAGTGAGCCTCGGCTTCGGCAGCCTCACATCGGCCTCTCTAATGCAGGTGCTCGCAGGCGCGAACGCCGCTGCCATTCGGCTCCCGGGCGGCGAATGGGAAGTCGTGCAGTTCACGACCGCAAAACTCGTCGCACCCTTGACGTATGACCTCTCTGGCTTTTTGCGCGGTCAAGCCGGCACCGATGGCGCGCTCACAACGGCCATCCCCGCCGGCAGCACCTTCGTACTACTGAATTCTGCACTCGCGCCCATCGGTCTTGCAGCGTCCGAAACGCGGCTTCCTCTCAATTGGCGCTATGGCCCGTCATCGCGGGGAATCGGAGATATCACCTACGGCGCAATCACGCACACCTTCGGGGCTACTGGACTTCGTCCTCTCTCTCCGGTTCGCGTCAAGAGCCAGCGCTCATCCAGCGGCGATCTCACCCTGACCTGGATCAGGCGAACCCGGATCGGCGGCGACAGTTGGGATCAGGCCGACGTGGCCCTGAGCGAAGAAGCCGAGCGCTACGAACTCGACGTTCTGTCCGGCGCAAACGTCTTGCGAACCCTCGTGGCGACCAGCCCCACTGCAACCTATTCCGCCGCGGACCAGCTGGCCGACTTCGGTGCGCTGCTTCCCGCCGTAACCGTCCGGCTCGCGCAGGTCTCCGGCACCTATGGCCGTGGCGCAGCAACGACCGTATCAGCCTGATCCCGACAAGGCAGCAAACCGATGTACGAACCCTTCACGCAGCCGCCTTGGCTTGCCCCTGCGTGGGCTGAGCTTGGCCAACACGAAATCGCGGGCAATTCCGCCAATCCCCGCATTCGCGATCTGTTTACCGATGCGGGCCATCCCGAGATCGCGAGTGATGAGGTGGCTTGGTGCGCAGCGTTCGTTTCGGCCTGTCTTGAACGCGCAGACCAACGATCGACCCGCTCCCTCCTCGCCCGGTCGTACCTCGATTGGGGTGATGCGCTTGCCGCACCCGCTCCGGGCCAGCTTCCGTTCCGCGCCGGCGGGGTCGTCGTCCTATCCCGCGATCCCGATCCTGCGGCCGGGCATGTCGGCTTTCTCGTTGGTGAAACGGCTGACAACTTCATGTTGCTGGGCGGCAATCAGTCCAATGGCGTCACCGTCGCCCCCTTCGCCAAATCCCGCGTGCTAGCCGTGCGCTGGCCACACCTTCCTTCCTCAGTTCCCCTAAGTGACGATCGCAGGGGTGAGGGACGACCAAAGGGTGAGGCGCGGCAGCAGGATGTGAGCGATGCACTGCCTGCAAGCTCTCCTCGCGGGACATTCGTGCTGTTCTCCGCAGCCCTCGCCCACGTCCTGGAAATGGAAGGGGGTTACACCGACGATCCGGCCGATCCTGGCGGCCCGACTAACTGCGGCGTCACCCTTGCCGACTATGCACGCTTCCGCCAGTCAGCCGTGGAGGCCGGTACACGTGCAAACCTCATTGAAGCTCTCAAACACATCCCGCCGGCCGAAGTACACACCATTTACCAGACTAGCTATTGGCAGCCGGCGGGTTGCGAAAGCCTGCCGGCCCCGCTCGCATTCTTTCACTTCGATACGGCCGTCAACATGGGCGTCGGAACGTCGATTCGCATGCTCCAGACCGCGCTGGGCGTTACAATTGATGGCGAGTTGGGAGGCGAAACCGCAGCAGCCGCTGCCCAGGCTCTTCCCTCCGACTGCCTCGAATCCTACGCCTCCCTCCGCCGCCGCCGTTACCGCGCCCTGGCGGCATTCCCCCGCTACGGCCGCGGCTGGCTCGCTCGCGTCGATACAACCCTCGCGCGCTCGAAATCCCTCATTCCGCTTCTCGCAACCAAAGGAACTACCATGACCACCGATCAACAAACCGCTGCCGATCCCAAATGGTGGGGCCAATCGATGACGATCTGGGGTGCAGTCATCACGGGGCTTGCTGCCGTCCTGCCAGCCCTCAGCCCCGCGATCGGCGTCGATGTCACCCCCACAACCGTCCACGCCGTGGCCGATCAGATCGGCTCGGTCATTCAAGCTGCTACCGGCCTTGCTGGCACGCTGATGGCGATCTATGGCCGCGTGCGCGCCACCCAGCCCTTGCAGCAGCGGCTCGTGACCCTCAAGGTGTAATTTATTCATCGCCGGTTCAGACGCTCGGCGTACTGTCGGATCGATTGAGCAAACCGTGAAAAATTTGTGTTTCCGATTTGGCGCAGCCGAGCGTTGCGCGAACCTGTCAATACCGGAATGCTGTGTGGGGCCAGGACAGACATGCGCTACCTTATTGTCTTCCTGGTTTCGACTCGGGCGTTGGATGCGAGTTATGCGCAATCCAGCACTTGCTTTACCGATTGGTCGGCTGCCGCCGCCGTCGTAAAGTCCGAAGAGTTAGTCACCCTCGACCAGTTAACCAAGCTTGCTCCGGTCAAATTTGGCGGCGAGATCGTTCGGTCGGCGCTCTGCGAGAGCGAAAAGGGCCACGTCTACCGGCTGACGATTCGCGATTCCGATGGACGGCTCAAATCCATCGTCGTCGATGCCAAACACCCTTTTTAGATTGGAGCGGTTGCCATCCCCGCGGAAAAGCTCCTATCGTCGTAGACATTGATAGAAGTCAAGAAAGAGGCCTCTCGTGCGCGTCCTTGTCGTCGAGGATGATAAAGATCTCAACCGCCAGCTCGTCGCCGCGCTGAGCGACGCCGGCTATGCGGTCGATAGCGCGTCCGACGGAGAAGAAGGCTACTACCTCGGCGATACCGAACCTTACGATATCGTCGTCCTCGATATCGGCCTGCCCAAGATGGACGGCATCTCGATCCTCGAACAATGGCGCCGCTCCGAGCGCAAGATGCCGGTGATCATTCTCACCGCGCGCGATCGCTGGAGCGACAAGGTGGCCGGCATGGACGCGGGCGCCGACGACTATCTGGCCAAGCCCTTCCACATGGAAGAGCTGCTCGCCCGCATTCGCGCACAGGTGCGCCGCGCCTCCGGCCACGCCAAGTCGGAAATCGAATGTGGGCCTGTACGCCTCGACACCAAATCGGCGCGAGTCACGTGCGAAGGTCAACTGATCAAGCTGACCTCGCACGAATACCGATTGCTTGCCTATCTCATGCACCACAATGGCCGCGTCGTCTCCCGCACCGAGCTCGTCGAGCACCTCTACGACCAAGATTTCGATCGCGACAGCAACACCATCGAAGTCTTCATCGGCCGCCTGCGTAAGAAGATCCCGGTTGATATTATTCAGACCGTCCGCGGGCTTGGCTATCGCATGAGCGATACCCCGGATGAAGCTTAATTCTCTCGCTTTTCGTCTGTTTGCGACGTCCGTGGCCTGGACGCTCCTCGTCCTGCCGCTCGCTGGCTGGCTGATCTTCACCCTCTATCGCGACGACGTGCAGGTGGGCTTCGACAACAACCTGATCAAGCTGGTGGACGGCATCGTCGTCGACGCGCTGGCGACAGAAGGCAACGAACCTGACGTCCCCCTCAATCGCTACGAGCCGTTGTTTGAAGTTCCCAATTCGGGTTTCTACTGGCAGATCAAGCCGCTCGATGTCCCCACCGCGCGGCGCATTGTTTCACCGTCGCTTGCAACCGGCCAGCTCCCATCTCCCTATGAGCTCAGATTTCCCGCCGACAAAACCGGCAAACGCTGGATGAACACCACGGGCCCGAATGGGCAGCCGATCCGGATCGTCGAGGTCGTGAACTCGGTCAACTACGCAGCCGATACCCCCCACTATTCGATCATCGTTGCCGGTCCGCACGATTGGATCGAAGAACTCAACAACCACTTCCGGTCCCGCCTGATTATCGCTCTTGCCTTGGTGGGGCTGGGGCTGCTCGCTGTGACGCTGGTGCAGATCCGGTTCGGATTGGCGCCCTTGCGCCGTATCGAACAGGGCTTGGCTGCCGTTCGCTCCGGCGACGCCAAAGACCTCGAGGGGGACCTTCCGGCCGAAATCGAACCGCTGCAGATCGAACTCAACGCGCTTCTTAAGTCCAATCAGGACATCATCGAACGCGCGCGCACCCAGGTCGGTAACCTCGCCCACGCTCTGAAGACACCGCTCGCCGTTATCGTCAATGAAGCGCATGATCACAAATCTGAATTCGCCTCCAAGGTTGCCGAACAGGCGGCGATCATGCGCGATCAAGTCAGCAACTATCTGGACCGCGCCCGCCTGGCGGCGCGCGCCAATGTGATAGGTCGCGCGACGCCCGTACAACCCGTCGCCGAAAGCCTCGTGCGAACTCTCGAACGCATCAACCGCGACAAGGGCGTCAGCATCAAACTCGAGTGCCCGCAGGCGTTACGCTTCCAGGGCGAAAAACACGACCTTGAGGAGATGCTGGGCAACCTCCTCGACAACGCCTGCAAATGGTCGCACGGCGAAGTGTTTCTCACCGTTGAAGACCTCTCGCAACCCGCCGGCGCGGCACCCAAGATGTTCGCGTTGACCGTCGAGGATAACGGCAAGGGCCTGAGCGCCGATCAGCGCAGCCGCATTGGCAAACGTGGCCAGCGTATAGATGAATCCACGCCCGGAACCGGGCTTGGTCTGTCCATCGTCGCCGATTTCGCCACTTCCTACCGCGGCGCAATGACGCTCGATGCCTCCCCCCATGGCGGTCTACTTGTCCGGCTCGAATTACCTTTGGCTTGATTCACGTAGGGAATTTCCCGATATCGTCACAGGCCGGGTCGAATTTCCGCCTGAATCGCTGCACATGGATGCGATCCAAGGATCGTTCCGTGTCCAGCCCATGCTGGCCGCGGGCAAACGACGGGACGGATCAACTTTGAGACGAGGTTTACGGATGCGCCTTCAGCGCTCACTTGTAGTGGGTCTTCTCACGGGGGCTCTCGCGCTCAGCGCCTGTAGTGGGCCGAACGCGAAGCAGGACTCAGGCACGCTGGTTGGCGCCGTCGCCGGTGGTGTCATCGGCAACCAGTTTGGTAAAGGCTCTGGCAAAGTGCTCGCGACCGTCGCGGGCGCAGTTGTCGGCGGCATCGTCGGCAGCGAAATCGGTAAGTCGATGGACCAGCAGGACCGCATGCTCGCTCAGCAGGCCGAATTAGCAGCTCTTGAGCGTGGGCAGTCCGGCATTTCGACGCCCTGGCGCAACCCCGATAATGGCCGCTACGGCGAGGTCGTCCCGAGCAAACCTTATCGCCGGGGTCCTGATGACTGCCGTGACTACACCCACACGATTTATATCGACGGCCGTCCGCAGACGATGCGCGGCACCGCCTGCCGCAACAACGACGGCACCTGGCGCAACGTCGCCTGATACGATACACAACTCTGCCCTAATTCAAACGGCGGCGCTCCCGGCAGGGGGCGCCGCCGTTTTTTTGCGTTCTGCCTCCCCCGCCTGTGGCCGCGACAAATATCCCATGGGTTTCTGGTGGACGCCCGCCAAGGTGCCGCCTTGCCAAGGCCGCCGGGTGATCTTATGCCATCCCCTTGCTGTCCCACCGGCAGCACCGATGGATTGGCCCATGTTGCTTTGGATCTCCTTTGCCCTGCTCGCCGCTGCGGTCGCGACCCTGCTGATGCGCGCGCCCGCGTCGTCGCCGGACGGGGAACATAACCCCGATTTCGCGGTTTACCGCGATCAATTGACCGAACTCGAGACCGAAACCGCAAGCGGTATCATCGATGTGGAACAGGCGGCGCAGGCACGCACAGAAATCGCGCGCCGTATGTTGAAGCAATCTGCGGCCGCAACCAAACTCAAAGCCTCCGCAAAAGCCGGCAGACCCAACGCCGACCGGTTTCTGCTGGCTGCTGCAGCCGCGGTTCCGCTGCTCAGCATCGCGCTTTATCTTGCCGTCGGATCGCCCTCGCTGCCCGGCCGGCCGTTGGCTGATCGGCTCGCCGCGCCCCTCAATCCCGCCGTGCCGGCCGATATGATTGCCAAGGTCGAAGCGCGCCTTCGCGAAATGCCCGATGACGGCCAAGGCTGGGCTGTCATCGCACCCGTCTATCTCACCCAAGGCCGTGCCGCCGAATCGGCCGACGCCTTCGCTCGGGCGATCGCCCTGGTCGGCGAAACACCCGACCGATTGGCGGGGCTGGCCAAGGCTCATCTCGTGCTCGGCAATGGCATCGTAGACGAGCCGGCCTACAAGGCGTTTTCACGCCTGCTCGCCTTGGAACCAAACCGTGTCGAGGCCGAATTTTGGCTCGGTGTCTATGAAGAGCAGAACGGCCGCCCTGATGCTGCTTCGGCAATTTACGCCAAGCTATTGGCGGCAGCCCCCGCGGATGCCGCTTGGCGCAAGTCCGTCGAAGAGCGCTTGACTGCCGTCACCACGAAAACGGGCTCCTCCCCCGCTCAACCTCCAACGGCTCCCGGCATGTCGCCGCCCGTGCTCTCGTCTGCAACCGGCGCAGACCCAGGCAAGGGCCCAAGCCCCGCCGAGTTTGTCGCCGCGGCCCAGAAGCTGGCCCCGGAAATGAGAAACCTCATGATCGGTCGCATGATCGCCAAGGCGACCGATGCCGTTGCCCGCAACCCGATGGACGTGGCCGCATGGTCGCGGATTGTCACCGGACATCAAGCGCTCGGCAAAACGGCTGAAGCTGCTACAACGCTGAAACAAGCCCGTGAGGCTTTGACGAGCGACGCAACTGCCATGACCGAATTGGACGCGCTTGCCAAAAGCCTCGGCCTGACCTCGTAACGGATCGGAACCCACCATGACCCGGAAACAGCGCCGCACTCTCCTCATCGGAACTTGCCTCTTCGTGCTGGCGCTCTCCACGACGCTGGTGCTGTACGCGTTGAACGACAAGATCACCTACTTCCGTACGCCTAGCGACATCGCCGAGCAGAAGGTCAAGTCCGGCCAGCGGTTCCGCTTGGGCGGTCTGGTTGAAAAAGGCAGCGTCAAGCGGGGCGAGGGCACCAAGATCGAATTCGCCGTGACCGACACCCTCAAAAACCAGACCGTCACCTACCAGGGCGTGCTGCCTGACTTGTTCCGCGAAGGGCAGGGTGTCGTTACCGAAGGCGTTCTCGATCCCAAGGGCGTGTTCGTGGCCGATACCGTGCTGGCGAAGCACGACGAGAATTACATGCCGCCCGACGTGGCCAAGGGCCTGAAGGACCGGGGCGTGAAACTTGGCCCGAGCGCGGAACATAAGCCCGCAGTGCCCGCAGCAGCCGCACCGTCGACAGGCAGTGCCTATTGACGCCATCCCGGTCCGCGCCGATCCTGACGCAGGGTTTGGCCGTAGGACCTAAGGCAACCATACGGAGCCGCACGTGATCATCGAACTTGGCCACTTCGCCCTCATTCTGGCACTCGCCGTGGCGGTCTTTCAGATGCTGGTGCCCGCTTACGGTGCGAGCATCGCGAACCGCCGCTTGATGGCCACCGCCACCACGGCGGCCTTGGCGCAATTTGGCCTGATCGCGATCGCGTTCCTCTCGCTTGTGCACGCTTATGTGGTGTCCGATTTCTCGGTCTTGAATGTTGCCCAGAATTCGCACTCGACCAAACCGCTGATTTATAAAATCTCCGGCGTGTGGGGCAATCATGAAGGCTCCATGTTGCTTTGGGTCCTCATCCTTGCCCTCTTTGGTGCAGCCGTCGCCGCCTTTGGCGCCAATCTGCCACCTAGCCTCAAAGCGCGCGTCCTTGCCGTTCAGGCCTCCATCGCCGTCGCTTTCTGCAGCTTCATCATTCTGACTTCAAACCCGTTCCTGCGGCTGGCAAATCCGCCCTCCGATGGCCGCGGCCTTAACCCGATCCTGCAAGACCCCGCCTTGGCCTTCCATCCCCCGTTCCTTTACGCGGGCTACGTCGGCTTCTCGATGGCGTTCTCGTTCGCCATTGCAGCCCTCATTGAAGGCCGGACCAACGCCGCCTGGGCGCGCTGGGTCCGCCCGTGGACGCTGGCCGCCTGGATGTGCCTCACCATCGGCATAGCGATGGGGTCCTGGTGGGCCTATTATGAATTGGGCTGGGGTGGTTGGTGGTTCTGGGACCCGGTCGAAAACGCATCCTTCATGCCCTGGTTGGCAGGCACGGCCCTGCTCCATTCGGCCCTCGTCATGGAAAAACGCGAGAGCCTGAAGCTCTGGACCATTCTGCTGGCGATCCTGACCTTCTCGCTCTCGCTGATGGGCACCTTCCTGGTGCGATCGGGCGTGCTATCGTCGGTCCACGCCTTCGCCGTCGATCCAGAACGCGGCATCTTCGTGCTCTCGATCATGGTCATGTTCACCGGCGGCGGACTGGCCCTCTTCGCCCTGCGCGCCGCCGATCTACGCCAGGGCGGCGCTTTCGCACCTATCTCCCGCGAAGGCGGGCTCGTGCTCAACAACATTCTGCTCTCGACCGCATGCGCGACAGTGCTGATCGGCACGCTGTATCCGTTGGCGCTGGAAGCGGTCACCGGCGAAAAGATCTCCGTCGGCGCGCCGTTCTTCAATCTGACGTTCCTGCCGCTTATGGCTCCTTTGCTGATCGCGCTGCCATTCGGGCCGCTGCTCGCCTGGAAGCGAGGCGACATCGCTACCGCCGCACAGCTACTGAAAGTTGCGGGAGTTCTTGCGGCCGCTACGCTGGTCGTCGCGTTTGCCTATGGTCAAAAAGGCATCTGGCTCGCTCCCTTCGGCCTCGCCATTGGCGTGTGGGTCATGGCCGGCACGATTTCAGAACTCGCAGCCCGCATCAAGCTCGGCCGCGCCTCCCGCGAGGAGAGCCTCCGCCGGCTGGTCAACTTGCCCCGGTCCGCGCTGGGCACCACGCTCGCCCATTTCGGCGTGGGTCTGATGACCGTCGGCGTCGTGGCGACGAGCGCCTATCTCAACGAAAACATTCTGGTGCTGAAGCCCGGCGAAAAGACCGAGATCGCCGGCTACACATTGGCGTTCAAGGGCATTTCCAGGGCGAAGGGGCCCAACTACGTCGAGCAGTCGGGCGAATTCATCGTCACCCGTGACGGCGCCGCAGTGACGACGCTGTTCCCGTCGAAACGCCTCTACGACAGCCCGCCCCAGCCCACCACCGAAGCCGGCATTCACGCCTCCTGGCGCGGCGACCTCTACACCGTGCTCGGCGACCCCCAGCCCGACGGCGGCTTCTCGGTGCGCCTCTATTTCCACCCGTTCGTCCGCTTCATCTGGCTCGGCGCCGTGCTTATGTTCCTGGGGGGCGCGGTCTCCCTCTCCGACCGGCGGTTGCGCGTCGGCGCTCCGTCTCGCGCCAGCGGTAAAGCTGCAACTGCTGCAGCGGAGTAACTCTATGCGGTTCGTCACGCTCCTTCTCGCCTCGATCCTCGGCCTGGGCTTCGCCTTTGATGCCCGCGCCGTGGAACCCGGCGAAATACTGCCCGACGCAGCCCTCGAAACCCGCGCACGCACCATCTCAGCCGAATTGCGCTGTCTCGTTTGCCAGAACCAGTCGATCGACGACAGCAACGCGCCGTTGGCGAAGGACTTGCGGGTTCTCGTCCGCGAGCGCCTCAAAGCCGGTGAAAGCGACCGCGCGGTCATCGATTATATCGTGGCCCGGTACGGCGACTTCGTGCTGCTGAAGCCGCCGCTCAACAGCCATACGCTGCTGCTTTGGCTGACCCCGCTGCTTTGTCTCGTAGGTCTGAGCTATGTCCTAGTGCGCTCCATCGGCAAGCCGGCCACCCGTGGCGCTGGAGCACAGGCCGAAAAATTGACCAAGGCCGAAGAAGAAAAGCTCCGTTCCTTGTTGAAACTGGACCGCTAGGGCTGAGTATTACCAACTGTTAAGCCGGTCGAAAGGCAGCCGTAATCCGTGGCGAGCTATTGCTGAGGGCGACGAAGATCCGTCCCTCTCAGGCCGCCCGGAGACCAAACCCATGCCTGTCACGACAACGTTCTCGCTGCAACGCTCGCTGCTGCTCGCAGCCGTGGCAGCGTCGGCTCTCGCGTTCCCCTTGGCGCCGAGTTTCGCACAGTTGAAGCAGCCGGACGCCACCATCCAGACCCCGATGGGTCGCGCGCCGCTGTCGTTCGCCGACATCGTCGAACGCGTGAAACCGTCCGTCGTCTCGATCTCGGTCACCAATGGCGAGGGCGCAAAGGTCGCCGAACTGCGCAAAGGCGGCAAGGGACCCAAGGGCGCCCCCGGCGGCGCACCCGGCATTCCCGATCTCCCCCCTGATCATCCGCTGAACGATTTCTTCAAGAACTTCCCGCGCGGTGGCGGCGGCCCCGAGCCCGAAGAACGTCCGACCTTGGCGCAAGGTTCGGGCTTCGTCATTTCGCCCGACGGCTATGTCGTCACCAATAACCACGTCGTGGAAAACGCGACCAAGATCACGGTGAGCTTCGACGAAAAAGAGAAGTATGAAGCCGAACTGATCGGCACCGATCCGCGCACAGATCTTGGCCTGCTCAAGATCAAGACCAAGAACGACAAACCGTTCCCGTTCGTGAAGTTTGCAGGCAGCCAGGGCCGCGTCGGCGACTGGGTGCTGGCGGTCGGCAATCCGTTCGGCCTCGGCGGTACCGTCACCGCGGGCATCATCTCGGCGTTCGGCCGTGACATCGGCTCGGGTCCCTACGATTTCCTCCAGATCGATGCTGCCGTGAACCGCGGCAACTCGGGCGGCCCGACCTTTAACCTCGACGGCGACGTCATCGGCGTGAACACGGCGATCTTCTCACCCTCCGGTGGCAACGTCGGCATTGCGTTCGCCATCCCAGCCAAGACTGCCACCGAAGTCGTCGAGCAGTTGAAGAAGTCGGGCTCCGTCAGCCGCGGCTGGCTCGGTGTCAAGATCCAAAACATCGACGAAGACACGGCCGCAAGCCTAGGACTGGCTGAACCGCGCGGCGCGTTGGTGACGGAAGTCACCTCAAACGGCCCTGCGGCAGGCTCCGGTCTGAAGGCCCAGGACGCAATCATGCAGATCAACTCCGACCGGATCGCTGATAGCCGCGATCTCGCCCGCAAGATCGCCGAATTGCAGCCGAACACCAGCGTCGACGTCAAGGTCTGGCGCAACAACGCCGAACAGGTCGTCAAGGTGAAGCTCGGCACGTTCCCTGGTGGCAAGGAAGATCCTTCGAAGCCCGAACAGGTAAAGCCGTCGTCTTCCAACATCGAGCTTGAACAGCTCGGCCTCACCCTGCTGCCCGCCCGCGCTGGCAACAAGGAAGGCGTCGTGATCGCGGAAGTTGCGCCTGGCTCGGACGCTGCTGCCAAAGGTCTGAAATCCGGCGATGTGATTCTGGCAGTCGGCGGCGAGACGGTTTCGACACCTGAAGAAGTTGCAGCCGGTGTTCAAAAAGCCCAGAGCCTAAAGCGTAAGGCAGTCCTTCTCCACGTGAAGTCGGCCGATCAGAAGCGTTTCGTACCGGTTCAATTGAAGGGCTGACATCTGTCACGCGTGCAAGCATAACTAGAGCGGCCGCGGTCCTTAGGGGCTGCGGCCGCTCTTTTTTTGTTTTTGGGCTCCCTTTTGGGAGAAGGTCGTCGATGAGAATGCTGCGATGAGAGTGCTGGTAATCGAGGACGACCGGGAAACCGCGCAGTTTCTCTTGAAGTCCCTCAAGGAAAGTGGCCATGCGGCAGACGTTGCTGGCGATGGCGAAACCGGGCTCGAACTGGCCCAGAATGGCCAGCACGACGTTCTCATCGTCGATCGTATGCTGCCCAAGCTCGATGGCCTTTCCGTCATCAAGACCCTGCGCGCCGACGGGGTGCGAACACCCGTTCTTGTGCTGTCCGCGCTCGGCGATGTCGACGACCGTGTCAAGGGTCTGCGTGCCGGCGGTGACGACTACTTGACCAAGCCCTACGCCTACAGCGAGCTGCTCGCCCGCATCGAAGCCTTGGCGCGCCGCGCCGTGCCTGAGGAACAGGAGACGCGCTACTCGGTCGGCGATCTTGTGCTTGACCGCCTGTCCCACAGGGTGACGCGCGGGGGCGACGCGATCCCGCTCCAGCCGCGCGAATACCGCCTGCTCGAATACCTCATGAAGAACGCGGGCCAAGTGGTCACCCGCACCATGCTGTTGGAGCATGTCTGGGACTATCACTTCGATCCCCAGACTAACGTCATCGACGTGCACGTCTCGCGGCTGCGCGCCAAGATCGATAAGTCCTTCGACAAGCCGCTGCTCCATACCGTGCGCGGCGCGGGGTACATGATCCGTGACGGAGCTGTTTAATCGTCTCAGGGCCATGGCTTCGACCACGGCGTTCCGGCTTGCAACCGGAACCGCCGCCATCTTTCTTGTGATCGCCGGCCTGCTGATCGGGCTGGTGTTCTGGCAGACCAACCGGGTCTTGACGGACCAGGTGATCACGACCCTGACGGCGGAAGCGGGGTCGCTGCGCGCCGAGGCCCAGTCGGAAAATTCCAATGCCCTTATCGAAGCGGTTACGGCGCGCTCGCGCCCCGAGGGTCCAGGCCTCTATTACCTTGCCGATCCTGCCGGCAAGAAGCTCGCGGGAAACCTGAGCCGCTCTCCGCCTGAAATTCTGGCCGGCCAGCCTGGCGGCGTGTTCCGCTACCGTCCGGCGGTGACACAGACGAGCCGCGACCGGCTCGGCGTCGCAATGTCGATCCCCATGCCCCGCGGCGAACGCTTGATCATCGGCCGCGACATTGAGGATCAGCGCGCCTTCGCCGACGGTGTGAAGCGGCTGTTCATTTTGAGCTTCTGCCTGCTGACGCTCGCGGGTCTCGCGACCGCGCTCCTCATCTCCCGCTTGGTCTTGAAGCGCATCGAAGCGATCAACGTCGCCAGCCGCCAGATCATGGCCGGCGACTTCTCGCGCCGCGTTCCCCTCGAAGGATCCGGCGATGAACTTGACGGCCTCGCGCAGAACCTGAACGCGATGCTCGACCGCATCGAGCAGCTGATGGCCGGCCTGCGCGAAGTCTCGGAAAATATCGCCCACGACTTGAAGACGCCGCTCAACCGACTGCGCAACAGAGTCGAGGCTTCACTGCGCGACGGGAGCGGCGAGCCCACCTATCGCGACGCGCTGGAACGGACGATCGAGGAGGCCGACGAACTCATCAAAACGTTCAACGCCCTGCTGCTAATCGCGCGCCTGGAGGCGGGTCCGCTGGATAAATCCGTCGAGGCCGTCGATTGCGGCGCGCTGGTGCGCGATGTCGCCGAACTTTACGCTCCCGTCGCTGAAGAGGCCGGCCTCGCGCTCGACATCGAGGCAGGCAGCGGCCCCGTTATCAAAGCTAACCGCCAATTGATCGGTCAGGCGGTCGCAAACCTGATCGACAACGCGATCAAATATGCCCCCGCCGGAAGCGGGTCACCAAGTCTCGCGCGCATCAGCGTGCAAGTCGCGTCGACGCCCGATACGCTCGAAATATCGGTCGCCGACCACGGCCCCGGCATCGCCGCGCAAAATCGGGAGCGCGCCTTGAAGCGGTTCGTGCGGCTCGATGAAAGCCGTACCCAGCCTGGCACGGGATTGGGCCTTAGCCTCGTTGCAGCCGTTGCGCGCCTGCATGGCGGCCGCGTAAGTTTGGAGGATAATCAGCCGGGTCTTCGTGTGCGCCTCGAACTGCCCTTGCGCGCGGCCACGCCTGCCGCGACCTGGCGACCGCTCGAAACACCCCAGAATGCTGCCAGCAGTGCGCAGGCCAAGTCATGACGGCCCAAACCCCCGAAGCTGCCGCGGCAAAGCTGCACGAACAGCGCCCGCTGGCCGTTCTAATTCAGGCATTCCCTACGGGGCTGGCCGATCCGCGCACCTTGGACCTGATGGCGGAGCTTAAGGCCGGCGCAAACGCCCAGCCTGACTATCAGTCCCTGGCTCGTGATTTGGAACGCCCGGCTGTCGCCCAGGTCATGGGCGCGATCTTCGAGGCCTCGCCGTATCTGCAGGGCATCGTGATCCGCGATCTCGCGCGGCTCCAGCGCATCCTGCAATTTACACCCGAACAACACCTGGCCGACCTCTGCAGCAACTTGCGCCGCCAGATGTTCGATGCGCCCGACATGGTCCAGGCGATGCGCCTGTTGCGGCTGTTCAAGCTCGAGGTCGCCCTGCTGACGGCGCTCTGCGATCTGGGGCGGGTTTGGCCGGTCATGCGCGTCACCGCTGCTCTGACGGATTGTGCCGACGCAGCCGTGCAATCGTCCGTCCGGTTCCTGTTTTCCCGCGCCTCGGCGAGCGGCGATTGGCAGCCGATCGACCTGCTGCAGCCCGATCTCGCGTCGGGCTACTTTGTGCTTGCCATGGGCAAATATGGCGCCTTCGAACTCAACTATTCGAGCGATATCGACCTCATCATCTTCTACGATAGCGTGTTGACACGGGTGCGCGACGGCGTGGAACCGGCCGCATTCTTCGTGCGCATGACCCGCGATCTGGTCCGCCTGCTGTCGGAGCGCACAGCCGACGGCTACGTCTTCCGCACCGATCTGCGGCTGCGCCCCGATGCGGGCGCAACCCAAATCGCGCTTTCGACCGATGCAGCGCTCCACTACTACGAGACGGTGGGCCAGAACTGGGAGCGCGCGGCCCTCATCAAGGCGCGGGCCTGCGCGGGAGACCTGGAAGCTGGCAACGCCCTGCTCGAACAGTTGGCCCCCTTCGTCTGGCGCAAGTACCTCGATTTCGCAGCCATCGCCGATGTTCAGGCGATGAAACGCCAGATCCATACGCACAAGGGCTTTGGCGCCATCGGCGTCGCCGGTCACGACATCAAGCTCGGCCCGGGCGGCATCCGCGAGATCGAGTTCTTCGTCCAGACCCAGCAGCTGATTGCAGGTGGCCGCCAGCCCGATTTGCGCACACCCGACACCCGCGAGACGCTAACACGGCTCGTCTCCGCGGGCTGGATCACGGAGGTGGTCGCCCGGCAGCTCGATGAGGCCTATCAATTCCTACGCACGATCGAGCATCGCATTCAGATGGTCGCGGACGAGCAGACCCACCGCCTGCCGATGGGCCAGCAAGAACTTGAGCGGCTCGCGCATTTTTGCGGGTTTGCAGATTTGCAGGCGTTTTCCTCGAAACTGATCGGCGTTCTGGAGACGGTTCAGGGGCACTATGCGCGCCTTTTCGAAAAGAGCCCGGAACTGACGACGGGCGCGTCCAACATGGTGTTTGCCGGCGAAGCCGACGACCCTACCACCGTCGCGACGCTCGCCGGCTGGGGCTATTCCCAGCCTCAACAGGTGCTGGCGACCGTTCGCGGCTGGCATCACGGGCGCTATCGCTCGATGCGCTCGCCCAAGGCGCGAGAACGGTTGACCGAGGTGCAACCGCTGCTGATCGAGGCGTTCTCGCAAACGGCCGATCCCGACTCGGCGCTGGCGAACTTCGACCGGTTCCTCGTGGACTTGCCCTCGGGCATCCAGCTCTTCGCGTTGCTGCGAACCAAGCCGGGGCTGCTGCAGCTCATCGCCGACATCATGGGATCGGCGCCCCGGCTGGCGCGCATTCTCTCGCGTCGCCGCCGTCTGTTCGATGCCGTGCTCGATCCGCGCGCGTTCGGCGCCATGCCGGGGGCTGCCGAATTCGGCCGCCTGTTGCGTCAAGGCGTGGCAAATGTGACGGACGCCGAAGGCGTCCTCGATGCGGCACGCATCGTCGCCAACGAACAGATGTTCCTGATCGGCGTCCGTATTCTGGTCGGCACCATGCCGGCGAGCGATGCGGGCCGCGTCTACGCCGACCTTGCCGATAGTGTGATCACGTTCCTCCACGAGCACATCGAGCGCGATCTCGTCCGCGCGCATGGCCGGGTTCCTGGCGGGGACGCAGTCGTTCTGGCGCTGGGCAAGCTCGGCGGGCGCGAAATGACGGCTGCCTCCGATCTCGACTTGATCGTCATCTATGATGCTCCAGCGGATGCCATGCAGGGCGCGCTGTTGTCCGATGGAGCAAGGCCCCTGTCGGCACCCCAATATTATGCCCGGCTGACACAGCGGCTGGTTGCGGCCCTCTCTGCGCCGACGTCCCAGGGCACGTTGTACGACGTCGACTTGCGTCTGCGGCCCTCGGGCCAAAAGGGACCGTTGGCGACTTCGCTGGCAAGTTTCGTCGAATACCAGCGAGCGGAGGCCTGGACGTGGGAACACATGGCCTTGACGCGGGCCCGCGTCGTGAGCGGGCAGGCCAGCTTGAAAAACCGTGTGGACACGGCGATCGCAGCCGTGCTGGCCCGGCCGCGCGACGCAAAAAAGACCTTGAACGACGTGCGCGAAATGCGCGACCGCATCGCGGCCGAAAAGGGCACCGACGATATTTGGGACCTGAAGCAGGTTCGCGGCGGGCTCGTTGACCTCGAATTCATCGCCCAGGCGTTGCAATTGGTGCATGCAGCCGCCCACCACGAAGTGCTTTCAACCAATACGCGCAAGGCGATCCAGAAGCTTACCGCAGCCGGCGTGCTCCGCGCGAGCGACGGCGAACGGCTGGATGCTGCGGGGCTGCTGCTGAGCAATTTGACAGGACTGTTACGGCTCCTCGCCGACGGTCTCTTCGATCCGGCTTCTTGCCCACGTGGACTGCTCGATCGGCTGGCCCGCGCAGGTGCGGCGCCGAGCTTTGCCGTGCTGGAAGTGCTGCTGACCGAGACGCTTTCAGATGTTCGTGCAACCTATGAGCGGCTGACTGCCCCGGATAACCTTTGAGCGACGGAAGTGACCGGCGGCCTGCGTTGTCAATATTCAGGTAACGCGGGTATTCCTCGAATTCAGGTGCGCGTCAGACTATCAGCCTAAGAACACGTACTCGTTGAGGAAGATCGTGCCGGCCAAACAGGTTGAGCAAACAAATGGTCCGCCAGGCCTCCACGGGCAGGCGCTGGACGATGCTGTCTTGCTCGAACAGGTGGCCAAGGGCGATGTTGCGGCCTTCAGTACACTCGTCGACAGGCACTTGTCGGCGGTGCTGGCGGTGGCGCGGCGGATGTTACGTGACGATGCGGAGGCGGAAGATATGGCGCAGGAAGCGATGCTGCGTCTCTGGCGATCGAGCGACCGTCTGGAGATCGGTGCGTACGGGGCGCGGCCTTGGCTGCGCCGCGTCGTATCCAATCTGTGCATCGATCGGGTCCGCGCCGGGCGGAATACGAGCGTGGTCGACGAAGTTCCAGACGAGGGCCAGCCGGCCGATCAAGTGCAGGCACTGGAGCGCCAGCAGGCGTCTCGGCGCGTCGACGAGGCTTTGAAGTCGTTGCCCGAACGCCAGCGGTTGGCGCTGGTGCTTTTTCACTACGAAGGCCTGAGCCAGATCGAGATTGGAAAGACGATGGGGATTTCCGACGAAGCGGTTGAATCTCTGCTCTCCCGGGCGCGTCGGGCCTTGAAATCAAGTCTTGCTTCCGAATGGCGAGAGCTTCTCACTGCACCTGAAGACTGACGCCAACGCTGCTTGTATGCGCTCGGAAGCGCGACCGATATCATCCAATCGCAGACCGGCCAATAAATTGAGACGAAGAAATACAACGAATACAGACACCGAGAAAAGAACATGGCGAACACCAGCGAAAATAGCGAGAAATTCGCAAAACTCCAGCATCTGCTGGACATCTACGGTGCCGACCGGACTCGTTGGCCGGCCGCGGATCGATTGGACCTATCGGGGCTTATCGCAACCGTTCCGGAGGCCAAGGCAGCTGTTGCCGAAGCGCTGGCGCTCGACCGGCTGCTGGATAAAGCGCCGCGCGTCAGTATCGAACGGGAGCGCGCATTGGCGCGGCGCATCGTGTCACTCGCCGCTCCGAACGCCCTGACATCAAACGTGACGCCATTGCGTCGGCCTGCGGTCACGCGCGCGTTGTTGCGGCCGGCCACAGCCCTCATGGCGGCTTCATTAATGCTTGGAATTTTTGCAGGGGCTAGCGGCAACCTATCCCCAGCCATCGATTTCGTCGCCGAGGCGATCGGCCTTGCAGATGACGAACCCGAATTGGCTCTGGCCAACGATACGATCTCGAGCGAGGAAAGCCTATGACCGATAACGCTGCCGCGCTGCAGCCCGTAGCGAAGCGGCGACCGTGGCTGCTGATAACGTCGCTCGCCCTCAACCTGCTGGTGGTGGGGATGGTGGGCGGCGCTGTGCTTGCCCGTCATCGCTTCCCCGGTCCGCACGAGTTCAATATGGGACGCCTGATGGGCGATCCCGGCCTGCGCGGCTTCGTTCAGTCGTTGCCGCGGGAGCGCCGCGCCGTGATGAGGGCTGCTGGAGAACAGTACCGTCAGAAAATGAAGCCACTGCGCGATGCCGCCCAGCTGGCCCGTCAGGACGTGACCGCGGCATTGAAAGCCGAACCGTTCGAAGCAGCCAAATTGGAAAGAGCCTTGAGCGGCCTCGACGCAACCGAGGCAGCCTTGCGCCAGTCCAGCGCGTCGATATTGGTTGCGGCCGTTTCGCTTATGACGCCGGCCGAGCGCGCCCAGTTCCTGGAATGGCGTACCCGCCACGAACGACCGGGGCCGCCGAACCGGCCCGACCAGGGCGAACCCGGTGGCGGCGGCAAGCCCCCTGAGCAGTTGGCCCCACCCCGCTAGACCCTCAGGCGCGGGCTTCACTTTCGTGCCGGCGGACGGGTGCTGAAAAGAAATCCGGCTGCACGGCGAGGTCGAGCACAGTCGACGCTTGCCAGCCGTTCCGGCTCGGTTGGAATGAGGTGGCAAGCGACGTGCCCTGCAGTTCGAGCAGAGCCCGGGCCACGCAGATGGCAAGCGAAGGGTCGCCCGGCCGCATGTGGGACTTGGCTTCCGGCGCGCAAACCTTGATCGTAACGGTATCACCGTCCGCCTGAGCCCATACCGTTATGCGCGTATCGGTATCGGCGCGCTGCACCGCTTCGATCATCAGGTTGGAGAGAGCCTGACGGAGGGCGCGCCGGTCGCCGGCTACGTCCAGAGCAACGGCAACTTGCAGGTCGAGGGCCACGCCGCGGCGATGGGCCTGAGGCGCGACGCCGTGCCAGGCATCGAGAGCAAGCTCAGCCAGCGACGAAGCGTTCGCATGCGTGTCGGGCGAGGGTGCCACCAGCAGTGAGCTGAGCGCCAAGGTGTCTTCGGCCGACTTGAGGAGCGCTTCGCCGCTGTCTTTGATGTGAGCCGCATAATCGCGATAGCGGGCGTTGCCCAGTGGGCCGAACAGCTCGCGCTCCATCAGGTCGGCAAAGCCGATGACGGCATTGAGTGGCGTGCGAATCTCGTGGCTGATGCGGGCGGTTAGGTCCGCCCAGGTCTGGCTCTGCTCGTCGATGCCGATGGGTGCGCCGGTCTCGAACCGGGTCGCATCGATTACCGGTACGGTGTCGTGAAGGGGGGGGTGCACCTCCAAGTTGGTTTGCGCTGCCCCGTCATTACGCAAGGCTGCAAACATTCGCGCCACGACAATCAGGCTGGCCGACAAGCAGGCGGCAGTAGTCAGATCGAGGGAATTATTCCAAAATAGCCAGCCGGACAGCACAGCCTGGATTCCGACAAAAAAGGCGAGACTGCCCTCGCGGCCCTGGAGCAAGGAAGCGATGCCGCCGATCCGATCGAGCGGGCTGACTGCGTCTGCTTCTGCAACCGCAAAGTTTCCCCGTGAATAGCGGTCGCTGGACCCGGCCATCCTGAAATCCCCGTCAAAAATTTTAGTACCCACCCACCGACTCGCATCCCCATCCGAATCGGTGATTTGAGATTGCTTTACCCCCACGCCCAGTGTCGAGAGAGTTTAAATCTGCCTAATTCAAATCGGCCAAATGTGGCCCTAAAGACTCAACCGTTGCCCATCTTGGCGGCGATCTCGTGCACATCGCGCGATAGCGGTGATGCGCCTGCGATCTTCACGAGGGCGCGCTGGGCATGGTTGCGCCGGACGGGCTCGAGGGTCCGCCAGTTACGCAGGCTTGACAGCAACCGGGACGCGACCTGCGGATTGAACCGGTCAATGGCCAGAACCTGAGTTGCCAGGAAATCGTATCCGGCCCCGTCCGGCCGATGGAATTGCAGAGGATTTGCCATGGTGAAGGTGCCGACCAGCGCGCGAACTTTGTTGGGCGTCGTGATCTTGAACAGGGGGTGGCCGAGAAGCCGTCGAACGTCTTGTAGGGTGCTGGCGCGGACCGACTGAGCCTGCGCCGCAAACCACAGATCGATGACGAGGTCATCGCCTTTCCAGCGCTCCAGAAAATCGTCGAACGCCAGTGTCCGTGTCGCGCCTGGTTGATGCGCTAGCAGGTTCAGGGCGTGGGCCTGGTCGGTCATGTTGGTTGCAGAAAAATAATGAGCTTTGAGGCGGTCGCGGTCGCTGTCGCCGGCGCGCACGGTCAGCAGCGTCAAGGCGACATTGCGCACCGCCCGCTTGCCTGCCGCTGCGGCGTCCGGCGAATAAACTCCTTTCGTGCGCAGCGACGAATAGAGCCGTTCGAGGTCGGACCCGAGCGTGCGGCCGATGCGGCGCGCAAGCTGCCGGTGGGCGCGATAGGCCAAACCAGGATCGATATCCGCGCCCGCCTCCCGGATCAGATCCGAAACGGTCGGCAGCTTGAGAAGCTCGGCGAGATACGCGGGTTCCAGCCCCCGGACGCCGATTGCGGCCTTGAGGGCTGTAACAAAACCTCCGCCCTCGGACGAGCGCTTCCCCGCCTTCAGAGTCTGGTAGTTGGCGAGCAGTGTGCGCATGGCATAAGTCTGCAGCGCTTGCCAGCGATTGAACGGATCGCTGTCGCGGGCCGACAGGAACTTGAGGTCTGCATCCGTATAGTCGATCGTCAGCGCAACCGGCGCCGAGAACCCGCGCAGGATCGAGACGGCAGGCCGGGTCTTCAAGCCGCCAAAACGGAACGTCTGCTGGGCCTTGGTGACAACGAGGCAATCCGTCCCGGTGGCAACTCCCTCGCTGTTCTTGAGCGGTGCGTCGCGGCCGTCTTTGCCAATGAGGCCGATCCGCACGGGAATGACAAAAGGCTTGGGGTGGTTTTTGTTATTCGTGCGCTCAGACGGTAGTCGCTGCGTGAATTCGAGTTCGAGGGCTTCGGCCTTTTGGTCATAGCGGGTCCGGCAATCGAGTTGAGGGGTTCCCGCCTCAGAATACCAAAGCTTGAACTGCGCCAGATCCCGGCTGGACGCGGTTTCGAAACAGGCGATGAAATCCTCGATCGTGGCCGCCTGCCCGTCGTGCCGGGCGAAGTAGAGGTCCATTCCCGCCCGGAACACCTCAGCGCCCAGCAGGCACTCCAACATGCGGACGACTTCAGCCCCCTTCTCGTAGACGGTGGCGGTATAGAAGTTGTTGATTTCGATATAGCTTTCAGGCCGGACCGGGTGCGAAAGCGGCCCCGAGTCTTCGGGGAACTGGAGCGCCTTCAATTGGCGGACGTCGGAAATGCGCTGCACCGTGCGCGAACGCTCGTCGCTTGAAAACTCCTGGTCGCGATAGACCGTCAGCCCCTCTTTGAGGCACAGCTGGAACCAGTCGCGGCAGGTGATGCGGTTGCCCGTCCAGTTGTGAAAATATTCGTGCGCGACGACGCTTTCGATGGCTTCGAACTGCGCATCCGTCGCGCTCTCGGCGGACGCGAGGATCAGTCGGTCGTTGAAGATGTTGAGCCCCTTGTTCTCCATCGCTCCCATGTTGAAATCGGATACCGCGACGATGTTGAACTGTTCGAGATCGTATTCCCGCCCGAACCGAACCTCGTCCCACCGCATGGAGCGCTTCAGCGCATCCATCGCCCACGCAGCCCGCGGCTCCTTCCCATGCTCCACATAAATCCTGAGGTCGACCCGCTTGCCTGATTGGGTGGTGAAATCGCTTGCGATCGAACCAAGATCGCCGGCGACCATCGCGAACAGATACGACGGCTTGGGATGGGGATCGTGCCAAACCGCGTAGTGCCGCCCGTTGGCGAGCGTGCCCCGTTCCTGGAGATTGCCGTTCGCCAGCAGTACAGGCGCCTCACGCAAGTTGGCGCTGAGACGCACAGTGTAGCGGGCCAGCACGTCGGGCCGGTCGAGCATGTATGTGATGCGCCGGAACCCTTCTGCCTCGCATTGCGTGCAGAAGACGCCCTTCGATTGATAGAGGCCCTGCAGCGCCTTGTTGACGCTGGGATTGATGACGGTGACGGCCGCCAGCTCGAATGCCCCGACGGGAGGATTGTAAAGCGTCAGCCCTTCGCCATTTTGCGCGAAACTCCCGGCGGGTAGCGGACGGCCATCGATGGCGAGGCTTTCAAGCTCGAAACCTGTTCCATCGAGCGTCAAGGGACGCGAGCCGTCCTCGGCGGCGGGGGTTGGCCGGAGACGCAATTTGGAGCGCACTATCGTGCGTTCGGCGCCAAGTTCCACATCCAGGTGGACCGTATCCACCAGATAGGGGGCGGGTCGATAGTCTTTGAGCCAGATCGTGCGGGGCGATGTGCGTTTCATCTCCGCAGTATATCAACTGAGTCTGCCGCTGCCAGAGCGTAAGCCTCAGGGGTTCGTGCCGCGATAGGCGGTGAGCCGGTGACCGGCCTCGGCGTATTCCGCAACGAGCCGCTGAACCAGCTCGCCGACGGGAAGCACGGAATCAATCCCCGCAACGCCATGGCCGGCCGACCAAACCGTGCTCCAGGCCTTGGCCTCGTGTTCGAGGTCCATGCCTTTGGAGGGCTCCATCGTTGCAACGTCGAGCCCGGCGCGCACAAGGCTCGGCACGAGAAAGTTGGCGGCCACCCCCGAGATCTTGGGCGTGTAGACGATGTCTTTCGACCCGCTCGCGACGATCATGTCCTTGTAGTCGGCCTGCGCGAGGCTTTCGCGCGTGGCGATGAAACGCGTTCCCAGATAGGCAAGATCGGCCCCCGCGGCGATCGCCGCAGCGATTGCGCCTCCGTTCGAGATCGAACCTGCCAGCACCAGCATCTTGTCGCCGCAGATCGGCCGCAGCTCGCTGATCAGTGCGAACGGATTGATGGTGCCCGCATGCCCGCCCGCCCCCGCCGACACAGCGATCACGCCATCGACACCCGCCTCGATCGCTTTTTCCGCGTGGCGCGCTGAAATGACGTCGTGGAGCACGATGCCGCCGTAGCTGTGGACGGCATCGACGACGTCGCGCACGGCACCCAGCGACGTGATTACGAACGGCGCCTTGGCTTTGCACGTAATAGTGAGGTCGGCCATCAGCCGGGGATTCGTCTTGTGCACGATCAGGTTGACGCCGAAGGGCGCGGGCCGGCCGCCCGCATCGCGATGGGCGGACAATGCCGATCCGATCTCGTCGAGCCAGGCGGCGTATCCCTCGCTTGTGCGCTGGTTCAGGGCCGGGAACGAGCCAGCGACCCCGGCCTTGCAGGTCTCGATGACGAGTTGGGGTCCCGACACTAGAAACATCGGCGCGGCAATAGCAGGCACAGTAAGCGTTCCGGAAAACAAGGGAGCAAGCGCCATCGAGAGTGTCCTCTGCTCGAAAAAGGGGGGCTCGAAAAGGTGGGACTGGGAACGCGCACGGGCTACTTGGCGCTGCTGTCTTTCATCACGTCATCGCGCAGCACGCGCCGGAGCACCTTTCCTACTGGAGACTTCGGCAATTCGGCCCGGAACGACACGTGCTTGGGCACCTTGTATTTGGTCAGCGATTGCCCGCAGAAATCGCGCAGCTCATTCGCGGTCAGCGTGTCGTCGCGGCGTACGACGTAGGCGCACACGCTTTCGCCCGAATGCGGATCCGGCAGGCCGATAACAGCCGCCTCGCGGACCTTGGGGTGCTGTACGATCACGTCTTCGATCTCGTTGGGGTACACATTGAAACCCGACACGATGATCATTTCCTTCAGCCGGTCGACGAGTTTGATCTGTCCGTCCGGGAGCATGATCGCGAGATCGCCGGTGCGGAAATAACCGTCTGCCGTCATGACTTTCGCGGTTTCGTCGGGACGGTTCCAGTAGCCCGCCATAACCTGCGGACCCTTGACGCAGACTTCCCCGACCTCGCCCATCGGCACCTCCGCGCCGTCGCTGCCGCGTAGCGAAACGTCGGTCGACGGCCAGGGATAGCCGACGGTTCCGGTGAAGGTCGTATTGTCTGGCAAGTTCAAGGAAATCATGGGGCTCGTTTCCGACAGCCCATAGCCTTCAATGATGGGCTTGCCCGTGATCGCCTGCCACTTGTCGGCGACGGCGCGCTGGGTGGCCATGCCGCCCGCGAGAGACACCGTCAGTTGCGAGAAATCGACCGTTCGGATGCCCGGTGTATCAGCCAAGGAATTATACAAGGTGTTGAGCCCGGCAAACATCGTGAAGCGCCGCGATTTCAACGTTTTGACGAACGCTGGCATGTCGCGCGGGTTGGCGATCAGCAGCGCGAGCCCGCCGTGCGACACGACGTAGAGGCAGCACACGGTCAGAGCATAGATGTGATAGAGCGGTAGCGGCGAGACCATCACGAAGTCGCCCTCCGCATGGCCGTGCGAGGGCGCGAACCACGCCGCGATCTGTTCGAGGTTGGCGGTCAGATTCGAATGGCGCAACGCCGCGCCCTTGGCTACTCCCGTAGTGCCGCCGGTATACTGGATGAACGCGAGATCGCTGGGGGCGACAGTTACGGGTTTGAGCGCGCAGCGTCCGCCAGCGTCCACTACGGTCTTGAAATCGACCGCGCTTTTGATCCGCCCGGACTTCTGGATCGGCGTTTTCTTGCCGCCGAAGTAGTTGATTAGGTGGCCCTTAAGCCCGAGAAGGTCGCCGAGCATCACGCGCACCACATGATCGATCGGCGCGCTTTCGGTCGCTTGCTTCACGGTGTGCTCGAATTGGGCGAGCACGAAGATCGCCTTGGCCCCACTGTCCGTCAATTGGTGGCGCAATTCGTGCGCGGTATAGAGCGGGTTGACATTGACGACGACAGCGCCCGCTTTGAGGATGCCGAACACGACCGGCATGTAAGCCGCGACGTTGGGCATCATGATAGCCACGCGGTCACCGGGCTTGATGCCGTTCGCCTGCAGCCATGATGCCACGGCAAGTGCGACCGTTTCGAGCCGGGCGTAGGTGAGGGACACGCCGAAGCTGTCGAGCACCGTCCGGTTTGCATATTCGCGCACGGCCCGATCGAACAGGTCGTTGATTGTGCCGGCCTTGGAGAGGTCGATCTCGCGCGGCACGCCTTCGGGATAAGACGCAAACCAGGGCCGATCGGCCACAGGCGTCCTCATCGGTATAAAATCGGTCATCGCGGCCCTCACCAAGCTGCCAGGGTGGTCGTTCCTCCGGGCCTCACTTGATGCGTGACGCCTCGATTGTCGTGATCCGGCGGAGCCGCGCTCCGCCGGACAGTTAGTATTGAATCGGGTGTCTAAAATGCAGCTTCTTCGAAGGCCATCATGGTCTTGCCGCCTGCCATGATTTTGGAGAGAAGAGAACTCGTTTCAGGCAGAATACGTTCGTAATAGAAGCGGGCGGTCAAAACCTTGTGTTTGTAGAAGCCGTCCGAATCGGCGTCCCCTCCAGCCGCAATCTTGGCCAGCGCAACCTCTGCCATGCGGGCCCAAAGGTAGGCGAGCGCTGTGAGCCCGAACAGCCGCAGGTATTCGGTCGCAGCAGCCCCCGCTTCGTCGGGGCGCGCCATGCCCCGCTGTGCGATGGCGCCGGTCGCCTGCTGCAACCGCCCGAACGACTTGGCGAGCGGGCCGATGAACTCGACCATCTGCTCGTTGTGCTGGTGGCCTTCGATGTAGTCGGCGACCGGGTGGAAGAACTGGCGCAGGTTGCGGCCGAAGTTGGCTGGCATCTTGCGGCCAACCAGATCGAGTGCTTGCACGCCGTTGGTGCCTTCGTAGATCTGGGCGATACGGCAATCGCGAACGAACTGCTCCATGCCCCATTCGCGGATGTAGCCGTGTCCGCCGTAGACCTGGATGCCGATGTTGGCTGCTTCATAACCGAGGTCGGTGATTAGCGCTTTGACGATCGGCGTGACAAGCGCCACGAAGTCGTCGGCCTCCTGGCGGGTCTTGGGATCGGGATGGTGGCCCGAAATATCGAGCATTTCCCCAGCCCATGCCGCGAGTGCCCGGCAACCTTCGACATAAGCACGCTGCGTCAATAGCATGCGGCGCACGTCGGGGTGCACGATGATCGGATCGGCGGGCTTGGCCGGGTCCTTGACGCCTGAGAGCGAGCGGCCTTGGATGCGGTCTTTCGCGTACGCCGTGGCGTTTTGATATGCAACTTCGCCGATGCCAAGGCCCTGCATGCCGACCGAAATGCGTTCCGCGTTCATCATCGTGAACATGGCCTGCATGCCTTTGTTGGCGGAGCCGACGAGCCAGCCCGTAGCGTTGTCGAAGTTCATGACACACGTGGCTGAGGCCTTGATGCCCATCTTGTGCTCGATGGACCCGCATGAAACGCCGTTGCGCGCGCCGAGCGAGCCGTCGTCCTTGACGAGGAACTTGGGCACCAGGAACAGGCTAATTCCCTTGGTGCCCGACGGCGCGCCAGGAAGGCGTGCCAGCACCAGATGGATGATGTTTTCGGTCAGGTCGTGCTCGCCGGCGGAGATAAAGATCTTGGTGCCGGTGATCTGGTAGCTGCCGTCGCCCTGCGGCTTGGCCGAGGTGCGTAGCATACCGAGGTCGGTGCCGCAGTGCGGCTCGGTCAGGCACATGGTGCCCGACCACTTTCCTGTCACCATGTTTGGCAGGTAGGTCGCTTTTTGATGATCGGTGCCGAAACCCTTGAGCGCGACGTAGGCGCCGTAGGTCAGACCGGGATAGAGCCCGAACGAAAGGTTCGCCGAACACATCATCTCTTCGATGACGGTGCACACGATCTTGGGCATCCCCTGGCCGCCAAGCTCGGGATCACAAGCGATGCTGTTCCAGCCACCGTCGCAGTATTGCTTGTAGGCTTCCTTGAAGCCTTTGGGCGTATAGACGACGCCGTTTTCGAGGCGGCAGCCCTCTTCGTCGCCTGAGCGGTTGAGGGGCTGAAGCACCTCCTCGCACATCTTGGCGGCTTCCTCCAAGATGGGATCGACCAGATCGCGGGTGAACTCTTCGTAGCCGGGCAATTCCGGCAGCTTTTCAGAGTTCATCAGCTCGTACAATACGAAACGCATGTCGCGCAGTGGCGCTTTATATGTGGGCATCGGACTAGTTCCTCAACGGTTTGCCGGTGGAAAGCATGTGTTCGATACGTGCGTAGGTGCCGGGCTTGCGGACAACGGCCATGAAGTTCTTCACTTCAAGCGCCAGCACCTGATCTTCGGTCAGCGGTGTCGTGATGTCAGTGTCACCACCCGAGAGCACGCTCGCAAGAGCATCCGACACGACGACATCGTAATCGGTCGCCTTGCCGAGACGATGGAACCCGTCCACCGCCATGCCCATCGCCGTCTTGCCGGTCGGTCCCGGCAGCACATAGACCGGCGGCTTGGGCGGTTCGTAGCCTGCAACCATCGAAAGCGCTTTGGCTTTCGCGTCCGCCAGCAGCCGGTAGCGGTTCATGGTGATGGCATCGGACGGACGGAAGAACAAATACTCCTTGGCCTCGGCTGCGGATTTTGCCACCGTCGCCGTCGAGATGATCTCGAAGGCTTTGACCGGTGCCGGCATCGGCCCTTTCGGCAATCGGCCGTACTGCTCCCAACGGGCGAGCATTTCCTTGCAGCCCCCCCAGCCCGGGATCAGGCCCACTCCGACTTCGACGAGGCCGGTGTAGGTTTCAGCGTGGGCCTGCACGGCCGAGCAGTGCAGCAGCACTTCGCAGCCTCCGCCGAGTGCCAGGCCCGACGGCGCACCGACGGTCGGGAACGGCGCGTACTTGAGAGCCTTGTAGGTCGCCTGGCCGCCGGCAATCAGCTGCTCGATCTGCGGCCATGCGGCAATGTTGGCGGCAAACACAGCAAGGCCGAGGTTGGCTCCCGCCGAGAAGTTCGTGCCTTCGTTGTAGATGACCATGGCCTTCATGGACTTGGCGGCGTGTGCGACCGCCTTCTGGATGAGCGCCATGGAGTCGTTGTCGAGCGAATTCATTTTGGAGGTGAATTCGAGGCAGGCGACGCCGTCGCCGATGTCCCACAGCGCGGCCGAGCCGTTCTTCATGATCGGCTTCGACGTGAGCTTGATGTCGGAGAGCATCAGCACGCCGTCGGGGCGCTTGATGTCGTGATAGGCGCCGTCGAGGCCAAGCATCTGCCGGCGGCCGTTCTCGATGCGGTAAAACGGACGGTCCTTGGCAGACGAAAGGAATGCAGGAACCGGTTTGTTGTTGGTCTCCAGCCAAGCGATCAGCTTGGCGGAACCGATCTGATCGATAAGTTCGAACGGGCCCGACTTCCAATTGTAGCCAAGCCGCATGGCTTCATCGATGGAGGCGATGTCGTCGGCCGCATCGCCGACCAGGAACGCTGCATACGAGAGCGTGGGCATCAGCACCGCGGCTGCGTAATGGCCGTGCGTGCTGTCGTGGGCAATGAGTGTGGAGAGCGAACGCGCGCCGCCTTCGTCGAGGGCTGCAATCTCGGGCTTCATTTCGCGGCGATAGTCGCCGGTCTTGAGGTCGATGGCTTCCTTGATCTTGCCGGCCTCCCGGTTGATCCGGTAAAAACCGCCCTTGCCTTTGCGCCCCGTATAACCGGTGGCGATCATCTTCTCGACGAGCGGATTGGGCCGCATGTAGGCCTGAACCGGATCGTCCTTGGGGAGCGCCGCTTCCAGGCTCTTCTGCACATGCGGCATGAGATCGAGCCCGACCATATCCAGCAGCGCGAACACGCCGGTCTTGGGGATGCCCATTGGCTTCGCGATGATCTTGTCGGCTTCCTCGATGGCGATGCCTCGATCCATCGCCTCGATGACGGAAGCCTGCAGCCAGAACACGCCGAGGCGGTTGGCGATGAAGCCAGGGCGGTCCTTGCAGTGTACGACGCTCTTGCCGAGCTTGACGTCGCAGAAGTGCGTGATGCTCTTGAGCGCCGATTGGGCAGTCGTGGGGCCCGAGACGATTTCAAGCAGCCGCATATAGCGTGGCGGGTTGAAGAAGTGGGTGATCACGAAATCGCGCTGGAAACGCGCGGGCCGGCCCTCGACGAGTTTGGCGAGCGGAATGGTCGATGTGTTCGACGACACGACGCTGCCGTCTTTGCGGTGGGCTTCGATCTTGTCGTAAAGCGTCTGTTTCAGGTCGAGCCGCTCGATAATCGCCTCGATGATCAGATCACAGTCAGCAAGACGGCCTAGGTGGTCCTCGATGTTACCGGGCTCGATGAGCTTGGCGGCCGCCTTGCTCATGAAGGGCGCAGGATCGGTTTTCAGCAGCTTTTCGACCGCACCCTTGGCGATGGCGTCCCGGTCAGGTCCATCGTGGGGTACGATATCGAGCAGCAACACGGGAACCCCCGCATTGGCAACGTGAGCCGCGATGCCAGCCCCCATGACGCCAGCGCCGATTACGGCAACTTTCTTGATCGCGTTCATCAGATGGCCTCCAGCACGGTCGCGATGCCCTGTCCGCCGCCGATGCACTGCGTGGCGAGCGCATACTTGCCCTTCTCGCGGGCCAGCAGGCTGGCAGCCTTGCCGACGATGCGCGCACCGGTCGCCCCGAGCGGGTGACCGATGGCAATGGCGCCCCCGTCGATGTTGATCGTATCCTTGGAGAGCCCCAGGTCCTTCGTGCAGGCGATCGCCTGGCTCGCGAAGGCTTCGTTCAGTTCCACCACATCGAGGTTTTTGGCTTCGATACCGGCGCGCGCGAGCGCCTTCTTACTGGCACCCACCGGTCCGATACCCATGATCTCGGGGTCGCAGCCGCATACCGCGATCGACTTGATCCGTGCGAGCATCGGGAGGTTGTGCTTCTTGGCGTACTCTTCGGTGCAAACTAGCACGGCGGATGCGCCATCCGTCAACGGCGAGGATGTGCCAGCGGTCACGACACCCTCCGCCTGGAAGGCGGGCTTCAGTTCGGCCAAGCTTGCGGCGGTCGTATCGGGCCGAATGGCACCGTCCGTGCTGACCGGACCGGCCTTGGTCTCGATGATGACAATTTCGTCTCTGAATTTACCGGCAGCGGCTGCCGCTGCGGCCTTCTTGTGGCTTTCCACGGCAAACGCTTCCTGGTCTGCCCGCGTGATCTGCCAGCGCTTGGCAACGTTTTCAGCGGTGTCGCCCATGCCCATGTAGGCGCTCGGATTGATCTTGGCGAATGCCGGGTTGGGCATCGGGTTGAAGCCCATCATCGGCACCCGCGTCATGCTCTCGACGCCGGCGCAGATGAAAGCTTCTCCGGCGTTCATCTGGATGGCGCCGGCGGCCGAGTGGATCGATTGCATCGACGAGCCGCAGAACCGGTTGATCGTCGCGCCCGCCACCGAATTGGGCAATCCGGCCATCAGACCCACGAGGCGCGCGATGTTGAAACCCTGTTCGCCTTCGGGAAACGCGCACCCCATCAGCAGGTCTTCGATCGTCGCCGGGTCGACGCCGCTCCTGGCTACCAGCGCCTTGACGACGGCCGCCGCCAAATCGTCCGGCCGCACAGTGGCGAGCGCCCCTCTGCGCGCGAGGTGAAACGGTGAACGGGCGTATCCTGCGATGACGATCGACTTCATTCTGTGCGCTCCTGTCAGGTCAGACGGTCAGGTTTTCGATTTGGGCGGGGCAAGTGCGGCCAGCACCTGTTCGGCATGACGCTTGAGATCGTGAAGTTCTCCAAGCATTTCATCCAAGGCTAGGCGTTGCTGGTCGAGTTTGACAATTCGGGCGGTAACAAGTTTGAGCAGGCGCGCATTCTGCGCCTTCTGGGTCGGGTCGGTATCGTAGAGATCGAGATATTCGGCGATTTCGCGCAAGGAGAAACCGAGCCGCTTGCCACGCAGGATGAGGATCATGCGTGCACGATCCCTCGCCATATAGACACGCGTCGTGCCGAGACGATTGGGCGTGATCAGTCCTTTGCCTTCGTAGAAGCGAAGGGTGCGCGCGGTGATGCCGAGTTCCGCCGCGAGCTGTGTGACGGTGTGAAGTTGGGTCTGAGCCGGTTGGTGTTGAGCCATGTCAAAGTCCACCAGAGGTTGCCCTATGCGTCAACTTGCTGACGTGTTAGCAAAACGGGGGCGTCTCCGCAAGCAGAATGTTCAGCTATGTACGATTAAAAGACGAAGGTTCAAGCAACGTGTGCTTGCTTGGTGTCGCGGTGACGAAGTTGGGCTGCATTTTCGATGTCTGTATTCTCCCATCACGTTCGCGGGCGCTGGTGCGCGGTTGTTCCAGGCGCGCATGCATTGAGATACGCGAACGGATGGGTTACACACGCCCAATTCCCATCCCCTCCACGCATCGAGGACACGCGCCACCATGGCTGCCGCTCATCAATACGTCTACCACATGCACAAGCTCTCCAAGGCCTATCCGGGCGGTAAGCAGGTGCTGAAGGACATTTCGCTGTCGTTCCTGCCGGGCGCCAAGATCGGCGTGGTCGGCCTCAACGGCTCGGGCAAATCGACCCTGCTGAAGATCATGGCCGGCTCGGTCGACGATTTTATCGGCGAGGCCAAGGCAGCAGACGGCATCAAGGTCGGCTATCTGCCCCAGGAACCCCAACTCGATCCCAACAAGGACGTGCTGGGCAACGCCATGGAAGGTGTCGCCGAAAAGAAGGCCGTGCTCGACCGCTATAACGAGATCGCGTCCAACTACACGGACGAAACCGCCGATGAAATGACGAAGCTGCAAGACATCATCGATGCCCAGAACCTGTGGGATCTCGACGCCCAAGTCGAACAGGCGCTCGACGCCTTGCGCTCGCCGCCGGGCGACGCCGATGTGACTAAGCTGTCGGGCGGCGAAAAGCGCCGCGTTGCGCTGACCAAGCTGCTGCTCTCCAAGCCCGACATCCTGCTGCTGGATGAACCGACCAACCATTTGGATGCCGAAAGCGTCGCTTGGCTCGAGCGCTTCCTCAAGGACTATCCCGGCTGCGTGATCCTCGTCACCCACGACCGCTACTTCCTCGACAACATCACCGAGTGGACGCTCGAATTGGATCGCGGCCACGGCGTTCCCTACAAGGGCAATTATTCGAGCTGGCTCGAACAGAAGGCCAAGCGGGCCGAGACCGAAAAGAACCAGGAAGAAAACAAACAAAAGGTCATATCGCGCGAATTGGAATGGATCCGCTCCAGTCCCAAAGCTCGGCAAGCCAAGAGCAAGGCGCGCGTGGCGGCGTTCGATAAACTGGTCGAAAGTGCGGGCCGCGAAGATGTCGGCAAGGCCAGCATTTCGATCGCCCAGGGTCCCAAGCTCGGCGGCTTGGTGGTGGAAGTCGACGGTCTGTCCAAAGCCTTCGGTGATAGCCTGCTGGTCGACAACCTTTCGTTCAGGCTGCCGCCAGGCGGTATTGTCGGCATCATTGGCCCCAACGGGGCTGGCAAGACGACGCTGTTCAAGATGATCACCGGCCAGGAAAAGCCCGACAAGGGCACGATCCGGCTCGGTGAAACCGTAAAGGTCTCGTATGTCGACCAGAGCCGCGGCCATTTGGACGACAAGAAGACCGTGTGGGAAGAAATCTCAGGCGGTAATGACCAGATCCTGCTGGGTGGCAAGAAGGAAGTCCCGAGCCGGGCCTATTGCGGCTGGTTCAACTTCAAGGGTGCCGACCAGCAGAAGAAGGTTGGCTTGCTGTCGGGCGGTGAACGCAATCGCGTGCACCTCGCCAAGCTCCTGAAAGAAGGCGGAAACCTGCTGCTGCTCGACGAGCCGACCAACGATCTCGACACCGAAACGCTGGGAGCGCTGGAAGCCGCACTCGAGGATTTCCCCGGCTGTGCCGTGGTGATCAGCCACGATCGCTTCTTCCTCGACCGTCTGGCGACGCACATCCTCGCGTTCGAAGGCGACAGCCATGTCGAATGGTTCGAGGGCAACTTCGCCGACTACGAAGAGGACAAGAAGCGCCGCCTGGGCGACGCAGCCGTCGAACCCCACCGCATCAAATTCAAACGGTTTGAGCGCTAAGAAGCAGAACGCTGGCCGGATCGTGCGCGTTGCCGGTCTGGCCCCGTCCGTCCGAATTTGGTATGACTCAGCCCACGGCCCCGTAGCTCAGCTGGATAGAGCACTCGCCTTCTAAGCGAGATGTCGCAGGTTCGACCCCTGCCGGGGTCGCCATAGGCAAGGTGCCAAACATCGTTGACCCAAATCATATTGCTCTGCAGCAAGGGCCCTTAAAGGTCGTTCTCGCCTTGAACGCGCCGCGATGTGCGTGATGCTGAATATGCCGGCCGAGATGGGATTATCGCGATGCTCGATACACCGCGCCGCACCGAAAATGGACGCATCGGCACTCGCGGGCAAGCCAAGGGCTGGCTGGACGCGGTCTGGTCCCATCGTACGGCGAAGGACTGGCAAGACCGCGCGAAGTCTGTAGCGGCCCTCATCTGGGAATGGCGCACCCGAGCGGTTGCTGCTTTGGCGGCATTGGCCTTCATCTGGTACGTGGCGATCCCTGCTCTGCTCGGGCCGCGCGTCACCGTTGATCCCACGGTCCGCGCCGATTTCGTGCAGACCGTCGTTGCAAGCGGTCACGTCGAAGCCCCCTTCCGCGTCAACATCGGCAGCCAAATCACGGGTGTGGTCGCCGATATTCCGGTCGCTGAGGGCCAGTTGGTGAAGGCCGGCGAAACGCTGATCCGGCTTGACGACAAGGAGGCGCGCGCGGCTGCGGTCCAGGCCGAAGGCGTGCTCGCCCAGGCCGAGGCGCGCATGCGGCAGTTGAAGGAGTTCACGCTGCCGTCGGCCGAAGAAGCTTTCCGCCAGGCCCAGGCGACGATGGTCAACGCGCAACAGGCCTACGACCGTGCCAACAAACTGGTCCAGGACAGCTTTGGCACTCAGGTCAAGCTCGAAGACGCCTTGAAAGCGCTTGAGATCGCCCAGGCCCAATCCCGTGCGGCCGAGCTCCAGATCTATACCGCCCGCCCCGGCGGCAGCGACTACGTGATGGCCCAGTCGCAGTTGGATCAGGCCCGCGCCGCCCTGGCCGCGGCGAAGTCCAAGCTCGGCTATGCAACCATCACGGCGCCCCGCGACGGAACCCTGATTTCGCGCGATGTCGAGCGCGGCAACGTCGTTCAGCCGAGCGCCGTGCTGATGAAACTGTCGCCCTCGGGCGATGCCCAGCTCGTGGTGCAGGTCGACGAAAAGAACTTGGGGCTAATGGCGGTTGGCCAGAAGGCGCTCGTCTCGGCGGATGCTTACGCCAAGGAGACGTTTCCAGCCGAAGTGGTCTACATCAATCCCGGCATCGACCTGCAGCGGGCCTCCGTCGAGGTGAAGTTGCGCGTGCCCGAGCCGCCGGCCTATCTGCGCCAGGACATGACGGTGTCCGTAGATATTGAGACCGCGCGTAGGCTGCAAACGCTGATCGTGCCGGCAGCAAGCGTGCGTGGCGCCGCCAACGGCAAGCCTTGGGTGCTGACGGCCGAGAATGGGCGCGCGGTCCGCCGCCGCGTGACACTTGGCCTGATGGGCGTCGGCAAGGCCGAAATTCTCGATGGTGTGCCCGAAGGCGCGCTCCTCATCCCAGCGACGGCTACCGGCATCAAGGAAGGCGCGAGCCTGCGCACGCAACTTCCGCAGGCCGAAGCGCCATGAACACTTGGGCACCCTTCGAGTGGATCACTGCGCTGCGCTTCCTGAGGGAAGGACGGATGCAGACCCTGTTCATCGTGGCGGCGGTTGCGATCGGCGTCGCCGTCATCGTGTTCATGTCGGCGATGCTGTCGAGCCTCCAAGCCAATTTCATCAAGCGCGTGCTGACTTCGCAACCCCATATCCAGCTCATTCCGCCCGACGAAATCGCGCGACCGTTGCGGACGTCTACCCGCACAGAAATCGTATCCCCGATTGTCCAGCGGCCCGCACAGCGCATCCGTTCGATCGACCAGTGGCAAAAAATACGGGCGGCTCTTAGCGAGTGGCCCGAGATCGTCACCGTCTCGCCAACCATGTCCGCGTCCGCGCTGGCCGTACGTGGCGATGCGAGCCGCTCGATTACCCTCACCGGCATCGACCCTGAGGTTTATTTCAGGATCGTGCGCATCCCCGAGTACATCGTTGCCGGGCAGCCGCGCGTGCAGACCGACGACATCATCGTGGGGCTCGATCTGGCGAAGGATCTGGGCGTGGCGCTCGGCGACAAGTTGAACGTGACGTCCGCCACGGGCGGCGCACGCGTGCTGACCATTTCGGGCATCTTCGACCTTGGCAACAAAGGCGCCAATATGCGCACGACCTTCGTGGCGCTGAGGACCGCGCAGGCGTTGTCCAGGCTCGTGGGTGGCGTGACCAGCATCGATCTGACGGTGCCCGACGTCTACGCGGCCGAGACGATCGCGCTGGCTGTGCAAAGTGCAACCGGCGTCGAGGCCGACAGCTGGATCAAGACCAATGCGCAGTTCTTCACCGCCGTAAACGCCCAGCAGACGTCGAACACGCTCATCCGGGTGTTCGTCGGGCTTTCAGTCGCGTTCGGCATCGCGAGCGTACTGGTGGTTTCCGTGATCCAGCGGCAAAAGGATATCGGCATCCTGCGCGCCATGGGCTCATCGCGGGGCCAGATTTTGCGGGTGTTCCTGGTCCAGGGTGGGCTGCTGGGTTTCCTCGGCTCCATCGTTGGCGCGGCGATGGGCGGGGGAGCCTACATGTTCTGGCACAGCTATCTGCGGCAGGCCGACGGTAGTGAAATTTTCCCGCTCATTTTCGAGCCATCGCTTTACGTGAATGCGGTGCTGCTGGCGGCCTTGACAGGCGTCGCTGCGGCCGCGGTTCCGGCGCTGCGAGCAGCGAAACTCGATCCCGTGGTGGCAATCCGTGGCTGACGTCCCAGAAGTTCTCAGGCTCGAAAAGGTCTGCAAGTCCTACAACGTCGGACAGCCGGTCGAGGTCGAGGTGCTACACGACATCGACATCAGCCTGAAGCGGGGCGAGTTCGTCGCCCTCATTGGCCCCTCGGGCTCAGGCAAGAGCACGCTGCTCAATATCATTGGCCTGCTTGACCGTCCGACCAAGGGTCGGCTGTTTATCGAAGGCCACGAAACCAGTAAGCTAGACGACGCGGCGACGACGGCGCTGCGTGGGCACAGCATCGGCTTCGTGTTTCAATATCACTATCTGATCTCGGCATTCACCGCGCTCGAGAACGTGATGATGCCGCTGTTGGTGGAGCACAGCTTTCCCGATGAGCGCATGCGCGCCCGCGCCCACGGCCTGCTCGATCAGGTCGGCCTCGCGCAATGGGAAAACAACCTCGCTAACAATATGTCGGGCGGCCAGCAGCAGCGGGTGGCGATCGCGCGCTCGCTCGCCATGAACCCGGCCCTGATCCTGGCCGATGAGCCGACCGGCAATCTCGATACGAAATCGGCCGATAGCGTGTTCGAGATGATGCGTGCCGTGAACCGGTCGCAGGGCACCACCTTCCTGGTCGTGACCCACAACATGGATCTGGCGCGCCGCTGCGACCGAACCATCGAGGTCATCGACGGCCGCATCGGTACGCTCGCCCCAGCGAACGAGGTTGAGCCGCATCAATGACGTGCAGCGCCGAGACCGCTCAAGTGGGGGCAGTGTGTGCTGGAGGATGCCCGATGGCGATTGAATCTGTGCTGAAGACTGGCTGGGCCGTAGTGGCCTTGCTGACGCTGTTGGCGAGCCCGGTCGTGGCCGAAGATATAGCAGCACCAAGTGAGTTTCAGCGCTATTGCGCCCTCTGCCATGGCCCCGATGGGCGCGGCGTCGGCGTGGTGACAGAAGGCGAGAACACGCGCAAGGCCGCCGACTTGACCCAGATCACCAAGCGCAACAACGGAAACTTTCCTTTCAGCAAGGTGGCTGGGATCATCTGGCAGGGCGGGGCGGTCGCAGAACACAAATCGAAGCTCATGCCGTCGTGGGGCGCGTTCTACGGCGAACAAGTCGATCCCATCTTCGCCAAGGCGATGGTGTTCGATTTGACGCAGTACGTCGAAACCCTTCAGGATAAGTAGCGGCCAGGAAGAGGCAGCCCACATTGAGACAAGGTTCGCCGCGTGACGCAGGCAACAGTGCAAGCTGAAGTTCAAGCGGACGTCTTTGCGTTCCTCCGCCAACCGTCGTCCTGGCCCCAAGATCCAGCACCTGCCGCCGTCGACGTCATCGAGACCCATGGCGCGAAGGTGTTTCTGGCGGGCGGTGACGTGTTGAAGGTCAAGCGCGCGGTGCGGCTGCCGTATCTCGACTTTTCCACCCTCGAGGCCCGCCACGCGTATCTGCAGCGCGAAATCGAGATCAACGCGCCGCATGCGCCCGAAATCTATTTGAACCTCGTCGCGATCACGCGGGAGAGTGATGGCAGGCTCGCTATCGGGGGCAGTGGGAGGCCGGTCGAATGGGCGCTGCGGATGCGCCGGTTCGCGCAGGACCAGCTGATGGCCCGCTACGCCGGCGAGCAGCGCTTAACCCGCAACCTTGCGGTCCAGCTGGCGGACGCCGTCGTGCGCTATCACCGCACGGCCCCCGTACAGCCAGATGCAACAGATCCGATGCCGGCGATTTTCGAGCCCGTGATGGCCCACATCAACGAGGCATCTGGCACGAAGGTTCGCGCGGTGGCCCGGGACTTCGAACGGGGTGTCCGCGCAAGCCTGGCTCGAAGCGCGCCCGTGCGCGAGCAGCGCGCGCAGTCGGGATTCATCCGCCGCTGCCATGGCGACTTGCATCTGGGCAATGTGGTGGTGTGGAACGGCGAGCCGGTGCCGTTTGATGCGATCGAGTTCGACGAAAAACTCGCGACGATCGACACGCTGTACGATCTTGCGTTCCTGCTGATGGACCTGGAGCGCCACGGCGCGCGCGCTGCGGCCAACACGATCCTCAACCGCTATCTGTGGCGCACAGGAGATCCGGCGGACCTGCAGGGATTGCAGGCCCTGCCGGCATTCATGAGCATTCGGGCCGGAATCCGGGCCATGGTGGCGCTGGACCGCGCGCGGCTCGGCACTGGATACGACGACTGCCCCATAGATCATGCGATCGACACGCTGGAGCAGGGGACGAGTCTTGCGACGCCGGGGCCTGCACGGCTCGTCGTGGCCGGCGGTCTGTCTGGCACCGGGAAGACGACACTGGCGGCAGCGCTCGCCCCGGCGATCGGAGCGGCCCCGGGTGCGATCCACATCCGCACCGATCTGGAACGCAAATGGCTGTTTGGCGCAGATGAATTCGAGACTTTGCCTCCGGCGGCCTACTCCAAACACGCCGCGGCCCGCGTTTATGAACGTGTCGAGACGCGTACGCGCCTCGCGCTGGCGGCCGGTCACGCCGTGGTGCTCGACGGGGTGTTTGCGCAGGCGCACGAACGGGAGGCCGCAGCCCGGCTTGCGCGCGACGCCGGCGTTCCGTTTACGGGGTTCTGGCTTGCGGCCGATCCGGGCGTGATGATGGCCCGCGTTGCAGCCCGCACACACGATGCGTCCGACGCCACTCCCCGCGTTGTCGAGAGCCAGCTCGCATTGGACACAGGCGTGATCGACTGGCTGCGGCTGGATGCGGGCGGCACACCAGGAGAGGTGCTCGCCCGGGCTCACGCGGTGCTGAAGGTCGCACCCCACTAAGGTCGGAAAAGGCCGCGAGCCTTGACTTGCATCAAGGATCCGGCCGGTCGCGGATGCTCTGGATGAGCGCACTTACAAGCTGGGAAACGTTTGCGTCCAGCCCGCAGCAGGGGGAGCCATGCCGACATCATTGCCCAAACACCACGTCGAACGAAACACAACGTCGGACATGCTAGCGTTTGTTGCTGGCATTTTATTTGCTGGCTATGGCCTTTTCGTGGCCTTTACGTCCCACGATGAGGCCATGGCGTTTCACGGCTTCTTGCTGGGCGCCGCATCGCTGGCCGCCATCGGTGCCGTGCTGACGGTAGGCTTTGGGCGTCCCGACTCAGCCCCGCCGACGGACTATATGGATGGGCCCATCAAGGTCGCGACGATCGCAGCCATGGTGTGGGGCATCGCCGGCTTCACGGTCGGGCTCATCATTGCCTGCCAGTTGGCCTTCCCGGTGCTGAACCTCGACATGCCCTGGACCAGCTTCGGCAGGTTGCGCCCCTTGCACACGTCGGCGGTGATCTTCGCATTCGGCGGGAACGTGCTGTTGGCGACGTCGTTCTATGTCGTGCAGCGCACGAGCCATGCCCGCCTCGCGGGACGCTGGTCGCCGTGGTTCGTGGTGTGGGGCTATCAGCTGTTCATCGCCATCGCCGGCACGGGCTACGTGCTAGGCATCACGCAGGGCAAGGAATACGCCGAGCCCGAATGGTACGCCGACCTCTGGCTGACGATCGTCTGGGTCACCTATCTGCTGGTCTTCCTGGGCACGCTGGCCAAGCGCCGCGAACCCCATATCTACGTCGCCAACTGGTTCTTCCTGGCTTTCATCGTCACGGTCGCGATGCTGCACCTCGTAAACAACGCAGCCATCCCCGTCAGCATCGTCAGCCCGAAGAGCTATATCCTCTATTCGGGCGTCCAGGACGCCATGACGCAATGGTGGTACGGCCACAACGCGGTCGGCTTCTTCCTGACCGCCGGCTTCCTTGGGATCATGTACTACTTCATTCCCAAGCGCGTCGAACGGCCGGTTTATTCCTACCGCCTTTCGATTGTGCACTTCTGGACGCTGATCTTTCTCTACATCTGGGCGGGACCCCACCACTTGCACTACACGGCCCTGCCGGACTGGGCGCAGACCCTCGGCATGACGTTCTCGATCATGCTCTGGATGCCCTCGTGGGGCGGCATGATCAACGGCCTGATGACTCTGTCGGGGGCCTGGGACAAGCTGCGCACCGACCCGGTCGTGCGCTTCCTCGTGGTGTCGGTTGCCTTCTACGGCATGTCGACGTTCGAAGGCCCGCTGATGTCGATCAAGGCCGTCAACTCGCTCTCGCACTACACGGACTGGACGATCGGCCACGTGCATTCGGGCGCCCTTGGTTGGGTGGCCATGGTGTCGTTCGGCGCGATCTACTGCCTCGTTCCGTGGCTGTGGAAGCGCGAGGGCCTGTATTCGATGCGTCTTGTCGAATGGCACTTCTGGATCTCGACCATCGGCATCTTGCTCTACATCACCGCGATGTGGGTTTCGGGCATCACGCAGGGTCTGATGTGGCGTGCCTACGACAAGCTGGGCTTCCTCCAATACTCGTTCATCGAAACCGTGGAAGCGATGAAACCCTACTACGTTATCCGCGCGGCCGGCGGCGCACTGTTCCTGATCGGGGCGCTGATCATGGCCTACAACATTTGGCGCACGGTCCGTGGTGACGCGATCACCGACCTTGCCGACCAACCGCGTGTCGCAGCCAGCCCTGCGCTCCGCGTAAGCCCGGCAGAATAAGGGGGATCGACCATGAACCACGGTATTTTCGAAAAGAACTCAATCATCCTGCTGGTCGGCATCCTGATCGTCGTATCGATCGGCGGCCTGGTGCAGATTGCCCCGCTGTTCTGGGTCGACAGCACGATCGAGAAGGTGCAGGGCATGCGTCCCTACACCCCGCTCGAACAGGCAGGCCGCGACATCTACCTGCGGGAAGGGTGCTACAACTGTCATAGCCAGATGATCCGCACGCTCCGCGACGAGGTGGAGCGCTACGGTCACTACTCGCTGGCTGCCGAAAGCATGTACGACCACCCCTTCCAGTGGGGATCGAAGCGGACGGGGCCCGATCTCGCCCGAGTCGGTGGCAAGTACTCCGATCAATGGCACGCCGACCACATGGCTAACCCGCGCGCGGTCGTGCCCGAGAGCATCATGCCGAGCTATTCCTGGCTCGCCAAACGCAAGCTCGACACGAGCGAACTCGAGGCGCGCACCAAGACCTTGAGAATGGTGGGCGTGCCCTACACGGACGAGATGGTCGCCAACGTCACCGCCGACATTGCAGCCCAAATCAACCCAGACAGCAAAGCCGCGCGCGAGCTTCTCAAGCGGTATCCCAAGGCCAAGGTCGCCAAGTTCGACGGCGTCCCCGGCACAGAGCCGAGCGAACTCGACGCCATGATCGCCTACCTTCAGATCCTCGGTCAGATGGTTGACTTCGCGACCTTCGACGCCGCTGGCCCGAACCTGCGCTGAGGAGGAAACAGTCATGACATATGAAACTGTGGCGGCTCTCAGCCAGGTGACGACGCTGCTGATGTTCGTCGCGATGTTCGCAGCCGTGGTGACCTACGCGCTGTGGCCTAGCAATGGGACAGTATTCGAAAAGGTACAGCGCCAGTCGCTGGATCTCGACACCAAATCCGAAAAAGCAGGGGTGATGAAATGAGCAGCGAGAAACCCCTGGTCGAAGAGGGCACTGGCGTTACGACGACGGGCCACGTCTGGGATGACGACATCCGCGAATGGAACAAGCCGCTGCCCAAGTGGTGGCTATATTCCTTCTACGTTTGCATCCTTATCGCCATGGTGATGTGGTACCTCTACCCGAGCTGGCCAACCCTCAACGGCTACACGAAAGGATCGCTGGGCTACAGCCAGCGGGCGACCGTCGCCGGCGAGATCGCCGCCGCCCGCCGCGGGCAGGACGCCTTCCGCAAGCAGCTCGAAAGCGCGCCGCTGGAGCAGGTAAAAAGCAACCCCGAGCTGTTGCGGTTCGCCATGGCGAGCGGTGCCGCTTCGTTCCAGACCAACTGCGCGCCCTGCCATGGGCGCGGTGCGCAGGGCGCGATCGGCTATCCCAACCTAAATGACGACGACTGGCTCTGGGGCGGCACGATCGCGGACATCGAACAGACACTGCTCTACGGGATTCGGTCCGACCACAAAGACACGCGTGTCAGCCAGATGCCGAAGTTCGGGACCGACAAGATACTGAAGCCGGACGAGATTGACGCGGCCGCCAACTATGTGGCGAGCCTATCGAAGCTGCCGAGCGATGCGGATAAGGCCAAGAAGGGCGCGGCGATCTATGCCGAGCAGTGCGCTGCCTGCCACGGCCCGGAGGGACGCGGCAACACCGAACTCGGCGCGCCGAACTTGACCGACGGGATCTGGCTCTACGGCTCCAGTCCTGAACAAATCCGCCAGAGTATCGAAACGGGTCGCGGCGGCATGATGCCGGCGTGGTCGGGTCGCCTCGACAAGACGACGATCAAGTCGCTTGCCGTCTACGTGCACAGCCTAGGCGGGGGTCGTTGACCTCTGCCCTTTCTAAGAACAGGATGACGCCATGTGCTGCTGTGGGTCGGGTCTCGCGATTGCGTGTGCACTTGCCGAGGCCAAAGCCGACGGCGCGCGCATGGCGTCAAGTCCGCGAACTGCTACGGATCAAGGTTGCCTGACCCAGGTGTCCCTGATGTGCGTGCCAACCGAACGTTCGCAGCCCTTGACGCGGTTTGCAGGCTGGCTTCGCTACCTGGGTGTGGCAATCGGTGTTGAAGGCCGGGAACGATGACATCACTGAAGCCGCCGGAATTGAAACCCAACGACTTCATCCACGGCGAGAGCAGCTTCTCCGCGCCCGGGATTGCGCGCGATGACGTCGAGGCGGTCAACCGGGCGAAACCGCGCGAATTCTACGCTCCGCGTCCCGCGATCTACCCCAAGCAAGCGCACGGCACCTTCCGCCGCATTAAGTGGATCGTCATGGCGGTGACGCTGGGCATCTATTACGCGCTGCCCTGGATCCGATGGAACCGCGGTCCCGACTTGCCCGATCAGGCGGTTCTGATCGACCTTGAGCACAACCGCTATTTCTTCTTCTTCCTCGAAATTTGGCCGCAGGAATTCTATTACATCACGGGCCTGCTGATCGTTTCGGCGCTGGGCCTGTTCCTGTTCACGGCGGTCGCCGGCCGCGTCTGGTGCGGTTACACCTGCCCGCAGACGGTGTGGACCGACCTGATGATCGCGGTCGAGCGCTTCTGGCAAGGCGACCGCAACGAGCGCATTCGGCTCGACAAGCAGCCCTGGGGCGCCGTCAAGATCTTCAAGAAGGGTATGACGCATCTGTCCTGGCTGTTGATCGGCCTCGCGACCGGCGGCGCGTTCGTATTCTTCTTCCGCGATGCGCCCACGCTTGCGGCTGAGCTGGTGACGGGCACCGCGCCCGAATCCGCCTACTTCTTCATGGGGATCTTTGCGCTTACGACTTACGTGCTGGGCGGCCTCGCCCGCGAGCAGGTCTGCATCTACATGTGCCCCTGGCCACGGATCCAGGGCGCGATGACCGACCGCCACACGTTGCTGATCAGCTATCGCCCCGAGCGCGGCGAGCCCCGTGGCCCCCACAAGAAGAACGACAGTTGGGACGGTCGCGGCGACTGTATCGATTGCCAGGCCTGCATCGCCGTGTGCCCGACCGGCATCGATATTCGCGACGGCTCGCAGCTCGAGTGCATCCAGTGCGCGCTGTGCATCGACGCGTGTAACGATATCATGACCAAGGTCGGCCGTCCGGCCAACCTCATCACCTACGACACGGTCGCCAAGCAGGAAGCAAAGGCCGCCGGCCTCCACGAGCCGTTCCGCCCCGTGCGCCCGCGCACGATTCTTTATACGGGGGCGCTGGTCGTGGTGAGCGCGATCATGCTGGTGGCGTGGTTCAATCGTACGCTGCTGGAAATCAATGTGTTGCACGACCGCAACCCGCCATACGTTCAGCTTTCCGACGGCAGCGTGCGCAATGGCTACACTGTAAAACTGCTCAATAAGCGGCCCGAACCGCGCACACTCTTGTTAGAGACGGAAGGCTTGCCGGGTGCCATGGTCGGCATCATCGGTGTGGATCCGAGCGAACACGGTCATGTCCACGTACCGACAGACGAATTGCGCGAGGTGCGGGTTCTGGTCAGCGTGCCGCCGGCCGAAGCGGCCAAGCTCGGCGCCTCCTCGACCCCGTTCTGGCTCGTGCTTCACGACAGCGAAAACGGCACCCATACCAAGCGGGCCGCCAAGTTCCAGATACCGCAACCCCGGCATGACAACGGACACGAAAAGGAAGACAATCATGAGCGCCACTGATCGTGCTTTAAGCGGCCGCACCGTGCTGATCATTCTGGTCGCCTTTTTCGGCATCGTGTTCGCAGTCAACGGTTACTTCGCGTTCGCCGCCATCGATACCTACACGGGGGTGGTAGCGCAGGAGCCCTATCGCAAAGGCTTGACGTACAACCGCCGTATCGCCGCAGACGCACGTCAGAGCGAACTGCATTGGACGGCTGCGGTGGAGGCCGGTCGCGATGGGCACACCGCCGTCGATTTCGCGACCGCCGACGGCCGTCCGGTAACAGACCTCAAGCTCCAGGGAACGCTCGGCCGCCCCACGACCGACACCGCCGACCAGACCCTGACGTTCACCGAAACGAAGCCCGGACGCTATGAGACCCAGGGTGCGGCGCTGGACGCGGGCTCGTGGGTGGTTTCGATCGTGGCGCGATATGACGTTGCTGCGGCCGATCCGGTGTATCAATTGAGGAAGAGGCTATGGCTCAAGCCCTGACGCTCGCCCCCGAAATCCCAAAGGGCGCCGTAGCGGCCGAGGAAACAGCCGGAGCTGCCGGAGCCACGCGCACGATCCAGCTCGTCGTCGAAAACATGCGCTGCGGCGGTTGCATGCGCAAAGTTGAAACGGCGCTGCTGGACCTTCCTGGAGTGACCGCAGCGCGCGCCAATCTCTCGACCGGCCGGGTCGCCGTGGTCACCGCGGCCCGCGCAGCCAAGACGACGGAACCGCTGATCGATGCGCTGCAACGGGCCGGCTTCAAAGCCTCCGAACTGCCCCCCGAAGGGACAACCGTCGAGCCCGGCGACCGCGATCTAATCCGCCGGCTCGCAGTCGCGGGGTTTGCCGCGGCCAACATCATGTTGCTGTCGGTCGCGGTCTGGGCCGGTCACGGCGGCGATATGCCGGCGTCGTTGCAAACCATGATGCACTGGTTGTCGGCGCTGATCGCGGTGCCGACGGTTGCCTACGCGGGCATGCCGTTCTTCGCGTCGGCGGCCGCGGCCCTCAAGATGCGCCGCATCAACATGGATGTGCCGATCTCGCTCGGCGTCATCCTGGCGACGGGCATGAGCCTCTATCAGACCACGCGCGGCAGCGAGCAAGTCTATTTCGATGCCGCCGTGTCGCTATTGTTTTTCCTACTCATCGGGCGCGTGCTCGACCAGCGCATGCGCAGCCAGGCGGCGAGTGCGGCCGAAAACCTGCTCGGCCTCATCAGCCCCGCGACCACGGTCGTGCGCGCCGATGGCCGCAGCGAGCGCATTCCGACACGGTCGGTGACGCCCGGGATGGCGCTAGTGATTGCGGCTGGCGAACGCGTGCCGGTCGACGCGCGCCTGACGCGGGGCACAGCCGAGATGGACGAGAGCCTCATCACGGGGGAAACGCGGCCGCGCCGGGTGGGCGCTGGCGATGCGCTGTTCTGCGGCACCATCAATCTGTCGGGCCCCATCGAAGCGGTCGCGACCGCGTGCGAAGAAAACACGCTGCTCGCCGAAATCTCACGGCTGATGCAGACGGCCGAACAGGCGCGGGGGCGCTACGTGCGGCTCGCCGACCGGGCCGCAAAGCTCTACGCGCCCGCCGTGCACATTCTCGGCCTGTCGACTTTCCTGGGCTGGCTCTGGCTCGGCCATGGCTGGGAGCAGGCGTTGACCGCCGCCATTGCGGTGCTGATCATCACCTGCCCGTGCGCGCTGGCGCTGGCCGTTCCAGCCGTCCAAGTGGCCGCTGTCGGCCGGCTGTTCAAGCACGGGATCGTCGTCAAGGCCCCAGACGGGCTGGAGCGGCTGGCCGAGATCGATACCATCGTGCTCGACAAGACCGGCACGTTGACGTTGGGCGAGCCCCGGTTAGAGCCGGGTTCGCGCGTCGACAGTGCGGCGCTGACCCATGCGGCGGCGCTGGCATGCGTCAGCCGTCACCCGTACTCGAAGGCGATCGTCCGCGCGTGCCGCGAACGTGGCCTCGCCGTCGTGCCGGCTTCTAGCGTGGAAGAAATCGCAGGCGAGGGCCTGAAGGCAACGATCGACGGAGTCGAGGTCAGGCTCGGATCGGCCGATTTTTGCGGGGCAAGCGACGAGATCGACCGCCCGGCGTTGTGGTGGAAAGCCGGAACGGCAACTCCGCTCGCGTTTCATTTCGACGACCCCCTGCGCGAGGACGCCGCCGCAACGATTGCGACGCTCAAGCGCTTGGGTTATCGCATCGAACTGCTTTCGGGCGACCGCGCCTCGGTGGTCGCGGGTGTCGCTCAAGCGTGCGGGATTGCGGATTGGCGCGGCGAGTTGAAGCCAGGCAACAAGCTGCACCGGATCGAAGCGCTGAAGGCAGCCGGACACAAGGTTCTGATGGCGGGCGACGGGCTCAACGATGCGCCGGCTCTTGCAGCGGGTAATGCGTCGATCGCGCCGTCGACTGCGACCGATATCAGCCAGACGGCCTCCGACGTGATCTTTCAGGGCGCGAAATTGCAGCCGCTGATCGAGACGCTGGCCGTTGCCAAGGCCGCCCGCCGGTCGGCGCTGAGCAATTTCGGGATCGCCATCGGCTATAATCTGTTGTTTGTTCCGCTCGCGATGTTGGGTATCGTAACACCACTCATTGCCGCGATCGCCATGTCGACCTCCTCGATCACGGTCACGGCCAATGCGGTCTGGCTCGGCCACAAGCGGTTGCAGGAGGCTTCATGACGGCACTTGCATGGCTCATCCCGGCAGCACTGGGGCTCGGCGCGCTGGGGCTGGTAGGGTTTCTCTGGTCGCTCAAGAGCGGTCAGTTCGACGATCTGGAAGGCGCGGGGTGGCGTGCCCTCGATGATGAACCGATCGGACCGAGCAGGGCCGTGAAGCACGAAGCGGCTCCCGCAGCGCTGCCTTGACGCCGTGGCAGGGAAGTGAAGGCCAGGGCACGCGTGCCCTGGATCCGCCGACCAAGCGGGGCTCGCGTCCACCGGTGGTCACTGGCTGCGCCGTCACATTCCCCAACGGCGGACGAACCAGGATTTGACGAATTGAGCGCAGAGCACATAGCCAACGATGATGAGTGTAACCGCCGCCCAGTAGCCGAGCGGCAGCGGCACGAAGCCGAGCTCTGAGCCCAGTGGCGTATAAGGCAGCGTGATGCCGACAAGGCAGATGGCAACGGTGGTGCCTATCAAAGCCGCGCTGGCCCGGCTTTCGAGGAAGGGAACCTTGGCTGTGCGGATGATGTGAATGATGAGCGTCTGGGTGAGCAGGCTTTCGACGAACCAGCCGGTCTGGAACAGGGCGGGCTTGTCCCAAGCGCCAAACACCCACAGCATCGTGCCAAACGTCGCGTAGTCGAACACCGAGCTAACCGGCCCGATCACCAGCATGAAACGCATGATGTTGCCAATGTCCCACCGCCGGGGCACGGCAAGATAATCCTCGTCGACGTTATCGGTCGGGATCGCGGTCTGGGAAAAATCGTAGAGCAGGTTGTTGGTCAACACCTGGATCGGCGCCATCGGCAGGAACGGCAGGAAGAGGCTGGCGCCGAGCACCGAAAACATGTTCCCGAAGTTCGAACTCGCGCCCATCTTGATGTATTTTGTGATGTTGCCGAATACCTTGCGGCCTTCGATCACGCCATCGTGGAGGACCATCAGGTTCTTTTCCAGCAGGATGATATCGGCGGATTCTTTCGCTATATCGACTGCGGTATCGACCGAAATGCCGACGTCAGCGGCCTTCAACGCCAGGCTGTCGTTTATTCCATCGCCGAGGAAGCCGACCACATGGTCGCGGCTTTGCAGGGACTTGATGATGCGCGCCTTCTGCTGCGGCGTGACCTTGGCGAAAACATTGACCTGCCAGGCAACGCCGGCCAGCACCTCGTCCGACATGGTCTCTATTTCGCTGCCTAGCAAGATGCGCTGGGCGTCGAGCCCGACCTCGCCGCAGATCTTTCGCGTGACGACATCGTTGTCGCCGGTCAGGATCTTGACGTGCACGCCCGCTTGATTGAGCGCGGCGATCGCCTGCCCCGCGCTGTCCTTGGGCGGATCGAGGAAGGCGATGTAGCCGAGTAGGGTTAGATCTTTTTCATCGGCAACTTTATAGGCAGCTTGGGGCGCATCGAGTTCTTTGTAGGCGACGGCGACGACCCGAAAGCCGTCGGCATTGAGCTTGCGGGTTTCCTCTTGGGCTTGCGCGAAGTGGCTGGGATCGAGCGGGCCGCAGCAATCGTCGATCTCGTAACGGGTGGACACGCTGAACATTTCTTCCACGGCGCCCTTGCAGATGAGGATGTGGCGCCCGTCGTCGCGCTCGACCACGACCGACAGCCGGCGGCGCGAGAAGTCGAAGGGGATTTCGTCGATCTTTTTGTACAGATGATCGGGCCGCAGATGCTCCTCGAGCTCGGCGTGCTTCAGCACGGCAATGTCGAGCAGGTTCTTGAGCCCCGATTGGAAATGGCTGTTGAGGTAGGCGTATTCCAGAACCCGGCGCGAATCCTCGCCGCGGATATCGAGGTGGCGCTTCAGGACGATGCGGTCCTGCGTGAGCGTGCCCGTTTTGTCGGTGCACAGCACGTCCATGGCGCCGAAATTCTGGATCGCATGGAGCCGTTTGACGATCACCTGCTTGTGGGACATCGCGAGCGCGCCCTTGGCGAGGTTGACGGTGACGATCATGGGCAGCATCTCGGGCGTGAGCCCGACCGCAACTGCGACCGCAAATAATAACGCTTCGAGCCAATTGCCCTTGCTGAGCCCGTTGATCAGTAATACGGCCGGAACCATGACCGCGATGAAGCTGATCATCAGCCAGGTGAAGCGGTCGACGCCCTGATCGAACGCGGTCATGACGCGTTGCTGCCCGATCCGTTCGGCGATGGCCCCAAACAGCGTTTGGCGGCCCGTGTGGATCACGACGCCGGTCGCATATCCGCTGACGACGTTCGCTCCCATGAAACAGATGTTGGGAAGGTCGATCCCTTCTTTCTTTTCGCCGGTTGCCGGCTCGGACGATTTCTCGACCGGCATGGCCTCGCCCGTCAGCGCCGCCTGATTGATGAACAGATCGCGCGCGACGAGCAGCCGCACGTCGGCCGGGATCATGTCGCCGGCCGAGATCTTTACGATGTCGCCGGGAACGAGATCCTCGATCGGGATATCGCAGCCATCGCCGGCTGGCCCCGCACCTAGACGCTTCACGGTCGCGGTGGTCTTGACCATCGCGCGCAGTGCCGCTGCAGCCTGGTTCGAGCGATGCTCCTGCACGAAGGCGGTCGCGATGGCGAGCACCACCATCACCGCGATGACGACGGCAGCCCGTGTATCTCCGAGAAAGAACGACAGGCCTGCCAGTGTGAGCAGCAAGATGTTCAAGGGATTGACGGCGCGGCTTGCCAGCTCGCTGGCGATCGACTGTGGCTCGGCGCTGGCGACGGTGTTCGGGCCGACCACAAGAAGCCGCGCCTTTGCGGCGGCCGGAGTGAGGCCGTCTGCACAACTTCCAAGCCGCGAGAGCGCCGTTGTTGCGTCCGTCCGGCTCAGTTCGAAAAGATCATGGGACGGCGCCACCGCAACGGCGGCCGGAAGCTGGGGCGCGAGGCCAAGCATCGACTGCGCCCATCCAAGCATATGCGCCAATCCGAGCCCCGATGGTGTCATGATCGTACCTCTCCGCATTCAGAAGCCCACGGTCGCTCGATGCGGATACGGCCTCAGTGCGACATGAGCACCGGGATGGTCATGCTGCCAAGAACATGACGCGACGCGCCGCCCAGGATGAACTCGCGCATGCGCGAGTGGCCATAGCAACCCATTACCAGCATATCCCAGCCGTATTTGGTTGCTTCGAACAGCAGGGTTTCGCCCACGGAATGCCTGGGGCTGACGCTTGCGGTTTCCTCGCACTTGACGCCGTGACGGGCGAGCGCTGCGCACATGTCGGCGGCCGGCAGATCGCCCGCCGTATCGGAATCGTCACGCGGGTCAATCCACATCACCTTGACTTCATCGGCCTGCTTGAGCAGCGCAAGCGCATCGAACACGGCGCGCGTCGCCTCGCGCCGGCCGTTCCAAGCGACGATAATGCGTTTGGCGGCGAACGGCGCTTTCGGCGCGTTGGGGATGACAAGGACGGGACGCCCGCTGTCGGTCGCCAGCATGTCGGGGAAATCTAGCATCACGGTCGTCTCCCAGTTCGGGTCGGCTTGGCTTACCATGATGAGATCGCAGGCCCGCGCGACTGGCATGATCAGCTGAATAGCGGAGCCCAGATGATAGGCGTCGAGGCTGCGCCATTCGGCCGTGTATGACCCGGGCGCCGCGGATTCGCCGGTGATCTTCTCAAAAGCGGCTTTCATCTTAGTTTCTTGCAGCCGGTAGGCCTCGCGATGCGCCTCGATCATGGTCGGAATGGCGATGGCGATATCGCTGGTCGGCGGAATGATTACCGGTGGAATGACCGACAACCCGATCAGGTGCGCACGTTGGCGAGTCGCGACCGCCGTTGCGGCCGCCATCAGCCCCGGCAAACGGCGCTCGTCATTGAGATGAACCAGAATGGTCTTGTAAGTCATGGCGGGAAAAATCCGGGGGTTGGCGCTCAGGATGCTGGGACGAAACGGTGCGCGCGGCGATGGCGGCGCGCCGCCAGGGGGATCGTATCAGGCTTTTTTGATCTCTATTTTACGTTCGGGCTTGATGGTGTCGGCCCGCTTTTGAACGGCGATTTTCAGAACGCCGTTGGCGAAATTAGCTTCGACCTTTGCTTCGTCGGCCGTTTCGGGAAGGCGTACGGAGCGCTCGAAAGAACCGAAGCTGCGCTCATGGAGATAGTAGCTGTCCTTCTTCTCCTCGCGCTCGCTCTTCTTTTCGCCCTTGAGCGTCAGGACGCCGTTTTGCAGCGTACAGGTTACATCCTTCTCATCGACGCCAGGCAGTTCGGCCTCGATGATGACCTCCTTCTCCGTCTCCCGCACGTCCATGTCGGGAACCGTGAGGCCGGCCGGACCGCCCAGGCTGAAAGGCGTGCCAAAGCGCACACCGCCATGACCCCAGCGATCGAAAATGTGATCGATTTCACGACGCATGGTGTCGAAGATATCTTCAGAGCGGCGCGCCAAAGGCTTCGCCTCAGATTGGGGCGTTGTTTTTTGAATGTTCATGGGAACCTCGTTTTAGGGTGAAATGAGCTTCACGGCGAGGCGCCGTCCCATTGACCTTGCTCGTCCCGGTCGATTGATGCCTTGATTTAGGTCAGCGGAACAGAGCGATGCCGCCATTCACAAAGTGGCCCATCCAGGCCGCGGCGACGACCAGCACGAGCCCCGGAATGACGCCGCCCCCATTAAGGTCGCGACGACAAAAGTACGAATGCCCGAGGCGGACCGGGCCGTGCCCTCGCCCTTGCGCCGTTCATGTTCGGCGCCGATCAACAGTCCGATGCCGAGTGCGACCACGAAGCCGGTAACGGAAGGGTCGAGGTTTGCTATCTCAGCCCCTATTCGCTAACACCGAAGCGCGCCCGGGCCGTTTATGCCGCCGGCTGGTAAGTTACCGGCTGTTGGGTGGGCCGGCTCGGCTTTGCGGAGGTATCGGGCACAGTAACAGTCGCATGCGGCTTGACGTGACAGATCTCGCCCAGATGCTTGAACTCAGCCTGATACTGATCGGCCGCGCGAGTCCAGTATTCAACGTAGGCCTGCTGAAAATCACTCGGGGAGCGGCATTTGGCAAACCGGGTCGGCATTTCGAGGTTTTCGTGCCAGCGCCGGTTGAGAAAACCGAACCATTCCTTCTGGCAGGAAGAAAGCGTTTCGATCATATTGTGCTGGAACGATGTGGCGGCGGCCATCGCGGGTGTTGCAACTTCAAGCACCGTATCGACATCGGCTGGAAGGTTGCGACTTCCGTTGGCGCTGACCGCGCTGCGAGCGGTGGCGTTCATTCTGGAACCCCTTTCACGAGTCTGGCTAGGGAAAACTGAAACCTTAGTCCCGTGGCCGGCCTCTACATTGATATCCATCAAGGCCGGGGCGACGTCTCCGCCGCAACTGTAGCAACAGGTTCGAGGAAAATTCATCGGCAGCAGGGTGGTGCAACCATGAAAGCCAAGCGCACGTGGGTACTCGTGGCGGACGGCGGCAAGGCTCGTATCCTGGAAAATCTGGGTCCGGGCAAAGGCGTGCATCAGGTCTCGGGGCTTGAAGAAGACCTGCTGTTGCCGCCCAATCGGGAACTTCAGTCCGACCGGCCTGGACGCGGCTTCGAATCCGCGGGTCCAACGCGCCATGCCTACGAAACCAGCGATCCCCATCGGGAATTGAAGCGGACCTTTGCGGTGCATCTGATGGAGCGCTTGGCTGGATTGCATGCCAAGGGCATGTTCGACCGCTTAGTGCTGGTCGCGCCACCTGCTATGCTGGGCAATCTGCGTGCCGAGATGAGCAGCGCGCTGTCGTCCAGCCTTGCCGGTGAACTGGCGCGCGATCTGACCCATGTACCGACGAGCGACATTCAAGCCCACCTCGACGCAATTATTTCGCTTTGAGCGCGTCGAGCAAGGGGAAGTTGGGGCAAAAACCAGGGCGTTCGGCCTCGTCGGGCAGGCGGGCGAGCCATGCCACGCAATCGACCGCGTGATGGCATTCGATGCAGACCCTTCGGGCGTGTGCATAGGTATCGCCCTGCTGGAGCCGGGCGAGCCGGAGCGGATCCACATCGAGCCGCTCGACCATCTGGTCAAGCTGCTGCGCGCGGCATTCGATGTGGCGCGTGATGGGCCAGTTCGCCGGCCAGTTCATCGCGGTGTGCTTTGCCGTCATTGATCCCCTCAGCGTTGTCGCACATAGGTTCCGGGCGCGTCAGTAATGGGAACGAGGCCTGTTTTCGGCGCGCCCATGGCGGGAGGAGGCACAAGCGCGCCGGAACGCTTGGCCAGCCAATCGGACCAGGCCGGCCACCAGGAGCCGTTGGTTGAGGCCATCGATTGGAACCAAGTCTCGGGGTCGATGTAGTGGTCTGCTTCCGCGGCGGTTGAAACCCGGTAATGGGGCGAGCTGTGTTTCAGATCGGGGACGATCCCCGAGTTATGGCCCCCGCTGGTCAGCAGGAACGTGACCTCAGTATCCAAATATAGGTTGAACTTGTAGACCGAGCGCCAGGGCGCGACGTGGTCGGTTTCGGTTCCAACCGCGAATACGGGCGCACTTATGTCGGCCAGCGCGACGGGATGCCCGTCGACGTCGTAGCGTCCTTCGGCCAGGTCGTTGGTCAGAAAGAACCGGCGCAGGTATTCCGAGTGCATCCGGAATGGCATCCGGGTCTGGTCGGCATTCCAGGCCATCAGATCGAACATCGGCCGGCGTTCGCCCATGAGGTAGTCATGGACCACACGGGACCAGATGAGGTCGTTGCTACGGATCATCTGGAACGCGCCCGCCATCTGGGCGCTATCGAGATAACCCTGCTCCCACATGACGTCTTCGGTCATCGCGAGCTGGCTCTCGTCGATGAACAACGTGAGCTCGCCCGCCTCGCGGAAATCGACCTGGCCGGCAAGGAAACTCAGAGTGGAAAAACGTTCATCGCCATCGCGTGCCATCGCTGCAGCCGTGGTGGCGAGCAGGGTGCCGCCTAGGCAGTATCCCGCGCCATGCACGCGCCGGCCCGGAACGACACGCCCGATAGCATCGAGCGCTGCCAGAATGCCAAGGCGGCGGTAGTCGTCGAACGAGAGGTCGCGGTCTTCGGCCTCGGGATTGAGCCAGGAAATCATGAAGACGGTGAAGCCGCGAGCAACAAGGTGGCTGACGAGCGACTTCCCGGGCGTCAGGTCTAGAATGTAGTACTTCATGATCCAGGCTGGAACGATCAGAATTGGCTCGGGGTGCACGCGCTCCGTCGCAGGTGAATACTGGAGCAGTTCGATGAGCCGGTTGCGATAGATGACCTTGCCAGGGGTGAGGGCAAGGTTGCGGCCAACCTCAAACTGCTCCGAGCCAATCGGCGGGCGACCGTTGGCGGCGCGCTCCCAGTCCTCGATCATGTTCGACCAACCGCGGATGAGATTTTGCCCTGCCTCCTCCTGCGTGCGCTTCAGGACCACCGGATTGGTCCAGACGAAATTAGCCGGCGAGAACACATCGAGCATCTGCCGGGTGGCAAAATCCGCCACGGCCTCGTGGTGCGGACTGACCCCGCGCACGCCCGTCATCGCATTGTGCCACCACTGCTGGTTCAGCAGGAAGCTTTGATAGGTGACATTGAACGGCCAGTTTTGCCATTCGGGCGCAGAAAAACGCTTGTCCTGCGGTAACGGTTCGATGCACGGCTCTTTGCAGCTCCCGCCTTCGGCGAGTTGCCGTGCCAGATGGCGGGTGAACTTCGCGCTCTTGCGGGCGCCCTTTTGGGCAAGCTGCATCTGTTTGCCCGGTGAAATCGCCAGATGAAGCGCCCAGTCGGCGTAAGCGCCGCCAAGCGTCAGCGGCGAGAGCCCCATCGAAGTGCGCGACAGCCAGTAGTGCACGGAGCGGTCGAGCGCCTCGGCGAACCGGGTCGAGGGATCCCGTTCGGCATCGCCTGCGCCGAACGGTGCCGACAGCATCAGTTGGGTGAAGCGTGTAACGCCGAAAACGTCGGCGGGTGTGAGTGGCCCTTTGACCGGCACTTGCGACGGCGCTACCGGAGGCGAGGCAGACACAGGCACGGGCAAACGGTTCGCCTCAAGGCTTGCAGGAATAATCGCGTCGGACGGCATGAAGCCTCGCGTGCTGTTCGGATCCGAACAAGTCTAGTCAACCGGTGCAGCCAGCCCGTTGACTTGGATCAAGCGCGGGGCGGCGCGGCGGCGTCCAAGGGGGCGTTGGGTGCGGATTTCAACCTCAGGGTGACATCGACCAGCGCCGGATCGTTCGGGTCCATTCTGGTCGCAAATCCAAGCTTCTCGCACATGGCGATCATGGTGGTGTTGTGCGCCAGCATGATACCGGTGATCTCTTCCAGCCCCGATGCGCGGGCATGGTCGATCATGTGCGTCATGAGAGCCCAGCCGAGCCCTTTGCCTTTGAGGTCAGACCGGACCAGCACACCATATTCGCCGGTCACGAAATCCGGGTCCGCTACGAAGCGGGCAACCCCGAGCAGGTTTCCGGTTTGCCGGCAAATGGCCACGAAGGCCATTTCGCGCGCATAGTCGATCTGGGTCAGGCGAGCCAGGAAGCGATGCGAAAGTCCCACGTGAGGTTGGAAGAAACGCAGTCTTATGTCGGCATCGTCGATCCGGGCGAAAAAGTCCGCGTAAAGCGTTTCGTCTTCGGGGCGGATAGGGCGCAGCAAAATCGACCCCAGGCCGGCGAGCGTCACCTCGTGTTCCCATTCCGTGGGATAGGGCCGGATTGCCATTGGGGTGCGCGGGTCCTTTGCTTGGTCCGCGATCCGTACGCGCGCATCGAGCGCTATGACGCCGCGCTCGTCCGCGAGCAGCGGATTGATGTCGATCTCGCGGATTTCCGGGTGGCGGGCCGCGAGATAGCTGAGGCGCACCAGCGTCTCGGCGATTTCGTCGATGTCGGCGGCGGGGCGGTTGCGATAGCCCTGCAGCAGGCGCCAGACCCGGGTCTGGCGCATGAGGTCACGCGCCAGATTGAGGTCGAGCGGTGCCAAGGCGTGGGCAACGTCGCGAACGGCCTCAACTCCGATCCCGCCGGCGCCGAACGTGACCAGCGGCCCGAACGTCGGATCAATGCTGATGCCGAGCAGGAGCTCGTGGGCATTCGGCCGCTTGATCATGGGCTGGATCGTGAAGCCGTCGATCCGCGCATCGGGCTTGGCCGCGCGGATGCGCAGGAGCATCTGACCGGCGGTCTCGCGGACGAGTTCGGGAGTTTCGAGATCGAGCCGGACCCCGCCCACGTCGGACTTGTGGGAGATGTCGGCGGACAGGATCTTGAGAACGCACGCGCCATATTTCTCGATCAGCGGTGCGGACAGACGCGCGGCGTCGTCGGGGGTGGCGGCAATCAAGGTCTCGGCGATCGGGATGCCGTAGGCCGCCAGCAGGGACTTCGCGGCGACCTCCGACAGCAACTCATGACCGCGATCAAGCGCGTCCTTGATGATGGGAGTGGCGGCGTCTCCTGCCCTGAAGATTGCCTTCGGCAGCGAAGGCGGTGTGGCGAGCAGTTCGGTCTGGGCGCGGCGGTAGCGGGCGAGCTGGGCAAAGGCTTCGATCGCATCCGCCGGCGTGTCGAACGTGGGGACCCCATGTTGGGAAAAGTGCACACGCGACTGGGCGGCAGACGTTACCCCGAGCCAAGCTGTCAGAACAGGTTTGACTTGTTTGCCAGCCGCGTTGCGGGCATCGATCACGCCTGTGACGGCCTGGGCTGCATCAATGCTCGGGTTGAGCGCGGTCGGGCAATTGAGCACGAGGGCAGCGTCGATGGCAGGGTCGTCGAGCACGGCGTCAACCGCGCTGCGGAACCGCCCTGCATCGGCATCGCCGATGATGTCGACCGGGTTTCTGCGCGACCAGGTGGCCGGCAATGCGCGGTCGAGCCGCTGCACGGTGACGTCCGACAGCACTGCCGCCTCAAGCCCGAGATCGCTGAGCCGATCGGCCGCGAGTACACCCGCGCCGCCGCCATTGGTAATGATAGCAAGGCGTTCGCCGTCCAGGGCCGGCACCTTGGCGAGCACTTCGGCTGCATCAAACAACTCGGTCAGTTCACGCACCCGCAACAGCCCTGCCCGCCGGAATGCCGCCTCGAAAGCGCGATCCGATCCCGCGAGCGCACCGGTGTGGGATAGGGCCGCTGCCGCGCCCGCCGCGTGACGTCCGGCCTTGAGGACGATGACCGGCTTGGCGCGGGCGGCGCGACGTGCTGCCGACATGAATTTTGGCGCCGCTGTGACGCCCTCGAGATACATGAGGATGGCCGTGCTATGGGCGTCACCCGCCAAATAGTCGAGAAGATCCCCGGAATCGACATCCGCCATGTCGCCGGTGGAGACGACGTGGGAAAATCCAACGCCGCGGCTGGCCGCCCAATCGACGATCCCCGTGATCAGCGCGCCCGACTGCGACAGAAAGGCGAGGTTGCCCGGCGGAGGAGCGATCTGCGCAAAACTCGCGTTGATGCCGAGTGGCGGCAGCATCAGCCCCAGGCAGTTGGGCCCCTGGATGCGGAGCAGATAGGGGCGTGCCGCGTCCAGCATGGCCTGCCGCAAGTCGCCGCGAATGCCTGCCGTGATGACGACGGCGGCGCGGCAACCCTTGCGTCCAAGTTCGTCGATAAGGCCCGGGACGGTTTCGGCGGGCGTGGAAATGACGGCAAGATCCGGGATGCCAGGCAATTCGGAGATGGTCTTGAAGCACGGCCAGCACCTGACGGTGTCGCGACCGGGATTGACTAGCCAGAGCTCGCCTTGGAACGAGCCCCCGATCAGGTTGGCGGTCACGATCGCGCCGACGCTGTGCGGCCTGTCGCTGGCCCCGATCATGGCAATGGATCTGGGCGCCAGCAGATGCTCAAGGTTGCGAATTGTCATGCGAGTAATTCCCCCGAAAGAACGATGCAATGCGCACGTGTCCAAATGCAAAACTTCATCGGCAATATCTTTGACCGGTATCAACGCATGACCCGCCCCGTTTGTTCATTGTAGCGCGATTGTAGGAACGGGAGGCTGTCATGGGCAGCAGTACGAAATCGGAAGCCGGCGCGAAAACCTCTGCCGGAATGCCGCTTCAGCGCATCCGGCTGGAATTGGCCCGCAGCCCCGATTTCCCTGACGGCAGCCGGGAGCATGGCTACGATATGATTGTGCCTATCGATAAGGCCGGACATATTTCGCTTCCCGGCTGGAAAGCCAACCGCGACCTGTGCCGGGTGCGCCGGTTTTGGGGGCATGATGCACCGATGGTTGGCCACATCGTGCATAAGCCCGGCGGCACGGGCGGCATTTGGGCGTTCCATTACGATATCCGCGGCGGCAAAGGCCAGCACGACGAAGCGGGCTTCCATTTTGAAACGCATGCGTTTCGCCCCGGCGAGTATCTCTCCATCAAGGAGCAGGACGGAGAATTGCGTACGTTTCTCGTCAAATCGGTCATCGACTTCGATTGAAGCCGGCACACACCTCACGAAATTGAAAAGGCGCGCGGCAATGTCGTATAAAACGATCTTGGTGTATTTAAATTCAGAAGGCCAAGCCAAGAACCTGTCGTGCTATGCAATGGCGCTGGCGGACGCGCACGGCGCGCACCTGATCGGGCTGACGGTCATGCCTTCGTTTTCGGATGTTCCCCCGGTCGAAACCGGAACGATGACCTTGATCGACGACTTGCGTAACGCGTTCCGCGCGGATGCCGCCCGCCTGCAGGCAACCTTCGAGAAGAAGAACCGCGTGCAGGTGGCGACGACCGAATGGCGTGTCGGCGATCCAGGCTTCCACGATGTGATAGAGACGGTCGTCGAAACGGGCCAGAGCGCCGATTTGATTGTCGCTTGTCAGGACGATCCGGATTGGCGCAACGAAGGCTTCCGGGACATTGCCGGCTTGCTCGGCATACAGGCCGCACGTCCGGTGTTGCTGGTGCCCTATCAGGGCTATCCAGCGGCGCCGCCTCAACGCATCGGCGTTGCCTGGGACGCAAGCAAGGAAGCCGCGCGTGCCCTGTTTGATTCACTTCCGCTTCTAAAGCAGGCCAAGATCGTCACGCTCATTTCCGTCCGCTCGTATGCGGAACGCGATGGTGCGGAGGCTGCGCAGGCGAAGCAACAGGACGGCGACATTTGTGCAGCCCTCGGCCGCCATGGCGTGACGTGGGCCTTCAGTCCTGAATTGCCGCTGGAGGAGGGCGTCGGTCCGACATTGCTGGCGGCGGCGGATCGGCATTCGGCGGAAGTACTGGTCATGGGTGGATATGGCCACTCACGAATTCGCGAGATGATATTTGGCGGCGTGACCCGCTATGTGTTGCAGAACACGAAAATTCCTGTCCTGCTCTCCCATTGACTCCGATCAAAGTTATGGAAGGGCATTGGCCTCAATATATCAATTCAGCTCTGCGGGCCGTGGAAAGCGGCACTTGCAAATGGAGTTCAGCCATGAAGACGGATGTTCAGGTCAAACAGGATGTGATCGCCGAACTCAAATGGGACCCTGAAATCGACGAGTCCAAGATTGGCGTGATTGCATCCAAAGGGGCGGTTACACTGACGGGCCATGTCCCGACGTACCGTCAGAAAATCGCGGCCAAGACGGCAGCCAAGCGCGTATCCGGCGTGCTGGCGATCGTCGACGAAATCGAGGTGCGCCTTGAGAGCGAACACCACATGACCGACGAAGGCTTGGCGGAACGTATCGCCAACGTCTTGACGTGGAACGTCTCGAACAAGCACAAAGGCATCAAGGCCGAGGTCAAGAACGGCGTCGTGGTGCTGACCGGCGAACTCGAATGGCAGTATCAGCGCAGCAACATTCTGAAGAACGTGGAGCACGTGGGCGGCGTTCTGAACGTGGTCGATATGATAACGCTGAGGCCTCGCGCCTCGGCGAGCGACGTGCAGAAGCGCATCATGGACGCCTTGCGGCGCCATGCCGATATCGAGTCCTCCAAGATTTCCGTAACCGCGGTCGGCAGCACGGTCACTCTAAAGGGTGTTGTTGAATCGATGGAAGAAATGGATCGCATCGAGGCGGCTGCTTGGCTGGCACCCGGCGTGACCAAGGTGATCGACCAGTTGCGCGTCGCCTGATCGGACGGCTTGCGTCCTGATGTGCCCCGTAATTGATTTCGATCAGCGTGGGGGGCACGAAGAGTTCTTACGTTGGCGCATGCGGACCAGGGCAGGCCCGCCTGCGCAGACAGGAAAGGCGTCCGGATGGTCCGCCGATTGTTTCATAAAAGCATGCTGCTGGCTGTCCTGGTTCTTGCGATAGCGGGAGCGGCGACCGGCAAGGACCTGGAGCCCAAGATCTATTATTTCGGCGCCACCGGCTGCGATTTTTGTTCCAATGGGTTGGCCTTTTTAAAGCGCTACACGGCTGAGGATGATCGCGTCCGCTTCCAGGACTTCGATATCATCGGCAGTCCCGATGATGCGGCCCTGTTTGTAAGGGTGGTCAATGCGATCGGATTGGCCGATCCACGGGTGCCGATGACGATCGTTGGACGGCACGTGATCGTCGGCTACGAGGACGACGGCACGACGGGACGGGAAATCAGGGTTGCGGTCGAGCAGTGCCGATTGAATGGCTGCCCCGATCTCGTAAATGGCCTCATCACGTTCGGACCCGAAATTGCGGCTGGAAACCCCAAAAGCTGGGTCGTTGATCAGCGGTTTGCCAAGGCAGCGGTCCCCCGGTGATGGGGCGTTGTACGAGGTTACGATTGCGGGCAGGCGCAACGTGCGGGCGGCTTGAAATTTCGTGATGCAACCCCATGTCACATCAGTGTGCACCTCCCTCCGGACGTTCGCAGCATTGCCGCCCGGCAGGTTTGCGCGCGGATGATGCGGTCAGGACGGGTCGCAAAAAGGCGCCCCATGGCGCGCGCTGGAACCAATCATGCGCAAAGACATTATCGCCGATGACAGGGGGCAAGCAGGCTCCGGCCAGCCACAACCCCAGTCGCAGATGAAGACCCGCAAATGCCTCATGTGCTGGAATGCGTTTCAGAGCGCGTGGGCGGGCGAGCGCGTGTGCCGGCGATGCAAATCCACCCAGGCATGGCGGTCGGGCTGATTGGTTTCGCGCGGCGGCCAGTGCTGGTGCAGCAGGCTGCGCGCCGCATTCATATCACTTAGGAGAGAATATCCATTGAAACCAAGACGGAACCAGATGACGCGCAGCCGGGCAACCGGTCCGCCGTCTAAGGCGGAACGCGCCGGACGCCTGACCACCCAAACCAATACTCACGCCAGATGGAAGAGCAAATTAGATCACTTCCAGAACAAGGCCCGGGAATGGGCCGCGGCCGGCGATACGATTGAAGCGGAAAATTGCTACCAGCAAGCGGAGCATTATCTCAGGATGCTGCAGTCAGCTGCGTCCGCGTAAAGCGGTTTGAGCTGGAGTTGGAGACATAAACCGGACAGCCGTGAGGCTTGCATCCGGCAGGTTGCACCGCCCATGCGATGGGGCGGCATCGTACTGCGCACCGAATGTCGCCGGCGGAGAGCCTCGCTCGTCATACGGATTGTCATTCGGTAATGGCTCGCCCTAGGACTTCGCACCGTTACCGGCTTGAGCGTCTGCCTTCGACTTGCGTTCGGCTTCGTGATAGCGCCGCCGGATATCCTCGATAACGACCGAGGGCTCGGGCACGGAAATCGCCATATCATCCATCGTTCCCGTGACGATCTCTGCAATCGCCAGATCGCGGTACCATTTATGGTTTGACGGGATGATGTACCAAGGCGCATCGGCCGTACTGCTGTGCTTCAGAGCGTCGTCGTAGGCGGCCATGTTGGCGTCCCACAACTCCCGCTGCAGATAGTCGGTCTCGGAAATTTTCCAGCGCTTCAGCGGATCGTCGAGCCGTGCCTTGAAGCGGGAGAGTTGCTCGTCTTTCGAGATGTGCAGGAAAAATTTGAGGACGGTCGTGCCGTTCCGGCTCAGCATCCGCTCGAAATCGTTGATCTCCTCGAAGCGCTGACGGCACGTTTTCTCGTCGATCAGGTTCTGCACACGCTCGACGACGGCAGATTCGTAGTGCGAGCGATTGAAAATCCCGACCCACCCTCGTTCGGGCAGCGCCGCATGATAACGCCACAGAAAGTCGTGGGCTTTTTCCACCGTGCTCGGCTGCTTGAACGACGTGACGCGGCAACCCATAGGGTTCATGGCACTGAAGACGTGGCGGATGACGCCATCCTTGCCGGCGCTGTCCATCCCCTGAAGGCAAACCAGGACGGAGCGCTGCCGCTCTGCGTATAGCCGTATCTGCAGGTCCTTCAAACGCGCGCGGAGCCGATCCATCCCGGCGCTCGCCCCATTGCGATCATGGGCGCCGTTCGTATCATCGCAATTGCGCTTTGAAAGGCTCGCCTTCCCATTGGATCCAACGCTGTAGCGGTTGCGGAAATTCATGATCGTCCTGCGGTTAGGTGCGTCCGTTCCAGCGCTAGCCATCGGTGAGGGGCAGGTCCAGAGTAACTCTCGAGGAAAGCGCACTTTGCTCTGTTGGCCCGGTCAGCGCGGGGTGGAGAATTCGTGTGTCTGCAGATCATAGGTGCCGTGGCGCAGCAGCAGACGCGCCCCGAGGGCCTGCTGCTCGGCGCTGTCGGAGGTGAGCATGAGTACGGCGGCGCCCGACACGACGTTCGATGCAAGGCTGACGCTGAGTTCCGGCCGGAGCCAATCCGCCTCGTAAATTCTCTCGCCGATAGGCTTAAAGAGGTCACACGCCCGTTGTCCGCACTTCATTTCGACGGTGTGCGCGCCCAGCAACCGCACGCGGGCCGAGGGCTGCGAGATCACATCTGCGAAAGCCCGCCGGAAATCATCGTTGCCAAGGGGCGGCGTTTCTAGCTCGGCGATGACCGGAGGCGTGCCGAACAGACAAAGCTGGGACGGGCGGAAGCCGTTCAAAAACAGATCGCCGGCTGCGCGCCAAAGCAAGGTCGGCTGGTCGAAGGCCAGTAAAGCAACTCGGCACCTGACGGCTCCTTCCGGCACTGAAGGTTTCCTCGCGCCATCGCGAGGCGCAGTCCAGATTGGACAGCCCCTCGCCTCATCCCCCGTCTCTCGTCCTGGTCCGGTCGCGTACATGGTAAAGCTCACGCACTTGTGTTGCCATCGGCCAGGGCAATCAGTTCACTGATACCAATGAGGCGGATGGTGGTGCCTTGATCAATCTCAATAAGACCCAAAGCTTTGAGCTTAGAAAAGGTGCGGCTGACGGTTTCGATCGTCAGTCCGAGGAAATCGCCGATATCGGTCCTGGTCATCGGCAGTTCCAGCGTATCTGCATCGCGGCCTCGCGCCTTGTTGCGGCGCGAAAGCGCCAGCAGGAATGTGACTAGGCGTTCAGTGGCGCTGCGCTGCACGACGCACACCAGATGATCGCGGATGGCGGTCAGTTCCTCGGATAACGCTTCGCACATCCGCATGGCGATCCCCGGATCCTTGCTGGCGATCACTTGAAGCGCCGACACCGGCATGCATGTGACGCGGGTGGCGACTGTCGCCTGGGCGTTATAACCTTCGCGATCGCTAAGGCCGAGGCCAATGATATCGCCGGCATAGGCAAAATCTATCACTTGGCGGCGCCCGTCCGGCAGCACTTTGTAAAGGCACACGGCCCCGGTCACAACCTGGTAGATATGCAGCTTGGGATCGCCCTCGGTAAAGATGTGATCCTTCGCTTCGATGCCGCGCAAGGGAGCCCGGTCCAGGTGATCGGCGAGCGATACTGGCGTATAGGCAGGAAGGCACCCTGGTTGGTGGGCCCGCATCGGGGAGAACGGCGTATGAAACTCTTTGCTTTGATAAGCTTCGCGGAGCGTCAGCATGGTCAAACTCCCTGCCTCAGAATGCAAATTGAACGGCGCTTAAGGGAGGGAACACGACCTCGGTCGCCTGCGTTTGCCGCGATTGTTGCTGTTTGTGACGGAATGTGCGGATTGCTATGATCCCGGCGATAAAACTGCGATAAGCCCGGTAGGGGACCAACGTTTGTCAGCGGCCGCAATGACCCACATTCTCATCGTCGACGACGAAGACCAGGTGCGCACGCTTCTGCGGGCCCGGTTCGAGAAGGAAGGTTTTGAGGTCAGCGAAGCTCGCGATGCGGCCGAACTTCGCTCACGGTTAGACGCTGGGTCCGTGAGCCTGATCACGTTGGACCTGACGCTGGGCCGCGATGACGGCTTCGCGCTTGCCCGCGAAATCAGGACGAAACGCAACGTCCCCATCATCATCATTTCGGCCAAGGATGAGGAGGTCGATCGGATCGTAGGGCTCGAATTGGGCGCTGACGACTATATCACCAAGCCGTTCAGCCCGCGCGAAGTGGTGGCCCGCGTCCGGGCGGTGCTGCGCCGTTATGAAGCGGTGGTTGCAGCCCCGGGCGGCACCGTTGTCGAGGGCCCGAATGGCGAACGTCTCGCCTTTGCGGGCGCAACGCTCGACGCGGCCCGCCGCGAAGTCGTAAGCGATGCTGGAACGCCCATCGACCTGACGACGACCGAATTCAATCTGCTGGAGGTGTTTTTGCGCCATCCGCAGCGTGTGCTGTCACGCGACGAGATCATGAACATGCTGAAGGGCCAGGACTGGAGCGCCTACGATCGCTCGGTCGATTCGGCGATTGCGCGTTTGCGTAAGAAGATCGAGCCCGACGCCGAGCGGCCGCGCTATATCAAGACGGTCCGCAGCGTCGGTTATGTGTTCTCATCGGAAGTGCGGCGGCTCTAGAGCATGTTCGCTTTGCTTTGAGTTGTTCACATGCTCTAGGCTCTTGTTTTGGCGCGCGTTTTACGGAAAACCGCTTCACACTTTTCCTAACGCGTCTCTTTGCTTTGGCGCGCGTTTTACGGAAAACCGCTTCACACTTTTCCTAACGCGCTCTAAAGCGCCCGCGCTTCAGGCGACCGGGGCGTCCAGCGCTTCTCTGATGGCTAGCGCGAGTTCCGGCTGCGTGTAGGGTTTGCGAAGGATTTTCTTGGCCGCAACCATCGCGTCGGTGGCGACGGCAGCGTCCTCGGCAAAGCCGGAAGTGAGCAGAATGCGTTGATCCGGGGACCGCTGCCAGACAACGCGCGCGAGATCAAAGCCGGTCATTCCCCCTGGCATCACCACGTCGCTGAAGATCAGATCAGCGCGGTGACCGGCGTCGAGCAGGGCCAGCGCTCGCGGCCCATTCTGAGCTTCGATAACGCGATACCCCAGGCGCTTGAGGCGCGCCGCAGTCAAGTTCAGCACCTGAGCGTTGTCCTCGACAAGAAGGATCGTTTCGGTTCCACCCTGCAAACCGCGTCCGTCTTTGGTAATATTGGACTTTGCAGTCGAGGCCTGGACCTCGCGCGGGAGATACACATCGACCGTAGTGCCCCGCCCGATTTCGCTGCCGATGGCCACGTGGCCCGACGACTGCTTGACGAAGCCATAGAGCATCGAAAGGCCAAGCCCCGTTCCCTTGCCTTGCTCCTTGGTGGTGAAGAACGGTTCGAACACGCGCGACAGGACCTCAGGCGGCATGCCGCCGCCCGTGTCGGAGACCGAAAGCTTTACGTAGTCGCCGGGGGCCAGATCCTTGGACGTCTGCCCAAGCGATGTTTCGACGATGCTGTTTTGCGTTTCGATGCGCAGGCTACCGCCTTCGGGCATGGCGTCTCGCGCATTGATGGCAAGATTGAGGATCGCGTTCTCGACTTCGCTCGGATCGACGCGGGCTGGCCAAAGGTCATGGGCGAGAATGGTCGTGAGCGTAATCCCTTCCCCCAGCGTACGGCGCAGCAGATCGCACATCGCGAGCACATGGTCATTGAGATCGATGACCTTAGATTCGAGTTTGCGCTTGCGTGCGAACGTGAGGAGCCGCTGATTTAGCCTCGCGCCCATCTTGGCGGCTTCCTCAGCTTCAAGAAGATAGTGCAGCGCCGGATGATCCTGCAATTCCTCCGCCAGCATTTCGAGATTGCCCAGGATCACGGTCAGAAGGTTGTTGCTGTCGTGCGCGATTCCTCCCGTGAGCTGGCCCAGGGCTTCCATCCGTTGGGACTGGACCAGCGCCGCTTGGGCTGCTTCCTTTTGTTGGATTTCCTCCCGAAGCGCGAGCGTTCGCTCGGCGACCCGGGCTTCGAGCTGTTCCAAGTAAAGCCGGCGCTCGGTGACGTCGCGGATTGCGCCGATGGTACGTAGCGCGCGCCGGCTGGCGCCCTCATCGGAAAAAACGGTCTGAGAACTGACCGCAATCCATCGCCTGGTGCCGTCCTGCTGCATGATGCGATGTTCAACGGCGCAGTGGCCATTGTTAGCCGGATCGAAGGCTGCCTCCATCACAAGCTGGACCCCAGCCCGCTCGCTTTGGGGAATTAAGCTTAGATAGGCCTCAAGGGTCGTAATTGCCGAGGGGAATTGACCAAGGATCTGACAGCTCAATGGCGACCAGTAGATGATTCCAGCCCCGTGATCGTGTTCAAACAGCCCAATGTGGCCCGCAGCTGCCGCGAGCCGCAAACGCTCTTCGCTCTGGCGCAAGGCATCGGCCGCAGCCTTGCGTTTCGACACGTCTCTCAGCACGACGGCAAACGCCTGTTGGGTCCCGATCATGAGTTTCGAGATCGAGGCTTCGGCTGGAAATTCCTGACCCGACTTGCGGCGGGCGAAAACTTCGGCCCGCTCACCCATTTGGCGGGCGGCAACCCCTCCCGAGCCAAATTCTATGACCTTGTGGGCGTGCGCGGCTCGAAACCGCTCAGGCAACAGCAGGCTGAGCGGCTGGCCGACGACCTCTGCGCAGGAGTAGCCGAAGATCCGCTCCGCGCCGCTATTGAATAACGTGATATTCTGGTTTGCGTCGATGGAAATTATGGCATCGGCCGCGATCGAGAGGATCCCGGCCAGAAGTTGGCCTGGGGCAGCGACGGGTGCGAGCGGGATCTCTGTCATGGACGTGTTGAGCTGCCTTGCAGATGTTCAATCAACCCCGACTAAACAGCGAACCCGCCCGGGTTTCAATGTCCTGGAGATTGCCAAGCTGAACGGGGGCCGGATTGTGCGCAAGTTTCACTGCGGCCCTAGGAATACGCAAGGCGAGCGTCAGCGCTACGCACTCGGCCGCTGCTGACGCTTATAGTCTTTCAGTTCGGGCAGGTCTTTATGCCGAGCAGAGAATAGGCCGGACAGGTCGCGAAAAAGCCCGTCAGCAAGGGAATAACGCCGACCCATCCCCATATCGTGGTATACGCTGGCCCATAGAGACCGAGCGCCGCTGCAATCAGTGCGAGCCCCAGTACAATCCGGAGTGTTCGGTCCAAACTCCCGACATTGGCCGTCAGCATAACGTCCTCCATGCTCAAATGAGCTATTTTAAGTCATTGATCGGACTGAGAAACTGGTTTCCAATAGAGCGGGGAAACCGGCGCGACGCGTTGACAAAAATCAATCTGGAAACGACGCCCCAAATGGGTAAGTATTGTCGCTGGGGACGATCAGTGCTTGCAAATCCTTGCGCTGGATCAAAGTTACGTCCCGGCCGCTGCGCCAACGTTTTGCGCGTCCCGTAATTCGCACGCCACGATGGGCCGATGTCTCACTTGTTGAAACCAGAAAAAGGAACGTCAAAATGCCGATCAAAGATCATCCCACGATCCCAGAACATAACGAAGCCGATGCCAAACTGCATATGGCGGAAGCCTCAAAGAACGCCAAGCCGGCACCCGCCAAGTCCGCGGCAGCACCCTCCACTAGTGCGGCCAAGACGAAGAGCTGAAGTCCTCGGCAGCTGTTACATGCCGGGATAATTGCCCGGGTTTCGCTGTTCTGTGTCGCCGGCGGAACCCGCTAGGCAGCCTTCTTGGCGCCTAACATGGCAAGCGCCGCCAGCTGCGCCGCGAGCGCTCGCACGCCCTTGAGGCGCGCTGCGGGCAAATCCCACTCGCCGCGGAACACGAGCTTCTGGTCGGGCTGGATCTTGATCTGGCCGCGCGCCTTTGCGACCAGCTCGACCAAGCCCTGAGGGTTGGGGAAGCTCTTCTTGTGGAAGCCGACGACCGCGCCCTTGGTGCCCGCATCCAGCTGCGAAATGGATGCAGCCCGGCACAGCCCCTTGATTTCCATCACGTCCATCAGATGCGTGACCTCCTCGGGCAGCGGACCGAACCGGTCGACGAGTTCCACGGAGAAATCGTCGATCTCGGCGCGGGTCTCGAGGTTCGACAGCCGGCGGTAGAGCGTGAGCCGGAGCGGCAGGTCCTGGACGTAGGTTTCCGGAATGAGCACAGAGGTGCCAATCGAAATCTGCGGGCTCCACTGATCGCCGCTGTCGGAAAAATCGCCGCCTTTGAGCTTGGAAACAGCCTCTTCGAGCATCGCTTGGTACAACTCGAAGCCGACCTCGCGGATATGCCCCGATTGCTCTTCGCCGAGCAGGTTGCCGCCGCCCCGGATGTCGAGATCGTGGCTGGCGAGCGAGAAACCAGCGCCGAGCTGGTCGAGCGAGTGGAGCACCTTGAGGCGCTTTTCGGCCCCCTCCGACAGCGCCTTGCCGGCCGGCGTCGTGAAGTAGGCGTAGGCGCGGATCTTGGATCGCCCGACGCGTCCGCGCAGCTGGTAGAGCTGGGCAAGGCCGAACATGTCGGCCCGGTGCACGATCAGCGTATTCGCATTCGGCACGTCGAGCCCGGATTCGACGATTGCGGTGGAGAGAAGCACATCGTAGCGCCCCTCGTAGAACCCGGTCATGATGTCTTCGAGCTCGGTCGGCGGGAGCTGCCCGTGGGCGCGCGCGATACGCAGTTCGGGGGCAGCCTCGGCCAGGAACTCGGCAACATCGTCGAGGTCGGCAAGGCGCGGACAGACATAGTAGGTCTGGCCGCCGCGGTAGCGTTCGCGCCGCAACGCCTCTTTCAGGATCACGGGGTCGAACGGGGATATGAACGTGCGCACGGCAAGGCGGTCGACCGGCGGCGTCGTGATGAGCGACAGTTCGCGCACGCCCGTCAGCGCGAGTTGCAGGGTGCGCGGGATAGGCGTCGCCGTCAGCGTCAGCACATGCACATCCTCGCGCAGCCGCTTGAGGCGCTCCTTGTGGCCGACGCCGAAGTGCTGCTCTTCGTCGATGATGAGCAGCCCGAGCCGCTTGAAATCGACTGACTTCGACAGCAGCGCGTGGGTCCCGATCACGATGTCGGTGGTGCCGTCGGCCATGCCGGCTTTCACCTCGGCCAGTTCCTTGGCGGGCACGAGGCGCGAGGCCTGGGCAACTTTGAGCGGCAACCCGGCAAAGCGATTGGCGAACGAGCGATAGTGTTGGCGTGCCAGCAACGTGGTTGGAACGACGACGGCGACCTGGAAGCCGTTGAGTGCGCCGGCAAAGGCTGCCCGCATGGCGACTTCGGTCTTGCCGAAACCGACGTCGCCGCAAACGAGCCGGTCCATCGGTTTGCCCGACGCCAGATCTTCAAGCACGGCCTCGATGGAGGCGAGTTGATCTTCGGTTTCCTCGTAGGGGAAGCGCGCGACGAATTCTTCGTACGCCCCCGCCGGCGGAATGATGACCGGCGCCTCCTTCAACTGGCGGAGCGCTGCCACCTTGATGAGTTCGGCCGCCATCTCTTGCAGGCGCTGCTTGAGGCGGGCCTTGCGCGACTGCCAGGCCGCACCGCCGAGGCGATCGAGCTGGTTATCGCCGCCGTCCTGACCATAGCGCGACAACAGCTCGATGTTTTCGACCGGCAGGAACAGCTTGTCCCCGCCCGCATAGTGCAGCTCCAGGCAATCGTGGGCAGCCCCGAGTGCGGTGATGGTCTTTAACCCCTGGAACCGGCCGATCCCGTGATCGGCGTGCACGACGAGATCGCCGATGGTGAGGTTCGTCGCCTGGGTCAGGATATCGGTCGCCTTGCGCTGCTTGCGCCGCGGCCGAACCATGCGGTCGCCCAGGATATCCTGTTCGCCGATGACGACGATTTCCGGCGTCTCGAAGCCTTGCTCCAGCCCGAGCACGGCGAGCGCGGTGGCATCCGCTGGCAGCGCGAGCGCCTCCGTGTAGCTTTCGACCTTGTGGATCTTCTTGAGGCCATGGTCGGCAAGCAGGCTCGCAAGGCGCTCGCGCGCGCCCGCCGTCCATGCCGCGACGATGACGCGGCGGTGGCCGGAATGCAGCTGCCGGATGTGGGTGTTGACCGCATCGAACACATTGAGATCGGGGTTCTGGCGCTCCAGCGCGAAGGTGCGGCCATGCTTGCCGCGCCACGACCTGACGTTGGGGCCGGCCTCCTGTTCGAAGGGCGACAGCCGCAGCACGGCATGGTTCTCGAGGGCGCCAGCCCACGCTGCCCCGTCGAGGAACATCTGCTCGGGCGGGATCGGTTTGTAGGGGGGCGCGCCGAAGGTTGCCGCTTCCCGGGCCTCAACGCGGGCCTCGTAGTGTTCGCGGATTTGCACGAACCGCTCCGCGATCGCCTGGTCGGACAGGTGGTCGAAGGAGACCGGCACGTTGGGCAGGTAATCGAACAGCGTTTCCAGCTTGTCGTGGAACAGCGGCAGCCAATGCTCCATGCCGGGATAGCGTCCGCCCGCGCTCACCGATTCATAGAGCGGGTCTTCGCTGGTCGCTGCGCCACCAAACAGCGCGATGTAGCGTGAGCGGAACAGCGCGGTCGCCGCCTCTCCGAACGCCAGCTCGCTGATCGGCATCAGCACGAATTTCTGCAGCGGCTTGGTCGTGCGTTGGGTTTCGGCATCGAAGGATTTGATGGATTCGAGCGTGTCGCCAAAGAAATCGAGGCGGATGGGAGAGGTGCGTCCGGGCGGATAGAGATCAACGATGCCGCCCCGCACCGCGAATTCGCCGGGCTCGATGACCTGGCCGACGCGCACGAATCCAGACAGCGTGAGGCGCTTGGCGAGCCGGTTGAGGTCCATCCGCTGGCCGGGGGCAATCGGCTTCAGTGCGTCGCGCACGAAGTTTCGCGGCGCGATGCGCTGGAGCACCGCGTTGACGGTGGTGAGGACAATGGTCGGCTCCTTACGCGACGACAGCGTGAGCCGTGCGAGCGCCGTGATGCGCTTGGCGACGATCTCGGTATTGGGGCCGACGCGGTCGTAGGGGACCGTATCCCAGGCGGGAAACGAAACAACTTTGGTTTTGGGCGCGAAGAACTGCAGCGCGGTTTCCAGTGCATCTACGCGCCGGTCGTCGCGCGCGATATGAACGACGAGCCCGGCTTTTGCGCCGTCCGCCGATTCCTCGACGAGCCGCGCGAGGACGAGCGCATCGAGCCCTTCGGGCGCGCCTGAAAGGATAATGTCGGAACGGGTCTGCGTGGTCGTGGTCATCGGTGAGTGGATCTCTGTCAGTCCTTTGCCCGTCGTTACGGGGAGAGGGTTAGGTTGAAGGGCGGAAACGAGGGTGAGGGGAAACAGGAATGACGGAACCTGTCGCCGCCCCTCACCCTCTTTGGTTGCCCAGCTCCGCCGGGACCCCTCTCCCCATTAAGTGCAGGATGGGGCGAGGGGGAAGTTTTAGAGCCCATGGAACTTGCGGACGCCGGCGACGAGGCCCGCAAAGGCCGCATCGGCGGGGGCATCCGAACTCAACAACCACCCTTGTAGTTGCGGATCTTGCAGCGCCAGGAACTGTTCGAGGTGGATTAAGGCTGGATCGGTGAGCTGAGGCAGCACGGATTGCGCGTAGCCGCCCAGCATGATGTCCATTTCCTTGGTGCCGCGATGCGCCGCGCGGTAGGCCGCACGCCGCCGCCGGAGTTCGATGTCGTCTGTCATTACCATCCCTTTGACGATCCTTTTGACGAGCCCTTTAACGATCCAACGCAGAGCGCGGGACGGCATCGCTGCCGCCCCGTCTTGGATGCCGAGTATAAGTTGTCCAAAGCCCGCAGGCCAGTACAACAACTGCTTGCTCTCCGGGCGCAATGCCGCAAGGGTTGGCTGAGTTTAAACAAGGGCCGCGTGCGTGCTTCAAGCTCAAGCGCGCGGAATGGATGATGCGGCCGAACGAATTCACCGCCCTGTTTGCGTCCGTCGAAAGCCTGACCGGCATCGGTCCGCGCATGGTGGTGCTGTTGAAGAAGGCGCTGGCCCTTCTCCCCGGCGTCGCCGAGCCGCGCGTGCTCGATCTGCTGTGGCATCTGCCGACAGGGGTGATCGACCGGCGCGCCGAGCCAACAGTTGCGGATGCCCAGCCGGGCACGATCGCGACGCTCCAGGTTCGCGTGCTGAAGCACCGGCCGAGCCCTCGCGGCAATACGAAAGCCCCCTACAAGGTGCAGTGCGAGGATGACACCGGGCGCCTCGACCTTATTTTCTTTCACATGGAGCGCAGCTTCATCGAACGCAGCTTGCCCGAAGGCGAGACGCGGTTCGTTTCGGGCCGGGTCGAACGCTTCGGCGACACCCTGCAGATGGTGCACCCCGACTATATCGTGCCCCCGGAGCGCCGGTCCGACCTGCCGCTGCTGGAGCCCGTATATCCGCTGACGGCCGGCCTGTCGGGCAAGATCCTGACCAAGGCGGCGCGCCAGGCCGTCGACCTCGTACCGCGGATGCCGGAATGGCTCGATCCCGCGTTTCTGGCGAGCAAGGACTGGCCCGATTTTGCAACTGCGCTGCTGCGGCTCCACCGCGTGGTCGACGCCGCCGATATTTCGCCGGGCGCTGCCCCTTGGCAACGCTTGGCGTACGACGAATTGCTCGCGGGACAGTTGGCGCTGGGGCTGGTTCGGGCCAACGTGCGCGCCCAACGGGGACGCCAGATATCGGGCGACGGCCGGCTCCGGGCACGGCTGACGGCGACGCTGCCGTTTCAATTGACCGGCTCGCAGGGTACATCACTTGAAGAGATCTATGCCGACATGGCCGCACCGCATCGCATGATGCGCCTGCTGCAGGGAGATGTGGGATCGGGCAAGACCGTGGTTGCACTGATGGCGATGGCCAACGCAGTCGAGACTGGCGCTCAGGCAGCCCTGATGGCCCCGACCGAGGTTTTGGCCCGCCAGCATGCCGAAAGCATGTTCCCGCTGGCCGAGGCGGCGGGGCTGCGGCTTGGCCTGTTGACGGGGCGCGAGAAGGGCCGCATCCGCCGCGACTTGCTGGCGCGGCTCGCCGCCGGCGACATCGACATCCTGATCGGCACCCACGCCCTGTTCTCGCCCGACGTCGTGTTCCACGATCTGGCGCTGGCCGTCATCGACGAGCAGCACCGCTTTGGCGTCCACCAGCGGATGGCGCTGCAAGCCAAGGGCAAGGGGGCGACGGACGTGCTGGTCATGACCGCCACGCCGATCCCGCGCACGCTGCTGATGACCCACTACGGCGATCTCGACGTGTCAAAGCTGACGGAGAAGCCCGCCGGCCGCAAGCCGATCAAGACCACCATGCCCGCAATCGGGCGGATGGAGGATGTGATCGACGGCCTGCGTCGGGCGGTGGCTACGGGCGCCCAAATCTATTGGGTTTGCCCGCTGATCGAAACCTCGGATGTCTCCGATCTCGCCGCAGCCGAAGCCCGCCATGCGCACCTGGTCCAGGTGTTTGGCCCCGAAGCAGTCGGATTGCTGCATGGTGGCATGAAGGGGGCCGACAAGGACGCGGTGATGGCGGCCTTTTCAACCCAGAAGCTGCAGATTTTGGTGGCGACGACCGTGATCGAAGTCGGCGTCAACGTGCCTAATGCGACCATCATGGTGATCGAACACGCAGAGCGCTTTGGTCTTGCCCAGTTGCACCAGTTGCGCGGCCGGGTCGGGCGTGGCGACCGGCAGAGCTATTGCCTGCTGCTGCACGACGAGCCGCTTGGGCGCACCGCCGAAGCCCGCCTGAAGATGATGACGGACACCGAGGATGGGTTTCTCATCGCCGAGAAAGACCTCGAGTTGCGCGGCGGCGGCGAAGTCATGGGCTCGCGCCAGTCAGGCGCGCCGGGCTTCCGCGTCGCCGAAGTGCCGGGGTTCCCCGATCTGATCGAGGCTGCGCGCGACGACGCCAAGTTGATCCTGGCGAAAGACCCGGACCTCGCGAGCCCGCGCGGCCAAGCTTTGCGCTGGCTGCTGTACCTGTTTGAATGCGACGAAGCCGTCAGGCTGTTCAGGGCGGCGTGAGTGCCTGGCGATCAGGGGTGCCAACGGGTCACTTCGGCGACGGCCATTTTTGACCGCCTTCTCAGGAGTTGGAGCCTCCGGCAAACCCGGAGCGGTTCAGTCTTTCGTTCCAGGGCTACTTCGCCTCGGCGGTTTGTGCGGACCCGAGGGTGGCGAGCGCCGTGGTGAGGGCGGCCGCACCGGCTGTCGCGGCGGTTGCCTCGGGGACGATCAAGGCGCGGTACGTTTTGGCGATCACCGGCATGCCGCAAGTGAGGCGGCCGTTTGCGGGCGCGCAGCTGCGGTCGGCCTCGACGGGGGTCACTTCCCGGCGGTCATGGCGCAGCACGTGGAGATCGACCGGCATGATCTGCGCCTTGCCGGTGGGGCCGAGATCGACGTCGCGGAACACGCAACTGAGCTGGAGCTTGCAAGCGCCCGCGCGGCCGCCAAGCGTATTGCCAGCGCCAAGCGCCTGGAAACGCGACATGGCCCGCGCGGGGGTATCGGGTCCTTGGCTGATGTAGCAGGTCTCGGAGAGGCAGAGGACCGGATCGGCCTGAAGGCGATTGAAGCGGCGGATGCCGTAGTCGCCCGGCTCAAGCACCAGCAGGACGGTGGCGCGGGTGGTGCTCGCATCCGGTGGGTTGGTGACGGGCGTGGCAGGCGGCTGCGGTGGGGTGGTGGAGGCTGCGGAGGCTGCGCGCGCCGCCTCGGCAGCAGCCTGTTGCTGAAGCGCCATGGCAGCCTGACGCCGCTGCTCCTCGGCCTCGCGCGCCCGCAATTCGGCGACCGCGGCCTCCTTGTTGGGCTGGTCCGAAGCGTCCTTCTCCTGCTGGAGGGCAGCTTCCCGCTCATGCTGGTCGAGTTCGGCCGCCTTGGCGCGGCGCGCCTCGCGCAGGCGTTCCGCGAGCTTGAGCGTCTCGGCCTCGCGCTGGGCTTCGAGCGTTGCACGCCGGTCGTTTTCTGTCTTATCCGCGGCGTCCTTGGCGGCGGCTTCCGCGGTTCTGGCCGCTGCCTCGCGCTGGTGATTTTGAGCAACCCGGCGCTGGGCCTCGGCCTCCAGCCTCCGCTCGGTTTCGGCTTTTCGTGCAGCGTCTGCAACCTGAGCATCGGCGGCGGTTTGACGGGCCTCGGCCTCGGCACGCGCCGCTTCCGCTTCGGCTTCGGCACTTTGCTGTTCTGCCTCGTGGGCCGCTGCCTCCGCCTTGGCGCGCGCCAGCATGTCCGCCTCGTCCTGCGTGCGCAGGCGTTTGACGTCCAGTTCGCGGCGCTGGGCGGCGGCCCGTGCGATTTGCGCGCGCTGCTTGGCTGATTGCGCCTTGCGGCGGGCTGCAGCCGCCTTGTCGTCGGGCGCGTTGGACGAGCGCGCCTCGCTGGCGGCCGCGAATTTTTCGGCAATTGTATCGGCCGCACTGGGCTCTACGGCCCTTGCGGGCGCTGCGATGAAAACCAATGCAATCAGAAGCAAGGCTGGAACCGGACGCATTTGGGGGCTCGAAATGACTTGGGTTCAAAGAGGGCACGAAGCCGATTTGTGTGCGTCAATTGGGGCAACAAGCAGGTTGGCAGTTGAACACAGGCTGAACAATCAACTGGTTTTGGTGAGGCGTTGGGCAGCGATCGCGGCCAGACCTTCCCTGTACGTCGGGAATGCGAGCCGCCAGCCCAGATCGCCTTTAGCGCGTGCATTGCTGGCACGCTTGTTTTCGGCATAGAAGCTTGCCCCCATGGGCGATAGCTGCGCATCCCCAAACGGAATATCCGGCGGGATCGGCAGTCCGAGCAGTTCGGCTGCACAGGCCACTACATCCTGCGGCGGCGCGGGCTCGTCGTCGGTCACGTTATAGATTGCATGCCGTGGTGCACCCTGGATGGCGGCTTCGAGAACGCCCGCGATATCGTCGCGATGGATGCGGTTGAAAACCTGCCCCGGCTTGACGATCCGCCGCGCCGATCCGTCCAGGAGGTTGTCGACGGCGCTGCGGCCTGGCCCATAAATTCCCGCAAGCCGGAACACGAGCACCGACTTGCTTGAGGATTGCCCCAGCTTCAGCCAAGCGGATTCGGCGTCTGCGCGGCGCTGGCTGCGCTGCGATTGCGGCCGGAGCTCGCACGCCTCGTCAACCCACGCGCCCTGCCAGTCGCCGTACACGCCAATCGTCGAGAGATATCCGATCCAGCGGATATTCGAGCTGTCGCACAGATCGCGCGCATGATGGGCGAGGACTGGATCGCCCGCAGGCCCGGGCGGGGCCGACACCAATACGTGGCTAGAGGCGGCGAGCGCGACGGCAAGGCCGGGCGAGCCTGCCGTGCCGTCGAACACGAAGGGCTCGAAGCCGAGCGCTGCAATGCGGGCGGCTCCCGCTGGCGTGGTGGACGTCGCGCGCACGGTCCAACGCCAGCGGGCTGCCCGCTGTGCGAATGCGGCGGCGCTGTAGCCAAGGCCGAAGCAGAACAGCGAACTCATGATGGTGTCCTTCGCGTGTTGGCCGTCCATTCGGCGCGCACGGCCGCGTCCGGTTCGGCGCTGAGAAAACGCGGTCTCAGCGCCGCGATGTCATCGGCATCGCCCAATTGCAGGAGGGCCCACACCGCCATCGCCCGTACCAGCGGTGAGGGGTCCGGCAGCAGCCGTTCGATGGCAGGCAGAAACGTCCTGTCGCCGCTGTTGCCGGCTGCGATCAGCACATTGCGGATGAACCGGTCGCGCCCGGTCCGCTTGATGGGGGTGCCTGCAAACCGCAAGCGGAACGCGGCATCGTCGAGCGCCAGAAGGTCGGTCAGGGGCGGATCGACCGCATCAGTGCGCGGCGCGAGCTGGGCTGCCCGGGAGGCTTCCGCAAACTTGTTCCACGGACAGACGGCCAGACAATCGTCGCAGCCGAAGATGCGGTTGCCAATGGGTTTTCGGAATTCCGTCGCAATGTGGCCGCGATATTCGATGGTGAGATAGGCGATGCAGCGGCGCGCATCGAGTTGATAGGGGGCGGGAAACGCGGCCGTCGGGCAGATATCGAGGCAGCGCCGGCACGAGCCGCAATGATCGATTTCAGGGGTATCCGGCGGCAAGACGGCGGTGGTCAGGATCGCGCCGAGAAACAGCCAGGAACCGTTGCTGCGCGATACGAGATTGGTGTGCTTGCCCTGCCAGCCGAGGCCAGCGGCTGCCGCCAGCGGCTTTTCCATCAGCGGCGCGGTATCGACGAAGACCTTGACCTCGCAACCGGCTGTTTGCGCGAACCGGCTGGCGATGGCCTTGAGCTTGGCTTTGAGCACGTCGTGATAGTCGCGGGAGCGGGCGTAGACCGACACTGCGCCGCGGCCGGCGTATTGAAGGCTTTCCATCGGATCGCGTTCGGGCGCGTAACTGAGGCCCAGCATGATGATCGAGCGCACGTCAGGCCAGAGCTTGGACGGGGAGGCGCGCCGCTCGGAGTGGGTCTCCATCCAACCCATGTCGCCGTGGCGCCCGGCGTCGAGGAAAGCGCGGAGCCGTTCCCCAGCCTCAGGCGCAGCGCCGGGCCTGGTGACGCCGAACGCGTCGAAGCCTGCATCGCGGGCCCAGGCGGATAGGTCTGACTTGAGGCTGGAAGGCGTGGTGGACATCGCGGCAGCCATAGCAGAAGCGCCAAAGTTTGGGCGGCAAAAGGCGAACGCCCGCGAAGCGGTGCAACAGACGGACGGACTCGCCTCGCCTCGCCTTCAAAAATCCAAATCGGCGTAATGCGGCGGCGGGGGCTGGCCGGGGAGACGGTCGGCGAGGATCGAGCGCATGGCGCGCCGCGACTTGAGCCTCATGTACCACGACTTCGCCGCCGGCACGTCGTTCCAGCGGATTTCATCGAGATAGTCGATCGAGGACAGGTGCGCTGCCGCGGCAAGATCTGCGAAGCTCAACTGGTCGCCCGCCAGCCACGGGCGTTGGTGGCTGAGGAAATCGAGGTACTTCAGATGATAGCGCAGGTTGGCGCGCACCGCACGCATCACCTCGGCATCCGGCGTATGGGTGTCGCCGCCTGTCCGCAGACGCCCGTAGACCTTTTCGTGCAGGATCTCGCGCGTTACCTCGCGATCGAACTTGCGATGGAACCAGTCGACCAGCCGGCGAACCTCGGCCTTGTCGTCCAGCGTGCCGGGGAACAGCATCACAAGCGGCACGTGATCTTGGGTGTCGTGGGGCAGCGCGGCCAGGTACTCGCTGATCGCATAGGCACCGCACAGCATGGGGCCATCGGCGAGTTGCAGAATGGGGAGTTCTCCAGCAGGGTTGAGGGCCAGGAACTGCGGCCGGCCTTCCCACGGGCGCTCTTCTTCAAGCGCGACCTCAAAGCCGAGTTCGTTCAGCGCGATACGGATCGAACGCGAGAAGGGACAGAGCCGGAAATGGGTCAGTGTATGCATGATCATCAAGTTTAGGGCGATTCTGCAGGGTTCTGCATGATGAAGACCCTCACCATGTGGCGAAGAGGCGGCATGACAGGGAACCGTTTCCTGCTAAAGACCGGGCGAAGAGCTTTTTGGGGAGAGCACGATGGCTGCGCAGGCTTGTACGCAAGGGGTCGATACCGGGTTCGTTGCGCTTGGATACGCCAAAGTTGCAGTGCTCGGAGTGGTTCAGGGGGTGACGGAACTGCTGCCGATCTCGTCGACGGCCCATATGCGCGTCGTGCCGGCTTTGCTGGGCTGGCCCGATCCGGGCTCGGCGTTTTCGGCGGCGATGCAACTTGCGGCACTCGGCGCGGTGCTCGCCTATTTCTGGCCGGACGTGCGCAACCTCGTGTTTGGCGCAACCAGCGCCCTGGTGCGGCGCGACTTTGCCGACCACGACTTCAAGATGGCGCTCTATATCGTGCTGGCGACGGTCCCGATCGTGATCGGCGGTGTGTTCCTCAAGGATACGCTCAACGCTTGCGGCTCGCCGCTGCGTGGACTGGACGTCATCGGCATCGCCTGCATCGTGATGGCGGTGCTGCTCGCGGTTGCGGAACTCGCGGCCCGGCATACCCGCACCTATGAGCAGGTGACGCTGAGAGACGCCATGATCGTCGGTCTCGCCCAGGTGGGTGCGCTGATTCCGGGGGTTTCGCGCTCGGGTTCGACGTTGACGGCGGCGCTTTTCTTGGGTTTCAAGCGCGAAGAGGCGGCCCGCTTTTCGTTCCTGCTCGGGTTGCCGGCGATCGCGGCGGCAGGGTTCAAGGAACTGTGGGAATTGAAGAAAATCGGTCTCTCGGCGGAAGGCTGGAGCGTACTGGGCGTCGGCCTCGCCGTCGCCGCGGTCTCGGCGTTCATCGCGATTTACGGCCTGATGCGGGTGATGGAGCGCTTTTCGTCGTGGCCGTTCGTGTTCTATCGCGCGGCCATGGGCGGCCTGCTGTTGATGCTCGTCTATCAGGGCGTGATGCGATAACTGGACAACTGAGGCTAACGTATCAGCGGCCGGACTCGTGATCGGGACGGCTCGATCGTGACCAATGCATTTTGGACCTTGTTGCCAAGTGTGCTCAGGGCCCTGACGAGGCGAAGCGCCCGGTCTGGCTTGTTAAGGGACTTGAGCGCGACCCTGACCACGCCATGCGTCGGCAATCCTAGCCGCACCGCCAAATCCCCGAAATCGTCATCTTCGGACAGCAGAACTCGTCCCTGAGCAAAGGAGAGTGCGAGGGCCTGCTCGTCTGGAGCCGCAGGGAGGATATCCGCAGATCGCTCCACGTCCAGTTTGGCAGCGCGCATTGCCCTCACCAGGGACCCTGAGAAACATTCATCAGCTAGAAAGCTGATGGTCATTCCGCGGCAAATATGGATTCCCGCGCGAGATGATCAGCGGCGAAAGCCTGAGCGGCGCTGATATCGTCCCGCGTCAGGGGAGGATAGTCGGCAATGATGTCATCGGCCGTCTCACCGGCGGCAAGGCAACGCAGAATGTGCTCGACCGTAATCCGCGTGCCCGCGATGACCGGTTTGCCGAACATGATCGTCGGGTCGGAAATGACGCGGACAGCTTTCATCATTCGAAAATACCACGTCTTGCGGAGAAGCGCATCAGTCTCGACTGGCGATCTCTCATCGCGCTCTTGCGCTCAAAAAAACCCCCGGTGAGCTTTTGGCCACCGGGGGTCTGGTTGGAGCAGCCTTAGTGCAGGCTGGCGATGGCGAGTTCGTCTTCCATCGCATGGCCAACGGCGGCCTGGATGGTGTCCGTCAGGGCAATCGGCGTGCCGTCGGCGCCGTGCAATGAGAACAGGTTGATATTTTTGGGAAGGCCCTCGATGGCCGGGAACATCTGCTTGGCCTCCGCCGAGGTCAGCACCTTGATGTAGGCTACCTCGCCGTCACCCAAGTTGGCGAGTTCGAAGTCGGTCATGATGTGAAGGCCCTTGCGCGCCTTCTTGGTCTTAGAGCTTCGTGCCGATGTATGAGCCATGACGCTGCTCCTTCATTTGAAAAAGAGAGTGGGCGAAGTCACGTCCAAAGGGGCAGTGGAGTGCGACCCTATTATGCGTGAGTCTTGGACGTAAGGGTGTTGCCGAAGTGTCAGGCTTTAGGTTTCTTGTTGCCGATTTCAATGGTGCGCACCGTATGTGCTGGCACCACCTTGATCAGATCGATCGACAAGAGGCCATTGTTCAGGTCGGCTGAGTGGACTTCAAGTCCATCCGCGAGCACGAAGCTGCGGCAAAACTGCCGGGCACCGATGCCGCGATGGAGATACTGGCGAGGCGGCTCGTCAATTTGCTTGCCACGGACCGTGAGCTGCTTGTCGGTGAGCTCGACCTGCAGCTGGTCCCGCGTGAAGCCAGCCACCGCGAGCGTGATCCGCAGCCGTTCCTGCTCCGAGCCCTCCGTGCCAGCGGGAAGCCGCTCAATATTATAGGGCGGGTAACCATCGCCCGAGGCTTTCGCCGTTCTTTCGATGGAGCGCTCAAGTTCTTCAAAGCCGAGCAGCATGGGATAGGATGGAAGCGTCAAACGTGTCATGGGCTGGCCCTCTGATGAAGCGACCTTGCAACGCCAGCCCTCACGAGGCGCCAGCGTTCGACTTTTGATATAAGAGAGCGACGTGCAATTTCAAGCCGCCCCAGCGAGCCAGGACCGTGGCGATGGCTGGGGCTGCCGATTGCAGGGGCAAGTCAAACGGCTTTCGGATGCCTTGCTGCTGAATTTACTGTAATATGGCGCCAAATCTGAGCTTCCCGCACCATTGCGAGGCCCCATGTCGACGTCCACCGCACGAGCCAAAATTCAGCGCCACGACCCCATCTGGTCGGCGATCCGGTCCGAAGCTGAAACAGCCATCGCGGCCGAGCCCGCGCTCGGGGGCTTTATTTTCGCGACCGTTCTGAGCCATGACCGGCTGGAGGACGCCGTCTGCCATCGCCTGGCCCAGCGGCTCAATCATGCGGATGTGGATGCCGGGCTCATCACGCAGACGTTCAAGAGTGTGCTGGACGCCAATGCCGAACTGGGGATTGCTTTCCGCGCCGATCTGGCGGCAGTGCGGGACCGCGATCCGGCCTGCACGCGGTATCTCGAGCCGTTGCTGTATTTCAAGGGCTTCCATGCGCTTGTCACCCATCGCTTCGCCCATGACCTGTGGCGCGCCGGGCGGCGCGACTTCGCGCTTTATCTGCAAAGCCAGGCCTCGCGCATTTTCAGCGTCGATATCCATCCCGGCGCCCGCTTCGGCAAGGGCATTATGCTGGACCACGCCAACGGCTTTGTCGTGGGCGAGACGGCAGTCGTGGGCGACAATTGCTCCTTCCTGCATGCGGTGACGCTCGGCGGCAGCGGCAAGGAAACCGGCGACCGGCATCCCAAGATCGGCGACAACGTGCTGATCGGGGCCGGCGCGAAGGTGCTCGGCAATATCAAGGTGGGTAATTGCTCGCGCATCGCGTCGGGCAGCGTGGTCTTGAAAGAGGTGCCGCCGAACACGACGGTCGCGGGGGTTCCAGCCGTCATCGTGGGGCCTGCTGGCTGTCCCGAACCGGCCCGCGCGATGGATCAGGGGTTGAGTCCGGGCGACTGCGGGTGCGCTGGCAAGTTAGACCAGATCGACGACTAGGGTGAATTCGCGCTTCCGCAGCGACGATGCCGCGTTTATCAGTTGGCGGCCTATGCGGGCGCAAACGCCGCTTTGCCCGCGCTCAAGTCCCGGTATACTCGAACGCATGCGCCGCCACGGTTGATACATCGTGAGACGAACCGGCGCCCGCACCATCAGGAAAGTTACGCCGTGAAAAAAGAAGAAATGGCGAAGGTCGAGGCCTTCTTGCGCAAACGCTTTTCCAACCCCAAGATCGAAGTCCGCGCCCGGCCGAAAAAGACCGATAGCGCCGAAGTTTACATCGGCCAGCGCGACGAGGATTTCCTGGCGGTGCTTTATCGCGAGGACGAAGACGGGGAAGTCTCCTACCAGTTCCAGATGGCGATCCTGGATATCGATCTTGAAGACGTTTGAGGGGCACGATGGCAATTTATGAACTCGACGGCGTCAAGGTCAAAACCCCCGGCCCGGGCCGCTTCTGGGTGGCAGAAGACGCCATCGTGGTCGGGAATGTCGAACTCGGCGACGATGTCAGCGTCTGGTTTGGCTCCGTCATCCGGGGCGACAACGACCTGATCACTATCGGCAACGGTTCGAACATCCAGGATGGCTGCGTGCTGCACGTCGACCCTGGCTTCCCGATCCACATCGGCGAGAACGTCGGTATCGGCCACAAGGTGATGCTGCACGGCTGCACGATCGGCAGCGGCTCGCTGATCGGGATGGGTTCCATCATCATGAATGGCGCGGTGATCGGCGAGGAATGCCTGATCGGGGCGAACACGCTCATTCCCGAAGGCAAAGTCATTCCGCCGCGGTCGCTGGTGTTCGGCGCGCCCGGCAAGGTCGTGCGGCAGCTGACCGACGCCGACCTGCCCAAAATTACCCGCGGTCCCGAATTCTATAGGCGCAATTGGCGCAAATATGCCGTGGGCCTTCGCCGCCAGGACTGAGCCGGATAAAACTCGTTCGAACCACGCAGTATTTTGCAGCACTAGCTTGTTTTCGATGTAGGCATACGGTATGCCAGTATTCTCATGAGCGGGAATTTTGCGACGCTTGGTGCGTTTCGTTTGCTCCCGCTCCCAACCATAGGCGCGTCAGCCATGCCCTTGACGGTTCGCAGTGCTGTCGATCCAGTTCCAGCTGACGCTGGAACGAAACAGCTGCAACTTGCCGCAATCGATTCCGGCATGAGCCTCAAGGCGCGCGCCTATGACGCCCTTAAGGGCGCCATTCTGCGGATGGACATCTATGCGCCCGATGCCGAGCTTCGGCTCGACGAGCGCGACCTGTCAGCAAAGTTCGGGGTCAGCCGTACGCCGCTGCGGGAAGCCCTCGCCCAGCTCGATCAAGAAGGGCTTGTCAAAATCCTGCCGCGGCGCGGCATCTTCATTCAGCGCAAAACCAAGGCTGAGATCCTCGAAATGATCACGGTCTGGGCGGCGCTGGAGAGCATGGCGGCCCGCCTTGCCTGCCAGCACGCGACGGACACGGAGCTTGGCGCGCTTCACGGCCTGGTGGACCAGTTCTCTCAAGATGCCGTCGCCCAAAAAATGGGCGAATATTCCGATGCCAACATTGCCTTCCATTCGGCCATTATCGGCTTGGGGAAGTGCGGACTGATCGTCGAGCTGACGGACCGGTTGTTCTTTCACGTTCGCGCAATCCGCCGCCGCACGATCGCCGATGCCGATCGCGCCCAGCGGTCGATTGGAGATCACACGGCCATCGTGAGGGCGCTGGAAGCCCGCGATGGGGACCGCGCGGAGCTGCTCGTGCGCATCCATACCCTGCAATTGCGCGAGCACGTCGCCCACAATCTGGACCTGGAATAGGCCCCAATCCGCAACGATAAAAAACAGGGAAACGCCATGTCGGTCACAAAAACCGCTTCCAACACGGCAGACGATACACTTGCGCGCAAAAGCACCGATCCTGACATCGTGTCGGGCGGGCGTCTGGTCGCCAAGGCGCTGAAATCCGAAGGCGTCGATACTATCTTCACGCTCTGCGGCGGCCACATCATCGACATCTACGATGGCTGCATCGATGAAGGCATCCGCATCATCGACGTGCGCCACGAGCAGGTCGCGGCCCACGCCGCCGATGGTTACGCCCGCCAGACCGGTAAGCTCGGGTGCGTCGTCACCACGGCCGGTCCTGGGTGCACCAACGCCGTCACCGGTGTTGCGACCGCCTTCCGTTCGGAAAGCCCGATCCTCCACATTGGCGGCGGCGGTGGCCTTGCCCAGCACAAGATGGGTTCGCTGCAGGACCTGCCGCACGTGCAGATCATGCGCCCGATCACCAAGTTTGCCGAGAGTGTGCTGACGACCGAACGCATCCCCGACATGATTGCGATGGCGGCGCGCGAAAGCTTCGCCGGCGCCTACGGCCCGTCGTACCTGGAAATCTCGCGCGATGTGCTCGACCGCGAAGTTCACATCAAGGACGCGGTGATCCCCAAGGCTGGCCAGTACCGCGCGTCGGTGCGCTCGATCGGCGATCCAGCCGACATCGAGAAGCTGGCTGACATTCTGGTCAAGGCTGAGCGTCCCGCGATCTTGTTTGGTCAGCAGGTCTGGGCAGCGCGCGGCCACAACGAAGCGGTCGCCCTGCTGAAGGGGCTCGATATCCCGGGTTATTTCAATGGCGCGAGCCGCGGGCTGCTGCCGCCCAACGATCCCCACCACTTCGACCGCACCCGCTCTTTGGCGTTCGGCAAGGCCGACGTCGTCGTGATCGTGGGTACGCCGTTCGACTTCCGCATGGGTTACGGCAAGCGCATCAAGGTGCCGACGCTGGTGCAGATCGACCAGGATTACCGTACGGTCGGGAAGAACCGCGATATCAATCTAGGCCTCGCCGGCGATCCCGGCGCGATCCTGGGTGCGGTGCTGGCGGCCGCGAGCGCCAAGATCGATGCGGGCAAGCGCCAGCTGCGGCAGCAGTGGATGACGTCGTTACAGGCCGCGGAAGCGGCAGCGCTCGACAAGCTGATGCCGCAGTTCCTCTCCAACACCACGCCGATCAATCCCATGCGCGTCGCTTGGGAAATAAATGAGTTCCTCGGCGAAGACACGATCTACATCGGCGACGGCGGCGATGTGGTGACGATTTCGGCCCAGGCCGTGCGTCCTCGCAATCCAGGCCAGTGGATGGACCCCGGCGCCCTCGGTTCGCTTGGCGTTGGAACCGGATTTGCGCTGGCGGCGAAACTCGCCCATCCCGCGAAAGAAGTGCTCTGCTATTACGGCGACGGCTCGTTCGGCATGACGGCCTTCGACATGGAAACCGCCAACCGGTTCGGCGCGCCCTATCTGGCCGTGATCGGCAACAACTCGGCCATGAACCAGATCCGCTACGGCCAGATCACCAAGTATGGCGAACAGCGGGGCAACGTGGGCAACCTGCTGGGCGACGTGCCGTTCGGCAAGTTCGCCGAGATGCTGGGTGGATACGGGGAAGAAGTCCGCGACCCGGCGCAGATCCAGGCGGCGCTGCGCCGTGGCCGCGAGGCGGTGGCGAAGTCGGGCAAGTCGGCCGTCATCAACATCTGGGTCGATCCGCGCGAGTACGCACCGGGCACCAAGAACCAGACGATGTACAAATAACCGGCGGCCCCTGCACCTTAGCGGAGGGGGCTAATCATCACGCAAACAATCAACGAAAACCGACACGCGAGGAAGAGTTCAATGACGAAAGCACTGGAAGGCATCCGCGTTCTGGATTTTACCCACGTCCAGTCGGGTCCGACGTGCACGCAGCTGCTGGCTTGGTTCGGCGCCGACGTGATCAAGATCGAGCGCCCCGGCGAAGGCGACATCACCCGCGGCCAGCTGCGCGACGTGCCCAATGCCGACAGCCTCTATTTCACGATGCTGAACCACAACAAACGCTCGATGACGCTCGACACCAAGAACAAGACCGGCAAAGAAGTCTTGGAACGCCTCATCAAGACCTGCGATATTCTGGTCGAAAACTTCGCCCCCGGCGTGCTCGACCGCATGGGGTTTGGTTGGGAAAAAATCCACGCGATGAACCCGCGCATGATCGTCGCTTCGATCAAGGGCTTCGGACCTGGTCCCTATGAAGACTGCAAGGTCTACGAAAACGTCGCCCAGTGCACCGGCGGCTCGGCCTCGACGACGGGCTTTCGCGATGGTCTGCCGCTCGTGACCGGCGCCCAGATCGGCGACAGCGGCACGGGGCTTCACCTCGCCGTCGGCATCCTGGCGGCGCTTAACCAGCGCCACACGACGGGTCTTGGCCAGCGCGTCGATGCGGCGATGCAGGACGGGGTGCTGAACCTCTGCCGCGTCAAGCTGCGCGACCAGCAGCGCCTCGCTCATGGCCCGATGAAGGAATATTCCCAGTTCGGCGAAGGCATCCCGTTCGGCGAGGCCGTGCCGCGCGCGGGCAACGACTCGGGCGGCGGCCAGCCCGGGCGCATCCTGAAGTGCAAGGGCTGGGAGAATGACCCTAACGCTTACATCTATTTCATTACCCAAGCCCCGGTTTGGGAGAAGATCTGCGACATCATCGGCGAACCCGGCTGGAAGACGCACCCCGACTACGCCAAGCCTGCCGCGCGGCTGCCGCGTCTCAACGAGATCTTCGCGCGCTGCGAGCAGTGGACGATGACCAAGACCAAGTTCGAGGTGATGGACATCCTCAACAAGGACGATGTGCCCTGCGGGCCGATCCTGTCGATGAAGGAATTGGCCGAGGACCCCTCGCTGCGCAAGACCGGAACCATTGTCGAAGTTGATCATCCGGTGCGCGGCAAGTATCTCTCGGTCGGCAACCCGATCAAGCTGTCGGCGAGCCCGACGGTCGTGACGCGCTCGCCGCTGCTGGGGGAACACACCGAGGAAATCCTGAGCAAGGTCCTGGGCTACACCGGCGATGAAGTGGCGGCCATCAAGGCATCGGGCTGCACAGAAGCGGCCAAGAAGCCGATGGCGGCGGAGTAAGGTTTCCCCACGCCCCGTCCTTATGGGGGGTGGGTTAGGGGAGTGGCGGCAATGGGCGCAGAGCTTGTAGCCGCCCCGCACCCCGACCCTCTCCCCATCGCCACACACATCCAAATCAGATCTCACGCCATCTCGGCGATGGGGAGAGGGAGAAGCATCATGCGCATCGTCGTTCACGGCCAGGAAGCGTTCGGCAAAGCCGTTCTGGAAAAGCTGCTTGAGCGCGGAGAAAACGTCGTCGCGGTGTTTTCCGCCCCCGACAAGGAAGGCAAGGCGCGCGATCCGTTGGCGGCATACGCTGAGGAAAAGGGGCTGCCGTTGCACCAGCCCAAGTCGTGGAAGACGCCTGAAGCGCTCGAACTGATCAAATCGCATCAGCCAGATTTGTGCGTGATGGCCTACGTGCTGCTGTTCGTGCCGCAGCCGGTGATCACGGCGCCGACGTTTGGTTCGATCCAGTATCACCCGTCGCTGCTGCCGATGCACCGGGGCCCCTCGTCGATCAACTGGCCGATCGCCATGGGCGCACCCAAGACCGGGCTGACGATTTTCTACCCCAACGACGGTTTGGACGAAGGCGATATTCTGCTGCAGAAGTCCTGCGATATCGGCCCAGATGAAACCATCGGCGATGTCTATTTCAAGAAGCTGTTCCCGATGGGCGTCGAGGCCATGATGGAATCCGTCGACCTGGTGCGGGCAGGCAAGGCCCCCCGCATCGTGCAGGACCTCTCGCAAGGGTCTTATGAAAGCTGGTTCAAGAAGGATCTGGCTCAGCTCGATTGGGCCAAGCCCGCCGGTGAGGTCTACAACACGATCCGCGCCGCAAACCCCGCGCCGGGCGCCTGGGGCACGATCAAGGGCGCGAAGGTGGACATCTACGACAGCGCGCTGAGCGAGGGGGCGGGGGCGCCGGGAGAAGTGCTGAGCGTGTCAGTGGATGGGATGAAGGTTGCGGCCAACGGCGGCGCGGTGCTGGTCAAGCGCGTGCGGGCCGCCGGCGGGCAGAAGATCGCGGCGGCAGAGTTTGCCGTCAGCGCCGGGATTGCGCCCGGGGATCGCTTCGACGCCTTCACGCCGCCGGCACCGAAAGCGTGAGGCTCAACACTCACTCTTGAAACGCAAAAAGGGCGCGTCCGAAGCGGACAGCGCCCTTTTTCGTGTGATCGTCAGTGGAGCCGATTAGAGGCCGCGGGCGCCGTCAGCCCAGGTTGACGACGACTTGTTGAGCGAACGGCCGAACCAGCTGATGAAACGGCTGAGCAGCGAAGCCTTGTCAGCTGAGAGGTGAGCAGCGTTAAAGGTGGCGGTGGCCATTGGTGTTCTCCTGGATGTTTTGGCGTATGGTATTCTGTATGCCAGTTACTGAAGCAGGAGATATTGCTTTGCACATTATTCCAAAAGAGCCGGTTTTGCTGGGCTGCTACGCGTTTGCTGCAGAGCAGCAATTGTCGCAGGGCGGCGCGCGGTCCCGCTCCTGAGCATCGTTTAATATCGCAGACTACGGAGTGGCGGCGCGCGGGGTTGGTGGGGCAGCCGCGCGCAAAGCGAAGGCGAAAATATACCGACGGTCAGAAGTTCTGGCCTTCGGTATGAGTTGTTGCTTTTATTGCATTGTCTTCGACGAACCGGTATCTGGCTTGGCCGGGAAATGCTCTCGTCGTTTAGGGTGATAAAAGACTGAGGGTTGGGAACTGTGCTCCCGAGCGGGGGCGGGTGGCAACCTGCTCACGCGGCGCGAAAAGGCACGTATGGTGCCGGCGTGAGGCCACCGAGGCGCGAAAGTGAAGGCCAGGGCACGGGTGCCCTGGACCCCCGCCTCACGTGAAGGCAGCCTGACGGGAAACGTCATGAAAGAGGGTCATCAAAAGACTGAGGGTTCGGAAGCTGTGCTCCCGAGCGGGGGCGGGAGGCAACCTGCTCACGCGGCGCGAACATCGACGCGTGCCGGGAACGTAAAGGCGCTCAGCCCTCGGCCTTGAGGAATTTCTCGAGCCAGTGGATGTCGTAGACGCCGTTGACGATATCGGGCTGGCGGATCAATTCGTTGAACAGCGGGATCGTCGTTTCGATGCCGTCGATGACGAATTCAGACAGCGCGCGCCGCAGCCGCATCAGGCACTCGTTGCGGGTCTTGCCGTGGACGATGAGCTTGCCGATGAGGCTGTCGTAATAGGGCGGAATCCGGTAGCCCTGGTAGACGCCGCTGTCGACGCGCACGCCGAGGCCGCCGGGTGGGTGCCAGTAGGTGATCTGGCCAGGCGAGGGACGGAAGGTGCGGGCGTTTTCCGCGTTGATGCGGCATTCGATGGCATGGCCCGAGAACGTGATGTCCTCCTGGCGCATGGACAGCGACCCGCCGGCGGCGACGCGGATTTGTTCGAGCACGAGGTCGTATCCGGTGACCGCCTCGGTGACGGGGTGCTCGACCTGCAAGCGCGTGTTCATCTCGATGAAATAGAACTCGCCGTCCTCGTAGAGAAACTCGATCGTGCCCGCGCCGCGATATTTGAGCTTGCGCATGGCGTCCGCGCAGGTCTCGCCGATCTTGAGCCGTTGGGCGGCGTTGAGCGCGGGGGAGGGCGCCTCTTCCAGCACCTTCTGGTGACGCCGTTGCAGCGAGCAGTCGCGCTCGCCCAGATGCACGGCATCGCCCTTGCCATCGCCGAAAACTTGAATCTCGATATGGCGCGGCTTCTGGAGATATTTCTCGATGTAGACTTCGTCGTTGCCGAACGCGGCCTTGGCTTCGGTCTTGGCGGTCATGAGGGCAAGGCCCATTTCGGCCGCGGAGTTCGCAACCTTCATGCCGCGCCCGCCACCGCCGGCGGCGGCCTTCACCAGCACAGGGAAGCCCATCTTGGCGGCGACCTCAAGGGCTTGCTTCTCGGACGTGACGGCGCCGTCGGAGCCTGGCACGCAAGGGATGCCGAGCCGCCTTGCGGTATCCTTGGCGGCGATCTTGTCGCCCATGATGCGGATGTGTTCCGAGGTCGGCCCGATGAACGTCAGATTGTGTTCTTCGAGGATTTCGGCGAAGCGCGCGTTTTCCGACAGGAAGCCGTAGCCGGGATGCACGGCGTCTGCGCCCGTGATCTCGCAGGCAGCCAGCAGGCGGGGAATATTGAGATAGCTTTCGGAGGCGGGCGGCGGGCCGATGCAGACGCTGTCGTCGGCAAGGCGAACGTGCATGGCCTCGGCGTCGGCTGTGGAGTGCACGGCGACGGTCGCGATGCCGAGCTCCTTGCAGGCGCGCTGGATGCGGAGGGCGATCTCGCCGCGGTTGGCGATCAGGACTTTATCGAACATGTGAGCTTATCCCAGCCGCCTACTCGATGATCATGAGCGGCTCGCCGAACTCGACGGGATGCCCATTGTCGACCAGAATCGCGGTCACCGTGCCCGAACGCGGAGCCGGGATCTGGTTCATGGTCTTCATGGCTTCGATGATGAGCAGCGGATCGCCCGCGTTCACCCGCGAGCCGATTTCAACAAAGCTCGGCGCGCCGGGCTCCGGCGACCGGTAGCACGTGCCCACCATCGGCGATTTGACCGCGCCGGGATGCTTGGCTGGATCGGCGGCAGCCTGGTCCGCAGCCGCGGCGGCAGGCGCCCCGGCGTGCGATGCGGGAGCGGCAGCCGTCACATGCAGCGTGCGGGCGACGCGCACCTTGAGGCCCGCTTTCTCGATCTCGATTTCGCTGAGGCCGGTCTCGTTGAGCAACGCCGCCAGATCGCGGATCAGTTGCTGTTCCGCCGTTCCCTTGTCGCCTGCATCCTTACCTGCCATGCCGGTT
>JANXVY010000036.1 GCA_025351425.1 Hyphomicrobium sp.
CGTTGGGCTGTCGAGGCGCTGGGCGCGCTCGTCCTCCAGCTTCGTCTTGAGGTCGGTGGTCAGACGCACATGCACCATGCTGTCGGCAGGATTGTCGCTTGGCGGCCGCCCTCGCTTGCGCCGGGGATGAGCGCCATCGTCGGCTTCCTGCTGGAGGTTTTGCTGGAGGTCGGCGATCAGCCGCTGCAATTCCTCCGTGCGCTCGGACGGCACGTCCTGAATGTCGTGCTTGCCACTACGCTCCTCAGGAATAGGATACCGAAAGCAAGAAGGCCCCCGATATCGGGGGCCTTATTGATTGCTCAACAGATGTACTTTTGCTCCGGCCCGCCGATGCAAAATCTCTCCGGCGTTGACAGACGATACGTTGTTCTTCAAGGTTGTCGCGGCTCACTCTGTGAAGGGGCTGATGGGTATACCTATGCTTGATATCAGCCTCCATGTTGCACAGGAGCAACCGGCTGAGTAGCATCTCGTGCTCAAGTCAGAGCGGCCATGTCGCAGCCGCCTTTTGGGCCTCGACAGGATCGAAGAGCGGCTGCTAACAAACTTCCCGTCTGCCCTCGCGTTGACAGCGACTTAGCCGTGCCGCTTGGAAATGCAGAAACTGGCGGATTTCTAGAAGCAACGGATGCGTGGGGTTAAGTCGATGGTACTGAATGGGGAGGGTCCCGGGACCGCAACATCCAGCAGCGCGTCCGAGCTCGATAGTGAAAGTAGCGGTGCAGCCGCGATCCTTAGCCCGGACGTATTGACAAGCCTTTCGCTGCTGATGACGAAGCCTGACCGCCTAGAATCTCCATGGGCCTGGACCGAACACATCCCATTCGCCTACTGGCTCATCCATGCTCATCGACCGCGGCTGCTGGTCGAGTTGGGTACGCACAACGGGGCGTCCTACTTTGCCTTCTGCCAGGCGGTTGCCGAACTTGGGCTGCCTACTTCATGCTATGCTGTCGACACCTGGAAAGGTGACGAGCACAGTCAGTTGTACGGCGAAGAGGTCTACGCCTCGGTGCGCGAACACAACGCTAGAAAGTATGACCGTTTCTCGAAGCTTTTACGTTCGACGTTCGACGATGCGCTCGCCTCCTTCTCTGACGGCTCAATAGACCTGCTTCACATCGACGGTCTGCACACCTACGAAGCCGTGCGGCACGATTTCGAATCATGGCTGCCGAAAGTTTCGGACCGTGGCATCGTGCTGTTCCACGACATCGCTGTTCGTGAGCGCGACTTCGGCGTATTCAAACTGTGGGAAGAGCTACAGCAGCGCTACCCGAGCTTCGAATTCAGCCACGGACACGGCCTCGGCGTGTTGGGTGTCGGGAGGTCCGTGCCGAGCGCGACGGCCGCGCTGCTCGCGGCCGGCACGGATGCGGAACGATCGACTGGTCTGCGCAACGCGATGTGGGGCGTAGCAGGCAACATAAGGCTGACGAAAGAAAAGCACGATCTGGCCGAAGCTTTGGCTGCCAAGGCGCAGATCGCCGATGCTCTCTCCCAGCAGGTTACAGCGCTGCAAGCTCAGACCGAAACTTTGAACGCAGCGTTAGACGACGCTCACTCGTCCAAGGCGCAAATCGCGAACGACTTATCCCTACGACTGGCTGAGCACGAGGCTAAGTCCGCGTCCATCGCAGCCACCCTCGCCGGGCACGAAGAACGCACTGCGTCACTGGAGGCAGCGCACTCCGAAACTACTGCCAGGGCAAAGCTCGCAGATCAACTTGCCCTGCAGGTATCCGAGCTCGCAGCCCAAAATCAGTCCGTCACCGCAGCCCTTTCCGACCGTAGCGCTCAAATAGCTGCACTACATGCATCGACGTCCTGGCGGATGACGTCGCCACTGCGGGCGGCGATGTCAGCCGGCCAACTTCAAGCCCTTCGATTGCGACGACTGCGGCAAGCCGTGCCTGCAGCGGTCCGGCTCGGTGGCGGATGGCGCAAGACCGTTGCAAAGGCTTGGCGCGTCCATCGCACGGAAGGGCTACAGGGCGTGCGTCGGCGCTTGGCTCGCGCTCCGGCAATCGAGAACGGCTTCAATGAGCGCCCGATCAGCGAGTACCAGAATTGGGTCGCTCTGTACGACACGATTTCTGACAGTGACAAACAATTGATGCGGGAACAGGTTGCGTCATGGGCCAATCGGCCACTCATTTCGATCGTCATGCCCACGTACAACACTCCGGAGAAATTTCTGCGAGAAGCGATCGATAGCGTTCGCGAACAGACTTACGACAACTGGGAGTTGTGCATTGCTGATGATGCGTCGACCGCGAAACATGTTCGAACGACTCTCGAGACTTATCGCAAGTTAGACCCGCGCATAAAGGTAACCTATCGCAGCGAGAACGGCCATATCTCGCGCGCTTCCAATTCGGCGCTGGAGCTTACAAGCGGAGAATGGGTCGCCTTTCTGGATCACGACGACCGTCTTGCTTCTCATGCCATGTTTTGCGTCGCGAAAACCATCAATTCAAATCCTGAAGCGAAGTTGATCTATTCCGACGGCTTTGTTCCGCGAGCCTGTAGCCTCATCCAAACCCGCAAGCTGCGCATAGGCAACGGGTTGCGGAAAGGCGCTGGCCCTCGCGGTCTTTCATGCGGTGCCAACCGAGGTAACTCGCCAGATGTTTCGAGGCGACGCCGCGAAATGGCGCCAGCCAGCCCTTGAAGCGTGCGTGATAGCCGTTGACGTTCTGCAAGTGATAGACGCCGTAGCTGCGCTCGCCCTTGCTGGCATTGAGCCAGATGTTCAAGACGCCGGCAGCTTCCGCCCATTGTCCGTAAGCGGCGCGGCCGTCGGTGACGAGCACGGCGTCCTTTGCTACCACCGGCTCCAGCACGGAGGAGAACGTCTTGCCCTCGAGATCGGGCAGCAGCGCATCCGTTGTGGCGGCGTGCCGGTCGCGGATGACGAGAATGCAGTCGTGCTCCTCCGTCGAGAGGCCGGGCTTCTTGGCCTTTCCGCCTCGTCTTCTCGGCGCCCGGCCCGTGATCTTTCGCGAGCCCTTGGCCGACTTGAGAATGAACGTCTCGTCCGCTTCGACCACGCCTTCGACCTTGGCCGGCTTGGTGTCCCGGGGCTTCTCGAGAAAGCGATGGCGCCAGCGGAAGGCGGTGTCGAGCGCGATGCCGACGCGTTTTGCCGCTTTGCGCAAGGGGAGCCGATCGACGATGGCCTGTGCGTAGGCGAGCCAGGCGTCGCGGCGGCGCAAGTGTGCGAGCGGTGTTCCAGTTAGGGCGTTGAAGGTGCTGCCACAGTCCTGGCATTGGTAGCGGATGAGGCCGTTCGAGGTGCCCCAACGGGTGAACCGTTTGGCGCGGCAATGGCCACACGTCGGCTGCACCGCGAAGCGTTGGTCGATGAGGGCGAGCGCGCCTGCGCCGCTGGCCTTCGCCGACAACGCGGCTAGGATCGCCTCCCGCTGCACCTCGCTCAAGGCGCCCAGTTGTGCGCTAAGTGCTTGAAATTCTCTCTCGTCCATCGCCTACCCTCCGCCGCTACCGACGGAGGATCAACGCGCCTACACTTTGGCGGAACAGAGCCATTCCGACGAAGACAAACTCGACGAACGCGGCCAACGCCGGGATCCCTACTTCAAATGCGACTGGAACTATACGCTGTTCCTAGGCCACAACTTAATAACGCATTTGGGAGTTTATCGGACCGATATCGTGCGTGATATAGGCGGTTTTCGTCCCGAGTATGACGGTGCCCAGGATTATGATCTCGCTTTGCGGTTTGTCGAACGCATAGCGCCCGACGAAATTCATCATATCCCCCACGTCATCTACAGTTGGAGGATAACTTCCGGCAGCACTGCGCTGTCAGCGGACGAGAAGCCCTATGCCATGATGGCAGGAGAACGTGCGCTGAACGACCACTTCGAGCGCACAGCGCAGCGTGCATCGGCCCACCTGATTGGATTTGGATGCCGAATTGATTACCAGCTGCCCAATCCGCTGCCGCTCGTCACAATCATCATTCCGACACGAAACAATCTCGCGCTGTTAAAAAAATGTATTGAGAGCGTACGAAGCCTCACCAGTTACAAAAATTTTGAAATCATCGTGGTCGACAACGGTTCCGACAACTCTGCATGTCTTGCCTACCTCAACGCCCTGGCTGCTCAAGGTGCCGCGCAGGTCATACGCGATGATAGGCATTTCAACTATTCGGCCTTGAATAATGCTGCCGTTCGCCGGGCGGCGGGCGACGTTCTATGCTTGCTAAACGACGACATTGAAGTGATCAGCCGGGATTGGTTGGATCGAATGGTGTCGATTGCCATGCAGCCGATGGTTGGGGCGGTCGGCGCCAAGCTGCTCTATCCCGACGATACTTTGCAACATGGCGGCGTCGTTATGGGACTTGGCGGACTCGCGGCACACGCTCATCACCGCTTCCCTCGCCTTTCGCCGGGATATGTCGCACGGGCTGCGCTCGCGCAGGAATTCAGTGCTGTCACAGCAGCATGCCTCGTCATACAAAAGCGTCATTACGATGCTGTCCAGGGACTCAACGAGGTCGATTTAACAGTAGCATACAACGACATAGACTTCTGTTTGAAACTCAAGCACCGAGGACTGAAGAATATCTGGACGCCCTTCGCCGAATTGTATCACCACGAGTCGGCATCGAGAGGGTACGAGACGACCCCAGAGAAGCAGGCTCGCTTCGCTTTGGAAGGCGCGTATATGAAAAAGGCTTGGCCAGATATCATCGCACACGACCCCGCCTATAATCCCAATCTCTCGATCAATACAGCGGACTTCGCCCTCGCTTTTGCGCCGCGAGTTCAAAAACCGTGGCTGCATTCCTTGTATGCTAATAATCAGCCGCAACCCGAGTTCGACCCCGTGTTCTATCGGGCAGCGTATGCCGACCTTCGCACGTTTACAGACGAACAGATGCGCGCCCATTGGCAAGCCCGCGGCGTCTCGGAAGGCCGCCAGGGAAGCCTTCATGCCGTGCGGGAAAACTTCGTCAACCTTGCTCTATCCGAAGCTCCAATTCTTGAGATAGGGCCATTCTTCCGGCCGTGCGTGACAGGTGTGGACGTCTTCTATTTCGACGTGCTCGACCAGGAGCAGTTAAACGAGCGCGCACACCGGATCGGCCATGCGAACGCGCGGGCACCGTTCATTCAGTATGTTTCACCGACGGGTGATCTCGGCGTTGTTGACCGTAAATTTCGCTCGGTCATCAGCTCGCATTGCATCGAACACCAACCCTGCCTTGTCCGCCATCTCGATCAAGTGGCAGCGTTGCTTGACCCAGCCGGGCGTTATTTCCTTCTCATACCCGACAAGCGATATTGTTTCGACCATTTCATCGCGTCGACGACGCTTGCCGATGTTTTGCAGGCTTACGAGGAAGGGCGTACGGCCCACACGCTCGCGAGTGTTATCGAGCACCGCGCGTTGACGACCCATAACGACACGGGACGACACTGGAACGGCGACCACGCTGATCCCAATTACTTCGATAGCCGCGCGGAACGCACGCGAAGTGCCATCGCCGAATATAACCAGGCCGCTGGGCAGTACATCGATGTACATGCCTGGCAGTTCACACCACATGAATTTCGAGAGTTGCTGGTGTCGTTGCTCGGCCTGGGCAAATCGCGGTTCGAGGTCGAGCGCGTCTACGAGACACCACTCGGCCGCAACGAATTTTGCGCTGTCCTGCGCAGGACATAAGGTCAGATAGCCCGTTCTATTCACGCTCGCCCCGAGATCACGCGCGGGCAGGTGATGGTGCGCGTGCGCGGGGCTGTCGATCCGGCGATGCTGAGGGTGGTGCTCCAGGCGTTGGCGGGTCCGTCATGATCGTGACACCGCCAACGTGCGCCAATTGATGACGCACGCGATTGCTGAGCAGATCGCGCCGTTGAACATTTCGCGGCGGGACCGCGAGAAGGTACCCGGGTGGGACGCGTTCACAGCCGGCGAAAAAGCCCTGGGTCATATCGAGCAACTGGTCGACGGCACCGGCAATCAGCGCGGGGACATCACCGCGTTGATGCGCGTGCTCCGGACCGATCTCGCTGCCGAACAGAGGCCG
>JANXVY010000082.1 GCA_025351425.1 Hyphomicrobium sp.
CCAGACCCTCGTGAGACGCGATGGACCGACTCTCTCACAGATTGAGCAAGCGGGGATAACTCTGGGCGAACCGCTGTCTGCGCAGAGCAGGTTTTGGCACCTTTTCGCCACCTGCTCCGCACCTGTTCCCGGCCTGCTCCACGCATTTCCTACCTGCCCGCTGCCCTTCTCTGTGCTTGCGCGGCACGTTTTCATGTCCATTCGTTCAGCAGGCGTTGCGTGCGCGCCTCATGCCGCCTTGACGTCGCCTGCCACGCGCGCCATCCACGGCCTCATGTTCACCTTGCCGCCGCTCTCGCTGTCGATCGTGTTTGCGCTCGCGCTCAGCGTGGCAATGACCGTCGTCGGCATTACGCTGCTGTTCACCCATGACCGTACCCAGGAAGACCTGGAGCAGGCGGTCGATTTCTCGTTCTCGCGCGAGAGCCTGCGCAAGGCGCTCATCTATTACCGGGTGCTCGGTTATTCGATGCTCGCTGCCTACATCCTGTTCGTGCTGAGCTGCATCCACCTGCAATGGGACGGCTACCAGATCTTTGCGGAGAACAACCAGCCCGGCGCCAAGCCCACCTGGGCCAATCCGCTGCTGGTCATGCTGTTTGCGGCCGATCTTGTGCTGCGGGGCGGGTTTTTCGATTTCATGCAGCATTTCGACTGGGGCATCTCCCACGTCTGGATGAACCGCAAGGCGTGGGGCTTCGTCTGGTACGCCTTTATTTTTCGCATGTTCTTCGGGCTGACGCTCCTGCGCATCCTCATCAGCTTCATCTGGATCTACGGCAAGATCCGCCGCGTGAAAGAAGCCCAGAAGAAACTCGAAGCCTAGAGCATGTTCCGGCAAAGTAGATCCCGGTTCGTCGAAGACACTGCAGCAAACGCAACAACCTTGAGCAAATTTCCGAGTCCGTAGGATCGGAATTTGCTCGACGGCCCTTCCAGCCCGTCGTCTGCGATAGGGCACGGGGAGGGCTTTTGCGTTCGAGATAGGGCACACGCTGGAGGGCCACGGCTGCGCAGCGTTGTCCTATTTCTTGGTCCAATAAGCTTCCGCGGCTTTCTGGGACGCGGCGCCCCATGCGCCGTCGCGGGGCCCTTGGTAGACGCCTGCGGACTTCAATTCGTCCTGCAGGCTTTCGCGGGTCGCGGCTGGCCAGCTCGCGAGGTCGCCCTGCAGCTGCTGGCGTGCGACGTCGAGCCCGCTCTTGGCTGCAGCGAGCAGTTCAGCGGCGGCCTTGCGTGGGTCGGCCGGGCCGCCGCTCCCCTGTGCGAGCATCTGCGCCAGCAGGTAGGAGGCGAAGCCGTAACCCTTCCCTGCTGCCTGTTCGAACAACCCGCGGGCTTTCACTTCATCCTTCGTCACGCCCTGGCCGGTGGCGTAGATCTGGGCAAGGCCGGTTTGCGCGATGACATTGGTGCCGGCCTTCTCATACCATTCGCGGGCCTTCGTATAATTCACAGGGGTTCCCTGGCCATTCACATAGAGGCCCGCGAGCTGGGTCATGGCAAACTGGTCGCCCTGGTTTGCCGCTTTTTCCAAAAGGTCGCGCGCCTTGTTATAGTCGGCGGGGACAACCTGGCCCATCCGGTACATCCAACCCAAGCCGGACTGGCCGCCTTGGTCGTTCCTGGCTACGGCCTTTTCGTACCACTCGCGCGCCTTGTTCAGGTCCTTCGTGACGCCATAGCCGTTGACGTAGAAGTCGCCGAGCTTGCCCATTGCGTAGCCGTTGTCCTTGGCCGCCGCCTTTTCGAACAGCTCGCGCGCCTTGGCGTAGTCCTGCGGGACGGCGTTGCCGTACTGGTACAGTCCGGCGAGACCCGTCAACGCGATCGTCTGTTGGTCGCCGGCCTTCTCGTACCACTCGCGGGCCTTGGCGACGTCCGGGGCTACGCCGAAGCCGTTGTGATAGGCACGGCCCAGCTCGGCCATGGCGCGCGTTTCGCCCTTGGCGGCCGCCTTGTCGAACCAGCTCTTGGCCACGGCTGGATCCTTGGTGACGCCGGTGCCGTCGCGGTAAAGCCTGCCGAGCCAATACATGGCGAAAGTTTCGCCGAGCCCTGCCGCTTTCTCAAACAACTCGCGCGCCTTCGCCGCGTCCTGAGTGACGCCGCTACCGGTCGCATAAAGCACGCCCAGATTGGCCATTGCCGACGGGCTGTCTGGCGCCTGCTCGTAGTAGCCGCGCGCCTTGACGAAATCGACGGGCACGCCCGTGCCGTTCTGGTAGTTTACGCCCAATTCGACGAGTGCCGTGGGGTCGCCGGCGGCTGCACCCTTCTCGTACCATTCGCGCGCCTTGGCGTAGTCTTGGGGGACGCCGTTTCCGTTCTGGTACATGCGCGCCATTTCGACGATGGCGCGGTTCTCGCCCTTGATGGCAGCCTTCTCGAACCAGGTCTTGGCGACCCGCTGATCCTTGGTCACGCTGCTGCCGTCGCGGTACAGCAGCGCGACGTGGTACATGGCGAACGCGTCGCCCATGGAAGATGCCTTCTCGAACATCTCGCGGGCCTTCGTGAAGTCCTGGGTCACGCCCTGCCCATTGGAGTACAGCACCCCCAGGTTCGATAGCGCCGTCATCTGGCTGTTTGCGGCGCGCTCGTAGTATTCACGGGCCTTTACGTAGTCCTGCGTGACGCCGGTGCCGTTGTGATAGAACGTGCCCAGCTGCAACAGCGCGGTGCCATCGCGCGCGGCGGCAGCCTTTTCGTACCACTCGCGCGACTTGTCAAAGTCTTTGGCGCGGCCAAGGCCCAGCTTATGGAACTCGCCGAGCTTAGTCATGGCGGCAATGTTGCCCTTCAACGCGGCCTTCTCGTAATACTCCCCGGCCTTCGCGTAATCGCGCGTCACGCCGGAGCCATAGTTGTAGAGAGTGCCGAGGCCCGACAAAGCTTTATCGTCGTCGCCGGCTTTTTCGTAGAGTTCGCGCGCCTTGGCATAATCGCGCGTGACCCCATAGCCGTAGTGATAGCACGTGCCCAGCGCTGCCGTTCCAGCCTTCGACCCGGCCGCCGACGCTTTCTCGTACCACTGACGCGCCTTATCAAAGTCCTGGGGCACGCCCTTGCCGTCATAGTAGAGGCCGCCCAGTTTCACCATCGCCTGTGTGTCGCCGAGGTCGGCAGCCTTTTCGAACAACTGCTTGGCGGCGAGGTGATCCTGCAGGACCCCGCGCCCTTCGGCGTAGGCAACGCCGTTTTCCCGGACGGCCACCGGATTGCCCTTGCTGGCCGCCTTCTCGATCACTTCGTTGAAGTCGGCGGTGCCGCGGCCCAACCGGAAGACGTTGACCGTCGCCTTGGTATCGAAATTCACGCCCGACATGATCGTGATGATGTCGCGGCCTGACTTCACCGGATGCCGCGCCAGCGTCGTTATGATATCACCCGCCATCAGGCCTGCCACCAGCGCCGGGCTCTCGGACAGAACAGAGCTGACCACCGCCCCTTCGGTGACGGATGCGCCAAGCAACTGCGCCACGTCAGCCCCAAGATCCTGAACCTGCGCGCCAAGAAAGGCCTGCTTGACGATCTCATCGGGGCGGGGGCGGTTGAAACGCACATCGACGCTGAAGGCGCGCCATTGCGGCCGCGCCGTCTCCTCGGCCTTTTTGATAGCAGGAGGCGCGGGTGTCGCGTCGGCGGCCGCCGGCTTGGAGCTTACGGGTGCCGGGTCCGCCGGAGCGACCACCACAACGGGTGCGCCCAACCCCAGTTCGCGGCCATACTTCAAGACCACGCCCCCGCCCGCGACCGCGATCACGCTCGCCGCCAGCAGCGCCCAGCGCAGCACCGCGTTCCAGCCTTTGGACTTCGTCTTCGGCAGGGCCGCCTTCACCGCATCGACGATCACATCGCTGTCTGCTGCAAACCGGGTGTGGCGCAGTTCAACCGCGTGGCGGCGCACCAATGGCTTCAAGTCATCGGGAAGCTGGTCGGCAGACGGCATCACCGCCCCGTCGAGCAACACCGGCACCACCGGAATGTCGCGTTTCAGGGCCGATGAAATTTCGGCGCGCACGAAGTCAGCTGGATTTTCGAGCTTGCGCTTGCCGTGGTCGTCGTGGGCCTCCACCCAATGGGGTCCTATCAGCGCGATCAAGATGCCGCAGTTGGCAACCTGGTCGTCCAGCTGCTTGACGAAATCGAGGCCGGGACGCATCGCGTCGACGTCCATGAACACGGTCTCTTTGCCGAATTCCTGGCACAGCCGGTCATGAAGCCTGCCCGCGATGCCCGCGGTGCCGTCCCGGCGGTAATTAATAAAGACGTTTGCTGACATATTGTACGCCGCAAAATGACCAGACCAGATAAAATATATGCCCGCAGCGCAAAAACCGCCGCACCAACTACCTACCAGATGTTCGTCCCTGCGTCACGGCTTTCGCGCCTGATACTGGCAGTCAGAAAATCTGACCGCCGGTATGAGATGCCGTTTGCTGGGTGGATCAACCAGGCATCGCTGAGTGGCGGGGCTGAGCGACGGGGATGAATGACGGGGATGAACGACGGGGCTGAGTGGCGGGCCCCGGGTCCCTTTTTGCTTCTTGGCTGCACAAACTGAGTGCCCCAACGAGGGCGCAAAAAACCCGGGCTCATGTGGGTGAACCCGGGCTGCAATGTTCAGACTACCGCCTGCCGACTGCCGTTACTGCAGCGACTTCTCGATCTCGGCGCGGTGCGCCTTCACGATGTCGACGTTTTCCTTGTTCTGCAGTGTCGGCGTTGTCTTGATGGCGTCCTCGAGTTCGGTCACGAGCTGCTTTTTATCGGCGTCCGGGATCGTGGCATCCGCCTTCACGTCGTCGAGTTCCTTCTTGAGCGCTTCGATCGGATCGGTGAAAACGCCGGTCTGGGGGTCGAGGCCCGCCATGACAATAGAAATGTTGGCGGCGACATCGTCCAACTCAGAGAACGTCGTGAAGCCGTGCTTCTTGGCAATGGTTTCAAGTTCGGCCTGGAGGGCTGCGTCCGGCTTCTCGCCGGCCGCCTGGATCTTGGATGCGATGGCAGCCAGATCCTTTTGCGAGGCAACGAAACCTGCCACCTGGGGCTCGGTCAGCTTGATCTGCTTGATTTCCTGGGCGCCCGCCTGAGCGGTGAGCGCGACTGCGCCAATGAGCAGCCCCGCGATCGCCATCAGCGCGGCTTTCAGCTTCAACATCTCGAAACTCCCCTGTTTTGCAACCGTTGGACCGGACATCGCCGGTCGTTGTGTGAAATCCGTTGGTCTCAAGTACCCTCGTGGCCGGATACCTGTTGTCATACCCGTCTTGTCATACCCGTCTTGTCATAACCGTCGTCAGAACTTGTCGCGAGTGCTGATCCTTCGAAACGGCATTTGTAAGACGAACGCGTGACCGCGTTCCGTCGCAACACCAACGAGTAAGGCCGCATCCGGTTCCGTTAACCGGCATCTTCGTGGAAGTTTGCGTGGCCTGCAAGCTGCAATGCCGCGTCGTGCGCGCCGTTTTCCGGGGCCTAGGCGTCGGATCAATGATAGGGTATTATATTACCGTATTGCGGTACAAGGGTACCTCTAGCGTATCGCCATTGATTCTATTGGATTTTTTAATTGCGGTTGACACCGCTGGGCGGCTCACCTAAACACGCTGCTTCGATATCTGCCTCTGTCCGGGGCTCAATCGTATTTTACGCCTCCCTGATGGAGCTAACTCACATGAAGACCTACTCCGCCAAAGCGAGCGAGGTGGACAAGAAGTGGATCGTGATTGACGCGGACGGTCTCGTCGTCGGTCGCCTTGCCGCTCTGATCGCACTTCGCCTCAAAGGCAAGCATCGCCCGATCTACACCCCGCATGTCGATTGCGGCGACAACATCATCGTCATCAATGCCGAGAAGGTCGTCTTCACCGGCAAGAAGTATGAAGACAAGCGCTACTACCGCCACACCGGCTATCCCGGCGGCATCAAGGAAACCACGCCGCGCCGCATCATCGAGGGCAAGTTCCCCGAGCGCGTCATCGAAAAGGCCGTCGAGCGCATGCTCGAACGCGGCCCCCTGATGCGCAAGATCATGCGCAACCTCAAGGTCTATAAGGGCAACGCGCATCCCCATGTCGCGCAAAACCCGACGCCGCTCGATGTTGCCAAGCTGAACCGCAAGAACGTGAGGGCTTAAATCACATGGCAACCGAGACCAAAACACTCAGCGACCTGGGCAGCCTCAAGTCCGCCGGCGCCGGCGCCTCCGCGTCCGCCATCGCAGCGGGCGCCACCCACATCGGGCCCGTGCACGTCCAGAAGCTCGACAAGTTCGGCCGCGCCTATGCCACCGGCAAGCGCAAGAACGCCGTCGCCCGCGTCTGGATCAAGCCCGGCAAAGGCAAGATCACCGTCAACACCAAGGACTTCAAGGTCTACTTCGCCCGGCCGGTGTTGCAGATGCTGCTGCAGCAGCCCCTTATCGCGGCAGCGCGCGCCGATCAGTTCGACATCAACGTCACCGTCGCCGGTGGCGGTCTTTCGGGCCAGGCTGGCGCCGTGCGTCACGGCATCTCGAAGGCGCTCACCTACTACGAGCCCGACCTGCGCAAGGCCCTCAAGCCCGGCGGCTTCCTGACCCGCGACTCGCGCATCGTCGAAGCCAAGAAGTACGGCCGCATGAAAGCCCGCCGCAGCTTCCAGTTCTCGAAGCGCTGATTACCTTCACTGCACTGTGTTCAAAATCAAAACGGCTCGCGCAAGCGGGCCGTTTTCGTTTTTGGCGGGGGCCTTAGTCCACTATTCAGCGTACCGATTCAGAACCTCTTCATCGTGTTCGGCTAGGTTTCCCCCAGCAACCGCTGGGAGGCGCTCGTCATGACCACTGCACTGTTGATCACACTTGCCGTTTTCGCTGTGTTCGGGGTCCTCGCGATCTCGATCTTCAACCGCCTCATTGCGCTTGGCCGCCGCTGCGACCAGGCCAACGCCGACATCGATGTCCAGGTGAAGCAGCGCTTCGATCTCATCCCCAACCTCGTCGAGATCGTCAAAGGCTACGCCACCCATGAACGCGGCACGCTGGAGGCCGTCATGAAGGCGCGCGCCGCCACCGCCCAGGCCACCTCGCCCGTCGCGATGGGGCAGGCCGAGGCCGCGCTCGGTTCCGCACTCGGCCGTCTGATGGCGGTCGCCGAAGCCTACCCCGATCTGAAAGCTTCGCAGAACTTCTCGGAGCTCCAGGCCGAGCTTTCTGACCTCGAGAACAAGATTGCCGCCGCCCGCCGCTACCTCAATGGCGCCGTCACCGAATACAACACCACCCGCGAGCAGTTCCCGGCCAATCTCGTCGGCGAGATGTTCGCATTCGGCCCCAAGGAAGCCGTCGTCATCGTGCGCGAAGACCGGCCCCGGATGGAAACGGCCCCCGCCGTCCGCTTCTGAGCCTGCCCGCGCCCGCTACTCTGGAGCCCAGACAATGTTGGGAAGTCTTGGACTGGGAAGTCCCGGCCTCTACGGCCACATCCGCGCCAACGCGTTCAAGACGGCGGTGCTCCTCGTGGGCTTCGTCTTGTTGATCTGTTGCTATTGGTTCGGAGCGTGCCTTGCCTATGCCGCCCTCGATGCCCTGTTGTGGCATTGGGTGCGCGCTTTGAGCGTCGAGGACGCCATGTTCGAGATCGCCAGCAAGGGGTTTGCCCTCGCCGCGCTGCGCTGGTACGTGCCGTTCGTTGTGGCGAGCGTCTGGTTTGCGTGCGCCTGGACCTTCTACCGCCGCCTCATCCAGATGGCGACGGGCGCCCAGCCCATCGACCGGCGGTCCGAAAGCAAGCTCTATAACCTTGTTGAAAACCTCGCCATCACGGCCGGGCTGCCGATGCCGCGCGTCGAGATCATCGAGACCGGCGAACTCAACGCCTACGCCGCCGGGCTCTCGCCTCGCGATGCGACCATCGCCGTCACGCGGGGGTTGCTCATGCGCCTCACCAAGGACGAGCTTGAAGCGGTGCTTGCCCACGAGATGACCCACATCAAGAACCGCGACGTGCGGCTGATGGTGGTCGCGCTGATTTTCTCGGGCGGCATCACCCTCATCGGCGATTTCGTCAGCGCCTTCGGCAGCCGCATCGGCATCACCGGCAACGAAGTGTTTGCCGCGTCGCGGCTCGGGCTCAGCTTTGCCGGGGGCGGCCGCGACGGCGACAGCGAGACCGACAGCGGTAACTGGCTCGGCTTTATCGCGGCGGCGCTCGTGTTCGTCCTCGCCATCGTGATGATGGGCATGGCGCACATCTTCGCCATCCTCAGCCAGTTTTCCATCTCCCGTTCGCGCGAGTTCATGGCGGATGGCGGTGCGGTCGAACTCACCAAGAACCCCGATGCGCTCATCTCAGCTTTGCAGAAGATTTCTGCTAACGACGATATCCCGCTCGCCTCCGAATCTATGCGCGCCATGATGTTCTCGCGCGGCTTCGACGGCGAAGGCTTCGTCGATGAGTTGTTCGCGACCCATCCGGCGGTCGAGAAACGCATCTCCGCGCTTGCGCTCCACGCAGGCGGCCGCGTTGCCGCTCCCCGTCAGGCCCGCGCAGGCGGATTGCGGCCAATGGAAGGCCGCGCCACCCTCGCGCCGCGCCCCGCCGCGAGCGCCTTCACCGGCCCGCGCGCCCAGTTCGGACGGCGCGGGGCTTGAGGGAAGTGAAGGCCAGGGCATGCGTGCCCTGGACCCGCCGACCTTAGGAAAACTTTCGCGAGCGGGCCGAGCCTCACTCCCCCGCCAGCGCAACCGGCGCTGCGGTGTGGGCCAGGCGCTCCTGCTTTAAGCGGTCGGCGACGAGGAACGCCAACTCCAGCGCCTGATCGGCATTCAAGCGCGGGTCGCAATGGGTGTGATAGCGATCGGACAGGTCCATTTCGCTGATGGCCACGGCGCCGCCCGTGCACTCGGTCACGTTCTGGCCAGTCATTTCGACGTGGATGCCGCCCGCGTGCGTGCCTTCCGCGCGATGCACGGCGAAGAACGCTTCGGTTTCCGCCATGATGCGCTCGAACGGCCTCGTCTTGTAGCCGGTATTGCCCGCCGTGATCGTGTTGCCGTGCATGGGATCGCACGACCACACCACGCTGCGGCCCGCCTTCTTCACGGCGCGGATCAGCTGCGGCAAGTGCTTTTCCACCTTGTCGTGGCCGAAGCGGCAGATCAGCGTCATGCGGCCGGGCTCATCCTTCGGGTTCAAGATGTCGAGCAGCTTGATCAGGCCGTCGGGCTCCAGGGAGGGGCCGCACTTGAGACCTATCGGGTTCTTGATGCCGCGGCAGAATTCGACGTGGGCGTGATCGGGCTGCCGGGTGCGGTCGCCGATCCAGATCATGTGGCCCGAGGTTGCGTAGTAATCGCCTGAGGTCGAATCGAGCCGCGTCATCGCCTGCTCGAAGCCGAGCAGCAGCGCTTCGTGCGAGGTATAAAACGACGTCGTGCGCAGCTGGGGCGTGTTGTCGGACGTGATCCCGCAGGCGCGCATGAAGCCCATGGTTTCTGCGATGCGGTCGGCCAGTTCCTGATAGTGCTGTCCGCGCGGGCTGCCGGACACGAAGCCCATGTTCCACTGGTGCACGCGTTCGAGATCGGCATAGCCGCCGGTTGCGAACGCGCGAATGAGATTGAGCGTCGCGGCCGACTGGCGGTAGGCCTCGATCTGCCGGTTCGGGTCGGGAATGCGCGCTTGCGGCGTGAATTCCGCCCCATTGATGATGTCGCCGCGATAGCTCGGCAGTTCGACGCCGTCCTTCTTCTCCATCGGCGAGGAGCGCGGCTTGGCAAACTGGCCCGCGATGCGGCCGACCTTCACCACGGGCGAGCCGCCCGCATAGGTGAGAACGACCGCCATCTGCAGGAACACGCGGAAGAAGTCGCGGATGTTGTCGGCGCGGTGCTCGAGAAAGCTCTCGGCGCAATCCCCTCCCTGCAGCAGGAAGCCGTGGCCCTGCGCGACCTCGGCCAGGGTCTTTTTCAGCTGACGGGCTTCGCCTGCAAACACGAGCGGGGGAAACGTCGCGAGCTTGCTTTCGACGTCGGCGAGGCCTGCGCGATCGGGATAATCGGGCACCTGCACGATCGGCTTGCCGCGCCAGCTGTCGGGGGTCCAAGTCTTTGCCGTCATCGCCGCAGCCATCGCCGTATCTCCAATCGGCAACGCGCAAGCCCCAGCCCAGGTCACCCCTGTCTGTGCTCACCGTTGCAAAACGTGTGATTGCGTCACTATAGGCGCAGCGGCCGGTTCATGCCAACCCATCCTGTGACGCCTCATCGCAGCTTTCACTGCGTTTTAGTTCTCATCGTTAGGTCATTGTGGTATTAGTTGACATGATTTGGTCACAGATTCTGGGCCGGGGGGTCCTGTTACAATAAATGCTGTTCAAGAGCAGGCACATCCCGACGCTGGCAGAACAATTGCGCCTCCTTGCGTGGCCGCGCGTGAGTTGGAGCCGTAGCGTACGCTACGTCCTGAAGCGCATGTTGCGCCTCAAGGCGTCCCCCCATAAAATCGCGGTTGGTTGCGCGGCTGGCGTGTTTGCCTCCATCACACCTCTGATCGGTGTTCAGATGGTGATGGCCGGGGCGATCGCGCTCATCTTGCGGGGCTCCATCGCTGCCGCCATGCTCGCGACCTTCTTTGGCAATCCCCTAAGCTGGCCGCTGATCTGGGGCGCGACCTATGCGCTGGGCTCATTCATGCTCGGCGCTCCAGGTCCAGCTGAGGCTGCCAGCCCGCTCGCGCCTGGGGCCGATACCGTCTGGCCCATCGTCTACACCATGCTGATCGGTTCCATCCCCATCGGGCTTGCCTCCGCCGCCGTATCCTATGGGGTGGCGGCCCGGGTCGTCGGCGCGGTGCAGCAGGGCCAGTCGGTCGGCTTCGATGCTCTGCGCGCTCGCTTGTCGGCGGCTGTCGCACCGTCATGGAGCCTTTGGTGACGTCGAAGACTCATACCGCCCCACTGCCCGCCCCACTGCGGTTGGGCGTCAACATCGATCACGTGGCCACGGTGCGCAATGCGCGCGGCGGGCGGCACCCTGATCCTGTCAGGGCGGCCCTGCTGGCTATTTCCGCTGGTGCCGACGGCATCACCGCCCACCTGCGCGAAGACCGCCGCCACATGCGGGACGACGACATTGCGCGGCTCAAGGCCGAAATCACGCGGCCGCTGAATTTTGAGATGGCGGCCACCGACGAGATGGTGGCTATTGCGGTCCGTACGGCGCCGAATGCCTGCTGTCTGGTGCCGGAGCGCCGCGAGGAGCGCACCACCGAGGGCGGCCTCAACGTCACCGGGGCGCCACGTTCGCTCGCCGACCGGGTCGCCGCGCTCAAGGCTGCCGGCATCCGGGTTTCGTTGTTCGTCGAGCCCGACGTCAAGGTGCTGGAGGCGTCCGCCAAACTCGGCGCTGACATCGTCGAGTTTCACACCGGGCGCTACTGCGAGCTGGCGCTGGAAAATGATGCCGCTGGCGTTGCCGCCGAACTTTCGCGCATCGTCACTGCCGCCCGGCTCGCCCATTCGCTCGGCCTCGAAGCCCATGCCGGCCACGGGCTGACCTTCCTCACCGTGCCGGCGATCGCGAAAATTCCGCAGATCGTCGAGTTGAATATCGGACATTTCCTGATGGGCGAGGCCTTGTTTTCGGGTTTGGCGGCTGCCATTTCCACCATGCGCGTCCTCATGACCGAGGCCCGCGGGGTGTGATACCGGACGCCGTATGATCCTCGGACTTGGTAACGACATGATCGATATTCGCCGCATCGAGGCGACGCTCGACCGGTTTGGCGACCGCTTCGTTTCTCGCGTGTTTACGGCCGTCGAACAGACCAAGTCCGACCGGCGCGCGCAACGGGCCGCCTCCTACGCCAAACGCTTTGCCGCCAAGGAAGCCTGTTCCAAGGCGCTGGGCACCGGGCTTCGGCGCGGCGTCTACTGGCGCGATATCGGCGTCATCAATTTGGCCAGCGGGCGGCCCACGCTTGAGCTGACGGGTGGGGCGCTTCGCCATTTGAATTCGATAACGCCGCCGGGGTATGAGGCTCGTATCGATCTGACGCTTTCCGACGATTTTCCCTGGGCGCAGGCCATCGTTATCATCACAGGGCTGAAAACGGGCGACGACCGATAAAACCCTATGGTTTGCGCGGTTCGATCAAAATCGTTATAGCGGGCGGATGTGCGCCGCCGCGGGAAACATTTGCGCACCTGGAGACCAATACGAATGAGCGGCGAATTGCAGCGCAAGGGCACCAAGTCCAAAGGCTCGATGACGGAGACGCTGATCGTCACCGTGCAAGCGCTTGCCATCGCCATGGTGGTGCGGGTGTTCCTGTATCAGCCGTTCAATATCCCGTCGGGCTCGATGAAGGAAACGCTGCTGGTCGGCGACTATCTGTTCGTCTCCAAGCTCTCCTATGGCTACAGCCGGTTTTCGTTTCCGCTGGGGCTGAACCTGTTCCCGGGACGCATACTGGCGGCCGAGCCCAAGCGCGGCGATGTCGCCGTGTTCAAGCTCCCGCGCGATAACTCCACCGACTATATCAAACGCGTCATCGGCCTGCCGGGCGACGAGATCAACGTGCGCAAGGGCGTCGTGTTCATCAACGGCAAGGAAGTGCCGCGCGTGCGCGACGGAGATTTCGTCACCCGCGAAGACGGCACCAATGCCATCAAGATCCCGGTCTACGAAGAAACGCTGCCGAACGGCGTCAAATACAAGGTGCTCGACCGCATTCCCAACGGGCCGTGGGACAACGCGGGGCCCTACATCGTGCCGGCCGGCCACTATTTCATGATGGGCGACAATCGCGACAACTCTACGGATAGCCGCGTGCCGCCGAGCGAGGGCGGTGTCGGCTATGTGCCGTTCGAAAACTTCATTGGCCGCGCCGACATCATCTTCTTCTCGGCCGCCGTCGACGAACCCGAGGCCTTCCGCCTGTTGAAGCCCTGGACCTGGCCGTTCGATATTCGCTGGAGCCGCTTCTTCAATCTGGTCAGATGATCCTACGCCCACGAAAGTACAGGGCGCTGGAAACAGCCCTTGGCTACAAGTTCAAGTCGGCCGGCCTTCTGGAGCGCGCGCTGACGCACTCGAGCGTGCGGGGCACGGACGCAAAGCGCGCCGACAACGAGCGGCTCGAGTTCATCGGCGACCGGGTGCTGGGTCTCGCCATCGCCGAGATGCTCCATCTGGGCCATCCCGAGGCCAACGAAGGCGATACGGCGCGGCGCTACAATGTGCTGGTGCGGGGCGAGGCGTGCGCTCGTATCGCCCGCAAGCTGGGGCTCGGCGCGCATCTCATTTTGTCGGCGAGCGAAACCGAGAACGGCGGGCGCGACAAGGACAACATCCTGGCTGACGCCATCGAAGCCGTGCTTGGCGCGGTGTTTCTCGACGGCGGATTCCTGAAAGCGCGCGACGTGATCCGCCGCATCTGGGAGGAGACGGGACCGGCGCAAACGGCGCCCGTCACGGCCGATCCGAAGTCGGCGCTGCAGGAATGGGCGCAGGGACGCGGTCTTGCCTTGCCGCACTATGTCGGGCTCGACCGTTCGGGGCCTGATCATGCGCCGCAATTCACGACCGAGGTGCGGGTTTCTGGGCTTGCCCCCGCCCAGGGCTCGGGCCCGTCCAAACGGGCTGCCGAACAGGCGGCTGCCAGTGCTATGCTGGCGGCCGTGACCCACATCAACTCCTTGAAAGCGAGCGAACGCCGTGGCTGAATTTTCCGAGCCCTCGCCGCCGCCTGTAGAACCGGCCATTGCGACCCGTTGCGGGTTCATCGCCGTCATCGGGGCGACGAACGCGGGAAAGTCCACGCTCGTCAACGCTCTCGTCGGCGCGAAAGTGACCATCGTCTCCCACAAGGTGCAGACGACGCGCACGCAGATCCGCGGCATCGCCATGGAAGGCGTGAGCCAGCTCGTCTTCATCGACACGCCCGGCATCTTCCGGCCCAGGCGGCGGCTCGACCGGGCGATGGTTGACGCGGCCTGGGGCAGCGCCTCCGACGTCGATATCGTCGCGCTGCTAATTGACGCCCAGCGCGGGCTCAACGACGACCTTGAACGCATCATCGAGCGGCTCGGTAACCGGCCCGTCGTCGTCATCCTCAATAAGGTCGACAAGGTCGAGGACAAGGAAGAGTTGCTGAAGCTTGCCGCCGTGCTCGCCAAAAAGCTCACCATCGAGCGGCTGTTCATGATCTCGGCGCTGTCGGGCAGCGGGGTCGCGGTCGTCAGGTCCTACTTCGCCGGCCGGGTGCCGCTCGGGCCGTGGCACTATCCCGAAGACGAAATCTCGGATGCGCCGCTGCGCATGCTTGCCTCCGAGATCACGCGCGAGCGGATCTATCACTGGCTCCACCAGGAGCTTCCCTACGAGACCACCGTCGAGACCACGGCGTGGGTCGAAAAGTCCGACGGCTCGGTGCGCATCGAGCAGACCATCTTCGTCATGCGCGACAGCCAGAAGTCGATCGTGCTCGGCAAGGGCGGCGAGATGATCAAGAAGCTCTCGACGGAGGCGCGCAAGGAACTGACGGGGATCGTCGAAAAACCGGTGCACCTGTTCTTATTCGTCAAGGTCCGCGAAGCCTGGGAAAGCGACCCCGAACGCTACCGCGAAATGGGCCTCGACTACCCCAAGGAGTAGGGTTCTAAACGCTGATGGAGTGGTCCGACGAGGCGGTGGTGTTATCCGTGCGAGCGCACGGCGAGACGGCGGCCATCGTCGAGCTGCTGACGCGGGCGCACGGGCGCCACAGCGGTCTCGTGCACGGCGGCCGCTCGCGCAAAGCCCGCCCTGTGTTGCAGATGGGCAATCACGTCTCCGCCGCCTGGAAGGCCCGGTTGCCGGAACACCTGGGCCATATGCGCGTCGAGCTGCAGCGCGGCTATGCGGCCTCCTCGATGGACGACCCGGCGGCGCTCACCGCGCTGACCTCGCTGTGCGCGCTGTCGCGGCTGCTGCCCGAGCACGATCCCCATCCCAACCTCTATGAGATCACACTGTTCGTGCTCGGCTTTCTCGACGACGAGACGGTGTGGCCCGCCTTGTATGTGCGTTGGGAGCTGGCGCTGCTGGACGAACTGGGGTTCGGGCTCGATCTGTCGAGTTGCGCGGCGACGGGGACCACAGAAGATCTCGCGCACGTCTCGCCCAAGTCGGGCCGCGCGGTGTCGCGGGGGGCGGGGTTGCCCTATCAGGACAAGCTGCTTTCCTTGCCGCAATTCCTGACAAAATCACGGCCGACGGGGGCGAATGCCATCGTGACTGCGGGCGACATTTCCGCCGGGCTTGCGCTGACCGGGCATTTCCTTGCGACCCGCGTGCTCAATCCACGCGACCTCGCGCTGCCCGAACCGCGCGGGCGGCTCGTGGGCCTGCTGCGGCAACGGGAGCGTTGAACGCGCTCGGCTTGGGGCCTATCCCCTGGCCAGCAACATGAGGGGTCACCACGTGAGACTGGCTGGAAAAATCGCTGTGGTAACAGGCGCCGGTAACGGCATCGGCGGGGCGATCGCGGCGGTGTTTGCGGCCGAAGGCGCCCATGTCTACGTGACCGACGTAGACGGTGCGGCAGCCGAAGCGGCGGCTGCAGCGTTACGCGCGCAGCAACTGCAGGCCAGCGCGCTCACGGTCGATGTGACGCGCGGGCAGGACGTGACGCATCTCATGCGGACGCTGGCTGGCGCGCACGGGCGCATCGATGTACTGGTCAACAACGCGGGGCTCAATATCCTGTCCGACTTCCGCAACATGACGGACGCCGACTGGGTGCGCATACGCGAGGTCAATCTCGACGGGGTGATGCGGATCGCGCGGGATGGGTTTGACTTGCTGCGGGCATCCGGCAAGGGGTCGCTGATCAACGTCGCGTCCGTCATGGGCAACCGGGGCTTGCGGCCGCTCGCGGCTTATTCGGCCACCAAGGGCGCGGTTGCCGCCCTCACGCGCGGGCTTGCCGTCGAATATGCGCCCTTCCACATTCGGGTCAACACGCTCGCGCCGGGCTATGCGGAAACCAAGCTCACCCAGCGTGCGCTCAAGCTGCCGCAGTTCCGGCAGGCGCTGATCGACAAGACACCCATGCGCCGGTTCGGCTTACCTGAGGAAATGGCGAAGGCCGCGCTGTTTTTGGCGAGCGATGACGCGTCTTATGTTACGGGTGCGGAGCTTGCCGTCGATGGCGGCATGTCGGCCGCACTTTAATCGGGAGACTCGTATGCGTAGCGTCTGGCTCGGACTTGCCGTTCTGCTCATGTTTGTCGGCCGTGCCGAGGCCGATACGTTCACGCTCGACAAGCAGCACACCGAAGTGCGCTTCTCGTGGGATCATCTCGGGTTGTCGCGGCAGTCGGGGCGGTTCCTGGATGCGACGGGCACGATTTCGTTCGACCGCGACAAGCCTGAAGCCACCACCATCGACGTCTCGGTTCCGATTGCGACGCTGACCACGGGCGTTCCAGCGCTGGATACGCTGCTGGTGAAATCCAAGGATTATTTCGATGCGGCGGGATTTCCCACCGCCACGTTCAGATCGACCAGCCTTCGCATGACGGGCGACAAGTCGGCTGAGGTCGTGGGCGATCTCACCATCAACGGCATCACCAAGCCAGCGACGTTCGCCGTCGTCTTGAACTTCCTGGGGCCGCATCCGATGGGGGCGGTCAATCCGACGTTCCAAGACCGGTTGGCCGCCGGGTTCTCGGCCCGCACGCAGATCCTGCGCAGCGAATGGGGCCTCACGCGCATGGTTCCGCTAGTTTCAGACGAAATCCGGCTCAGCATCGAAGCCGAAATGCAGAAGACGCCGTAAAATTGGCTGCGCTCTGAGGATGAGAGCTGTCTGTTGCTCGGTGCCCCTTCGGGGCGCTTGATTCGGCTGGCAAACTGTGGGATGACACACCACTCGGGTTGCGATCGCTTCGCGGGGCGGCTGTTTTTGCCCCTTGATTAGCCGATCTTGCACCGCATCATGGTTTGCGCGCAAGTCACTGGCCGCCCTTTGGTCCGCTCTGCTCGCACACCCTCAAGGAGGTCCCCTCATGGCTCGTGTCACCGTCGAAGATTGCGTCGACAAGGTTCCCAACCGCTTTGAGCTGGTTTTGATCGCAGCCCACCGCGCCCGCGCCATCACCAACGGCAGCGCCATCACCGTCGAGCCTGACAACGACAAGAACCCGGTCATCGCGTTGCGCGAAATCGCCGATCAGACCGTCGCCGTTGAAGATATGCGCGAAGGACTCATCCACTCGATTCAGAAGAACGTCGAAGTCGACGAGCCGGAAGCCGCCGCAGCGCCCGTGCTCACCACCGACCGCCGTGCACCGATCCTTGGCCGCGACGACATGAGCCGCGATGGCGTCGTCGACACCATGACCGAAGAGCAGCTTTTGCGCGGCCTCGAAAGCATGACCCCGAGCGAGCCCTCGAACGCTGGCAACGGCGGCCCGCGCGACCGCGAGCGTGATCGGTACGACCGCGGCCGGTAAGGCCGCTTGCAGAGGTTGCGCACCCTATCTTGACGCGGCAGCCGTCACGCCGCTTGTGACGCTGTCCTTTTCGATTACCTTATCTCGCTGAGGGGTGCTGCGCAGGTCGTGCGCGCGCACTCGTGCAAAGGCGGGCCTCCGTCAAGTCACGTTGCGGTACCGGTGGAGATAAGCGTAACATGATGCGCCAGTACGAGCTCGTCGAGCGCGTTCTGAAATACGATCCCAAGGCCGACGAGGCCCTGCTCAACCGTGCCTACGTCTACGCCATGAAGGCGCACGGCAACCAGAAGCGCAATTCGGGCGATCCCTACTTTTCCCATCCGCTGGAAGTCGCGGCGATCCTCACCGAGCTGAAGCTCGACGACGCCACCATCGCGACCGCGCTGCTCCACGACACGATCGAAGATACCGATGCGACGCGCGCGGAGATCGACCACCTGTTCGGCCCCAAGATCGGCGAACTCGTCGATGGGCTCACCAAGATCAAACGGCTCGATCTCGTCTCCAAAAAGGCCGAACAGGCGGAGAGCTTCCGCAAGTTGCTGCTGGCCATTTCCAGCGACATCCGCGTGCTGCTGGTCAAGCTCGCCGACCGGCTTCACAACATGCGCTCGCTGGAGCACAACTCGGTCACGAGCCAGCAGCGCAATTCGCAGGAAACGCTCGACATTTATGCACCGCTCGCTGGCCGCATCGGTATGCAGGCGATGCGCGAGGAGTTGGAGGAGCATTCGTTCCGCTGGCTGCATCCCAAAGCCTACAAGGCCATTAACGACAAGCTCGCCGCGCTGCGGCTGACGACTGCGGGCTTGCTCGATGAGACCACGGCCGCCCTCAATGCCCAGCTCGCCGAAAGCTGTATCAAGGGCGAAGTCACGGGGCGGGAAAAGAAGCCCTACGCGATCTGGGACAAGATCGTGCAAAAGAAGTCGTCGCTGGAGAAGCTGTCCGATATTTACGCGTTCCGGATCATCGTCGAGACGGAAGCCGACTGCTATCGCGCGCTGGGGCTTATTCACACGACTTGGCAGGCCGTCCCGGGGCGGTTCAAGGATTACATCTCGGTGCCCAAGCAGAACGGGTATCAGTCGATCCACACCACTGTCATCGGGCCGCGCCAGCAGCGCGTCGAGTTGCAGATCCGCACGGCGCGGATGCACGAGACGGCCGAATACGGGGTTGCGGCGCACGCGATCTACAAGGATACGCGCGGCGATCCCAAGTCGCGGGCTGTCACGAATGGCGCCAAAGGCGGCCGTGCTGATTTGCGCCCCGGGGTTTCGGACAACCCTTATGTGTGGCTGCGGCGGATGGTCGAGACCTTGATGCAGGGCGACAACGCGGAGGAATTTCTCGAGCATACCAAGCTCGAGCTGTTTCGCGACCAGGTGTTCTGTTTCACGCCGAAGGGCCGCCTGATTGCGCTGCCGCGGGGCGCAACGCCGCTCGATTTCGCATTTGCCGTGCATACCGACATCGGGGCGATCGCGAGCGGGGCCATCGTCAACGGACGGCAGGTGCCCATCGAGACCAAGCTGCGCAACGGCGACGAGGTCGAGGTTTTGACCACCAAGGGCCATACGCACCCGGCCGCGTGGGAGAGTTTTGTCGTCACGGGCCGCGCGCAGCTTGCCGTCCGGCGGTCCGCCCGCGAGGCCGAGCGCCTTCGCTACGTCGAACTCGGGCGGCGGCTGCTGGCGGCGCACGTCCAGAGCCAAGGGCATGCGCTGCCCAACGATCTGCGTAAGCTCACCGTGCGGTTCAACCAGAAGACCGTCGACGACGTTCTCGTCGCCGTTGCCCGCAACGACATTCCGCTGGCAGAGGCCGTCGCGGCGCTCGACCTCGACGCGCGCGCAGGCGATGCGTCATCCGCCCCCTACCGGCCGCGCGCCAAGGGCCCGGAACGGGGGGAGGGCGAGGACGGATGGTTCAATCTCACCAGTGCTGCCGGGCTCAAGTTCCGCACTGCCGATGGCATGATGACCGGGGAACAGGGGCCTGCGCCAGATGGGGGACCGCTGCCGGTCGCCGGCATCCCGATCCGGGGCCTCAAGAACGATGTGCCCGTCAGCTTCGAGCCGGGCGGCGCTGTGCCGGGCGACCGGATCATCGGTGTTCTCACACCGGGCGAGGGCATCCGCATCTTCCAGATTCATTCGCCGCGGCTGCAGGAATATGAGCACGAACGTTGGATTGACGTGACCTGGGACATCGACCGCCGCAAGCTGGAGCGGTTTCCCGCCACCATCGATGTCGTATGTCCCAACGAACCGGGAACGCTCGCGGAAGTCGCGACCTTGATTGGTCAGGCGGGCGGCAACATCGACAAGCTCAACATGGTGGAGCGGGCCTCCGATTTCACGACCATGCGCATCATCCTGGGTGTCTTCGATTTGGCACACCTCACACACATCATTGCGGGATTGCGGGCGCATGCGATCGTCAACACGGTCGAGCGGGTGTTCGAATAGGACCGTTCGGTGTTTGGACGCCAAACACACAAAAACGGCGCCTGGGCTGATCCAGACGCCGTTCAAGTCTCGAGCCCGGCTGGGCGAGATTTAGATGAGGTCGATATCGGCGGGCAGGTAAGCCGTGACTTCCATGCCAACGGCCTGTTCGCGAACTTGGGGCTTGTTCCAGATTTTCATGATCGTCTCCTTGGGGGTGAATTTCATTGCGCAACCAATGAACTACACATCTCCCCCAACACGCGCCAATAGCGTTTGCGTGAACGGCTGGTGATTGATCCGTGTTGCATCTGCGCGTGATCTTAGCCGAGCGCGAGTTCGACCCAGGCCGGGGTGTGGTCGGAGGGCTTTTCCATTGCGCGTGCTTCCTTGGCGATGCCGGCGCCCGTCAGCCGGTCGGCTGCTTGCGGCGACAACAGCAGGTGATCGATGCGGATACCGTCGTCCTTCTGGAATGCGCCCGCCTGATAGTCCCAGAAGGTGTAAAGTCCTGGCTCTGGATGGCAGGCGCGCACGCCGTCCGTCAGGCCCAGATGGATCAGCCTGCGATAGGCGGCGCGGCTTTCGGGCTGGAACAGAGCATCGCCCCGCCAGGCGCCGGGGCGCTTGGCATCTTCCGGTGTGGGGATGACGTTATAGTCGCCCGCAAGCACGAGCGGCATCTCGTCGGCCAACAGCTTGCGCGCGTGGTCTTCGAGGCGCCTCATCCACGCCAGCTTATAGGTAAACTTCCCGGTGCCGAGGGGGTTGCCGTTGGGCAGATACAGGCAGCCGATGCGGACGGCCTCTTTGCCTCCCATAACGGTTGCCTCCATATAGCGGGCGTGGGCGTCGTTTTCGTCGCCGGGCAGACCCCGCTGGACGTCCTCCAGCGGCGTTTTCGACAGCAGCGCTACGCCGTTGAAGCCTTTCTGGCCGTGGGTCGCGACGTTGTATCCAAGCCCCTGGAACTCGAGCGCGGGAAACCCCTCATCGACCGTCTTGATTTCCTGGAGGCACACGACATCGGCGGGGTTGTGGGTGAGCCAGGCCAGCGCCGTTTCCAGCCGCGCTTTGACCCCGTTAATGTTCCAGGTGACGATTTTCATGGTCCAGGCGGGCTCCGGTTGGCGAGAGGCGACGTTTTAGCCGTTCGCAGGCCACAGATACAGGTGATAGCTGTCGTCGCCGTCGAGGCCATCCTCGCTGAGGCGCGTCAAATTGCGGTAGCCGATCAGCACGCCATACCGGCCCGGCGCGCACGGGATGCGCGGGGCATCGGGAACATAGTCCGTACATCCGGCCAGCACGATCCGGCCCGTCGCTATTTCGATCGCAGCTTCGTTGATGCGGTCGAAGGTTGCAGCATCAAGCGTAGGCCGTTGCGCGAGGATGCTCATCGATACCGGCACGGTCATGTTGCGCGCGGTTCCAACCCCGATGGTGTGCGGGGCCAGCGCCAGTAAGCGGTCCGTGCTTTCGGGCGTCCACGCGTCCGACAGGTCGCCGTAACTGGGATCGTCGTCTCGAATATAGAATTGGTGATAGTCGGCGAAGATCGCGAACGTCGCTGTCATGGGGACTCCTGCCCTTGCCACATAGCCCGCAATAGCCTATCAGACGCGCTTCGTCCCGTGCGCTTGGCGCTGGAACCCCCGATATTCAACTCTTTCATCCCGGAGCGCTCCGATGAGCAAGCATGATGCCCGCGCCGTCGAAACCCAGAAGAAGAAGGCGCGCCGCGCCATTCCGCGCGCGAAGCTGACCCGTCCCCAGGGCAACACAGCCGCCGTGCGCCGCCTGCTCAAGAAGCAGTCCGGCATCAAGCGCGCCGCCGCCGCCAAGGCCAAGGCCCACGCGTCGGCCTAATGGCTCAGATGCTCACAGCTTGAACGGATTGAAGTCGGTGCCGCGATCGAAGTAATCTTCGTTCTCGGCTTTCTTCAAGAACGCGACCACCTGGAACGTGACCGGCAGCATGACGATCTCTACGAGCGTCTTGATGCCGAACTGCGACCACATCAACGTCAGCACCAACTCGTTGGGCATCAGCCCCGAGTTGTAGAAGGCGAGCGGATAAAAAATCGCGCTGTCCACGGCTTCGGACGCAAACGTCGAGGCCACGAAGCGTGCGCTCATATGGCGGCCTTCGCTCGCGACCTTCATCCGCGCCAAGACGTACGAGTTGACGAACTCCCCGCAGAAATAGGCGACCATGGATGCCGCCACGATGCGCCACAGATTTCCGAACGCGATCTCGTAGGCGCCCTGGTTTGGCCAAGTGGGCGCTGGCGGCAGCGCGACCACCACGTAGGCCATGACGGCGGCAAACACCAAAGCTGCAAACCCCACCCAGATGACGCGGCGCGCGCGCGCGTAGCCGTAGACTTCGGTCAGGATGTCTCCGAAAACATAGGAGACGGGGAAAAACAGCACGCCCGCGCTGAACGTGAACGGTCCCCAGCCGGGAACGATCAGCTGCGACGCCTTGGCCGGGCCGATCATGTTGGCGCAGATCAGCACCGCCACGAACGCCGCCATCACGAGATCATAATAACGATACGTGCGCGCGGTCGGAATTTCGATTGGACGCATGCGGTCTCGCGCGGTTGGGTTTGGGTATCTTAACGCAATCGTTGCGTTTGCCGATCAACGGCGATGTCGTTTTTGGGCGATCTGGTGGTATAGCAGGGCCGATGTCGAACACATATGCCGTCAAAGAGATTTTCTACACGCTGCAGGGTGAGGGCACGAACGCCGGGCGCGCCGCCGTGTTCTGCCGGTTTGCAGGCTGCAATTTGTGGTCGGGGCGTGAGGCCGACCGTGCCCAGGCCGTGTGCCAGTTCTGCGATACCGACTTTGTCGGCACCGACGGCGATGGCGGGGGTAAATTCGCGTCGGCCGTAGCGCTGGCCGATGCCTGCGTCGCGGCAGCGGACGCGGCGTTCAGCGCAGGCCTGCTCGTGGTGCTGACGGGAGGCGAGCCGATGCTCCAGGTCGACGGCGCGCTGATCGAAGCGCTCCATGCCGCGACGTTCGAAATCGCGATAGAGACCAACGGCACGCAGGCGGTGCCGCGCGAAATCGATTGGATCTGCGTTTCCCCCAAGGCCGGCGCGCCTTTGGTGCAGACATCGGGCGATGAGCTGAAACTGGTCTATCCCCAGCCGGCGCTGCTGCCGGGGGCGGTTGCCGGTTTCAGGTTTCGCCACCGCTATCTGCAGCCCATGGATGGGTCCGCGCAGGCCGCCAATACCGAGGCGGCCGTTGCCTATTGCCAGGCACACCCCGAGTGGCGGCTCAGCTTACAGACCCACAAGCTGCTCGGCATCCGTTAACCGTCCTGCTTGACGCACCGGCTGGATTTGAACGGCCGTTGGGATTATGGACAGCGAAGAGAAGGCCAGGGGACGCGTCCCCTGGACCCGCATACCAAAGCTAAGTCCGGAGTCCGCTAAGTCATTATCATGCGCATCTACAAAGAATTCCATTTCGAGGCCGCCCATTTCCTGCCGAGCGCCGCGCCCGGTACGGCAAACGCGCGCGTCCATGGCCATTCGTTTCGCGCCCGCGTCACGCTCGATGGCGAGCCTGCGCCCGAGACGGGCTATGTCGTCCATTTCGACGAACTCGCGCGCGCCATTGCGGATGCCCGCGATGAACTCGATCACCGGCTGCTCAATGAGGTCGCGGGGCTTGAAGCGCCGACGGTCGAGCGGATCGCGATGTGGCTTTGGAACCGGCTCGACAATCGCGTGCCGGGCCTCGCCGAAATCCTGATTGCGCGCGACAGCTGCCACGAAGGCTGCATCTATACGGGTCCGGCCCGCAGGAAGGCTGCATCATGAGCCGCGACAAGCCCACCGTGACGCTGCTGGGTGGTTCCTCGGTGTTGCCGGCAAGCCCCGGCGAGGCGCTGCTCGAGCGCGTACCCAATCCGCATCCGGACGCCGACTATGTGGCGCGCTTTACCGTGCCGGAATTCACCTCGCTGTGCCCCGTCACCGGCCAGCCGGATTTTGCCCATCTGGTGATCGACTATGTGCCCGGCCAATGGCTCGTCGAGAGCAAGTCGTTGAAGCTCTATCTCGGCTCGTTTCGAAACCATGGTGCCTTTCACGAGGATTGCACGGTCGGCATCGGCAAACGGCTCGTCGAGGTCTTGGCGCCCCGCTATCTGCGGATCGGGGGCTACTGGTATCCGCGCGGCGGCATTCCGATCGACGTCTTCTGGCAGACCGGGACGCTTGCGCCGGGGGTGTGGCTCCCAGACCCCGGCGTTGCACCCTATCGCGGGCGGGGGTAGAGCCTGTTCGCTTTTCTTTGAAAAGCTCTCATGCTCTAGCTTCTTGTTTTGGCGCGCGTTTTGACGGAAAACCGCTTCACACTTTTCCTAACGCGCTTCTTGTTTTGTCGCGCGTTTTGACGGAAAACCGCTTCACACTTTTCCTAACGCGCTCGTCTTGCTGTGTCGCGCGTTTTGACGGAAAACCGCTTCACACTTTTCCTAACGCGCTCTGGCTGCGGGTCGTTGCCTTGCATCAATCCAGCCAGCCGCGCTCGGCGTAGGCGGAGCTGGGCTTTATCGACGGGTTGTTGCCGATGAACGTCAGGAAGTTCAGGTTCTGAAACGTCGCCGTCGCCATGATGTAGGCGAGCAGGCTCGAGATGAAGCACGCCGCGAAGTAGCCGACCCCGTAGTAGTCCTGGCCGAGATAGACCGTCACGATCGAGAGCGTGAGGTTGAGCAGGAAGAACAGCGTCTGCAGGCCGAGGTAGAGCCAGCGCCGGTCGAAAAAGAGCAGGAACGAGGTCGCTGCGATAAAGATGAAGTGGAACACGGCTGCGAGCGCACCAAAGCGCAGGATCGCGATCTGGCGGAACTGCAGGTTCAACGCCTCCACCAGCAGCGGGGCCGTCATGATCAGCACCGCGCAGATGCCCACCTGGGCGATCGCGATCAACACCAGCGTATCGAGCGTGTGGGCGGATAAGCGCCTGCGGGCGTCCTCGATCTGGCCAATCGTGCCGTGGGATTTGATCGCGCCGTAGTAGCGTTGGTAGCGCTCGAAAAAGTCAGTTTCCAGTTTGGCGACGAAGGACGCCAAAGAGGGAATGATCACCAGCGATGCGATGAACATGGCGCTGTCGTAGAGCGGTGCGTGGACGAACCCGCCCTGCACGCTTTCGCCGACCGGCGAAAACCAGAACACCCACTTGTCGATCCAGACGGCAGCCGTTCCAGCGAGAGCGCCCCAGGCGAGCGACCGGTACGTGCTAAAGCCTCCCAACAGCTGCCTCAGCCCGCCGCGAAGGCCGGTCACCGGATGGGGGAAGGTCGCCAGCACCCGCAGCGTCAGCCCGAGAAACGTCACCATCAGCCCGGAGGCAAACCCGTAGACCATGCCGAAGGCTTCGAAGCCTGCGGACGCTGCACTGAGGGACGCCAGTACTGCGACTGCGAGGCCGGCGAGGAAGGACGCTGTCACCGCGCCGTAGTCGCGCACGGCGCCGCAAAACCCGAGCGCGACCCAGATCAAAGCCACCGTCAGCGTGCTGCACGCAAAGGCCAGCGCCAGCGCCAGGGGCACGCGGAAATAGAGGCTCAGCGCCACCACTCCGACGCTCACCGAAACAGCGGACATGGCGAAGGCTGCAAACAGCAGCGGGCGGACGCGTTCGGGTTGCCTTGCCCACAAGGCGTCGGCGACGAGGCGGGTTGCGACCATCGTAACCGGCGCTGTCAGCACCAGCGAGGTTGCGAACGCATAGATGATCACGGCGCGGAAATTGGCCAGCGCGTCCAGGCCCACGTAGCGCTCGACTGTCACCGAAATGACGGCGAGCGAGGCGATGGTGAACAGCCAGGGCCCAGCGGCGATCACCGCGGCATGGCCGCCTGCCGCCAGCACGGACGACAGGCTTTCCTGACGCGCCAATTTCTGCAACTCGAAGCCGATGCCTGCCATGGTCTTAGATCCTTGCGGCGGTCAGAGTTGCCGGCGCTACGCGCTCTTGAGGGCCGGGCTCCGCCCACAGCCCGTCGCGCAGGTGGCGGTCATAGAGCTGGCGGTAAGCGTCCGCTGCCTGCTCGGAGGTATACGTCGCCTGAACGCGCGCGCGCAGCGTCGCCCCATAGGTTTTGCGCATACCCGGGTCGCGCAGCAGCGTTTCGACGGCGTCGGCGATCGCGACATCGTCCACGACGTCCGTCACGATCCCGCCGGGACCCAGCGCCGGCACTTCATCGGCACGGCCTTCGAGGATCTCCCGGCACGAGCCGACGTTGGTTGCGACGAACGGAATGCCGGAGGCGCCGGCTTCGAGCACCACCAGCGGCTGGCTCTCCGACAGCGAGGTCAGCACGACGACATGGACCCTCGACAGGTACTGGACAATGTCGACGGCGCCTGTGAATTCGACCACCGCTTCGAGGTGCAGATCGCACACCAGATCGCGGCATTCCTGTGCGTAGGCCTCATCCTCGTCAGTCGGGCCTATGACATAGGCCTTGATCGCGGGGAACCGGGCCGCCAGATGCTTTGCTGCGCGGATGTAGGTCTTCACATCCTTGATGGGCACGACACGGCCGATGAGGGCGATCGTCGGCGTCGCGCCGTCGGGTGCTGGCGCAATGGCTGCGAAGCGCTTGAGGTCGATGCCGTTGGCGATCACGCGAAGGCGGGCTGGATCGGCGCCGAGCACTTTCTGCACCCGCTGGTTGTCGCCATACAGCGTGATGACTTCGGTCGCCGTTTGATAACAGGTGCGGGCGTAGGCTTCGAAGGCGCGCACCCACATGTCGCGAAGATCGAAGCGGGGGTCATCGAGGGCATGGCCCTTGTCGACGGTGTCGGCGACCCATTCGGCCATCAGCAATTCGATGCGCCGTTCGTTGGTGTAGATGCCGTGCTCGGTCAGCAGGGCGGGGCGGCCGGTTTCGAGCGCCGCGCGGGCCGCGAGCACGCCTGCATACCCAGTCGAGATCGTGTGATAGACGCGCGCGGGCGGCAGCGGGCATTCCAGCGTTGCAAACAGCCCGCCAAGCAGCGCGCGCCAGCCCCAGAAGTAATGGAGGAACGAGGCGAATGGCATTTCGATTCCGTACATGCGCTCGACCAACTGCCAGGCGACCGGCGAGTTAAACATCACCGGCAAACTTATGGTGCCGCGCAGGGTCGCGAGCTTACCCGTCACATCGGCCAGTGCGCCGGCGCCGCCCACCGTCGTTAACTGGCTCAACGCTTCGGCCAGCGCATCTATGCCGGGGGGAACGCGCATCCGCTTCACCGGGCGCGCGCCGAAATCCTGCAGGTAGACGTTCTGGAACCCCACCACGTTCGGCGGGCGCTGATAACGCGGTTTTTGCGCCGCCGGGCGCGGGAGCAGCGCCACCACGCAAAACGTAGTGCCTGGCTGGGAACGGATCAGCCAGTCGATCCAGCTCGAAACGCCGCCCGGCACGTACGGGTAGGCACCTTCGACGATGATGCAGATGTCGGCGGGCGTGGCTGAGGTTTGCTCGGGCCAGTCCATATCAGACATTGGACGGCTCCTCCTCATTGCGGGCTGTGCGCGTGGCCTGGAGCCGCAACGCGCGGAACTCCCGGTAGCGTCCCTGACGCAACAACGCGTTCTCGATCAGCTCCTGCGCGGCCTGGCTCAGGGGCGGCGAGGCGCCTGTTGCGCGTGAAACTGCGGCGGGCACATCGCCCTCCAACAGGCTTGAGATCGCCTGTTCGGCCCGCTGCTGGTCGTCTTCTTCCAGCATCCCGGCGCCCGCCATAGCCTGGAGCTGGGATGTCAACTCGGCCGCCTGGACCGGCGTCAGCCCGGGAACGGACGTCTCAGCCAACGTCTCGCGAAGCGCCGTCTTCAATTCCGCGCGCACCTTCACCGCGACGGCTGCCGCCTGGACCCGGATCACGGGTTCGGGGCTGACAAGCGCCAAGCGGAGCGCCGCTGCGTAACTTGGTGCGAACCGGCGCGCGATCAGACCCAACGCGGTCTGGCGATCCTCCAACGTGCCGTCCGCCATCACGCGTTCGAACACGGGCGGTGGAACCATCGTCGTTTGTACGCCGCGGCCCATCGCGACCGCGTTGCACAGGCTCGTCACCGGGTCGACGTCGCCCGCAAGCGCGATCCGCTCATACCAGTGGGCGAGCAGTTCGACGTTGGGGCGTTCGCGCGCATGCAACCAGACCGCCACAATGCCCATAACGGCGCCGACGGGACCTGCGATAGCGGCTGCGACCAGCGAAAGACCGTAGGGGCTGAGATCGGTCTTTGCCGTTCGGACGCGGGCAAGGTAGAGGGCCGCGAGCGCAATGAGTGCAAGGTGGGCGCACAGCCAGCCTGCAAGGTGCAACATGTTGGCGCGAACGGCGGCCGCGAGGGCGAGTTCTGCAAGCAGGAGCGCAACCGAAAAGGGTAACGGGCCCGTCAGCATCGAAGAAGCGGCGGGCGACTGGCCGGAAGACGTCATCTCAACGGCCAGCCTTGGGGCCGGCCTTGGGCCGCGCGAATTCGGTGCCGGCAGTCTCTGAGGCCGCACGAAGGAGGCGCTGCGGAGGACGCAGCAGCAGCGGGGTTGCAGCGCTATCGCCGGGTTCGTTGCCACTCCGCCGCAGCGAGACTAAGCCGCCTTGTTCCTGGAGTGCCGGCTCGACGGCCGCGGCCAGCACGTCAAGTTTCAGCACAAGCCCGGGAACGACAACCTGCGCGTCGCCAAGTTCCAGCTTGATCATGCCCAGCACACGGCCGGTCCGGGGGTCGATGACGGGAACCGCGGCCAGGCCATGGCCAGCAAGGACCGTTTCGTCGGCCTCGTTCAGGATACTGAACCGCGATTTTGCGCCGACAACGCCCATGTGGAGGGGATGGTCGGATGGAATCCGGACCGCCCAAGGCGCCGCATCTGGCCAGCCGGCCGCGACGGTCTTCACGAGGGCCGAGCCCTGGCGCAGATAGAGCGAGACGGCAGCACCTGGAAATGCGGTTTCCAGGCAGCGCGCGATGGCGTCGGGCCGGGCGCCCTCGGGGTTGCTCAATTCCGCCAGCGAGGCCAGCAGGCCCGAGGCGGACTTCCACGGACGCGAGGCAATGTCGCGTTCGAGGGCGTCGCAGCGGCTGCGCAGGCGGGTTGCGTAGTCGGCAAGCGTATCGCGCTGGCCTTCAAGTTCCTTGAGGCTGCGGATCAGCTCACGCTTGGCGGAGATCTGGACCATGCGAAATTGGCCCAGCAGCACGGCCGCGGCGATCCACAGAATCGGCTGACCGAGAATCCGCAGCCGGTACGTGAATTCGTTTTCACCGACACCTTGTTCGGGCAGCGTCACCAGAGAAAAATACACAGCGATGGCCACGATGACCGCAAGCGTGCCGCTGGCGGTCCCGTATTGCAGGCTCAACAGGAGCACGGGAACCCAATACGGGCTTGGCTGCAGGTTGTTGATGTCGAGGGCGGGCCAGATCCAATCGATCGCCAGCAGGATCATGACGATGGCCGCCAGTTCGACTACGGCCGTCAAGGGGGGCAGGATTTGCAGTCCGTAGTAGCCGGCTTGCGGCTCCGACGGCGCAGGGGTGTCCGGGCCGCCGCCGTCAGGTGCCGTCAATTTCTTCGCAGCATCCTGCAAGGCGGGGTTCCCAGGGTGAGGTCAGTGTATGATCGACGCGAAAGGAACGTTAGACCTATCAGAGGAGCGCGCCGCTGCGCAACGCGTCCCGGCGTTTTGCAGCCTGTTGTGTCGCGATCGCCGCAATTGCGTTTATCACGGCTGGGGCTTCAGGTCGAAGAAGTTGAAGCCTGGCGGTTGTTGCTTTGGCTTGGCCCCAGGGAAGCCGCGCCGATACGCCTTCGCCCGGCGAGCGCGCTTCAGGGCAGCCAAGTCCTTCGGGGTGCGGCCGTTGCGCAAGGCGGCGCCGTACGCTGGCGCCGCCGTCAGCACGACGGGCTTGTTTTCGTCGCGCAGGCGCTTCCAGAGCGCTGTGCGCCAGCCGTCCAGGTTGGAAATCTTCACGGTCGCGCCCGTGCGCCCGTTGCGCGCGCCTTGACGGGCATCGCCTGGATCGATAACCGCGCCACCGCCTGCCTGCTGTTTCAGCAGCACGCGCAATGCATCAGCGTCGCCCCGACGGCCAGCCTGATCGAGGCCGCGCGCCAGTTCCGCAATCGATTCTGGCGTCAGCTTCGAATAGCCGAGCTTCTGGGCGCCAGCGAGGGCGAGGTCGGGGGCGCCTGCACCCAATGCCGCCGTGATGAAACGGGCGGCGACCGGGGTTTCCAGGGCGTTGGCTTTTTCGAGCCACCCGCGCAGGATCGCCTGCGCTGCGAGCGTCTGGTTCCGTTCGACCATCACCTCGCCGATCGAGAGGAACACGCTGTCGCCGGGCACCGAGGTTTCGCGCGCGAGTTCGATCGCCAGATCGTGGCGGTTGTCGGCCACGAGTGAACTCACCAGCGTCAAAGCAAACGCGTCGTCCTTGCTCGACTTCACCCAACGGGCTGCCCGCCGCTGGGCTTCGCCCGGCTGATCGTTTTCGATCAGAAGATGAAACAACTGCAGGCGTTCGCGATCCGATTTCAGGCGGCGCAAATCGTCGACCGAGCGCAGCAGAAGGGAGGCTTCCTTGATGTCGCCATCCGCTGCGAGGAGCGACGCCAGCCGGATCATGTCGTCGGGGCGGCGATAGCCCTTCTGGCGGCATTTGACGAGGGCTGCCTGCTCTTCGCCGAACGCTCCGCTGCGCCGCAGAAGGCCGATGACCTCGCGGCAGGCGTTTTCGCTGTAGCGCAGATCAATCTGGGTCAACAGCACGCGGATGTAGGCGGGTTCGGCCTGGGTCTGCTTGTAGAACAGGCCGAGCTGGCGTTGCAGGCTCAAGTCGCGCGGCCGTTGCTGCGCCAGAAGTTCCAGCATCTTCCGGGTTTTGGGTAGGTCGCCGGACTGCTCATACAGCCCTTCGAGCTGATACAGCGTGTGCTGGCGGGTATCGCCGGCGCGGAAGCGCTGCTCGAGAATCTGGCGCGCCTCGAAGGTCTTGCCGTCGCGCTCCAGCATGGCGATGCGCTCGCTGTCGCCGGGCAGCAACAAGACGGCGGCGACAATTGCCGATGCAAACAACAGCGCCATTACAAAGACATGCGCGCGGATCGGCGACGTGGACTGGATCCAGCGCTGGGCGCCGTCGATCCGCTCCAGCGGTGCGGCGAGGGCTGGCTGCCTACTCATTGCAGACGAACCTCACGTTGAGGGGCGTGATCGCATCGGCCTTCAGCGTTACCTGGAGCGCGCCGGTCGCATCTGCCACGGCCGTCGTCCGCGCGAGCTCCTGGCCGCCGCGTTCCGTTACAATTTCGAACGTCCGGCCCGGTTCGGTCTGCCACAGCATTTCGCCGCTGCCGTAGCCTTGGGCGGTTGCATTGAATCCGCAGCCCGACGTCGCGTAGTCCTTGAACCACCAGCGCGAACTGACAAGACTCGCGCCGGCGCCCCTGAAGGTCTCAGTGCGATCTGGGGGCGCCGGAGCGAGCGTGACGATTGCCGGTTCAACGGCTGGATCGAGCGCCACGTACATGGCCCCGCTCGCGTGGCGGGTCGATCCCAGCACGCCGCGGCTCTTCGACAGATCGACCACCAGTGCATCGGCGTCGTCGAACCGTACCGTCTGGAGTTCGCCGCGTCCGGCGACCGACCAGGACAGTTCGTCGAGCTGCGTAAGCCCGACGCCGAAAAAGTCATCCGCAATCGCTGCGTAATGGGAGGCTTCGACCGGGGTCAACGACAGCGAGCGCGCGAGGTTGAGGTTCTGGCGGATCGCGGCGAGCGCGCCTTCGCGTTCGCCCGAGTACATGTGGTAGTAGAGATTGAAGGGCTTCAGCCGCCGCGGCGTCTCGGTGTTGCGGACGGTTTCGCTCAGCAGGGCGAAGCCGAAATAGGGGCCGGTCCAGTCATTGGTGTAGGTGTTTTCGTTGCTGTTGGCGGAGTAGATCTGGCGCTCGGCGCCCACCGGCTTTGAAATCGGCGGCACATAGAACACCGAAGGGAACTCGGCATCCAGCCGGCTGTCGCCGCCGTTCATGTTGCGGACACCGGCTGTGCGCGTCGCCTTGATCGCCGCTTCGAAGGGAAGGCAGTTGCCGCTCCACTGCAGGATTTTGGCGCGCTTGCCGGGCGGCGCGACGGTCGCGATGAAGTCGAGCGCGCCCTGGACCTCGCGATTGATGTCGAAGGGGTCCTTCAGGTACGTGCGCGGGAGGTCACTTGAGCCTGCCACATAGCGCCCGATGGGATCGATCGGCACCTGCTGGCCGGCCATGCCGTAGAGTGCGCGGCGCACGCGCTGCATCGCGGGCAGATCGGGCGAGCGAACCTTGTCGATCAGGGCTTCTTCGGCCGGGCGGCTATAGTTGGCAAAGAACCCCCAATCGAAAGGGTGCGAATAGGTGTGGCTGCCGACCTCGACCTGCGGCAAGGCGTAGATTTTCTTGGCTGCCTCGCGGCCCAGCGCATTGCCGCCCATCTCGGGCAGCATGTCCCCCACGATCACGCCGACCGTGACCGGGAGATCGGGATAGGCCTCGATCGCTTCCTTGCGGATCACGTCTGACGACAGCATCTGCGCCTGCCGGAAGCCGTCGATCTGGGACACGTTGTTCCAGCCGTCGCCGTCGATATGGCTGAAGTACATGCGCCGGCCCGATAGGGTCGTCACGTCGGGCACGGGCATGCGCTCCTTGGCGAAACCCAGCTTCAGGAACAAGAACGGGTTCAGCGTCCAGCGGACGCGGTCGGTGTTGGCGTCGAATACGATGGAATATTCATCCGATACATAAGCGCCGCCGGGTCCGGTGGTGACGATGGCAGCCGAGGGCTCGGCCTCCCGGCCCTGCACCTGCGCGGATACGTGGACCGTCGTGCGCGGGTCGATCACGTGGAGAACGTGGTAATCCGGCAGCGCCTTGTCGATCGGGCGCTCGAAACCCACCATTTCCGGAGTGTTGATCGTCAGCTTGGCGCGATGAGTGACGCTAATGTGATCGGACGTCAGTTCGAGGCCCAAGCGGGCATGAATGCGGGCACTCAACGTGTCGAGGCGGGCGGGAAACCCTGGCGCCAGGTCTGAAAACACCACGAGCTTCAGGCCCGCTTCGGTGGCCCCGTCCAGCCACGTCAGATAGCGCTCGGCGCTTTCCAGGGGCTCGATGAACCAGGTGACGATGCCGCGATATTTCGACCACTGCTCGGCCCGCGGCAATGGGCCATTCACGTCGATGTAGGTCACGTAAAGCCCCAGCCAGTTGAGCGGCATTTCCGCGAACTGGTGGATGCGGCTCGTCTGGGGCGTCGCTTCGTGATGGCTGTCGTACAGCGCCAAAATCTCGCGGCGCACCGGGCCGCCATTAAACTCGATTTCGAGCGCGGTGGCTTCTCCCGGCCAGAGGTGTGTGGCGACGAGGGCACAGATGAGACAAAGCGTAGTGAGCAAAGCTCGCATCAGAGGCGGTCTTCTCCTGACGTGCCGCGCCGGCTGACTGCCGTTCGGCCCCCGCGTCCATCCGGGTGTGACGGCGTAGGACAGAGTGGGTTTAAACGCAATTGGCGGGAGATGTCACACGATCCCTTCCCACGCGGGCAGGCTTCGACTAAGCACGGGGCGCGCGCCACTTGGCACATCCGCCATGGCCCTGCCGATAGAAGGGTGCGATCCCCGTGCGCTTGATCATGCTTGCTCGCAACCCCGGCCTTTATTCGCATACGCGCCTCATTGCCGCCGCCGCCGCGCGCGGCCACAGCATCGATGTGGTCAACACGCTGCATGTCCACATGAATATCACGTCGAATAAGCCGGTTTTGCGGTACGGCGGCAAGCAGCTGCCGATCTACGACGCGGTCATTCCCCGGATCGGGGCGTCGATTACGCACTACGGGCTCGCCGTGCTGCGGCAGTTCGAAATGCAGGGCGTATTCCCGCTCAACGAAAGCGTCGCCATCGGGCGTTCGCGCGACAAACTGCGCGCGCTGCAGGTGCTGGCGCGCGAAGGCATCGGCCTGCCGACCACGGCCTTCGCCCACGGTCCGCGCAAGGCCGAAGAGGTGATCAAGGAGGTCGGCGGCGTGCCCGTCGTGATCAAACTGCTTGAAGGCACCCAAGGGATGGGCGTCATCCTGGCCGAGACCCAGGCGTCGGCCAAGTCGATCATCGAGGCGTTCAGCGCCGCCAACGTCAACATCATGGTCCAGGAGTTCATCCGCGAGGCCGATGCGACCGATATTCGCGCATTCGTTGTCGGCGGGCGGGTCATTGCGGCCATGAAGCGGATCGGGAAGGCCGGCGAATTCCGCTCCAATCTGCACCGGGGCGGGCGCGCCGAAGCGGTCGCTCTCAGCGCGGACGAACGCTCGACCGCCATCCATGCCGCGGCGGTCGTCGGGCTCAATGTTTGCGGGGTCGACATGCTGCGATCGGCGCGCGGGCCCATGGTCATGGAAGTCAACTCGTCACCCGGCCTCGAAGGCGTCGAGGCCGCGACCGGCATTGACGTCGCGAACGAAATCATCGCATTTCTGGAAGCTCACGCCCAGCCGGGTCGCACCCAGACCCGGGGTAACGGCTAGCTCGGGTTGCTTGTGCGCCCGTCATAGAGTGGCCTTGCTTGGAGTGCACCGCGTCCCCTATCATCTCATCGTAAAACGCATGAGGCCGGCTCGCGATCAATTCGGCGGACGTGTGCCGGCACTTCGGCCTCCAGCGGTTGTTAACACCGAACCGCTCGGACTTTGGCTAAACCGCTCGAACAGGGACTTGCGATGACGGAGCAGCATAAGAACTTCCCGGAGTTCTACGTCACTGCCGCTCACGCCTGCCCCTATCTGCCGGGGCGCCTGGAGCGCAAGCTGTTTACCCATTTGAACGCCGACAAGCCGGCCGGGTTGATCGACAATCTGCTGCGCGGCGGGTTCCGCCGCAGCCAGAACATCGCCTACGTCCCCTATTGCGAGGGTTGCCAAGCCTGTGTGTCGGTGCGCGTCCGGATCGACGATTTCGTGCCCGGGCGCACCATGCGCCGCATCATGGAGCGCAACAGGGACTTGAAGGCCCGCCGCATCGCACCCGTTCCCACGTCGGAACAATACGGGTTGTTTCGCAGCTATATCGACGGCCGCCATTCGGACGGCGGCATGGCCGACATGACGGTGCTCGATTACGCGATGATGATCGAGGACAGCGTTATCGACACGTTTCTCACCGAATACCGTCGCAAGCCTGCGGACGAGCCTCACATCGCGTTTGCCGATAGCGCCGAAAGCTGGCCGCTAAAAGGGGTGGCGTTGTGCGACCGGCTGTCGGACGGCATTTCGATGGTCTACAGCTTCTATGACGCAGCCGACGAGGCCGATAGCCTCGGGACTCACATGATCCTCGATCATATCGCGTACGCCAAATCCCTCGGGTTGCCGTATCTCTATCTCGGCTACTGGATCGAGGGGTCGCGCAAGATGAACTACAAAATGCGCTTCCAGCCGCAGGAACATCTCGGGCCGACGGGCTGGGTCAAGGTGGATGCACCCGACGACGCCCGCAAGTTCAGCCGCTGATGGCGAAAGCGCCCAAGACGCAGTTCATCTGCCAGACCTGCGGAACCGCGGCGCCACGCTGGGTCGGCAAGTGCCCCGGCTGCGGGGACTGGAATACGCTCCTCGAGGAAACCGAAGCGATCCCGGTTCCCGGCTCTGGCTTGTCGAAGGCCTCCAAGGGGCGATCCGTCACCCTCGAAACGCTGGCGTCGCGCAACGAGCAGGCGCCACGCTTCACCACCGGCATTGCCGAACTCGACCGGGTGACCGGCGGGGGGATCGTGCCCGGCTCGGCGTTGCTGATCGGGGGCGAGCCCGGCATCGGCAAATCAACGCTGCTGCTGCAATTGGCGGCGAGCATCGCCAACGACGGCCGGCGAGCGCTGTATTTTTCTGGCGAAGAGGCCACCGCACAGGTGCGCCTGCGGGCGGAGCGGCTTGGTCTTTCCAAGGCGCCCGTGTCGTTGGCTGCTGAAACCAGCCTTTCGAACATTCTCGCGACCCTCAACGAGGTCGGGCGTGCCGATCTCGTCGTGATCGATTCGATCCAGACGCTGTGGGCCGACCAGTTGGACGGGGCGCCCGGAACGGTCAGCCAGGTGCGGGCGGCGACCCAATCGCTTATTCGCTACGCCAAGACGGTGGGGGCATCGCTCCTGCTGGTCGGACACGTCACCAAGGAAGGGCAGATCGCCGGACCCAAGGTCATCGAGCACATGGTCGACACCGTGCTCTACTTCGAGGGAGACCGTGGGCATCCGTACCGTATCTTGCGGGCGGTCAAGAACCGGTTCGGTCCTACCGACGAGATCGGCGTTTTCGAAATGGTGCAGTCGGGCCTGCAGGAGGTCGCCAATCCGTCCGAGCTGTTCCTGGGCGACCGGGATGCGTCGAGCCCGGGGGCGGCCGTGTTTGCCGGCATCGAAGGCACGCGGCCCATTCTCGTAGAAATCCAGGCCCTGGTGGCGCCCAGTTCGCTGGGTACGCCGCGACGCGCGGTGGTCGGGTGGGACGGGGCGCGGCTCGCCATGTTGCTCGCCGTGCTGGATGCCCGCTGCGGGGTGTCGTTTGGGCAGATGGATGTCTATCTCAACGTCGCAGGCGGCTTGAAGATCGCCGATCCGGCGGCCGATCTCGCGGCGGCGGCGGCCCTGCTCTCGTCACGTTCGGGTGTTCCGCTGCCCAAGGACGACGTCTACTTCGGTGAAATTTCGCTGTCGGGCGCCATCCGGGCGCCAACCCACATGACCGCCCGCCTAAAGGAAGCACAGAAGCTCGGGTTCGCGCGGGCGGTGATCCCGGCCACGGGCGAGGTCGATCCAGCATCCCTTTCGATCGCGCTGACGCGTTATGCGCATCTCAATGCGCTTGCAGAGGCCGCGAGCCCATGCGACTGACACGCACTCGCTTCACTCGTGTCGCGTGCAGCCGCAGCGCTGCGATCCATCCACAGATCTGCCGCTTGGGGGCTTACACGCCATGATCGGACCGCTCAGCTATTTCGACGCCGCGCTGCTCGCCCTCGGGCTGATCTCGGCCTTGCTTGCCATGTATCGCGGCCTCATGCGCGAACTGCTGTCCATCGTCTCCTGGGTGATCGCGGCCGGCGTCGCCTATCTCGCCTTCAAGAACGCCCAAGCTGGCATTGGGGTCGAGATCGGCAAGCAGATCGGGATTGCGGGCACCAACGGGGCGCTCGTCGGTGGGGCCATCATTGCCGCCGTGACGTTCCTGATCGTATTGATCATCGTTCACCTGCTCACGACGCGCATTTCGGACGCCATCTTGGACAGCAGCGTGGGAATGATCGACCGCATTCTGGGGTTCATCTTCGGGTTCCTCCGCGGCGCCCTGATTATGGTGATCGTGTTCATGATCTACGAGGGGTTCTACCCCGAAAAAGAAAAGCAGTTTGCCTGGGTTGCGCAGTCCAAGACGTTGCCGTTCGTGAAGGGACCCGGCAACTGGATCAAGGGCATGCTCATGCAATATGTGACGCCGGCCTTCGAAAAGCAGAAGCCGGGCGATCCGGCCGGCTGAACCGCGGGCCGCGTGGCCCAAAGGGCCTTCCCACAGGTTTGCGATTTTTTGAACGTGCGGAACGGTGGCGCAACGCGGCAACCGGACGTATGGTATGACACCGTTGTGACGCTTATATCGAAAGCCAGATCTGGGTCCGCTGGTCCAGACATCCGCAGCCTTTGGTGATGGAGACTACGATGTCGGCCTTCTTAGGTTCTGGGGCGAGCTCCGATTTCAGCACGTCGCACGCTTGGGGCGACGTATGCGGCGAGAACCGATATGGCGATGACCGGTTGCGCGAAGAGTGCGGCGTTTTCGCCGTTTTCGGCCATCCGGACGCAGCAGCCCTGACCGCCCTCGGGTTGCATGCGCTCCAGCATCGGGGCCAGGAAGGCGCCGGCATCGTCAGCTATGATGGCCACAAGTTCCACGCCGAGCGGCACCTCGGGCTCGTCGGCGACCATTTCAACCGCGGCGACGTCATTGCCCGCCTCAAGGGCCGCATGGCGGTCGGCCACAACCGTTATTCGACAACCGGCGAGCCGAGCCTCGTCAACGTCCAGCCGCTGTTTTGCACCATCGATACCGGCGGGTTCGCGGTTGCGCATAACGGCAACCTCACCAACGCCATGACGCTGCGGCGCGACCTCATCGCGACGGGTGCAATATTCCATGCGACGTCGGACACGGAAGTCATCCTCCATCTCACCGCACGTTCGCAGAAACGCCGCACGGTGGAGCGGTTTGTCGAAGCGCTGCGCCAGATCGAGGGCGCATACGCGCTGGCGTGCCTCACCGACAACATGCTGATCGGGGCACGCGATCCCGTCGGCATCCGTCCCCTGGTGCTCGGCCGCCTTGGTGAGGCCTACGTACTCGCTTCTGAGACCTGCGCTCTCGACATCGTGGGCGCCAAATTCGAGCGCGAAATCGAAAACGGCGAAGTGGTCGTCATCTCGGATACGGGATTGGAAATCCACCGTCCGTTCCCGCGCCGCCCGGCCCGCCCCTGCATCTTCGAACAGATCTATTTTGCCCGTCCCGACAGCATCGTGGGCGGACGCACCGTCTATTCGGTGCGCAAGCAGATGGGGGCGGAACTTGCGCGCGAGTCGCTTGCCGATAGCGACGTCATCGTGCCGATCCCGGATTCGGGCGTTCCGGCCGCCATCGGGTATTCGCAGGAATCGGGTGTTCCCTTCGAACTGGGCATCATCCGCAACCACTACGTCGGCCGCACATTCATCGAGCCCGAGCAGCGCATCCGGGCGCTGGGCGTCAAGCTCAAGCATTCTGCAAACCGCAGCGTCATCGCGGGTAAACGCCTCGTGCTCATCGACGACAGCGTCGTGCGCGGCACGACGTCTAAAAAGATCGTCGAACTCATGTACGAAGCTGGCGCCAAGGAAGTGCACATGCGCATCGCCTGTCCGCCGATCACGCATCCTGATTTCTACGGCATCGACACGCCGAGCAAGCTGCAGCTGCTGGCCGCGACAACCGATATCGAGGGCATGCGCGCCTTCATGGGGGCGACGTCGCTGGCGTTCCTCTCGGTTGCGGGGGTGTACCGCTCGTGCGGCTACACCGAACGGGATGCGAAGATGCCTCAGTTCAGCGACCATTGCTTCACGGGTGAATATCCGACCGCGCTCACGGACCAGACCGGCGATATCCCCTCGCGGGAACTGTCGCTGCTGGCGGAAGCACGACCGTGACGGCCGGTACCTCCAAGCGCCTCGAGGGCCGCATTGCGCTGGTGACCGGGGCGTCGCGCGGCATTGGCCGGGCTGCGGCGCTCGCCTTGGCGCGTGAGGGCGCTCACGTCATCATTTCGGCCCGCACGACGGGCGCGCTCGAAGAGCTCGACGATGAGATCCAGGAAGCGGGCGGATCGGCCACCATCCTGCAACTCGATCTCAAGCGGCTTGAAAAGATCGACCAACTGGGACCCACGCTTTATCAGCGCTGGGGCAAACTCGACATTCTCGTCGGGAACGCCGGCATCCTGGGCTCGCTGTCACCCATTGCGCACGCGACCGACGATGCCTGGACCAACGTCATATCGACCAATCTTGCCGCCAACTGGCGTTTGATTCGCACCCTCGATCCCCTGTTGCAGCGCTCGGATGCGGGGCGCGCGATGTTCGTGACCTCCGGGGCTGCCTCGAAGGCGACGGCCTACTGGGGGATTTATGCCGCCTCTAAGGCTGCACTCGAGACGCTCGTCAAAACCTACGCCGCAGAGAATGCGACCACCACGGTGCGCGCGAACCTGATCAATCCCGGCCCCACGCGCACGGGGATGCGCTCCAAGGCTTATCCCGGCGAGGATCCGGCCACGCTGCCGACTGCCGATGACGTTGCCCCCTTGTTTGTGGAACTCGCGCTGCCGTCGTGCGATGACAACGGCGTTATCGTCGGGTTTCGTCAATGGCGCATGGCGGCAGCGGGGGCAGGGTCAAACTGACGCTGCGGTCCGCTGGTCCCGCTGGTTAAAGGGGGACACGTGGACACCACGCGTATTTTGCTGCTGCGGCACGCCGAGAAGACGGGGGATCCCAACGACATTCATCTCTCGCCGGAAGGGGCCGCGCGCGCCGCCCGCTTGGCCGAGTACATTCCGGCGACGTTCGGCGCGCCGCAGTTCCTGATCGCGACGGCCCAGTCCAAGCGCAGCCGGCGGCCCATCGAGACAATCTCACCGCTGGCGACCCGGCTTGGTGATGCGGTTTCCTTCACGGCCGATCATGACGATCGCGATTACGGCGCGGTCGCGACCCAGCTCATGTCCGATCCGCGCTATCTCGGCGCGCTGGTCGTGGTGTGCTGGCACCACGGAACCTTGCCGCAGTTTGCCCAGGCTTTGGGTGCCCAGCCCGGCACGTATCCCGCCCCCTGGGACGACCGCGTGTTCAACCTCATCCTCGCCTGCGATTATCGCGATGGCGCG
>JANXVY010000090.1 GCA_025351425.1 Hyphomicrobium sp.
AAATCGTTCGATATGAGCGTCTACATTACTTAAACAAGTGATAAAAAAGCCCGCGAGCGGCTGCTCGCGGGCTTCATTATGGTGAACCGCTATTGTTGCGGAATTGGTTCGGCGGCTGAATTAGCCTGCCGTCTTCGCGGTGGACGACGAACAGTACTTTCATCTGGAAGATTCGAAGCGACACCCGCCGTTGGTAGCTGCGCATCGGTCTCCCCGCGCACGACTACTGCCAACACCGCTTCCGGTGTGGCGAGCAAGAGCTTGCTCTGATCATTGCCATCTCGGTCACGCCACAACAGTCGCGTCGCAAATGCCTTGCTCGGAGTAAATCCGTCCGCTGGCTCAAAGGTCTCGACCCGGAAGCCAATGGAAGGGTTGGTCGCGATCTGATCCGCTTCTAACACCCGGAACCCATGCGCTTCGGCAAAGGTATGCGGTGTCTGTTCGGTGAGGATGCTTTCGCGATTGATCAATACGATGCGCGACTTGTAGTCCCGGCTCGACTGTAGTTTAGGATTGGTCGAGGGGTCATAGGGTTCGACAAAAGCAATGTGCTCGATGGGGATCAGTCGCTTGCCGATAGTAATGACGTTGTTCATGGTGGGCCTCCTTCGTTATGTGATTGAAGTCGGCCATATCCTGCTGCTGCGCCCTGCCTCCGTTCAATGAGGAGGTCCGTCGATGGATGGGAACGATTGGCGATGCCAACATGCCCGACGTAGACCTCGAAATTGTGCCGCGTCATGCGCTCGCGGTGCTCCACTTGTGGGGCAAAGGTCCCTTAACCGCAATATATGGTATTGGATGCGAGATGGCACTGGCGTGCAAAAGAGATTCCCAAACATTCCTACGTATCCATATGAATGGTAATACAGTCCTTATTGAATAACAATTTGTATTTGACTATGAATTGAATAATCCACGCGATCTGTTCTTTTGAAACTCGTCTAGCGGTTAAGAATGTTCCGGTCGTCCACACAACCACTTTTATATGAGGAGGCCCTATGTTGAATGTTCTTGCGACACCCAACCACTCGACCGCCCCAATCCTTGTCAACGAAGCTCTAGCTGATGACGTGTTGCGTGGTGCCGAAGCGATCGCGGGTTTCCTCTACGGTGATGCCCGCCAGCGACGCAAAGTCTACCATCTCGCCGAAACCTCGCGCCTGCCGATCTTCCGGCTCGGCTCGGTCTTGTGTGCGCGCCGCACGGTGTTGCTGCACTGGATCAATGAGCAAGAAAAACGCGGCTATCCGCAGCCGCGTAAAGCTGCCTAACCATCATCCCCCTGGAGCCACCGTCGCTCGCTCGCCCAGACAGGCGAGCGACGCGTGGCGGATGGGGGTGGTCATCATCCCCCTGGTGAACCTGAGCACGTGTTTCCAAGGCGCCATGATAAGGTATTGCCAGACTATGCTGACATCTCAATAAGGTTTTTATCAGCGCATCATCGCGGCGCCGATCCGCTTCAGCGTAAGTGCGATGCCGTCTGCAACATCCCAAGAGTGCAAGCCTAGCACTTAACCTGCCAACGGAATTGGGCAGCGGCGCCCCGAAGATGAGGCGGTAGTGTGCCGGATGTGTTTGGGCATACCGAATGTAACTAGCGCCGAAATTTGTTGAACTCGTCTCGCGCTCAGGCTCATCTGATTGACGCGCGCTCTCAAAGTTTTGTGCGACGACAACGCTCAGAGCAGAATTTCACCTGTTCCCAGTCGCGCGCCCACTTCTTGCGCCATGCAAACGGCTTGTCGCAGACGATGCAGATCTTCGTCGGCAAAGTCGATTTAGTGAAACGATTGGGCTTGTCTTTGGGCGGGATCATACATCGAACTCCATTTGTCCCTGCGCTTTGGACTTCTTACGTCGATGGCGGCCGGCTTTTTGTCCTGTCATGGGAATGCCGCTCTTGCGACTGCCGTGCTTTTCCTGGATGGCATCGGCAGTATTGCGAAATGCCTGGCTGCCACGCACGCCGTAAATCCGTTCTTTCGCAGCTCTCATACTCTCCGCGAGGTCGACGATGCGTTGAGGATAGCGCGCACCCAGCAACTTACCAGCACCAATCCAATTCCAAGGTTCTTGGAGAAAGTCATCTGGCACGTCAATCAGTTCCGGCACCCAACGACGCACGAATGCACCGGTCGGGTCCTGATCGTGGCCCTGCTTGACGACATTGTAGATACGGATCGTATTGATACCCGTCGTGCCGGACTGCATTTGCACCTGCGGCCAGTGAATGCCGGGCTCATAGTCGGTGAACATGCGCGCGAGGTGCAGGCCTGTTGGACGCCACGGGAGCCACAGATTATAGCTCGCGAACGACATGACCATCGCCCGCATGCGAAAATTCAACCATCCCGTTGCATGCAATGACCGCATGCAGGCATCGAGAAACGGGTATCCAGTCTGGCCATCACACCACGCCGCCAATGTTGTCTCGTCCGGCTCGGCTGGCCTGAGGCCGCGCGTCGCGGGATGCAGCTCACGACATTCGAGTGCCGGCTCGCTTTCGAGCTTCTGCATGAAGTGACAGTGCCAATGCAATCGGCCTGCGAACGAAGCGATCGATCCTTTCCATGCACGGCCATCTGCACTGACGTCGCCCTTCAAATCGCGCATACGCCCCCAAGTGGATTGAGTGACCTCACGCATCGAAAGCGCACCATAGGCGAGATACGGCGACAACCGCGAACACACCTCTGCGCCGCCGAGTGGGTTCGACATGGCGCGGCGATAGTCGCGGCCACGCTGATGGAGAAAACTTTTAAGCACAAGAAGCCCCGCTTCGCGGCCTCCGGGCTGGCGCAGCATGCAGCCATCTGAGGCAAGTCCCAGTTCAGCGGGTGTCGGCAGTCGCTCGCTCGAAATACCACGGATCAACGGCAGTGCCTGAGGCGGCTTTGTGAGTGGCTCTGCCATCAGGGCATCCCATCGCCTAGCCCAGCCATTACGATCCTGCAGGCGACGTACGACACCGTCCTGGCGTATCTCGCGCCACACGATGCCGTGCGCACGCGCCCATGCGCCAACCGCGCGATCGCGCGCAAACGTCCACGCGTTGCCGGTCTCTTCATGCGACCAGAGTGCATCGATGCCGTAGCTCGCGCGCAACTCTTCAAAAACATCGACCGCGTCACCGACGCGTACCACGAGCGGCTGTCCAAGGCCGCCAAGCGCTTCCGTTAGTTCCGCCGCGCATTCGCGCATGAACGCGAACTGCCGTTCCGATGCGTCGGGCTCGCGCCAAAGTCCCGGCTCGATGATCATCAGGGGTAACACAGGGCCCCGCCGTGCCGCTTCAAACAGCGGCCTATGATCCGCGATGCGCAGATCACGTTTGAACCAGACAATATTCAGAGCCGCCATCGCCATCATCACCGCGCGCGCAGGTGTTGATCGTGATATTGTACGACTACGGTTGAGGCTTGGTTTGCGGCGACACTCATTCCGGCACGACTTTTCCGGCCCAATCCAGCACGCGGCCGGATTGGCTCAACTGCAATGCCTCAATCACGGTGACCAAGTGATTTGCAGTCTGCGCAGGTGTGAAGAGGCGGTCCGCGGCTACAATGGCTTGAAACGGCTGTGACAACGGCGTGTCGACAGTGCCAGGATGCAGGCCGACGCAAATCGCCTTTGGACTTTTGACTGACAATTCGACCGCTAGAGTTCGGATGATCTGGTTCAGCGCAGCTTTCGATGCCCGGTAGCTGTACCAACCCCCGAGGCGATTGTCCGATATACTCCCTACTCGCGCCGACAATGCGGCGAAAACGCTCCGGCGATCACGCGGCAATTTCGACAAGATATGCTTGGCGACGAGGGCGGGGCCGATTGCATTGATCAAGTAGCTTTCCGCCATCGCCGCCGCGTCGATAGCGCGCCAAGACTTCTCAGGTGACACCGCTTGCATCGCGTCGTGCCCCGGGCGATGCAGCAATCCCGTCGCCACCACGACAAGATCAAGCTCCGGGATCGTCGCGGCTGCTTTCATTATCGACGCCTCATCGGTGATGTCGACGCTGGCCCAACGAACGCCTGCGGGAAGACTAACCGGCATGGTTCGTGACCAAGCAAAGGACGCGGCGTCCGGATACCGCTGGCAGATCTCATCTAAGAGCGCGCGGCCCACTCCGCCGCTGGCACCGACGATCAGGATATTGCGTGGGGTCGACACGTACATTCTTTCCGGACTATGTCCTCTGGTTCTCGCAAACAGCTCATCCCAAATCAGTTGAACCATATTTGCAATCTGTCAGTGTAACTGCCACTACCCCTCGACAAAATACAATAAGCGACTCAGAATGATGTCCACACTTCCAGCAACGCGTGCCGCTGCCTTGAGCCACCTCAATGCATTCGTTCCACGAGGAGGGCGCAGCTACGCGGCCAATCGTAATTTTGATCGCGGGCTTGACCAGCACACCGATGTGTCGATGTTATCACCCTATATCCGGCATCGCTTAATCACCGAGCAAGAAGTTGTTGCGGCCGTTCTCGAGCAGCATAATTTTGCGGCAGCCGAGAAGTTCATCCAAGAGGTCTGCTGGCGCACCTATTGGAAAGGCTGGTTCGAACAGCACGCTGACCTCTGGCCGTCATACTGCGCAGAGCTTGAGCGCTGCCGCAGCGAGCTGCAAGATGATCTCGGTCTCGCCGGGCTGGTTGCAGCAGCCGAACGCGGCGACACAGGCTTGACGTGCTTTGACGCCTGGGCTCGCGAACTCGTCGCAACAGGCTATCTACATAACCACGCGCGCATGTGGTTTGCGAGCATCTGGATTTTTACACTGAAACTGCCTTGGGCACTTGGGGCGGACTTCTTCTACCGGCATCTTCTCGATGGCGATCCGGCATCCAATACCCTGTCCTGGCGATGGGTCGCGGGGTTGCACACCAAGGGCAAGACCTACCTCGCGCGGCCCGACAATATCGCACACTACACCGATGCGCGATTTTGTCCTGACGTCGACGAACTTGCACCCTTCGCAATAGCGCTCGATGACGACGTATGGGGCACGCGATGCGCGATCCGTACGCCTATCCCGCTGCCATCATCGGGCAAAATAGTATATCTCCTCACGGATGAGGACCTCCATCCGGAGTCTCTTGATCTAGGCGCGCTCGGCGTGGCCGCAGTCGCGGTTTTTCCAATTGATGACACACGCGCCGCCCCCGTTCGAGCTTTTAAGACCGCGGCACTTGCAGATGCCGCCAGGCGAGCGGCCGAGCATTTTGCCTGCTCGGTTGAGATTGTCACCAGTCAAGAACATCTCGCCGATATCGCCACCGCGTCCAAAGCGCGTGCAGTAGTTACCGCCATGCTGCCGATCGGCAGGACGCGGGATCGTGTGATGAGTTGGGCCACGGCGCTGCCAACTCCGATTGCCGAGACGCAGCGCGCCTGGGACGCGTTTTTCTGGCCCCACGCAAAGGCTGGCTTCTTCGGACTGAAGGACAAAATCCCAGCCGTGCTGAGTAAGTTAGACTTGTGGCCAAAAGCCGTGCCGTGATTATAGCACTCGCTCCCCAGTGGTCGCTCTGTTCGATCACCGTGCCCACACTCCACCGTGACACTGAAGTCAGCGGATATGCCTGACGCGTCAATTATCATACGTTTTGAAAAGGTATGATAACACTGCCGGGGATGATGCAAATATCAACCAATTCAGCATCGCGATAGAATGTCTATGATAAATCTGTCGCAGCCGACATATCGCATCGGCATCGATTGTGCGCACGCGTTACAGAACTAGCCCACCTTTCACATCATCAGGCGCGCGCTGGAGTTCAGACAACAATCCTTGAATGCCGGGAATATCGGACGCCATGCGCGCAATGTCTTCCTCGCGCTCAAAGGAGCCGACTTTGTTGTCGGCTACGAGATCATCAATCGATTTGTCTTTGGCGCGCACGAACTGCGCTTTGATGGCAAAAATTTTGCCGTCATCATGTCGGCGCTGCACCAACCCAATGAACGGTCCATCCCGGGAAATCTTGGTTGGGCAGATAATGGTCAGCGGATAGCCATCTGGCTCGACTTGACCTTCATGCGCCTCCTCTTGTCCAAAGAACATTACATGCTGCCCCCCTTTGAGCACGATCAACGCCCCGCGCGTCACATACTTATCCGTGGATTTGCTGACGGTCATGCCGTGCGTGCGAAAATAGAGCGTGAACGTCGGACGGCCCTCATCGCTACACTTCACTTCCATCGCCAATCGAACCACGCGCCGACCATGATGGGCGTAGCGAATGGCATTCCACGTCCCTTCGAAAAGTTTCGTGCGGGACGTGAGTTGCGGCACGGTTTCTTCGATAGAAGTAATGACGGCATGGGGTGCATGCCGCGCTTGATCAAGCGCTTCTTTTAATGCGCCGTCCAAGGCGACGTCACCATTGTTGTCGTTGACGACGGCATCCAGCCACGGCTTATCGAACACCTCGTGAATGGCCATCTGGACGTAGGGCGGTGCTTCCGAGCGATAGTCCGGTGTGATCACGTAGGCTTTGAAATAGTCATAGATCTTCTGAGAATGCTCGGGGCCAGCACTCTGCAAAAAATCGAAAAGATATTTGGCAGGCTCCGGTTTGTCCTTGCCAGGATTGTCATAAGGAGCAAGGCCGATCAGCATGGCGAGCGCTGTAGAAGTTTTGACGCCATGACGCTTAGGCACCCCCTTCGCTGCAATGACGTTGCGCGAAGCGC
>JANXVY010000001.1 GCA_025351425.1 Hyphomicrobium sp.
CTGCCGCGCCTGTGCGAGCATTGCCTCAATCCGGCGTGCGCGGCCGCTTGTCCCTCGGGCGCAATCTATAAGCGCGAGGAAGACGGCATCGTTCTGATCGACCAGGACAAGTGCCGCGGCTGGCGCATGTGCGTATCCGGCTGTCCCTACAAGAAGATCTATTTCAACTGGTCGTCGGGCAAATCCGAAAAGTGCATCTTCTGCTATCCACGCATCGAATCCGGCCAACCGACCGTGTGCTCGGAAACATGCGTCGGCCGCATCCGCTATCTGGGCGTGATCCTGTATGACGCGGACCGCATCGAGGAGGCGGCCAGCGTGCCGGACGAGAAAAACCTCTATGAGGAACAGCTCAAGATCTTCCTCGATCCCAGCGACCCCAAGGTCATCGCCCAAGCTCGCGCAGACGGCATTCCCGAAAAATGGCTTGAGGCCGCCCGACAGTCGCCGATCTGGAAAATGGCGATGGAGTGGAAGGTCGCCTTCCCGCTCCACCCCGAATACCGCACGCTGCCCATGGTCTGGTACGTGCCTCCGCTGTCGCCGATCACGGCGGCGGCCGAGGCTGGAAAGATGGGCACGGACGGCGGCATGCCCGATGTCAAGAGCTTGCGTATTCCGCTCAGGTATCTCGCCAACCTGTTGACGGCCGGAGATGAAGCCCCCGTCGCGCAAGGATTGGAGCGCATGCTCGCGATGCGAGCCTACATGCGGGCCAAGACCGTCGACGGCGTCATCGACGAGACCATAGCAAAGAAGGTCGGCCTGACTGGTCTTCAGATCGAGGACATGTATCACACCATGGCGATCGCCAATTACGAGGACCGCTTCGTCATCCCGACGGCGCACCGCGAAACGAGCGAAGACGCCTATGAAATGCGCGGCAATTGCGGGTTCTCGTTTGGGGACGGCTGCAGCCCCAGCGATACGTCGGTCAACCTGTTCGGCGGCGTGAAGCTCAAGAACGGCAAGCCGAAAGTGGGAGCATAAGCCATGAAAACGTTGAAGGTTCTTTCGGCGCTCCTGACCTATCCCGAGCCCGAGATCATCGCCGCCGGGCCGGAGCTGAAGGCCGTTATCGCCCGAGAAGGACTGCTGCCGAAACCGTATCGCGCTGGCCTCGAACAGCTTGTCGACGATCTATCTGCCCACGATCTCTACGATGCGCAGGAGCGCTACATTCTGCTATTCGACCGCACCCGGTCGCTCAGCCTGCATCTGTTCGAACACGTCCATGGCGAAAGCCGCGACCGCGGCCAGGCGATGGTCGATTTGATCAAGCTCTATGAGGATGGTGGCTACACGCCCACGACCTCCCAGTTGCCGGATTTTCTACCGCTGTTTCTGGAGTTCGCCGCGACCCGCGCGCCCGCGGACGCCATTGAGCTGATCGGGCAACCGGGCCACGTCTTCGCGGCCCTGCGCGAGCGGCTGGCGAAACGGCAGTCGCCTTATGCGGCCGTCTTTGCCGCGCTGGTCGCACTTTCCAAAGCAACGCTCAGCGAGCCGGCCCTCGCTGCCCTACGCGCTGAACCCGACCCGGAACCCGAAGACCTTGAAGCGCTGGATGCGGCCTGGGAGGAAGAAGAAGTGACCTTCGGCCCGGGCAACGCAGCGGACGCCTGCGGCAAGGACGGACTAGGAGCCAGGATGCGTCAGGCAGGCCGGCCAGCGCCTGGCCTTGAGCAGCCTTCGCGGGCTACCCCTGCGACAATCGTCTCCCACGCCGGCATCAACATTCGTCAGGGAGGCTGAGCCATGCGCGACGCACTATTCCACATTCTGTTCGCTTGGTATCCGTACGTTTGCCTCACCACGTTTTTGGTCGGCAGCCTGATCCGCTTCGATCGCGAGCAATATTCATGGCGCGCAGGCTCCAGCCAGATCCTGCGCAAGCGTCAGCTCGTGTGGGGCTCCAACTTGTTCCACCTCGGCATCCTGCTTCTGTTTTTCGGCCATCTCGTCGGCCTGCTCACGCCGACTGGACTCTACACGATGGTGATGACGGTGCCGCAGAAACAGCTGATTGCGGTTGTCGCCGGAGGCATCGCGGGCACCGTCTGCTTCATCGGCCTGTCGCTGTTGCTCGCCCGCCGCATGTTCGACCCGCGCATCCGCAAGACCTCGACCACCATGGACCTCGCGATCCTCATCATCCTTTGGGTCCAGCTGTCGCTCGGCCTTGCGACCTTGCCGCTGTCGCTCGAACACACGGACGGCTCGGTGATGCTGGTGCTCGCCCACTGGGCGCAAGGCATCGTCACGCTGCAGCCCGTCCACACTGACGCGCTTCAGGCCATCCACTGGCCCTATCTTGTCCACCTCGTACTCGGCATGACGATCTTCCTGCTCTTCCCGTTCTCGCGCCTCGTGCACATCTGGTCGGCGCCGGTGTGGTATCTCGGGCGGCCTGGCTATCAGGTGGTTCGCACGCGCAGAACGGTGACGCCGGGCGCCCGCGCGCCAATCAACCAGCAACCGGCGGAGTGAACCTAAATGAGCCAGTCCGCCTGTCAGCTCAAGCCCGTCATCCCGTCCAAGAAGATCGTCGTCAGCGTCAATGGCGTCATCATCGCCCGTGAGGCCATCGCCCAGGAAATCCAGCACCATCCGGCTGCAACCGCCGTCGAAGCCTGGATCGCTGCCGCTCGCGCACTCGTCGTGCGAGAGCTACTGCTTCAGGAGGCCCGCCGTCTTGAGTTGGAAGCCGGCCCCGTCAGCGATGGCGAAGGCCGCCGCGAAACCGACGAGGAGGCATTCGTCCGCGCCCTGGTCGAGCAGGAAGTCCAAACGCCCGAGGCAGACGATGCCACGTGCCGCCGGTTCTACGATCGCAACCGGCAGCGATTGCGTTCGGCCGACCTGTGCGAGGCGAGCCATATTCTGTTTGCGGCTGCCCCCGGCAATGCCTCCGCCCGAAAGCAAGCCCTCGAACACGCGAAGGCTGTCATCGCCGAACTCGCGCTCGATCCCGCTGCGTTCGCAGAGCTTGCCGAAACGCTCTCCGCCTGCCCGTCCGGAAAGACCGGCGGCAACTTAGGCCAGCTCGGGCCGGGCCAGACCGTCCCGGAATTCGAACGCGCTCTTTCAGCGATGGCCGTATGTGGCGTTCAACCCGAGCCGGTCGAAACCCGTTACGGCTTCCATGTGGTTGCCCTCGACCGCCGCATCGAAGGGCGCGACCTGCCTTTCGATCTCGTCCGCTCCCGCATCGCGGAATGGCTGAATGAAAAGGTGCGCCGCGTGGCGATCCAGCAGTACGTCTCGATCCTCGCCTCGCGTGCCCGCATCGAAGGCGTCCAACTGGTTCCCGGGACGGAAACTCCCGCTCAGGGAGCGACGTCATGATGCTCAGCAACGTGCTCGCCCAGCTCTCCGACGATAGCAGTGCCGCCATCGCCCTCGTAGCACTCGGCGATCTTGTGCTGCTGGCTCAAGTCCAGGCGGCTGGCGAGGAGTACGATGAGACCCCAGGAGAATACGTGTCGGGCGCCGCGCGCCGCTTCGCCGCCGGCGCTTCGAGCGAGGAATGGCTGGCGCTGATGACCGCGCTGGAGAAGGCGGACGATCCATCCCATGCCTGCCTCGATAAAATGGTGCGCTGGTCCCTGAAGCGCGATGCCGAAGTTCACGCAGCGCCGGCGCACACGTGCCTGTGCAAAGGAGAGGGGGCCTGCCATGACAGCTAGTGAAACGCCGGCGTCGCGCCGCGCTCTCGGCACCATCCTGGCGCTGGTCTATTCGGACAGCGCGCTCGCGGATGCCGTTCTGCGCGAGGTTGCAGTGCGGATGTCGGACGCCGGCCTCAGGCTCGCCGGACTCGTCCAGCACAATCCGCAGCGCCTCGCCCGCTCCCGCTGCGACATGATGCTGGAAGACCTGTCGACCGGCGATCTGGTGGAAATCTCGGAGGATCGCGGGCCCCATGCGCGCGGTTGCATCCTCAAGGTGGACCAGCTTCTGCGGGCGATCGAAACGGTGCGCACGAGCTTGGCCCAGCAGCCGGATCTGGTCATCCTCAACAAGTTCGGCAAGACGGAAAGCGAAGGCCGCGGTTTGCGCGAACTCATTGCGGAGGTCGTGGAAACCGGCTTGCCTCTGCTCATCGCCGTCCCTTACCGCAATCTGGAGAACTGGCGAGCCTTCGCAGGCGAATTTTCACGCGAAGTCGTCCTTGGAACGCGCGAGGATTCGATCGAGGCGTTCTCTTGCCAGCTGACCACGATGGTTCCCGTCAGGCGCCAACGCTCCGCTGGGCGAGACCAGCCATCCGCGAACAGTTCCGGAGAGGAACCCGCACCGTGACGACAACTTCCGAGCAGGTGGGCGCCTACACGGGACCCGCGATCCTCAGCTACGGCTTCCGCCCGTTTTTTCTCGCCGGGGCTTTGTGGGCGGCCATTGCGGTCGGTATTTGGCTGCCGATGCTAAGCGGACGCCTGACACTGCCGAGCGCGTTCACGCCGCTTGAATGGCACGTCCATGAACTGCTGTATGGCTTTATCCCGGCTATTATCGCCGGCTTCCTGCTGACGGCGGTGCCGAACTGGACCGGGCGGTTGCCGGTGACGGGTCAGCCGCTCGCGATTCTGTTCCTGCTATGGTTGGCGGGCCGGATTGCAGTGTTTGGCTCGCGCATCATCGGGCCCGAAATCGCGGCGTTCGTCGATCTCTCTTTTCTGGCGACACTGGGCTTCGTCATCGTGCGCGAACTCCTCGCCGGAAAAACACCCCATCACCTGCGCATTCTGGTCTTTGTCGGCCTGCTGCTGGCCGGAAACGTCACCTTCCACGTCGAATCCCTCATTGGCAGCAGTCATGGTTACGGGACGCGCGCCGGCATTGCCGCGACCTTGCTCCTGATCATGATTATCGGCGGCCGGATCGTGCCAAGCTTCACCCGCAACTGGCTCGCCAAGCGGAAAGCCGGTCGATTGCCGGTGCCATTTAGCCGTTTCGACGCGGCCGTTATCGTAGCCAGCGCGTTCGGCCTCGCGTCCTGGATCGCCGTCCCCCATCACCAGGTGACCGCCGCCCTGTTTCTTGCCGCTGCGATCTTGAATACGATCCGCATCGCTCGCTGGGCCGGAGAGCGGACCGGCGCAGAGCCACTCGTCGCCATTCTGCATGCGGGCTACGCCTTCATACCGGCCGGCTTTTTTCTGATGGCGCTCGGTATTTGGTCCCCCGGCACGATCATGACCTCTGGGGCGATCCACGGTTGGACTGCAGGCGCATTCGGCACCATGACCCTGGCCGTGATGACGCGCGCGAGCCTTGGCCATACCGGCCGGCCGCTCGCTGCAAGCCTCCAGATACGGCTCATCTATCTGGCGGTGCTCGTCGCGACGCTCGCCCGGCTCGTTACCGCCTTCGGCCTGCTGCGCGAGCCGATGCTGCACGTCGCGGCCACCGCCTGGATGCTGGCCTTCGGCGGGTTTGTCGCCGTGTACGCCCCGCTGCTCACCAAGGCCCGCTCATGACCGGCAACGCCGCATTCGAAATCTATCTCGCGTGGTCGGAACGGACCCTAGTGGTCGCAGCGAACGAGACCGCCCTTGAGGTCTTGATCAAGGCTGGCGTGCCCATCGATCCAGGTTGTCAGGCCGGCGCGTGCGGGTTCTGCGCCACAGACTATGTCGAGGGCGACGTCGTCCACAAGGATGGCTGCCTTAACATCGCAGAACGCGAGCACACTTTCTGTCCATGCGTATCTCGCGCCCGCACGCGGATCGTCTTGGCCGCCTGAACATCTCCCCGACGAGAGCGTATCAAGCCCATCGACGCCAGGATGGAACTTGGGCGAAAGGTCAGCCGCCCGCACCGCCGGCGCTCAATGTTTCCCCACTATTCAGGCCCCCCACTATCTCGTCGGCCCTGACGGGTGCCGTGGGAGACCCGGTCGCTCGGATGTGGAACGACCTCGTCACCTACAGAGAGACCTTCGGTCACCTCGGCGACCTCGCCGTTCCGATGACCGATCTCGATGGGTGTCAGAACCGCACGGCCATCGCCCATCCTATAAGCCGCCCAGCGCTCGCCGCTTCGGAACAAGGCGCTCAACGGAACCCGAAGTGCGTCCTCGCTGCGCCAAACGATGATGCGGCTGAACACCCGGTAGTCGTGTCCAAGCCTCGCCCAGACGCCGGCTGCGGAATTCAGATCGAGGAACGTGCGGACCCTCTGCTCCTCGATGCCGAGAGCAGAAACCTTGGTAAACCCAGCAGGTTCAATGCGGCATGACGCGGGCGAGCGCCGCAAGCTGCTGCAGTTCAGCGTCGATGAAGCCGTGGGAAACCTGGTCGTTGCGGCCATGGGCACCGATCCCCCCGTACCGCGCCAGGATCGCGTCAAGCCGCTTGAGCGTTTCCGACTCGCTGGTTCCCGGCAGCAGCACCATCGACACGGCATTGAAGGCACCATCCAGGTTGAACAGGGCTGCGAGCGCCTTGTGCGACAGCATGCGGCTCATAAACATTGCCATCTCAGGTTAGCAGATCAGGAGGCCAACTTTCCGGAGGATGCTCCTTGATCCAAGTCAGCGTTCATAGCCGCCCGCAACCCTGCAGCCTTTCAGAACGGACACAGAAAGAATGCTACTTCGACATCTGCAGCGGGACCTGCAGCCGGTGCCAGGTGCGGGGATCGCCGGATGCAAACCTGACGTCGATGCGCACGATACTCGGCAGGCGATCAGAAAATGGCCAATCGGGTTGCCACTCCCAGTCGTCGAGAGCTGCATCGCGGCGGCCAAAGTAGGCAAACGACACGCTTGCGACGTTGGCAAGCAATGTCGATCTTTGCACAGCAACTGGAAATTGGACGTCTGAGCCGTCGCCCCTGACGAGGGTCTGGCTCGCGACCAAATCCAAGCCTTGCTGCCCTCCGGCTGTCCGCGTCAGTCCAATATCGATCTGATATAGCCCCTCGTATTGTCCGCGCAGCGAATAGGAGGTCGCGAAGACGATGTGATCGGGTTCTCCCTTGAGACCGACTACCGATGCTGACCTCGACAGGCCGCCGGCTGGGTCCACCAGAATCACGGTTTGCGACACGGCCGAACGCAGATAGGATTGGACTGGCTCGACCGAATTGGCCGCGTCGTTGCGCTCTAGAAACCCGAGCATTTGACGCGAACCGTTTACGATTCCGGCCAGCAGCGCGGCCATCAAAGACAATAGCGCCAGGGCGACGATCACTTCGATCAAGGTAAAGCCAGCGTCGGCTCGTGTCGTTTGGTTGCATTGCCAGCTCGCCATTACTGCGCCTCGCGGACAACTCTGGCCGTTTCCAGTTTGACGAGGACGCCGCCACGCCGGTCGAACGTTTCGAGCACGATCCAAACGGGCTGGGCTGCCGCCGGGTCGGCACGCGCCGCGAGGGGGGCAACCGACAACCGCCACCGCAGACCGTTCTCGTAAACGCCGCTGGAGATACCCTGCGGGAGCACACCGTCGCCTGCCAACGATCCAAGGTGGGTGCGCGCCAGCGACAAGCCCGCAGCTTTCATCCGGACAACGCTTGTTGCCCGGACCGACTCGCCTGTCGATCGATAGATGGCCGAGAGCGCCAGCGATGCGAGCGCGAGGGCGACAATCGTTTCAAACAGCGCAAAACCTGCGTTATCCGATTGCGGCTGGTTCATTGCCCACCCCGAACGCTCCGATAGGCCTTCGATTCGTATGCGGCGCGACCCATTCGGCGACCGGCGACCAAATCGCCAGGAGACTTGCAGATTACTATCAAAGGCCCGCAAATAATAGTCAAAACCCTCATTTTATTAGGCGCTTACGGCGACTGATCGTATCTGCTAGGCTGACTTTCAGGTCGAATGCCTTTTTGGTGAGGAGACGCCATGCGATTGCCGGACGCGGGCCTCGATTTTTGCGTCGGGCGCCGATCCGCGAGCGACCCAACCACTCCGGGTGACGATGGCTTTATCCTCATACCCGTGTTGGCCGCCCTCTTCTTGCTGGCGTTAGGCGCCGTGCTCCTTGCCAAATCGGTGGCGCTCGACATTCGCTTGACTGCAATATCAGAACGTCGTGCTGTCGGCGAAGAATTGGCCAACGGACTGACGCGCCTTGTCCTGCATCACCTCACCGTCAATGCGCCGGTTTCCGGCAAGAGCGGTCAATTCCGCCTTGATGGCATCCCGCAGCATTGCCGCGTGGGAAGCCTTCTCGTTTCGATCCAGATTGTCGATGTCGATGGCCAGATCAATATCAACTACTCTACTCTGGGATTGCTGCAGGCAGCGGTGCGGGGCGTAGGCTTGGCGGATAGCGAGGCCCAACTGATGGCTGAAAATATCGTCGATTTCCGCAGCCCAGGCGACTTTTCGATCTCGGGCGGCAGCAAGAGTTCGCGTTATCAGTCGGCTGGCCTCTATCACGGACCCAAGAACGAGCCCTTCGGCTCAGTCGCCGAACTGGATCAGGTCGCCGGCATGACGCCAGCCCTGCTGCAACGGCTAAAATTGATCACGACAGTTCATTCCCGCTTTGGCACTGTCAATCCTGCGGTCGCAAGCTTGCCTGTGCTACAGGCGCTAGCGGGCGCGGAGGCAGGTAGCCTCGAACGATCAACGCCAGAAGAGCTTGATGACCTGCGTGCGAAGGTCGTCATTCCCACCGAATATACGTATATCACCCGTACCCGCAGCGTCCGGACGACGGTTTCCAACACCTATCAGGTCACCGTCGCGGTCTATCTGCAGAGCAATGTGCGTTTCGGGCGCCAAGCCGTGGTCGACCTCTCCGGCGGAACGGGCACTGGACCCGAAGTCAGGCAGTGGATCGAGGTCGAGCCGCCAGCGTCGGTGTCCCAGGCTGAAGTGCAACCCTGCATCGGCGGCCTGTTATTGCTCAACAAACCCTAATACCACCTTAGAGCATGTTCGCTTTTAGTTGAATCGCTCTCATGCTCTAGCTTTTTGTTTTGTCGCGCGTTTTTATGCGAAAACCGCTTCACACTTTTCCTAACGCGCTCTAGTTGACACCGCTGCGCGAGCGGATCGCTGCCGGTTGTGCGGGTGGAATGATTTCGCGCGCCAGCGGCTTGGGCTGCGCCAGCAGTGCTGAACGGCCTTGTTGTGCACTTGTTCGAGGCTGAGGCTGGGGGCTCGCTTGTGGTGCAGCGATGGCTGCGGACTCGACTGGAGCCTCGCAGCTGCCAAACAGAACGACCTTCTCGACTGCGCTGGTCGCTGCCGAATACAAGATCAAATGGCTCTGTTTTTCAAGCGCGCGCGACAAGACGTTGCCGAGCGACCCCGAGTATCGGCCCCATACCGGTTTGGAGCAGCTGTCTGGTCCCAACCGTTCGACCTCGAACCCGAGCGATTGAGCGAGATTTTCCATCACTACATCCACGCTCGCATCCGTCGCTTCGAGCGTGACGATACCGTCGGCCGAGTTCACCGATACTGCTCCGGCTAGAGCTGGCGCCGAAAGCGCCAAAGCTGCCAGATAAGCGAGGGATGCAATGCGCGTGTTGACTTGGGTCATCTCACGTCACTCCGAGACTGCCGTCGTTTCCAATAGCGAAGCCCGGGCGATCAAAGTTCGCCCGGGCCGCAATTTTCAAATCAACGTAGCGCTCCTTACCAGGGCCGCGGGACCTGTTGCGCCGTCGAGTTTCCGTCGCGGCCGTTTTCACCATAAGCCAGGAAGCCCATGTGCCAGAAGTCAAACGGTATGGCAGGGAACCCGGAGAATGTGTTCTCAGGGAAGATGTACCCGCCGACCGGCGCCATGTACTGGCCGGTGAACAGGCCGTTGGCGTACTGTGCACTCTGCAGGCAGGAGCCGTCCGGCGGGCCGACCAAGCCAGGGGCTGTACCCTGGTAAGCGCCGACGCCGGCACCCGGGAGGTTGGCGCGCGGGCCGTTGATGTTGAAGTATGCTCCGGTGTTGGCACCGCCGGCGGCCGACAAGTTGTTAGAGGGCACTGCCGGGCGTCCCGCGATTTCCGACAGCGTTCCGGAACTGGCCGGCGCACAAAGCGAACGCAGGGCAGCGCGGATATAGCGGGTCGGCGATTGCGTCACAGCGCAGCCGCGGACACCTCCGATCGTGGCACCGAGCGTCGGGCAGGCCAACGTTGGGTCGATCGCTGGCACTTTGGAGGCGCGGATGCGGGCACGTCCGGGCTGCGGACCGATGAACTGCGTGTAGATGCCGCCACCAAAGGCACTCGCGTGGAGTAACGAGGTCGTCGGGATGATCGTGCCCTTGGCGGTCTGGAGAGCCTGCTCGGCAACCGTGCCGGTCATGGTCTCGGGCGTAAACCAGCGGAAGTACTCGGTCGCCGCGGATCCTGGCGCATTCGGCACAATCGGACCTGCGGGCGCGCTTGCCGCGGGCAGACTGAAGCCCTTGTCGTCGAGGTAGAAGTCGAGAACCGAGGCGACGTCCGTGGTCTTGGCTTCCGCAAACACCCTTGCGGCGGCCTCAACGCCTGCCAATGCGGCGGCCGTCTTGGGCTCTGGCGCGGTGCCTATGCCGTTCTGGCCGATGGCGACGTAGGCCGGCAGAGTGCCGGGCTGCGTGTAGATGCCGACGTTGGCATCGATGGTGTGAACCCAGGTCACGTCGGTTGATACCGCCGCGCCCGGCGTGTGGACCAGCGTGCCTTGCCAGGTGATAAAGTCACCGACCTCGAACGGCGCCATTTCGCGCGGATCAGGATCTGTGTTGGATCCCGGCAGGACAATGCCGGTGCCGTTGGCGAGGCTTCCAGCTGGAAGTCCAACGGTGCCCGGCATATTGGCCAGGGCCTTCATGACGAAGCCGGTGCAGAAGCCATTGATCGGCGTGGTCCCAAGGTCAGCCACGATGCGGAAGGCGAGACCGGCGGAAGCGAAATTCCGGCATGCTGCGGTCGGACGGTTCTTCTGCGGGCACTGAAGGTCGGTTTCGTTACCGCCGGCAGCGGGGGGA
>JANXVY010000003.1 GCA_025351425.1 Hyphomicrobium sp.
GACGATGGCGCTCATCCCCGGCGCAAGCGAGGGCGGCCGCCAAGCGACAATCCTGCCGACAGCATGGTGCATGTGCGTCTGACCACCGACCTCAAGACGAAGCTGGAGGACGAGCGCGCCCAGCGCCTCGACAGCCCAACGCTCGCCGCCCTCGTGCGCGAAGCCATCGTCGCCTTCATCTCACCGCGCAAGCGCAACTGACTTTGCGTGCAAGCGAAGAGCTGGATGGCATTGAAACCTCTCGCGGCCAGGATCGTGTTCGGCTTGCGCGCTGGGTTGCTTCCCTCGCTTGAGCATCGCCCGTTCCTTTTGCACAGACCAAGCCTACGACGTCTCGGGCCTTTACAATTTCATCGTGCATAGACAGAGTAACGAATTGTTAATCTCTTTGTGGATTGCGTGGGTGGGGTTCCAATGGTCTGGGGAGTATGGACGTTTGTCGCTGATGCGACAACGCCGGAAGTGTTTAATATCTTCAAAGTCTTATCGGACGCGATCAGCGATCAGCTGGCGAAAGTTTCGGTTTGGATTGCCAGCGTCAAGCACACTGTAGAGCCAGTGACGTGGCTGCTCGGGTCGTTTCTAGCGCTCGTGCCTGGTTCCTTCGCAATCTACAAGTGGGTCTACTACCGCTATAGTCGATTGCCCGAGCGGTTGGATGACATGCTGGAGAAGGAAGAGCGGCGCCTGCAGGACGCACGCAACAAGCTGTTCGCGATGATGGAGAAGGCAAGACCTCCAAAATCGTTTGAGGCCCCGATTTTCGTTGTGCCGTCACTTGGGCGGGCGCTGCGTCAAATGAAATGGGCTCGGTGGCGCAATGGCCGAGGCTTGATCAGTGCGAATGAAAGTCTTCAGGCCGCATTAGACGATATTGACGGACAGCTTCGCTATTGGGACGAGAAGCATGCCAATTATCGGCGCCAGCAAGCCACAGCCTATCTGTTAAAGGGAGCAATCGCGGCGGCGAATGGAACCAAGATAAGGACCGACGGCAAAGACGGTTTGGAAAATAACCGAGAGGCTCTCGTTGCCTTTTCGAAAGCTTTGGAAATTGATGAGAATGACGCCCAGGCGCTTGAGTATGTCGCGCACCAGCAACGCATATTGGGGATGCTTGATGAAGCGTTCCAAAGCTACAGCCGTCTGGAGCAGCTGACCAACAAGCCGGAACCTGATGCAGCGCTCGTCCGGTTGCGGGCGCTTCGGTACATGGGCGAAATACTTGAGAGGAAATTCGACGCAACAAACATTCAAGCGCGGCTCACGTTAGCCAAAACGAATCTTCAGCAGGCCTTGTTGATTGTGCCTACCATTGCGCGCGACGACCTGGACCATGCTTTTGTCCATCGAGTGCTGGCCAGTGTTGAGATGAAAAGGAATGTGCCAAATGCACTACATTTGGCTACTGCGCAGTGCTTCCTGGCCGAACGCATATTCTTGGATTTGATACGTCGCAAACGGAACTTAAAGGAAGCGGAAGCGGGTCTGTCTGACGTGCGCAACTTGATGGAAACCATCAACCGGCTCCAAAATGGCGACAACACACCTGATGACGGGACACCACCGCGCAACGGGGGCGGTGAGCCAATGTCGTTGAATTAGCTCAGACCAGCATGATAGTGCGAACGAAAATTCCAAGGCCGTAAGCACATGTCGTTGCGATGAAGCTGACGCCAGCGTTGGACAGAGCAAACGTTTGAAATACTTCCGAAAGTCCTACGGCGGAGAACCGGGCTTGGAGGCGACGGTGTTCGAAAAGTGAAACCGTCGTGAGGGCGAGAGCGCTTGCCAATAGGACGGGCCATGGCGCGCCTAAAAGGCCAGCCACAGAGGTTGCCAGAATCAGCATGAATGCCAGGAATGGGGTCACAGCTCGGCTCCAATGTGAACGCAGGGTTGCGTCACGCGCTGGCAACGAACGGAACCGATGTGCCAAGAACTCAATCGCGCGAATCGTCTAGTGATACTGGGTCGGGTGCAGGAGGGCTGTCCACTCATGGCGACCATCATGGTCATAAGATTGTGGATAGTGTGAGGAGGGGCCTGTCGGTCGTCGGTAAGCGCCTCATGATCGACTTCTGACTGTCAGTGCCGAATTCGGGCAGACAATTGCGTTGCAGCATTGAGCAACATCCTCACTCGCCGTGTGAGACGAGTGCGGAACGCCGTACCGCATTCCGGGTCCTGTGAACGGATCGAGGCGCAACGTGCCATTCCTGCTCGGCACAGATCGGCGCGGCACCGGTAAGCCGAACGATCTCGTCCGCGACGGCAGGCTGGTTGCACCAAAGCGCCAGCCGCAGCCGGGTCGGGCATTTGGAAGGAAGGATCAGCCGATCGTCTTTCTTGGCTGTGCCGGAGGCGCGCTTCGCCGCGACGCGCTCGCCGAAACGATCAACGGGCTTTACAAAGCCGAAGTCATTCATCGGCGCGGGCCATGGCGGTCAATGGAAGCCGTCGAGTTCGCGACGTTGGAATGGGTAGATTGGTTCAAAAACCGCAGGCTTCTCAAGCCCATCGGGAACATCCCGCCTGCGGAACGCGAAGCAAGCTACTGCGCCTCGATGGAAACTCCGGCGATGGCGGCCTTACTTAAACCAAACAGCCTCCGGCAAACCCGGGGCGGTTCAATTCTTGGGAGTGAGCGATGCAAAACTTGAATTATGGCTTGGTGGCGGCAGCGATGGTTTGCGCATATTCAATGCCGGCTGGGGCCGCCGAGTGCACCAGGATTACAGCCCTCGGCGAAATGTTGACCCATGATACCGCCGTGCTCTTCTCAAACAACGCGCTTAAAAATACGCTCGCAGGCAAAGGTCTCGTGGGCAAGGGGTCCGTCAAAACGACCTGCAAAACAGGCGCGACGACGACGACGTGTTACTCCACGCAGACGGCCTGCAAGGGTGCAACACCCAAGACATGCCTGGGCGCTTGGCTATGCGTTTGACCGGCCGCTGAGCGGCAACGCTCGCACATGGCGTTTGGCGCGTTTGGCGCGTTTGGCGCGTTTGGCGCGTTTGGCGGTCGCCACGTGAGAGCGGTTGCCTTTGGGCGCTCGATAACGAACAGCCCCACGGGGTAGCATGGATCTCTATGGGGCTGTTCGCAGGTTCGGCTGCCAAGGCGGCGTTCGACAGGATCGAGGCGCCGCCTTGAGTTTGTCGTGGCTGGAGAGGCCGTAATGCCCCTCTTTCAGAAAAGACTAGAGCCTATTCGCGTTTCTTCGAATCGCTCTCATGCTCTAGCTTTTTGTTTTGTCGCGCGTTCTTATGCGAAAACCGCTTCACACTTTTCCTAACGCGCTCGTCTTGCCGTGTCGCGCGTTTTGACGGAAAACCGCTTCACACTTTTCCTAACGCGCTCGTCTTGCCGTGCCGCGCGTTTTGACGGAAAACCGCTTCACACTTTTCCTAACGCGCTCGTCTTGCCGTGTCGCGCGTTCACGCGCTCTGGGCGAGGTCGAAGCGATCAAGGTTCATTACCTTGGTCCAGGCCGCCACGAAGTCGTGCACGAACCGCTCCTTCGAATCCTCGCTGCCGTAGACTTCGGCGATGGCGCGGAGCTGGGAGTTCGAGCCGAAGACGAGATCGGCTCGCGTGCCGGTCCACTTAAGCTGACCCGATGCGCGGTCGTGTCCTTCGAACACGTCGCCGGCAGCGGTGACCGCCTTCCAAGCGGTGCCCATGTCGAGCAGGTTCACGAAGAAGTCGTTGGTCAACGTCTCCGGCCGCTTGGTGAAGACGCCGTGCTGGCTGCCGCCTGCGTTGGCGTTGAGCACCCGCATACCGCCGGCCAGAACCGTCATCTCAGGAGCCGTCAGCGTCATGAGCTGGGCTCTGTCGACCAGCAACTCCTCGGACGGCACCGTATAGTCGGCCTTGAGGTAGTTGCGGAACCCATCGGCAATCGGTTCGAGCACGCCGACGGACTCGACGTCGGTCTGCTCCTGCGACGCGTCCGAACGTCCCGGCGTGAAGGGAACCGTGACGGCGTGTCCGGCGCTTTTCGCCGCCGCCTCCACGCCGGCGCAGCCACCAAGAACGATCAGGTCGGCGAGGGACACCTTCTTGCCCCCCGACGCCGAAGCGTTGAAGTCCTTCTGGATCACCTCCAGCTTGCGCAGCACGTTGGCAAGCTGGGCTGGCTGGTTGGCGGCCCAATCCTTCTGAGGGCTGAGCCGGATGCGTGCCCCGTTCGCCCCGCCGCGCTTGTCAGAGCCGCGGAACGTCGATGCGGACGCCCAGGCGGTCGCGACGAGGTGGGAGACCGACAATCCGGAACCGAGGATTTTGGCCTTCAGACCCGCCACATCCTGATCGTCGATCAGCTTATGATCGACGGCGGGAACGGGATCCTGCCAGATCAGAACTTCTGCTGGAACCTCTGGGCCGAGATAGCGTGAGCGCGGACCCATATCGCGGTGGGTCAACTTGAACCAGGCGCGGGCGAAGGCGTCTGCGAACTGCGCCGGGTTGTTGTGAAAGCGCCGCGAAATCGGCTCGTAGATGGGGTCGAACCGCAGCGCGAGGTCCGCTGTGGTCATCATGGGGGCATGCCGCTTGGACGGGTCATGGGCGTCTTCCACTGCGTCCGAGCCAGCCCCGCCCTTGGGCTTCCACTGCCAGGCGCCGGCCGGGCTCTTGCCCACTTCCCACTCATAGCCGAACAGGGTGTCGAAATAGCCGTTGTCCCATTTCGTCGGGTGGGGCTTCCAGGCGCCTTCGATGCCGCTGGTGATGGCGTGACCGCCCTTTCCGCTGCCGAAGTTGCTGAGCCATCCAAGGCCCTGGGCTTCGATGCCGGCTGCTTCCGGTTCGCGCCCGACATGCTGCTCAGGGCCGGCACCGTGGGCCTTGCCGAACGTGTGGCCGCCCGCGACCAGCGCGACGGTTTCTTCGTCGTTCATGGCCATGCGCTTGAAGGTCTCGCGAATATCGCGACCAGAGGCGACAGGATCGGGCTTCCCGTTTGGGCCCTGCGGGTTGACGTAGATGAGGCCCATCTGCACGGCGCCGAGCGGGTTCTCCAGCTGCCGGTCGCCGCTATAGCGCTTGTCGCCGAGCCAAGTATCCTCGGCGCCCCAGTAGATGTCTTCCTCGGGTTCCCAGACGTCCGCGCGTCCGCCGCCGAAGCCGAAGGTTTTGCACCCCATCGATTCAAGCGCGCAGTTTCCGGCAAGCACCATCAGGTCGGCCCATGAAATCTTGTCGCCGTACTTCTGCTTGATAGGCCAGAGCAGCCGGCGCGCCTTATCGAGGTTGCCGTTGTCGGGCCAGCTGTTGAGGGGCGCAAAGCGCTGCGAGCCGGAGCCCGCGCCGCCGCGGCCGTCGGCCGTGCGGTAAGTGCCGGCGCTGTGCCAGGCCATGCGGATGAAGAGCGGCCCATAGTGGCCATAGTCGGCCGGCCACCAAGCCTGCGAATTGGTCATCAGCGCGACGAGGTCGTGCTTGAGGGCCTTCAGGTCGAGCTTCTTGAACTCTTCGGCGTAGCTGAAGCCCTTGCCCATGGGATTGGACAGGGCCGAATGCTGGTGGAGTATCCTGATGTTCAACTGGTTGGGCCACCAGTCGCTGTTCGATCTGCCCCCGAATATCGCGTTGGGGCTCACCCCGTGCATTACTGGACACTTGCTATCGTCAGCCATGATTTCCTCCTTTGATCGCCGGCATTTTTCTGTGTTCGAGTGCGTATTCCACCCTAGGGCGTGCGCCGAAATTCTATCCAACGCTTCCTATCAGGTACAGTCTACTTACTTGATTGATCCGATAAGACATTCTGATGATGCACACGGTGTTCGCGCCATCGGCGCTGCAACGCGCGCACGGCAGGCGGGGCGCTCCGCTTGGCCCTCAGCCTGAAGCGCGCTCGTTCCATTTGCGCTTTAAAGATGCGCGAACACGCCCTAGGCCTTGGCGAACTGCAAGGGTAGCGCGGTCGAATATTTCATCTGTTCCATAGCGAACGCCGATGACACTTTCGCGATTTCCAGCCGCGAGATGAGCCGCTTGTAGAAGGCGTCATAGCCCGCGATGTCGGGCACCACCACGCGCAGCAGGTAATCGATCTCGCCCGACATCCGATAAGCTTCCACGACCTCCGGTAGATCGCTGATTGCCGCGCGGAACCGCTCCAGCCAGTCGAGATTATGCTGGTCGGTCTTGATCTGGATGAACACCGTGACGCCGGCGTTGACGCGGACCGGATCCAGCAGCGCGACCCGGCGCTGGATGACGCCGGCCTCTTCCAGTTTCTGAATTCGCCGCCAGCACGGCGTGGTCGACAGCCCCACGTCTTTGCCGATTTCGGCAACCGGCCGGGTGCAGTCATCCTGCAGGATCTTGAGGATTTTGATGTCCAAATCGTCGAGCACGGGCGGGATTCCACGAAAAATTATTTCTGGTCGAGGCCATATTGCAGATAAATATTGCTCTTAGCAGCCCTCATTTCAAGAGGAGGCGCACCCGCGCCTGCAGCACGGGGACCACGTCGCGTTCGAACCACCGGTTGGACTTGAGCCAGCCGGTATTTCGCCAGGACGGGTGCGGCAACGGGAGGACGGGCGTCGCGGCGGCGGGGTCCTCGAGGATCGATCGCCAGGCCGCGACCGTCTGCGTCATTGGGCGGCGCTTGCAATCTGGCAGGTGCCAAGCGATGGCGTAGCTGCCGACCAGCAGCAACAGCTGAAGGTTGGGCAATGCCGCAAACACGGAGGCCCGCCACAGGGGCGCGCACTCGCGGCGCGGCGGCAGATCGGAGCCATTGGTGTCAGTACCGGGAAAGCAGAAACCCATCGGCACGGTCGCTATCTGCGCCTCGTCGTAGAATTCCTCGCGGGTGACGCCCATCCACGCACGCAGCCGGTCGCCGGACGCGTCGTCGAACGGCAGCCCGCTCTGGTGCACCTTGGTACCAGGCGCCTGCCCGCAGATCGCGATGCGCGCCGTGGCGCTGGCCTGGATGACCGGGCGGGGCGCATGGGGCAACGGCGCGCCGGCCGGGGTGTCGATGCAGGCCCGGCACGCCCGGATGCGCACCAGCAAGTCTGCCAAGGGAGCCGGCGCGGCGGTCAGGCTTTTGCGCTTGGACGCGATGACACGGCCTCGTACCAGCGATTGAGGTGGGTGAGTTCGGGCGGCCGTGCAATCCGGGCGGGCTTCATGAAATCCACCGCGACCAGCGCCGTGATGTCGGCGATGGTATACGCATCGCCTGCGATGAACGGATGGACCGAAAGCTGGCGGTCGAGCCGCGCCAACGCCTCCACCGCTTTGGGTTTGTTGGCTTCGCCCCACGCGGCGACCTGCGGCGCCTCCAGCGCGGCCATGGACGGGTGAAGATGGCGGAACGCATGCGCCACATGGGCGAACAGGCCGAGTTCGACGCGCCGCTGCCACATCTCGACCAGCGCTTTACCCTTGGGGCCGGCGCCCATCAGCGGCGGATTGGGCTGCAGCTCTTCGAAATAACGGCAGATGGCGACGGTTTCGCAAATGTGCGTGCCATCGTCGAGCACCAGAACGGGCACGCGCTGCTCGGGGTTGAAGGAGGTGAACTCCTCCGACTTGAGGCTCATGAGATCGCGGTTTTCGAACGCAACGGCGAGCCCCTTTTCGGCCAGGAAAATGCGGACCCGGCGGGGATTTGGGGCGGTTTGTGTCTCGATGATTTTCAAGGGAGGGCCTCTGGGCTGTGCGGGCGAAGGCTCGGACGTTCGGCGGCAACGGCCACGGGGAGAAAAAGCGGTTGGCAGCGCCGGATAAACCTCCCTCGAGGCCAACGATTTAAGCTCCCACGCAATCTCAGTTGATAACTGTTAATCATCTGTTTTTCCGCCACAATTAGGTATTCATAAACCATTTGTTGACACTTGCAGACGACAAATGAGGACGGTGCTCGTGATGCACCCTTCCGACCTGTAGTTGAGACCCGACCGGCATGGAAAGCAACACCGCTCGCACGATGCCGTCGCCGCAATCCGCGGCGAAAGCCCGTGCGCGCCCAGCTCAAACCGAGATCAAGGCGGTTCGCAACCGGTTACAGTCGGGCAGCACCATCGAGCCAGCCTTCGAGCACGAATTGCTGGCGATGTTTGCGCGCAACGAAATCCGCGCCGCAGTCACCATGCCGGCGCTGTCGCTCATCTTCTCGCTCGCCAGCATGTTCTGGGCGCCGAAGTATCAGGCCTGGATCTGGTTGATGATGGTGATCTGCACCAAGGCCTGGATGCTGTGGCAATGCGGGCGGCTGCTTGCCGACGAAAATGCCGCGGCCCGCATCCGCGAATGGCGCAAGCGCTTCATCGTGGCCGAACTGCTGACTGGATTCTCTTGGGCGGGATTCGTGGTCGTGGGCGCCGATCTTACGGTGCTGTGGGCAAGCTTGGGCCTGGAGTTCGACCAGTCGATCGCCGTGCCGACTGCGCTTGAATTCTCCTCGAACGTCTTCGTATTCGCAACGCTCATCGTCGTACTTGCGATCCGCATGACGTTCTCCGCAACCGTCATCCCGATTTTCTACGCCGGTACGATCCCGATGACGGTCGCGGTCGTGATCCGCCTGCTGCTGCTGCATGACCCTTTCTACATTGCGCTCGCCGCCATGGGCGTGGGCGTGCACCTCTACTTCGTATGGCTGGCGCGCGGCCTCAACCAGACCGCCCTCGACCGCCTCAAATACCGCGCGCAAAAAGACCTGCTGATCGCAGCGCTGGAAGAAGAAAAGGCGATCTCGGAGGAGGCCCGCCGCCGCGCAGAAGCTGCCAACAACTCGAAATCGCGGTTCCTTGCGACCATGAGCCACGAACTGCGCACGCCATTGAATGCCATCATGGGCTTTTCGGAGGTTATGCAGGCCGAAGTGATGGGGCCGATCGGGAAGCCCTGCTACAAGGAATATGCCGGCAATATTCACGACAGCGGCCGCCACCTGCTGAACCTGATCAACGAGATCCTCGACCTGTCGCGCATCGAGGCCGGCAAGTACGAATTGGTCGAGGAACGCACGCGGCTCAGCGACGTCACCGAGGATTGCCACCGGCTGTTGAAGCTTCGCGCCGAGGCCAAGGGGCTGGAGATCGTCGAGACCATCGCCGATGGCCTGCCGCAGGTGTGGGCCGACCAGCGAGCGATGCGCCAGATCTGTTTGAACCTGATGTCGAACGCATTGAAATTTACACCCAAGGGCGGCACCATCACGGTGACGCTGGACAATGCCGCCGGCGGCGCCCAGCGCCTCAGCGTACGCGACACGGGGCCCGGGATTCCGGCCGATGAAATTCCCAAGGTGCTGCAGCCGTTCGGTCAGGGCTCGCTTGCCCACAAGACGGCCGAAGGCGGCACGGGGCTCGGCCTTTCCATCGTGCAAAGCCTGATCGAGCTGCACGGCGGCACGTTCGAACTGAAAAGCGAGCTGCGGCGCGGCACCGAGGCGATCGTCATTTTGCCCGCACGGCGCGTGCTTGCGGCCACGCCCCCGTTGCAACCGTTGGGCACCGAGCGCCACCGCCCGCGCGTCGAGACTGAGACTGTTGCCCCGCGCGTCGCGCACGCCTCGGTTGCAACCCGGCCCGCAAGGTTGCGTCAGCCCCGGACGCCGAGCGTCTCAGCAGCTTGATTGTGCTGAGGGCGAGAGCCAACTATATCAGTGGTAGAAGCCAACGGACGCTAACGGGAGACGGGTTTGGAGTCGCCGTGTCAGAACCTCTGCCATCTCGACGAAATCACCGGCTGGTGCGACGGCTGCGGCCGCACCGGCGCTGAAATCGCGAGCTGGATCAAATTCAGCCCGGTCGAACGCCGCGCCATCATGGCAACGCTGCCGCAGCGGATGGCGAGCGCCGTACGCGTACGCTTTGCCAGCAAAGCGAGCTGACCCATGGACGACCCGGCCACGGCCATCTTCACGGTAGCGTGGCTGGCGTTCGTCGCCATCGCGCTGCCGGGCTTGTTCATGTCCTACCGCGGGAGGCTCGCCACTGGCCTCGCCCACGGCCTGGTCTGGAGCGGAGTCTTCCTCGCGCTCGTCACCGGCTACGCCTACCGCGACACGTTCGAGGCCATCGCCGCCAAGGTATCGTTGGAGCTGGTCCCGGCTGGCGCGGGCGTCGGCGTGACCACCGCCGATGGCGAGCGCGCAGTCCGCATCCGCCGGTCGTCGCGCGGTCCGTTCGTCGCGCGCACCAAAGTAAACGGGGCCGAGTTCACGATGCTGGTCGATACCGGCGCATCGTCCGTCGTGCTCAAGGCTGCGGATGCCGAACGGGCGGGCATCGACGTGCGGGCGTTGAAGTTCACCATCGCCGTCGACACCGCCAACGGTTTGACCTTCTGCGCCGCCGTGCGCCTGCGCGAGATCGCGGTCGGCGACATCATCTATCAGGGCGTCGAGGCGCTCGTGGCCCAGCCCGGCGATCTTAAGGAAAGCCTGCTCGGTATGAGTTTTTTAAAGCGTTTGCGATCATATGACTTTTCAGGTGATTTTCTGACCCTGCGGAGCTGAGCAGCGATGCCAGCGCGCCAGGGCCGGCGTGTTGGAGTTGCATATGACCCAGAGACATCTCATCGGCGAAGTCGTGAGCTGGCTTGTGGTCGCCGGCCTGTTGTTCGCGCTGGCGCAGAATACGCAGCTGCTGCGCCGCGTGGTGGGCGAACTCGCAGCCACCCGCTTGGCGCCCGCCGCCCGGCCGGCTGCAAAATCTCCTGCCATCGACGACACCGCCGAACATAGCGCCTCGCACGAGGGCGTCGAATTGCGCGCCGACCGCAGCGGCCACTTTGAAACCAGCATGGAAATCAACGGCCGCCTGCTGCAGGGCATGGTCGATACCGGTGCGACGCTGGTGGTGCTGACCTATGACGACGCGCGCGCCGCCGGGATCTTCCTCCACGACAGCGATTTCACTATGGCGTCGCAGACGGCCAACGGCATCGCCAGGTTTGCGCCTGTCATGCTCGACCGCGTCGCCATCGGCTCGATCCTAGTGCGCAACGTGAAAGCGGGCGTTGCCGAACCCGGCGCGCTGCGCACGAACCTGCTTGGTATGAGCTTCCTCCAGCGGCTCCAGACATTTAAAATCCGCTCCGGCACACTGCTGCTGCAGGAATAACAGGCTGTTTGGGAACTCAGCGCCTTGTCACACAGCGGCCATGATTGGCCGCCTAAAACCCTCGAGACTTCAACAATTCGCGGCTAGAGCCTATTCGCTTTTCGTTGAATCGCTCTCATGCTCTAGCTGTTTGTTTGCTGCCCCCGGACCTACGTCTCTCCCTTCCAATTCGATCTTCCCTGCTGGAGTATCCCATGCTGCCGATGCCACGCGCCGACCTGAAGCCGAACACCGCCGATTTCGAGCGCCTGCCGCTCGTCAAGCCGACGGGTTTCCGCGAATACGATGCGCGCTGGCTGTTTCCCGAAGAAATCAACCTGATGGGACTGAACGCCATCGGGCTCGGCATGGCGGCGCTGTTCGATGAACGCGGCGTGGCAAAGCGCATCGTCGTCGGCCACGACTTCCGCTGGTATTCGGGCTCGGTGAAGCAGGCGCTCGTCAACGGCCTCGTGATGGGCGGTTTCGAGGTCCACGACATCGGCCTCGCGTTGTCGCCGATGGCCTACTATGCGCAGTTCGCGCTCGACGTGCCGGGCGTCGCGATGGTGACGGCCTCACACAACGACAACGGTTGGACCGGCATCAAGATGGGCATGAACCGCCCGCTGACGTTCGGCCCCGATGAGATGACGCGGCTGAAGGAAATCGTGCTCGGCGGCAACGTCAAGGTAAAGCCTGGCGCCGGCAGCTATCACTTCGTGCCGAACTTCGGCGAGCGCTACATCGCCTCGCTGACCGATCGCCCTAAGCTGAAGCGCAAGCTCAAGGTCGTGTGCGCCTGCGGCAACGGCACGGCGGGCGCGTTTGCACCGCAGGTGCTCGCCGCGGTCGGTTGCGAGGTGATCCCGCTCGACGTGGAGCTCGACCACTCGTTCCCACGCTATAACCCGAACCCCGAAGACATGAAGATGCTGCACGCCATCTCGGACGCCGTGCTGAAGCACAAGGCCGACGTCGGCCTCGGCTTCGACGGCGACGGCGACCGCTGCGGCGTGGTTGACAACGAAGGCCACGAAATCTTCGCCGACAAGGTCGGCGTGATGCTCGCACGCGATATCTCGGCGATCCACAAGGACGCAAAGTTCGTGGCGGATGTGAAGTCGACGGGGCTGTTCCTGACCGACCCGGTGCTGAAGGCACAAGGCGCGACGACGGTCTACTGGAAGACCGGCCACTCCTACATGAAGCGCTACACCCACGAGATCAAAGCTCTCGTCGGCTTCGAGAAGTCCGGCCACTTCTTCTTCCAGCCGCCGCTGGGGCGCGGCTATGACGACGGCCTCGTTGCCGGTTTGGCGGTGCTCGACATGCTCGACCGCGCGCCCGGCAAATCCATGGCTGACTTGAAGAACGCGCTGCCCAAGACCTGGGGCTCGCCGACCATGAGCCCGCACTGCGCCGACGAAGCGAAATACGGCATCGTCGAAAAGGTGATCGCGCACTACAAGGACGTGCACGCCAAGGGTGGTAAAGTGGCGGGGCAGAAGGTCGTCGATCTCATCACGGTCAACGGCGTGCGGGTCGTTTTGGAGGATGGCACGTGGGGCTTGATCCGGGCTTCATCCAACAAGCCCGAGCTGGTCGTCGTGGTCGAAAGCCCGGTCAGCGAGGCCAACATGCGCGCGATCTTCGCAGACCTCGACGCGACGCTCGCAAAGCACCCCGAAGTGGGTGAGTATAACCAGAAGATTTAATGGTGCGGTGTCCAGGGGAGTGGTCCCCTGGCCTTCACTTCTCTTTGCTCAGCGGGCTATCGCCCGCACCCCTACTTTGGAGCAGAACGCCGCCCCTCCTCTTGAGCGAACGTTTATGGTATAGGTAGACCATGACCAAAGTGCCTGCCAAGCGTAGTGGAACTGCACTGATGCGCGATGCGCCCATCGGCCAATACGTCGTGGCGAAGCCGGCCGTCGCGCCGCAGCGGCTCAAGCTGGGCGACATCCGAGCGGCAGTCCGGCAAGTCACGCAGGATCAGGGCGCCGCGAAGCGCAGCAAGTGACGGCAAGCCAAAGTGTGTTCATCAACTGCCCGTTCGACGAAGACTACAAGCCGTCGTTCGAGGCGCTGTTGTTCACGGTCGCAGCCAGCGGCTATCGCATCCGATGCGCACTGGAAGACAACGATTCCGGCGATATTCGGTTCGACAAGTTGTGCCGCTTGATCAGGGCCTGCGACCGATCGGTCCACGACATGTCGCGCGTTGAACTCGGCTCGAGCGGCTTGCCGCGTTTCAACATGCCGTTTGAACTCGGGCTCTACATTGGCGCGAGCCGATTTGGCGGCAGCCAGCACCGCAACAAGTCCGCGCTGATCATGGTCAAAACGCAGCACCGGCTGCCCGTCTACCTGTCTGACTTGGGCGGCAATGATTGCCCGGCCCATCAGGGGCAGCCTGAAAACGTGATCAAAATCGTGCGCGGCTACTTTCACAAGCGACCTGACGGATCGCAATTGCCGGGCGCAGCACGCATCCTGAAGGATTTTGAGCGCTTCAAGGCAGCACTGCCCGCATTGGCTGCAGCGCTGCATATCGCACCCGACGAACTCGATCCCTATCGGGATTATCGCGACTACGTCGTTTTGATGATCGAGTTCCTGAAACTGGCTTAGAGCCAGAGCGCGCGAGAAAAAGTGCGAAGCGGTTTTGCGAGACGACGCGCAGCAAAACAGATAACGCGAGGCTGGTCGCGATAAGTAGAAGAACGCACAGGCCCCAGCTTGCCTCAATCCGCATCACTATTGGCCCTCGGCTGGGCAATGTGGGCGGCGGATGAGGCGGCGGCGGGCTTCGCGGTCAGGTCTTCGCGGAATTTGTTGGTGATGGGATAGCGGCGGTCGCGGCCGAAGTTGCGGGCGGAAATCTTGACGCCGGGGGCCGCCTGGCGGCGCTTGTATTCGGCAATATTGAGCAAGCGGGCAACCTTCGCCACCACGTCAGGGGGATGGCCGCGGGCGACGATATCGGCGAGCGGCATTTCCTGCTCGACGAGACACGCAAGGATGTCGTCCAGCACTTCGTAGGGTGGCAGAGCGTCCTGGTCGGTCTGGTTCTCGCGCAGCTCGGCTGTCGGGGCCTTGGTCAGGATGCGCTCGGGGATAACGATGCCCTTTGGACCTTTTGCACCTTCGGGAACGTGGGCGTTGCGCCAGCGCGAGAGGGCGTAGACCTCCATTTTGTAGAGGTCCTTGATGGGGTTGTAGCCCCCGTTCATGTCGCCGTAGAGCGTGGCGTAGCCGACGCTCATCTCGGACTTGTTGCCGGTGGTGACGACCATCGCGCCGAACTTGTTGGAGACCGCCATCAGCAGCACGCCGCGCACCCGGCTCTGGATGTTTTCTTCGGTGATGTCATTGGCGCGGCCGTCAAACAGGGGCTTGAGGCTCCACTTGAAGGCTTCCGCGGCCGGCTCGATGGTCAGCTTGTCGAAGCGGAGCCCGAGCGCATTGGCGCAGCCGGCTGCGTCGTGCAGGCTGTCGTGCGAGGTGAAGCGCGACGGCATCATAATGGCATGCACGCGGTCCGCGCCCAGCGCATCGACGGCCATGGCGGCAACGAGCGCGCTGTCGATGCCGCCCGAGAGGCCGAGCACGACGCCTCGAAAGCCGTTCTTGTCGACGTAGTCGGCCAAGCCCAGCACGCAGGCGTGATAGGCGGAGGCTTCGCCCGTCGGCAGCGCGTGCAGCGGTTGCGGCACGCAGCGCCAGCCCTTATCCGTGCGGGACCAATGGGTCAGCACGATTTCCTCGCGCCAGGCGGGTAGCTGTGCGGCGAGACTGCAATCGGCGTTGAGAATGAAGGACGCGCCGTCGAACACGAGTTCGTCCTGGCCGCCGATCTGGTTGAGATAGACGAGCGGCAGCTTGGTTTCAGTAACGCGCGCCACAGCGACGTTCATGCGCACGTCGGGCTTTTTCCAGTCGAACGGCGAGCCGTTGGGGGAAATGAGGATTTCCGCGCCGGTTTCGCTGAGGCACTCGCAGACTTCGTCGGTCCAGATGTCCTCGCAGATCGGCACGCCGATGCGAACGCCGCGGAACGCGATCGGTCCCGGCAGCGGACCGGCTGCGAACACGCGCTTCTCGTCGAAGACGCCGTAGTTGGGCAGGTCGTATTTGGTGCGCACGGCGGCGATTTTGCCGCCATCGAGGAGGGCGACGGCATTATAGAGCTTGCCGCCCTCGGACCAGATGGTGCCGACGAGTACGGCGGGACCCGGGTTCACGGTCGCGGCGAGGTCTTCGAGCGCGGCATGGGCTGCGGCCTGGAACGCGGGCTTCAGCACCAGGTCCTCCGGGGGATAACCGGTGAGGAACAGCTCGGAAAACACGACGAGGTCGGCCCCGAGGGTGGCTGCGTGGGCGTGAGCCGCGCGCAGCTTGGCCGCGTTGCCGGCGAGATCGCCGACGGTGGGGTTCAATTGGGCGAGCGCGATTTTGAGGGTGTTTGACATGTCCCGACCATAAGGGGGCAGAGTGGAGCGGGGAAGGCCCTCGCCATGAGACCTAGAGTCATGGGGTCCAGGAGCCATGGGGTCCAGGGGGCGCGTCCCCTGGCCTAATCTTTTTGGAACGAGGGCAGTGAAGGCGAGGGGGCCGGCCCCCTCGACCCCGTTACCTATGCCCACATTGACAGCGCGCGCGCCGATCCATAGGCACACGCTGACAGCATTGGCGGGCGCATCCATGGCAGACAAACCCAAAGTATTCATCGACGGCGAAGCGGGCACGACCGGTCTGCAGATCCGCGCGCGGTTGGCCGCCATGCCAGCCGTCGAGGTGCTGAGCATCGAGCCGGCGCTGAGGAAGGATGCGGGCGCGCGCGCGGCGTTGATGGAGCGGGCCGATTGCGTGATCCTGTGCCTGCCAGACGATGCGGCGATTGAGGCCGTCACGCTCGCCAACAGCTTGGGCGAACACGCACCCCGGATCATAGACGCTTCGACCGCGCACCGGGTGGCCGAGGGGTGGACTTACGGCTTTGCCGAACTCGACGAAGGCCAGGCTGTGCGGATCGCGCGCGCGCGGCGGGTTGCGAACCCGGGCTGTTATCCAACCGGGGGCATCGCGCTGCTGCGGCCGCTGTTCGATGCCGGACTGCTCCCGAGCGATTTCCCCGTCACCGTGAATGCGGTCAGCGGCTACACCGGCGGCGGCAACCAGATGATCGCAGCGTATGAAGCCGCCAAATCAGCGCCTGCCTTCGAGTCGTACGGCCTCAATCTCGCGCACAAGCACGTGGCTGAGCTGCAAACGTACAGCGGCTTGACGCGGCGGCCGATCTTCGTGCCCTCGGTCGGCAATTTCCCGCAAGGCATGCTGGTGTCGATCCCGCTGCATCTCGATCTGCTGCCGGGCAAACCGTCGGCGGCCGATCTCGAGGCTGTGCTCGTCAAGCACTACCATGGCTCGCGGCACGTCAGCGTCATCAGGGCTGCGGCGCAGACCTGCAAGGGCCGGATCGCGGCCGAGACGCTCGCTGGGACCGACAAGCTTGAACTCGCGGTGTTTGCGCACGAAACCGAACCGCAGGCCGTGCTGGTCGCGCGGCTCGACAACCTCGGCAAGGGCGCCGCCGGCGCTGCGGTCCAAAATCTGCAACTGATGCTGGGGCTCGTCGACGCATGAACGTCCTTTTGATCGGGTCTGGAGGGCGCGAGCACGCCCTCGCCTGGGCGCTGACGGCGTCCCCACTGCTGACGGCATTGTATTGCTGCCCGGGCAACGCCGGCATCGCAGAAATCGCAACCTGCCTGCCGCTGGATGCGGCCGACCACGAGGCGGTCATCTGGTTCTGCCGGGTGCATGGCATCGGCTTCGTGGTGATCGGGCCGGAAGCCCCGCTGGTTTCGGGCCTTGCCGACGCACTGGCGGCGGCCAAGATCAAATGCTTCGGCCCGAGCAGGCTTGCCGCCCAGCTCGAAGGCTCGAAAGGCTATACCAAGGACCTTTGCCGCGAGTTCCATATTCCGACGGCTGCCTATGAGCGCTTCAAGGACGCGGCGAGCGCGAAGGCCTATCTCGCAAGGCAACCGCTGCCCATCGTGGTCAAGGCGGATGGACTGGCGGCTGGCAAAGGCGTAGTCGTGGCCGAAACCCGCGGCGAGGCCGAAGCCCATATCGACGCGTGCTTCGCCGGCAGCCTTGGCGCGGCCGGCGCGGAAGTCGTGATCGAGGCGTGCATGGTGGGCGAAGAGGCGAGCTTCTTTGCCCTCGTCGACGGCCGGGATTGCCTCGCGCTTGCAACCGCCCAGGACCACAAGCGCGCCGGCAACGGCGACACCGGCCCCAACACCGGCGGCATGGGCGCCTATTCGCCGGCCCCCGTGATGACGCCAGCCCTTGTCGAGCGCACCATGGCCGAGATCATCCGGCCAACGGTTGCCGCCATGGCCAAGCGCGGCACACCCTTCAAGGGCGTGCTGTTCGCAGGCCTTATGATCACTGCCGATGGTCCCCAACTGATCGAATACAACACCCGCTTTGGCGACCCCGAGACGCAGGTGCTGATGGTGCGGCTGAAGTCGGACCTGCTGGCGGCGCTGATTGCAACCGCCGACGGCGTGCTCGGTACGTTCGACCTGCATTGGCACACCGAGGCGGCCCTCACTGTGGTGATGGCGGCAAACGGCTATCCCGGCACGCCAGAAAAGGGTTCCGAGATCAAGGGACTGGCCGAAGCCGCCAAGACGCCGGGGGTGGAGATCTTCCATGCCGGCACCCGCCGCGACGGCTCGCGCTTGCTGGCCGACGGCGGACGCGTGCTGAACGTCACCGCGCGAGGCGCGACGGTCGCCCAGGCACAGGCACGCGCATATGCGGCGATCGCCAAGATCGACTGGCCGGGCGGATTCTGCCGCAGCGACATCGGCTGGCGGGCAATCGCCAGAGGCAAGGTCCCTTAAGTCAGGGGTCCAGGTGACGCGTCCCCTGGCCTTCACTCCACGGCCGGGCAGGCGGGTACTACGCCTCGCGACCCTCGCCACGCCGATGCGGCTGCGGTACACAAGCGCCATGACGCACCCCAAGCACACTCATTCAAACGCCACCACAACTGCGACGCCCCTCAAGCGCACGCCGACGGTCGCCCTCGCGCTCGGCGGCGGCGGCGCGCGCGGGCTTGCCCACATTCCCATGCTCGAAGTGCTGGACGAGATGGGCATCAAGCCCGTGGTGATCGCCGGCACCTCCATCGGCGCGATCATCGGGGCGGCCTACGCCTCGGGCATTCCCGCCCGCCATATCGGTGCACATGCCGAGATGGTGCTGCGGCGGCGCTTCGACCTAATCCGCCAGGTTTTTTCAGCGCGCGCGCTGCCGATGCAGCGGATCATGAGCCTGATCCAGCTGAAATCGGCGGTGCTGCGCCCCGATGTGCTGTTGAACCTCGTGATGCCGCCGCGCGTCGCCCGCGACTTCGCCGACCTGCACATTCCGCTGAAGATCGTAACTACCGACATTCACAGCTATCAGCCGTTCGTATTCGAAAGCGGGCCCCTGGTGACGGCGGTCGCCGCCAGCATGGCGCTGCCCGCACTGTTCACGCCGGTCGAATATCGCGGCCGGCTGCTGCTGGACGGCGGTATGGTCAACCCGCTGCCCTTCGACCTGATCGAGGGGATGGCGGACGTGACGATCGCGATCGATGTCAGCTGTTCGGCGGCGACGCCGACCGAGATGAAGCCGCCGGGCGCGCTCGAGGCGTTGGTGACGGCGTCGCAGATTCTCCAGCACACGATCGTGCGCGAGAAGCTGAAATCGTCCCAGCCCGACATCTATATCGATATGCCGGTCAGCCAATTCGGCATTCTGGAAGTCCATAAGTTCCGCGAGATCATGGCGGCGGCGGAACCAGCCAAGGACATCCTGCGCCGCCAGCTCGAACGCATCATGGGCGCCCATACGCTGAAGGCGATCGCGCACCCCAAGGCGGGCGTCTAGGGTCGTTCCGGATTTAATTGAACCATGGAACGACCCTAGTTCTTTGTTTGGTCGTGCTTCTCACAGGAAAACCGCTCCACACTTTTCCTGGAAGCACTCTCTTTGTTTGGTCGTGCTTCTCACAGGAAAACCGCTGCACACTTTTCCTGGAAGCACTCTCTTTGTTTGGTCGTGCTTCTCACAGGAAAACCGCTCCACACTTTTCCTGGAAGCACTCTAACGACGCCCGGCGAAGAACACGCGCAGCAGCTCGGCCGACTGGACTTCGCCGAGGCCGTCGTAGACATCGGGCGCGTGATGGCAGGTTGCATGGGCATACACGCGCGCGCCGTGCGCCACGCCCCCGCCCTTGGGGTCGGGCGCGCCGTAGTAGAGGCGGCGGAGGCGCGCAAACGAGATGGCGGCGGCGCACATGGGGCACGGCTCGAGCGTGACGTAGAGATCGAACCCCGGCAGCCGCTGCGAGCCGTATTTCTGGCAGCCCTCGCGGATGACGAGAATTTCGGCGTGCGCGGTGGGGTCGGAGAGTTCGCGCGTCCGGTTGCCGGCCTCGCACACGACGTGGCCCGCCGGGTCGACGAGGACGGCTCCGATCGGCACTTCGCCGCGTTTGGCCGCAGCAGCAGCCTGCGCCAGCGCCAAGTCCATGTGGCCGGGAGGCTTCGTGAGTGCCATAAGAGGAGTCCTGCGGTGCCTGTGGGTGCCTCGACGCCATTCAACGCCAGATCGATAAAGAGTCCATGACCAAAACCACTGGAGGGCCCCCTCCTCCTGGCAACAAGCCTCAAGGCCAGAAGCCTCAAGGCCAGAAGCCGCCCCGCCACGGCGCGCGCCCCGGAAAACCCGGCGCCTACAGCCAACGCCTGATCAACAAGGCGACTGCTGGCGTGCGTCCGCCGCGCTTTGGGGCAGGAAAGTCCGCCGGCAAGCCGGATGCGGCGATGAGCGGAAAACCCGAGCGGGAACGTACGGGACGCCGCCGCGCCGAGGCCGGCGAAGAACGTGCAGCCGCCAGCGGCGGCATGCCCGGGTGGTCGAAGCGGCCAGAGCGCAACGACAGCCGGGAGCGGGCTGGCGATGGCAAGCCTGGGTTCCGTGTGCGCGACCGCGAGCGGCCGCGTGGCGCTGCGCCGTTGGGTCATCGGGACCGGGACGCAGCCTCAACCAACGCACGCAAGTCCGCCCCGCGCCGCGACAGCGATCAAGGCGAGCCGCGCCGGACCGAGTTTCGCGGACCCGACTCTGGCCCCTCGCGCGGCCGGCCGGGTGCTGCACCCCGGGGACGGGAAGGCGCGGCCCATCGCGAGCGGCCCGACCGCGATCGTACAGCCCCCAAGCCGAGCGCACCCGCCAGCGCCCGCCCGCCGCGCGTCAAGGCGAGCCCCGCGCGCGCGCCCGCCGACGATACGTCCGGTAGCCCCATGGAACCGATGCGGATCGCCAAGGCGATGGCGCGCTCGGGGTTGTGTTCGCGCCGCGACGCCGAACGCTGGATCGCCGACGGCCGGGTCGCGGTGAATGGCCGCGTGCTGGCGACGCCCGCCTGTGACGTCGGCCCCACCGACCGCATCCTGGTCGACGGTGCGCCGCTGCCGGCCGCCGAGCCCGCGCAGATCTGGCGCTACTACAAACCACGCGGCCTCGTGACGACGCATGCCGACCCCGAAGGCCGGCCGACCGTGTTCGACAGCCTGCCGCCGGACATGCCGCGCGTGGTCTCCATCGGCCGGCTCGACTACAACACCGAAGGCCTGCTGCTGCTGACCAACGACGGCGCGCTCGCCCGCCACCTGGAACTGCCCGCCACCGGCTGGCTGCGCCGCTACCGGGTGCGCGCATTCGGCCGCGTCACCCAGGCCGAACTCGATGCCCTGAAGGAAGGCGTGACCATCGAAGGCGTGCGCTACGGCGGCATCGAGGCGACGCTGGACAGCGTGCAGGCCGGCAACATGTGGCTGACCCTGGCCTTGCGCGAAGGCAAGAACCGCGAGGTGCGGCGCATTCTGGGATCGCTTGCCCTCGAAGTGAACCGCCTGATCCGTATCTCGTATGGACCGTTCCAGCTGATGGACCTGACAGCAGGCATGATCGAACCCGTGAAGCGCCGCGTGCTCGCCGATCAGTTGGGACCAGACGCGGCGAAGTTCGGCCTCATCGGCGCAATCGATGGCTACAAGGCCCGCCAGGCGAGGCTGAAGCCCGGCCAGCGCAAGGACGTGGACGAGGACGAGGCGTGACACCTGGATTGCCGCCGCTCGCAAGGCACGTTCAATTGTCATCCTCGGGCTGGTCCCGAGGACCCTTGGTGCAACGGGCTCGGGCGGTCACAGTTAGTCCCCTTGACGATCAGCATCGCCGAACACATCACTGCCGTGCTGGTCGACGGATGGGTCCTAGGGACAAGCCCGAGGATGACACTTTTGGGCGACTGCCAGCCATCGCAGGCCAACGTCCATGAGGATCGTTGCGGGAGCATTACGCGGGCGGACCTTAGCGCCGCCGCCGGATGAACGCACGCGACCGACCTCGGACCGGGTGCGCGAGGCTATGTTCAACATTCTGGCGCACGGGTTGGCCGGCGTCGATCTCCACGGCGCGCGCGTGGTGGACTTGTTCGCGGGAACGGGCGCGCTTGGACTAGAAGCGATCTCGCGGGGCGCGGCGTTCGCGCTGTTCGTCGAGGACGATCCGGGTGCGCGGGCGGTGATCCGGAACAACATCGAAGCGTTCGGCTTGACGGGCAACACCAAGATCTTCCGCCGCGACGCGACCGGCATGGGCCCAGCGGCGCAAATGGGCCGGTACGATCTAGCGTTGCTCGATCCGCCCTACGGCTTTGGCCTCGGCGAACGCGCGCTGACCTCGCTCGCGGCGGGCGGCTGGCTGAAGCCCGGCGCGATCATCGTGCTCGAGGAACGCGGGGGGGTGACCATAGATCTGCCCGCGGGTTTCGAACGGCTCGATGCCAGGACCTGGGGCGACACGCAGGCGGTGTTCGCCTGTTTTACTAACGCGCTCTAGGTTATTGTTTTGTCGCGCGTTCTTATGCGAAAACCGCTTCACACTTTTCCTAACGCGCTCTAGCATTAAGCCACACTCAGATCAGCACTTTGGCGGCGGGGCAGCGCAGCCACCAGACGACGCCGCTGGCTGGATACTGGAGGTCGACCTCACCGCCGACGTTAGATTTGACCATGCCGGAGGTGACGATGCTGCCGAACCCGCGCCGTTGCGGCTCGACGACGGCCGGCCCACCGCTCTCGACCCAGCGCATCGAGAAGATGCCGTCATCGCATGCCCAGGTGATGCTGACGCGGCCGGTCTCGTTCGACAGCGCGCCGTATTTGAGTGCATTGGTCGCGAGTTCGTGGATTGCCATGCCGATGCCTTGGGCAGCGCCCGGCACCAACCGCAACCGCGGACCATCGATGCTGACGCGCGCGCCGAAGCGGTCCTGGAACGGGGATATCTGCGAGCGCACCAGCTGATCCACGTCGATGCCGCGCCAATCGTTGCTGATCAGCAGATCCTGGTTGGCCGACAGCGACTGCAGCCGCTGGGAAAAGCGATCCATGAACTCCTGGGGCGAGGACACGATGGTCTGGCGCGCAATCGCCTGCACGATGCTGAGCATGTTCTTGGCGCGGTGATTGACCTCGCCCATCAACATCCGCACGTGCTCCTCGTGACGCTGGCGTTCGGAGAGATCGTAGAAATAGCAGACGATTCCGAACGAGCCGTCGGGCAGCGTGACGCGCTCGATCGTCCAGTCGTAGGATTCGACGACACCGGTGTCGGCGCGCTCCTCGACCATGCGGGGCGCGCGATAGGGCTCGCCGGTCGCGAGGGTGTGGCGGAACCGGGCGATGACATCGCGGGCGACTTCGGCTGGCCACAAGACGTGCATGATCTCGGCAAAGTCCCGGCCGATGAGCGGCGGCGGCACGGAGTGAAAGGCGGTGCGCCCGCCAGCGCTGATCTGGGCCATGTGGAACTCGCTGTCGACGAGGTAGACGCCAAACGGCGCATTTTCGATGAGGCTGAGATAGATCTCAAAGCTCGCGCGCAACCGCTCTTCCACCAGCTTGCGATCGGACAAATCCATGCCGGAGGGAATGAGGTAGGCGATGTTGCCGTCGTCATCGCGCAGCGGCGCCAGCTGGAAATCGATCCAAACCATCCTGCCGCCCGCCATGCGAACGGGCACGTCATAACGGACAGGGTGGCCGGAGAGCACTCGCTGATGGGCCGCCTTCAGCTGCGTCTGCACATCGGGCGAATAGTTCCACCAGACGCAATCCCAGAACTTGCGGCCGATGACGTCGGCCGCCTCGATGCCGGCTGCTTCGAGCGGCGCGCGGTTGGCCTGGAGCAGCGTGCCGTCGAGGCCCAGCACGCCGACGAACGCATACAGATTATCGAGCACGCGGTGGGTGAACGCCTCGCTGTCGCGCACCTTCTTTTCGATGGCCTTACGATCGGTGATATCACGCACGATTTTGGACGCGCCGAAAATTTGCCCGCTGCTGTCATGCATGGGCGAAATGGTGACCGAGACATCAAGGTTGTGGCCATCCTTGTGCAGGCGCACCGTTTCGTACTGCTGAATAAGTTCTCCGCGCCGAATTTTGGCGAGGATCTCGTCCTCTTCGTTCTGCCGGTCCGCGGGAATGAGCTCGCGAATGTTGCGCCCGACGATCTCGGCCCGTGCATAGCCGAACAGCCGCTCCGCGCTCGCGTTCCAGCTGGTGATCGTGCCGTCCAGGCGTTTGCTGATAATAGCGTCCGTCGAAGATTCCACGATAGCCGTCAACAGCGCGGCCACGTCCTCGGCAGGCTTGGGTCGTTCGAATTCGGCCATGCGATTCCGCGCCTTAACGTTCCAGTTATTCCGTTATGAGGAAAATGACGTATCTGGTCTAGCGGGATTGACAAACTTAGTTGTCGGGGGCCGCCCCAGTGAGATCGGCGCCGACCGGGGGAAAATTACCGTCGCGACTTATCCCCGCTCGCAAAACCTGTGAGACATTCGGTCCATCGCTTCTCGTGAGGGTCCGGTATGCATGCTGGGCGAATTGGGAGAGGCGGGTTTTGCGTAGAGATTCGGTAACCCCTCAGCTGGACCGGATCGGAATACCGCGGTTAACGCTGCAGCAACGGGTTCAGGATTGGCCCGTTGGTATTCGGATCTAAGCGCAAGACACGGGAGCGGGCGTGCGTTGTAAGACGCATCAACCCAAGATCCCCACTC
>JANXVY010000017.1 GCA_025351425.1 Hyphomicrobium sp.
CGCGGCGGCAAGGGCAGCCTGTTGGAAGAGATCTTTTCGCAGCGCGACGCGATTGCCGATAGCGATCAGGGGAAGAGCTTTCGCGCCTTGGCGATTTCTCCGAGGATAGTCTTGGCTTGCGGCCCCTGTGTGCTGTCACCCGAGACACGCAACCAGGCTTTGGTTCGGGTGAAGGCGGCGAATAGCGTGTTGCGTCCTGATCTCGCTAGATTTGGAACACCATGCACGCCAGTCACAAACACGGCTGCGGTCTCGTTTCCCTTGGCCTTGAAAGCGGCCGAGAGCGTCACTTTTCCTTGCACGGTGAATGGCTCGCCGCGCCGATTGTCGGTTACGTTGTTGGTATCGACGTTATGGGCCGAGAGGCGCCGGGCGACTTCGGGGAGGTAGCGCCATGGGCGGTCGAGCGCGATGACCAGGATGTCCTCGGGCTTCAAGCCGCTGGCAAGAAAGCTTTGAATTCCGTCGACGACCCAAGTGAGTTCTTCATCCTGAGATGAAGCAAGCAATGTGTCGATGACTGGATTGTCTTGCAAGACATCGAGACTGACCGGACTGTTCTCCTCGGGACGTGTCAGGCGGACCTGGTTGCCGGCGGCAAATGCTGCCCCCGACAGCACCCGATACCCCACGTCATCCCAATGCTCGGCGCTTTCGAGCATCTGGACGATTTTGCCGTAGATGCCGAGCCCAATGCAGTGCGCGGTGACCAGCACCTCGCGCTGATTGCGGTAGCATTTGCGTAATATCACATCGTTGACGACCGAGCCCGAGATGCGCTGGCCGGACCGCTGCAATGAAACGTTCGGTTCGCCGTCTTCCCCATTGCCGAAGAGCTTTTCTGGTGCCGGCATCTTCACATCGAACACGTTCTGCAATTCATCGTAGGCGAATACGATCGCCTTCTCGTCCCGTTCGCCCTTAGCCAAGTGATAGCAGAGCTCGTAGAAGGACGGGGGCAGGTCTTGCCCCTCGTCGATGAGCACGTGATCGAAGTAAGGCGCGACGCCCGAGCTCAGAAGCTCTCGACAAGCGTGGTCGAGTGCTTGCTTGTTGCCGACCTTGCTTGATGCTTGGCCGAAGTTCAAAGAGGCAATGCCTGCTCTTCGGCACGCCTCTGAGTAGGTACCACCGAGCGCCGAGCCACCCCAGCTGTGCCGGACATGGACCAAATACCAATCCGGTTCCTCGTCCTTGAAGTGACGATAGAACTTGGCGATCAGGGCCTTCACGGTCGCCGGCAGGCTGGTGGTATGGAAAGTCACCAGGATACGGGCGTCCGGCTTGATCATGTGCAAGTTGGCTGCCTTCATCGCCAGGATTACGGTCTTGCCGGAACCAGCCAGCCCTCGAATTCTCTGCGGTCCAGCAACGTTGACGAGCGCAGCGCGACGCTGTCGCTGGTCGAAATTGGCGATCTCGGCCTCCAGCTTCCGAAGAGCCGCAGCCATCTTGTGCCGCTGTGGGTCTGCGATGGTTCGCTTGTTGGGCCGCGTCAGCGCCTTGGCGCCTTCGACCACCGAGCGGATCTCGTCGGTCAGTGGCTTGGCCAGCGGGGATGACCGGCGCAGACTGGCAAGCAGAGACGAAAAGGCAGACAGTGAGGTCACCACACGGCAGCGTACATCCTCGTTGCCGCCAGCAATCGAGTTGTCGAGCCGCATGAGGGTGGGCGTGATCGCAAACTGAAGTTGCGAAAAAGTGTGTAGGGTCGGGCTCTTGAGGAACCTGCTGAACAGCAACGACGAGAACTGGCCCATCGTTGCGTCGGCGGCGAGAAGACCGTGAGCATCGATAGGCGAGGTACGGACAGGAATGACACCGTGAAGCGGGGAGACGAGCAACAGGTCGGGGCTGTATGGCGTGCCGTCGTTGTCGGTGTAGACCGGGAAATCGCAATAGACCGTCGCTTCGGTCAGACCCAGTGACGCCGCATTCGCATCGAGATGCTGGATGAGATCGCGTGCTACCGGATCGCGAGCCAAGCGGTCGGTTGTGGCGACGATGTCGATAAATTTGGTGTCCATGAGGTGCCCCGGATGTGGTGAGCATCGGTCTTAGCCGAAAGCAGTTGACGTCAGCAGGAATGGCCTGACCGCGCAGAGTAACTCATCGGCGTGAATTTGTGGAACCGCGTTCCGTCTTGAACTAGAATGCGGTCTGCTCCCGAGGGGGCAGGTGTGACGCGCAAACGAGCCGTGCGGGATCCGATATTCGAGCCAAATCGCCCGCGTGCAAGCATTGGGAGCCCCCGCAATGATCATCGACCTCGGCGACGACATGAGGCGCCATCCAACGTGGCGCTTGCGTTGGGCGCAGCTGGCGCAATGGTTCGGGCACGAGATCCCGATGGAGCGATACCTCGATGAGCGGGCGCGCGTGCTCAAAGCTCGAGCTTACGCGATGGTGCCGCCCGGCTGTATGTTGCTGTGATTAAACCAAGGGGCTGAATATGCGTTACGGCAGGACGACGACGGCATCTAACGAAGAACTGACGCTACTGATCGCGCACAAGGCCCGGCTTGACGCGGATCCGGTCATGCTGGCTGCCATCGAGAGAGCGGTCGTTGAGATTGCCTACCTCGTTCGCATGGGCGATGCCGAATACATGCGCTCGATGATGGAATTCGACGCGATGCAGTTGCTGCAGCGCGGAGCCGATGCCGAGCACGAGTGCGACAGCGTGGCGGCCAAGTCCAAGTTGATGGACGCACTGGCCCAACGCGAGCGCGAGCAAGCGCTCAATCGTCCGTTTGCGAAACAGGAACGCCCCGAGCCGCCGTCAGGTCTGTCTTGCCACGATAGCGCGGATTGAACGCCGCAAACGGACTGCGCACCGTGGCTAACGCATGCGGATAGACCACGACGTGATCGAGGTTCGGCTGCTTGGCGAAAGCGGGGTTGTGGCGCCGTTGCTGTACGCGACCAACATCGAGTGCTTGACAGCAGTGGCTGAACTCAAGCGGTTGGGGTACGCAGCGACGTGCCGGCCAGAGCGCCACGCGACGTTGATCTATCCTGCTGAGGTCCGTAGCCACTGATCCAAACCGTCAACGGGCAAGTCAAACGGCGAAGGCTCAGAACCGCTTGGGTCGGGTGACTGGTCTCGATCACCAGCTCAGCGTGCGGACCGCTTTTTCCCCGGGCGCAGCCGCTCAATCAGTTTGGATGCTCGGCCAGGTCCGGACGCGCTGGGCTCCGGCGCTTCGCCCGGGCTGGTGCGGAAATGTACGACGTGCCGCGCATCCCCAGCGCCATCGACGGCGAGCGCAATGTAGTCCCGCAGAACTCGGTTGATCAGGTTCGAGACGCTTCGGTCTTCGCCGGCAGCGAGCTTCTCGATCCCAGCCTTCACGTCGGGGTCGAGGCGAATGGTCGTCGGGGGCATTTTCTTCTCGCGACGCATGGGTGAGCGCTAGGCGCATGCACATGGTTGCGCAACGCTTGCATGGTACGCTATTGTATTCGCTTGTACGCCATTCCGCAATGAGGCCGCCATGCGATGGATCTGGAGTGTGATTTCGCGTCGGATCGCATCGCTGTTCGAAGCCACGCCCATGCGCCGGGTCCAGTACACCTGCAACTGCAAGCGCTGCCGTGAGGACCGGGACTACCGGCCCTGCCTGTTCGAGGACTGACGCGTGCTCACTCGCCGCGTTATGTGCCTACAACCTTGCCGACCAAGTCGCGCTTCTCGAACCCTTCCTGGACAATGCGCAATCGATCCGGCGCGATCGGTTTGACCAGTTCCATCGCCTGCGCCGTTGGCGCCATTGTTCAGGCCTCCCATTGCTCCGGCGTGGTCAGCAGCACGGGCGAGCGTTCGTGATTGATGGTAGCCGTCAGGCTATTGGGCTCCGTGGTCATGAAGCTGTAGGTGTCCAGCTCGAGCTCCGGGCCATCTTTCTTGATGCGGCCCGTGTGGCGCTGCCAGATGCCCGCGAACGCGAACAGCGGCGGGGGCTCGCTTCCCGCGAGGCTAAACCAGTGCCAGGTGGCCGGCGTGCGTGATCCGTGCGGCTCGCAGAATGACGAGGCCGGAATCAGACACCGGCGCGAATGCACCGCGCGGCGCCAAAAGTTCGACGTGAGCGCTTTGTCGTCCCGCGTGTTGGTCACGCGGCGAGGGGCCCGGCCAGGCTGGGGTAGCACGAACCCCCACGACATCCTCACTAGCTCCCGCTCGCCATCGTCCGCCACTCGGATCACCGGCGCAATGTGGCCGGGGAAGATGGCGTCCAGCGGCTCGAACGCGGCAGCGCGGTTGTGCGAAACCCGGAACAGGTCGAGGACCATTTGCGCGGGCCGGGTCAATGAATACAGGTTGCACACGCGAACTGCACCTGGCGGTTGGTGCCCTTCCAGGTAGTGACTCAGTCACCACTTGACGAATCCGACTTGGGAACGAATGATGAACGAATCTCATTTGGGAGCGTTCAGGCATGGCATCGACAGAACCGGCAGGACTTACCGCCTGCCTCGCGCAAACCAATCTGAGTGTGCCCCTGGTGGTCGCCAGCGTCGCCGCCGGGTTCCCTTCCCCGGCCGACGACTATCTCGACCGGCCGCTCGATTTCAACGAGCTCTTGATCGCCCATCCGGCGGCGACGTTCGCCGTGCGGGTGGCCGGCGACAGCATGACCGGCGTCGGCATCTTCCCCGGCGACATCGCCGTGGTCGACCGTTCTGTGACTGCCAGCGACGGTCGGATTATCCTCGGTATCCTCGAAGGCGAGTTCACCCTCAAGCGCTACCGAGCACGCGCGGGCAAGGTCTGGCTCGAAGCCGCCAACCCGGCTTATGCGCCGATCCCGGTCACCGCTGAAGCCGGCTTCGAGGTGTGGGGCGTGGTCCGCCACAGCATCCGGGTGCTGTAGGGCATGGCGGATCCCATCGCCCTGGTCGACTGCAACAACTTCTACGCCTCCTGCGAGCGCCTGTTCCGGCCGGACCTGCGCGGCAAGCCGGTGGTGGTGCTGTCCAACAACGACGGCTGCGTGATCGCGCGCTCCAACGAAGCCAAAGCGCTGGGGGTGGCGATGGGCGCGCCCTGGCATCTGCACAAGGCGGCCTTCGCCCAGAATGGCGTCGTGGTCTGCTCGTCCAACTACACGCTCTACGGCGATCTCAGCGCGCGGGTGATGACCGTGCTGCGGCAATTCACGCCGGACCTGGAGGTATATTCCATCGACGAGGCGTTCCTGCACCTGGCCGGGTTCGAGGACCGGCTGGACAGCCACGCCCGGCAGTTGCGCGCAACCGTGCTGCAGTGGACCGGGATCCCGGTCTCTGTCGGCATTGGTCCCACGAAGACGCTGGCAAAGGTCGCCAACCGCACCGCCAAGAAGCAGCCGGCCATGGGCGGGGTGTGCGATCTCATGGCTGCCGGCGACCAGACCGCCGCGCTGGCGGCGATGGAACTGACCGACTTATGGGGTGTAGCCGCCCGCACCGCGGCACGGCTGACAAAACTACGCATCGACACCCCGCTCAAACTCCGCAACGCCGACCTTGCGGTGATACGCAAGCATCTGGGGGTGGTGGGCGAGCGCATGGTGCTGGAGTTGCGCGGCGTCCCCTGCCACGGGTTCGCGTTGGCCGCGCCGCCCAACAAGAGCATCGTCGCCTCGCGCTCTTTCGGCCGCCCGGTCACCGAGCGGCATGAGCTGGAGCAAGCCGTTGCCGCTTATGCCGAGCGCGCCGCCGAAAAGCTGCGCCGCCAAAACCTTGCCGCATCGATTCTGACGGTGTTCGTGACCACCAACCCCTTCAAGCCCCAGGAGCGGCAGTACGCGGCTTCGCAGGCTGTCACGTTGCCGGTAGCGTCGGCCGACAACACCGTGCTGCTACGCGCGGCCAAGGTTGGGGTCGGCCGGCTGTGGAGGGATGGGTATCGCTACAAAAAAGCCGGCGTCATGCTGCTGGACCTGGTTCCGGCCGCGACCGTGCAGGGTGACTTGTGGACGGCCGCCGATGCTCCATCCCGTCGCCGGTTGATGGCGGCGATCGACACGGTCAACGCCGAGCATGGGCGGGGGACGCTGCACTTCGCGGCGTCCGGGGTTCAGCGCGGCTGGGCCTTGCGGAGTGAAAAGCGGTCAGCTCGTTTCACGACGGAGTGGGGGGAGTTACTACGCGTCCGATAATGTCCGCTGTTCTGCATAAGACTGCCATCGCAGCCTTCCACACGGAAAGGGCCCCAAGACGACCGTCACCGACAAAATGCACGCCGAAGCGCGCAGATGCTTGAGGAGGTCCGCCTGCCAGCTGCGGGTGATTGACGGCGGGCGGCAACTCAGGCTGGAATTGCGTATGGACAACTCATCGATCGAGTCATCTTGCAACCGTCGCAGCGCCGGCAGCCGGCAAGGGCGCGCTGCGGTGGCAAGCTCCACTCATGACGCCACCGTGTCGAAGCGAGCCGCTCGCGACGTCAAGCGCATGGCCGGCATGACGCGGATCGGCTCGGGCAGGCTCCCTGTTCTCATGCCGGACGAGCGGACGTTGCACGCCCTGCTGAACCTCGCGAAGCTGCATTGCACTTACGCCGAGTTCGCGGCGTACTTCGACGTGTCGATCGTCACGCTCCGGTTTTTCCTGTCCACCCATAAAAAGGCGCGAGACGCTGTAGATATGGGTCGCGCGCTGGGCTGCATCGAACTCCGGCGCGCGCAACACCGGTTGGCCGAAACCAGTGCGACGATGGCGATCTGGCTCGGGAAGCAGCGGCTCGGGCAGCGCGATGTGCTGGAAGCGCGGCAGGTCAACGAGGATGGACCCGCGCGGCTCGCATCATCGGCCGAACTCGAGGCGCGGCTCACGCAGCTGGCGGAGCGGCTGGTCTGCAGCTCGGGTGCCGTGATCGGCTAGTCCGAGTACATCTCGGCATGCAGGTCCATGCATGCCCGGATGCGGTTCCTGATATACTCATCGATATAGCTGATCATCGGCTTGGCATGGCCGAACACCAAGCAGGCGGCGACCCAGCGCAGGCGTAGTCCGCCTTGGTTGAGCGCGTCCTTTGTGATTTCGTCGATATCGAAAACCATTTTCGCTCCTGTCACGGCTTGCATTCTCACGACCGCGCTCACATGGGGGATCCTGCTACCTTCGGTCCAGCTGGTGCAACGAACGAAGCGTTTGAAGCACACCCTAGGCACGAGTAAGCCCGGCCAGTATCAAGGCCAGCCGGGCTGCCGGTCACGCTTCAACCATCGCCATCTGCCGTGTCATCCGCCGTGCCACGGCCACCGATATGCCGAGCGCGTGTTCAAGCTCGATCGACTTCGGCGCTCGCCCGTGCTGAGCCTGGAATACGTCGGCGAAACGCTCCGCCTTGGCATCGAGCGCAGCGCGGCCCTTGAGGCCCGTGTCGAACTCCGCCGGCACCTTTTCGCCGTCGATCCCGAAGGCCAGCAGCCAGTTGGCGAACACGAACAGCGCAAGCGGCAGGAGGAAGGGCTGGTATAAACTCGCGGCCGCCGGTCGAATGCCGAGCGCTGCCGAGAGGCGAACGCCAAGGCTGTCCGACAGCTCGACCAGCCGTGCGATCTCGTCCTCAAGCCGCTTATGCTCGGCCCGCAGGAATGAACAGCGTGGGCCCTCCCCCGTCATGCATTCCGAGGTCGCCATGCGGTCGATGCCGCCCAGCTCCGAGACCTTGGCCTTGTAGGCCGCATTGGCGTCGAGCTTGGCCGACATGGCGGCGTCGCGTTGCGTCGCCACCCGGTCAAGCGTGGTCGTCAGCGAGAAGCCGGCGCCGACGCCGAAACCCAGCAGCAGGGCGAGGCCGGTGATGATCGCGCGCTGCCGGATGGCGGCAATGGCCACGGCCAGCGATACCGCCGTGGCAACGCTGACCGCGATAGTTGCCAGAACGGTCGCGTCGAGTAGCGATCCTGTCATGTGAAGGTGGTGCTCGACGTTCGAGAAAACCTCGACCGCGAGGCACACGCCGCCGAAAATGGCGGCCGTCACGTGTAGTGTGCTATGTTGTCGATGCATGTGATTTGGTTCCTACTGATCTGTGCATTCGAGGCCTCTGGCGGCTGCAATCCGCCCGGGGCCTCATTGGTTTTCAGTCTGCGGGGTACGCTAACGCGCATTTGGTGGTGACGATAAACGTATACTTTATGTATTACATCAAGTCTAGGCCGTTGAGGAATAGGCTGCTCACATTCATGTTACTTCCTGAGACTTTCTGTGATACCTATAACGGCACCATGCAGGCTACGCGCAAACGGATGGGTCGACCCCCCAGTGCTTCGAAGGCGGAGCACATGGTGCATGTGCGGCTGACCGACGAATTGAAGTCGGATCTGGAGCGCATCCGCGATGAACGTCTCGATCGGCCTGGTCTGTCAGCGCTGATCCGCGAGGCGCTGGCCGCATTCGTGACCTCGAGCCGCAAGCAAGGCGGCAAAGGCTGAAGGCGCAAGCCAGAGCAAACACGGGAGTGCGTTCATGCGGTGGACGTTGGTGATCTTCGCGGCAACGGTTGGCCCCGATCAGCACGTGCTGACTGACAGCGAGACCGGGTGCCGCCGCGCGCTGGTCGAGGTTCAGGCGGCCGGCGTGGAGGGCGGATGCCTCCCTGGGTTTACGAGGCAGGGGGCACCTCGGCATGCCCGGTCGCTTCATCCGGCGGCAGTGGCTGAATGACATTCGAGCAACGCTTCCAGAACCTGCTTCGCAGCTACGGGTTTGAACCCGAGATCGACGGCGAACTGCTTATCCCGGCCGCTTTGATCGTTGGCATGTTGGTTCTGTGCCTCGTTTCGCGCGATATCGATCTGTTTGTTGGGGCAATAGGCGCGATCGGCTGGTTGATCGTGCCGTGGCTCATCTTCCGAGTGCATGCCCGGACCCAAGATCAGCGCCTCGCCAAAATGCAGGCGAACTATGCCGTTGGGCTCGATGCGCTGATGTCGGGTGCGCGCGAAATCGCCGACAAGCAACTTGCCGCGATCCGACGCAACGAGGCTGAGTGGAAAGCTGGTGACACCGAAGACTCGGCCACCCAGCGCCTCGCATTCGCGGTGATGGTCTCGGTTCCGTCGTCGGTCGCGTTCCAGGTAGCGAACTGGGCTCAGTTCGGACCGAATGGCAAGCACGTGTCGTTGCTTGAGGCGTGGAACCACATCCAGAACTCGCCCAACGACTGGGCCTGGGTCGTCGGGCTGGGGGTCGCCGCGGTTTTTCCCTACATCCGTGATGCTTCGGCGATCCGAGCAAAGCGGTGGGCCGAGTTCTACGGCGATCGACTCGAAGCGGTATTGAAGGCGGGTCGCTACGTCGCTACGGCTCCACAGCATACCGGGCTTGGGCTGGCTCCCGAAGGTGCCGGCATCCGCGAACTGTTCGGGCTCGGTCAGCCCTTCACCAAGGCTGAGTTGCGGCGCGCGTGGCTTCGGCTCGCACGCGAACTGCACCCTGACCGCTGGCACAACGCCGGCGACGGCGTGCGCCTGCTGAAGGAGGCCGCACTTAAGCGTGTGAACGCAGCTCGTGATGAGTTGGCGCCGCAGGCGTTCGGTTGAAGCCGGGATGATCAGCGAGACCAGATCGAATTCTTCGTCTGGCACCTGGTGTTGTTGCCGTTGGTCACGCAGTCGGTCGTGGTCGGCGGGCGCATCGAAGCGAAGACGTCATCGTCCGATGCCCTTTGTCGCGAAGCTTGATCAACGGCGCTCGCTTGCTGTTGCGCCGCCCGCGCCTGCATCGTGGCGGCGTTGGCAACTTGCCGCCCGTTCAGACGCACCTGCCGTTGTGATGCTGCATCAGCGATTGCCTGAGCGCGTTCGGCCAAATATTGCCCTTCGGTCAGCTGGCCAGCATCGTACTTTTCAGCCGCCATGAGTATTCGAGTTAGCACAAGCTCTACAAGATCAAGGTCGTTCTCCTGGCCGAGCCGGGCTAGAGACGTGAAGTGGGCTCGACTGGCTTGTTGCCGGCAACGCAGGCCCGGAACAATTGGTCGCTTAAGTTCGTCGGGAAATTGACGGCTGCACTCCCCTCTTGCGACGGCGAAGCGCTCGTTTTCCTGGTTTAGGGCCTGCATTGCGCATCCGGCTAAACTCGAAAGCGCCAAAGATGCGACCATCGCCAACGTCGCTCGCTGCATCACCCTCTCCCCCGCATATCGTCAGTGCTCCACCTTATCGTCGGGGAGCTAAAGTCGGCAACCGCTAAGTCCGCCTTTGACCGCAGTTGGCCGTGCTCGACCGCATTCGGTGCTGGGGATCGCGCTGGGGACAAAACACCAAAAACAGAAAAATACCAACGATATCAAACGCCGTTGGCGGAGGGGGTGGGATTCGAACCCACGGTGAGTTGCCCCACGCCGGTTTTCGAGACCGGTGCCTTAAACCACTCGGCCACCCCTCCTAGCCCGCGAAAAATCGACCCGCGAGGCTGATCGCACAGCCTATACGCGCGCCCGCGCCGCTCAACAAGTGTTTGCGACGTGCTTAACGCCTTCCTAACGGCCCAATGAGATTCTAGTGGGCACACGTGCGCAGGGGAGGCACCAGCGCTCGTGGACGGCAGGATGCGTTGGGAGTGGGTGTTTGCAATGAGTAGAGTTATGCGCCGGTGGCCTGTCGCCACGCGTGGCCGGGACAACCGTGCGTTCCGATTGTGCTTCGTACTGGGTCTGCCGGTTGCCGTTTCGGCCTGTTCCAGGGGCGGCGATGCACCACCGCCGAGCCTTAGCATGAAGCCGCCAGCCGTCACGCGCCCAGCCTACACGCGTAATGGCGAGGCCTATTCGCCCTATGCGGGTGCGCGGTCGAAATTGGCGAGCGGCTATAAGCTCGGGCAACCCTATCGCATCGCGAACGTCTGGTACGTACCGCGCGAGGAACCGGGCTTCGATCGTACAGGCACGGCCTCTTGGTATGGCGCCGATTTCCATGGAAGGTTGACCGCCAACGGCGAGACCTACAACATGAATGCCCTGACCGCAGCGCACCCTACACTCCCCTTGCCGAGCTACGTGACGGTCACCAATCTGGCCAACAACCGCACCGTCCTCGTACGTATCAACGATCGAGGCCCTTACGTCGACGGTCGGCTGATCGATCTGTCGCGCGCCGCCGCCCGCGCGCTGGGATATGAAACGTCGGGAACAGCAAGCGTCCGCGTGCGTTACGCCGGGCGCGCGCCGCTCAATGGTGACGACACCCGCGAGCGCCAGTATCTTGCAAGCCAACCCTGGGCCGGTTCTCAGACGGCATCCGCCATCAGTCCTGAGCGCGTCCCGCGCCCTCAGGAGACCACGTCGGGATGGTCCAGTCTGTGGGGGGTGGGTGGCGAGCGGTGAGCCACGCTGCACATAGGTGCTGCGGCGGCCCGGAAAAGACCCGCGGTTGAACATTGACAGCACGGCCCGCTTGGCTCGATATGCCGCCAAGAGATTTGAGACCGGCAAGACAATGGCGAATATTTCTGACTGGCAGCAATTGGCTCGCGTGCGTCGCGCGGTGATCGTGGCGCTTTTCTGGGCCGCTGCAGTTTTGAACTCAGGCCAGCTGGCCACAGCTCAAGCTCAGCAATCGAACGCCAGCTCCGAGTATGTGTCCAAGGCCAAGAACGCCATCCTGCTCGACGTCGAGTCGGGCGCGACCATGTATCAACTCAAGGCCGACGAACTCATCACGCCCGCCAGTATGAGCAAGCTGATGACCCTCGCGGTCGTCTTCCGCGCGCTGAAGGCAGGCCAGATCAAGCTGACCGACCAGTTCCTGATGAGCGAATATGCCTGGCGCCATGGCGGTGCACCCTCGCGCACGTCAGCCATGATGGTGCCGCTGAACACCAAGGTGTCCCTCGACGAACTCCTGCAGGGCATCATTGTCCAGTCTGGCAACGACGCGGCCATCGCTGTTGCCGAAGGCATGGCCGGCACCGAAGCGGCTTTCTCAAAAATGATGACCGACGAAGCCCGGCGCATCGGCCTGAAAAAGGCCGAGTTCCGCAACGCAACGGGCCTTCCCAATCCCGAGCATCTGATGACCGTGCGCGAACTCGCACTGCTGGCGCGCTACATCATCCGCGAATATCCCGACATGTATCCCCGCTTCGCTCAGCGCGAGTTCCTCTACGGCAAGCACAAGTTCATCAACCGCAACCCGCTGCTGTCGGCCAATATCGGCGCCGATGGCATGAAGACGGGCCATTTGACGGAAGCCGGCTACGGGCTGGTCGGCTCGGCGGTCCAGGACGGCAAGCGCCTGATCGCCGTGGTCGCCGGCCTTGCGAGCGACGCCGAGCGCAAGTCAGAAGGCCCCAAGATCCTCGAATGGGGCTTCAAAGCCTTCACGGAGTTCAAGGTTTTCGATGCGGGCGAAATCGTCGGCCATGCGCGGGTTTGGGGCGGCGACCAGCTCTACGTGGGATTGCGCGGCAAGGGCGACGTGAGCGTCATTTTGCCAAGGTTCCCCGCCAATCAGAAGCTGAAGGGCGAGATCGTCTATCAAGGCCCGTTGAAGCCGCCGATCAAGCAAGGCGACCTGGTCGGAATGTTGCGGGTAACGAGTTCGTCCGGCGCCAGCAACGACGTGCCGCTCTATGCCGCCGAAGACGTAAACCCAGCCGGTATCGTCCGGCGCGGGCTCGATAGCCTCGCCCATTTGGCCGAGAAAGCCGTCGGCATGGCGTTTGCAAAGATCAAACCTTCGCAGAGCCAGGCGACGCAATAACCGCCCAGTTCGTCCCAGTTCGTCCCAGTTCGTCCCAGTTGGTCCCTGTTCGTCCCGGCATGATACATCCATAAACCTTATTAAAACAATGCTCTGTCGCGCCGGGGCCGTGTGCTGTAGACGCCAATCAACGTATGCGGAACGTGAAGGACGGCGCAACACGATGGCACAGGCCGCTCAGGTCACCGGCAGGCAGCAACGCGAACGCGAATACTACGATGTTTATGGCCCCGAGCGGGCCCTGCGCGACACCATCAGCCTTGAGCCGGTCGACAGCCTGGACCGCAGGCCATGGAACCCGGACTGGCGCATCGTCGACCTCGTCAAAGACCGCTACACCCCGGGGGCAAGACTTCTCGACTTTGGCTGCGGTTGGGGCAACAACGCCGTGGTGTTTGCCAAACTGGGCTACACCGTCGACGGCTTCGATATCAGTCCAAGGAACATCGAAGCAACGCTCGGTCGCGCCGCTAATTATGGCGTGGCGGACCGCTTGAACGCGCAAGTCGCCCCAGCCGAGGCCCTGCCCTATGCTGACCAAACCTTCGACGTGGTCGTGGGCGTGGATATTCTGCATCATGTCGACATCCCCAAGGCCATCGCCGAGGTTCGTCGCGTTTTGCGCGTAGGGGGCACCGCCATCTTTCGCGAGCCCTTGCAACAGCCGGTCTTCGATCTGGCGCGAAATTCGGCTTTCGGGCGCTGGGCCGTCCCTATCAAGGCGTCCTTCGAACGTCACTGTACGGCCGACGAACGCAAGCTCTGCGCAGGCGATCTGAACACCCTGCGTAGGGCGTTTCCCAGCCTGCAAGTCGAGAGCTTCCGTATTTTGTCGCGGCTCGACGTGATCCTGCCGGGACACACGGCCCGTCTTGAAAAGCTCGACCGCGCATTGACCGTCATTCCGGGATATCGGTGGTGGCGCGGCACCGGAATTCTCGTAATGACCCGCGCGGCCTGATACCGGCACGAGCATTGCCGATAACTCAAGCATCGCAATGCGGCCGGCAGCTGTGCTACGACGCCTCCGCATGACGCAGCGCAAGTTCATCACATTCGAAGGCGGCGAAGGTTCGGGGAAGTCGACCCAGGCCCGCCTGCTGGCAGATAAACTGTTAGCCCTCGGCCACGAGGTCGTGGTGACGCGCGAGCCGGGCGGATCGCCTTTAGCCGAAAAAATTCGCGCACTCGTGCTCCAGTCGAAGCCAGCCTCGCCGGAAGCCGAAATGCTGCTCTTTGCAGCCGCCAGGGCCGAACATTTACACGTGAAAATCAAGCCGGCCCTCGCCAGGGGCGCCTATGTGATTTGCGACCGGTTCATCGATTCTACGCGCGTGTATCAAGGCCGAATGGGCGCCGTGGACCCAGCGTTCATTGCATCCATCGAGCGCGCGATCGTCGATCGGTTCATGCCGGCACTCACGTTTGTGCTCGATGTTCCAGCTAAGACGGGAATGGCGCGCGCCGCGGCGCGGGGCGAACTCAATCACTACGATGACAAGGACCTCTCGTGGCACGCAGCCTTGCGCGAGGCGTTTCAAAATGTTGCCAAGGATGAACCCGCGCGGTGTGTGCTTCTCGACGGTAGCCGCGCGGCCGAGCAAGTGGCGGCCGGCGTCTGGCGCGCGGTCCAGCAACGCATGGGCCAAGCCTGATGGCGCGCGCGCCCGCACTCCAGGAAACCGAAAGCCTGCCCGAAGCGGACCGGTTGGACGGCGCCCCCCATCCGCGCATGACCACCAAGCTGTTCGGCCACAAGGCAACCGAGGAGATACTTGCCCAAGGCCTGGCGCAGGGCCGCATGCACCATGGCTGGCTGCTGACTGGAGCTGCCGGTATCGGCAAGGCGACGCTCGCCTATCGCTTTGCCCGCGCGGCGCTGAGCCGGCCCGACGAACGCGATTGCGCGGCCAAGAGCCTGTCCGTCAGCAGCGATACGAGCGGCAGCCGCCAGGTGCGCGCGCTGTCCCATCCGGGGTTGCTGGTGATCCGCCGCCCCTACCTCGTCAAAGACAAACGTTTCGCAGCCACTATCCCCGTCGACGAAGTACGGCGCTTGCGGCAGTTTCTGGCGATGAGCGCCGAGCCGGACGCGTGGCGGGTCGTGATCGTCGACAGCGCCGACGAGCTGCACAACTCCGCCGCCAACGCACTGCTGAAGTCGCTCGAAGAACCGCCACCGCGTACGATTTTCCTGCTCGTGACGAACGAGCCTGGGCGCCTGCTGCCCACGATCCGATCGCGCTGCCGTGCGCTGACGATGGAGGCACTCGCCGCGGCAGATTTGCGGGCCGCTGCAACTCTGGCGCTCGAGACGGAAGAAAAGCCGCTACCCTCGGCCGCAGAGTGGGCGGTGCTCGAGCGGGTGTCGGGCGGCAGCGCACGCCGCGCGTTGAGCCTCGCGGTGGGAGGCGGGACGGCGCTCAATGAAGGCTTGATGAAACATTTAGCAAGCCTCCCCAAGCCCGATTGGGTGGCGCTGCATGCGCTGTCGGACAAACTCGCGCCAGCGGCGGCAAGCCAGCAATACGAGCTGTTTTTCGAACTGCTGTCGGGCGCGCTGGCCCGCCTCATTCGCGCCGCCGCGACCGGGCAGGGCGACCCCGGCGACGTCGGGCTTGCCGGCCGTCTGATCGGCGAGGCCAAGCTTGCCTCGTTCGCTGAAGCGTGGGAAACGCTTAACCGCGAGAAGGCGGAGGCCGACGCCCTCAATCTCGATCGCAAAACATTGATCCTGGACACATTCGCCAAGCTGGAACGCGCCAGCCTGGGCGGGTGATGCACCAGTGTAAGGACCACCCATGCCCGCACCGCACACCCGCCGGTTTTTCATCACCACACCGATTTTCTACGCCAATGGCGCCCCCCATATCGGCCATGCCTATACCGCGATCACCACCGACGCGATTGCACGGTTCGAGCGGCTCGACGGCAAGGATGTGTTTCACCTGACCGGCACGGACGAGCACGGCTTGAAGATGAAACAGACAGCCCTCAAGGAAGGGCTGACCCCGCTCGCATTCGCCGACAAGAACGCAGACCGCTTCCGCGAACTGATGACGGCGCTTGGCACGGCGCACGACGATTTCATCCGCACCACCGAACCGCGCCATATCGAGACCTGCCAAGAATTGTGGCGGCGCATGGAGGCGGCCGGCGATATCTATCTCAACACCTATGCCGGATGGTACTCGGTTCGCCAGGAAGCCTATTTCGACGAAGACGAGACGACGGTTGGCGAAGACGGCGTGCGCCGCGAGCCATTGGGTTCGCCCGTCGAATGGACGTCCGAGGAAACCTACCTGTTCAAGCTTTCGAAGTATCAGGACCGGCTGCTCGCGCATTATGCGGCGCACCCCGAGTTCATCCTGCCCCCGGAACGGCGCAACGAGGTCGTCAGTTTCGTCTCCGGCGGCCTGCGGGATTTGTCCATCAGCCGCGCGACGCTGGACTGGGGCGTGCCGGTGCCGGGCAACCCCAAGCACGTGATGTACGTCTGGACCGACGCGCTGACGAACTACGTGACGGCCACGGGCCTTTTGAACACGGGCGACAACCCGCGCAAGGACTTTTGGCCAGCGCAGGTGCACGTGATCGGCAAGGACATCGTGCGCTTCCACGCCGTCTACTGGCCAGCGTTCCTGATGAGCGCGGGGCTGCCGTTGCCCGAGCGCGTCTTCGCCCACGGGTTCCTCTACAACCGCGGCGAGAAAATGTCGAAATCGGTCGGCAACGTGATCGATCCGTTCGCCCTCGTCGAAGCCTATGGCCGCGACGCTGTGCGGTTTTTCTTCCTGCGTGAGGCAGCCTTCGGCAATGACGGCAGCTATTCGCACGAGGCCATCGTGACGCGCATGAATGCGGACCTCGCGAACGGGATTGGCAACCTCGCGCAGCGCTCGCTGTCCATGATCGCCAAGAATTTCGAAGGCGTGGTCCCGACGCCTGGTCCCCTGACCGCAGAAGACAAGGCGATACTGGCGCTGGCCGACGGTCTCCACGTCAAGGCGCGCGCGGCGATGGACACCCAGGCGATCAAGGTCTGGCTCGACGCTGTGTGGGCGGTGATTGGCGACGGCGACCGCTATTTCGCGTCCGAAAAACCGTTCGACAAAAGCCACACCCTGGAACGCAAGGGAACGATCCTCTATGTGACGGCCGAAGTCGTGCGTCAGCTGGCAATCCTGAGCCAGCCCGCGATGCCCCAATCTGCCGGCAAGCTGCTCGATCTGCTGGCCCAGAACGAACATCAGCGCGCATTCGCAAGCCTTGGCGCTCACGGACGCCTGAAGCCCGGTCTCGCATTGCCCGCCCCAACGGGCGTGTTCCCCCGCTATGTCGAGCCGGAAGCCGAAGCCCCGCCGCCAAAGCCTGCGAAAGTGAAGAAAGAGAAGTCAAAGCCCGCGTAGTCCCCTCTCCCCATGCCCTTGCATGGGGAGTGGGTTAGGGTGAGGGGCAGCCGCCGGCTCCGAACCCTTCGCCGCTCCTCACCCCGGCCCTCTTTGCGTCACGAGATGTGACGGGAAGAGGGGGAGAAAAACAATGCTCGTCGACCACCACTGCCATCTGGACTTCCCCGACTTCGAGGCCGACCTCGACGGCATCGTTGCGCGTGCGCACGCGGCGGGCGTCGGCACGATGGTGACGATCTCGACCCACATCCGCCGCTTCGACCAGCTGGCCGCGATCATCGAGCGCTATCCCAACGTGTTCGCTTCGATCGGCACCCATCCCAATCACGCCGACGAGGAGCGCGGCATTCCGGTCGCTGACATCCTCGCTATTGCCCGCCACCCTAAGGTCGTCGCGATCGGCGAAGCAGGTCTCGACTACTTCCGAAAGGGCGCGAGCCCGCAAGCCCAGGCCGAAGGTTTCCGCACGCACATCCAGGCCGCGCGTGAAACGGGGATGCCGCTCGAAATCCACACCCGCGATGCCGACGACGACACGCTGGCGATCCTGCGCGAGGAGCACGCAAACGGCGCATTTCCGGCCCTTCTGCACTGCTATACCGGAGGCCGCGAGCTTGCCATGCGGGCGCTCGACATGGGGCTGTACGTCTCGTTCACCGGCGTCGTCAGCTACAAGAAGAACGAAACGCTGCGCGCACTCGCCAGCGAAATTCCGCTCGACCGCATCCTGGTCGAAACCGACGCGCCGTTTTTGGCACCCGAGCCGCACCGGGGGCGCACCAACGAGCCGGCCTATGTCGTCCACACGGCGGCGGCACTCGCCAAGGCGCGCGGCCTGACGCCGGAAGCCTTTGCGGCCGCCACGACGGACAACTTCTTCCGCCTGTTCACCAAGGCCCGGCGGCCTGCGGAGGCGGCATGAGCCTGCGCGTGACGATCCTTGGCTGCGGTGGCTCGACGGGCGTCCCCAGGATTGGCGGCCACTGGGGCCAGTGCGATCCCGCCAACCCCAAGAATCGCCGCCGCCGCTGTGCGCTGCTCGTTGAAAAGTCCCACGCCAACGGCCGCACCGCCGTCCTCGTCGACACGCCGCCCGACATCCGCGAGCAGCTGCTGGATGTCCGCCTGACCGCGCTCGACGCCGTGCTCTACACACACGATCACGCCGACCACACCCACGGCATCGACGATCTGCGCCTCGTCTCCTACGCCATGAAGCGGCGCATTCCGGTCCACATGGATGCGGCGACCAAAGCCATCCTGGAGCTGCGCTTTGCCTATTGCTTCACCCAGGCGCCCGGCTCCAGCTATCCGCCGATCATGGCGAGCCATGAGCTGACACCCGGCGTGCCCGTCCGGCTCGGCGAGGGGGCGGGTGCCATCGAAGCGTTGCCGGTTTTGCAGCAGCACGGCGACATCACCAGTCTCGGTTTTCGCTTCGGCAATGTCGCCTATTCGCCCGATATCTCGGGCTTTGTCGATGGCTCTGAGCAGGCCCTCCTCGGGCTCGATCTGTGGATCGTGGACGCATTGCGCTACACCCCGCATCCGAGCCATTTCCACCTGAAGCGCGCGCTGGAATGGATCGAGCGTTTGGCCCCCAAACGCGCCATCCTGACCCACATGACGACCGACCTCGACTACGAGAGCTTGCGCCGCGAACTGCCCCCTCATATCGAGCCGGCCTACGATGGCATGGTCATTGAGCTTTGAGCGGCGGTGGTTGTTTTGGTTCGTCGCAACGCAGCTCAGGCGCGCATGGTGCGTCCACAGACCGCGTTGCCTGTGTCAGCGGCTTGCAACCTTGAAACGCAACGGCTGCGGGGTTATTTGCCGGCCGCTTGCTTTCCGAGGGCTGCGATCTGTCCGTCGACCCAGGCCAAGTCGCTCGAATAGGTGGCCGTGGTCGGGGACTGTACCTTCAGCTTGGCGATGATATCGCGCCCGCGCTTGAAGTCGCGCAGTGCCTCGGGTCCGTTTCCCTGACGCGCCGACATATTTGCGACCTTCCACAATGAGAGTGCCAAGTCGCGCTGCCAGCCGGCATTGCCGGGGTCGGCTTTGGCGAGCCGCTCTCGGATAGCCAGGCTGTCGCGGAAGGCCTTCAGCGCGTCGGGCAGGTTGCCTTGGGCCACCAGGACGTTGCCGACCTTGTTGTACGACACCGACAGATCGCGCTGCCAGTCGGCATTGCCGGGGTCGGCCTTGGCGAGCCGCTCTCGGATAGCCAGGCTGTCGCGATAGGCCTTCAACGCGTCGGGCAATTGGCCTTGGGCCACCAGCACGTCGCCCACTTTGATGTACGACACCGACAGATCGCGCTGCCACTCCGTATTGCCGGGGTCGGCCTTGGCGAGACGCTCGAAGATGGCTTGGCCATCGCGGAAGGCTTTCAACGCGCCGGGCAACTGGCCTTGGGCCACCAGCACGTCGCCGACCCTGTTGTACGACACCGACAGATCGCGCTGCCAGCCGGCATTGCCGGGGTCGGCCTTGGCGAGACGCTCGGCGATGGCGAGGCTGTCGCGAAAGGCCTTCAGCGCGCCGGGCAATTGGCCTTGGGCCACCAGCACGTCGCCGACGATGTCGTACGACACCGACAGATCGCGCTGCCAACCGGCATTGCCGGGGTCGGCTTTGGCGAGCCGCTCGGCGATGGCGAGGCCATCGCGGTAGGCCTTCAACGCGTCGGGCAGTTGGCCTTGGGCCACCAGCACGTTGCCCACTCGGTCATACGACACCGACAGATCGCGCTGCCACTCCGTATTGCCGGGGTCGGCTGTCAGTTCGCGCTGTGCCACGTCACGCGCGCCTTCGTAAGCCCCGCGCGCAGATGAAAGCTCTCCACTGCGCGCCAAATGGTCGCCGTAGCCGAGTTGCGCCCAGTACGCGCCGCGCAGGTCGGCCGCAGCACCGGCCGCCGGATCAAAGCGGGCGAACGCGGCTTCGGCCTCGGCGCTGCGCCCGGTCGCGGCGCAGAGTTCGGCGTACCGATAGAGGGCGTTGCCATCCGTGGGATCGGCTGCATAGGCGCGGCCATAAAGATCGCGGGCCTTTCCAGCCTCGAAGCCGCTGGCCAGCTCAGCGAGGCGCATATAGTCCCGCGCTGCGGCCCGGCGCTCGCTTGATGCCGCGCCTAGGTGCTCGGCGGCGCGCCTGTCCACGGCGGCCGTCAGCTTGTCGAAATCAAACCCCGCCGGATCGGCGAGCACTGGCGCATACGCCGGGTCGTGGGCGAAGGCTGCGAGGGCGCCGAACGGGTCGGCAGCCGGTGCGCCACCCGTTGACGGCGACGAGGGTGACGGCGCTGATGGCGGTTCGCTGTCGTCGGTCCTGCGGCGGCGTCCGAACAGCCAGCCGAACATGCCGCGTCGGGGCTGCTGCGGCGGGGCCGTCGTGCCTGCCTCCTTGGCGAGGATCGCCGGAAGCGCTGCCTCGGCAAACACATTCAGCAGCGCAGTCGCAATCGCTGCGGCAATGTCGGCCGGCTCTTTCAGCTCGCCATGCAGCACCTTGGCATCGCACACATTGTCGCCTTGCACGCGGGCGCGGAAGCGCTCCTGGCGCGCGGTCGCTTCGCTCGTCTGCTGGGGCAGAGGTGGAACCGGCGGGAATAGGTACATCAGCCGCTTGCGGCTCGCCTCCTCGGAGGCCCAGTCGTATTCCATCTCGGTGATGGAGCGGAGTTGATTGTCGCCCGGTGGCTCCCAGCCGCGGTGCGAGCCGGTGAGGCCGATGAACACGGTACTGCGCTTGACGTCGGCACGGCAGACGGCGAGCGCCCCGCCATCGCGGGCGCCGAAATCCTCCATCGTGTAGAGCTGAACATACCGGCACCGGCGCAAGTGGGTCAGCACCCCATCGCGGACCGGCTGCAGGTCCGCCGCCGTCGACGAGAGGAAGACCGTGAGCCCCCGGAATTCCGACATTCAATCCCCCGGCAATCGTCCCATCACTATCGCGCTACACTACCAGCGCCCGCAGCATCGGCATAGGTGGCGCGCTCAGAACGGCTGGGTGATCGCGGTGACGGCCGGCACCGCGCCATCGCGATAATCGCAGGCGAGGATGAGGTTGAACACGCGGTCGTCCCAGGGGGCGGGATACGTGCCGGGCTGGGCACCCAAAGCCTGGGCAAACTGCGGCAAGGTTCCGTGGTGCCAGCACACCACGACCAGCGC
>JANXVY010000085.1 GCA_025351425.1 Hyphomicrobium sp.
TGCTCTAGGTTCTTGATATTGTCGCATTTTCTGCGACGAACCGGTATCCACTTCGTCGGAAAATGCTCTAGTCCCGCCGGCTTGACGGAATTGGCGCCTTGTTGAATTGCAAACCTTGGCCGTCTGTCACCGCACAGGCAGCGGCACCGCGGCAGAGTTCGTTCACGAATTCGGCTTGCCTTTGAACGGGGCCATACCTTCACGCGCGAGTTCGTCGGCGCGTTCATTTTCGGGGTGGCCCGCGTGGCCCTTAACCCATTGCCAAATCACGTCATGTTTGGCGCGCGCAAGTTCGAGGCGCTGCCACAACTCGGCATTCTTGACGGGCTTCCTGTCGGCGGTTTTCCAGCCGTTCTTCTTCCAGCCGTGGATCCATTTGCTGATGCCGTCCTTGACGTAGTTGCTGTCGGTATACAACGTTACCTTGCAGCGACTTTTCAAGGCCTCAAGCGCCGAGATGGCGGCCATCAACTCCATCCGGTTGTTGGTCGTGTTGGCTTCGCCGCCCGACATCTCCTTGCGTGCGTCGCCCATGGTGAGGATCGCGCCCCAGCCGCCGGGGCCCGGGTTTCCCGAGCACGCGCCATCCGTATAGATCACCACCGCTTTCGGCGGCGGTAAAGCTGCCGGTTCATCGCCCGCCATTATGCGCCGCCCCCGTAATCTGCAATCGATCGCGCCTGCTGGTGGAACCGCAGCCGTGCCACATAGTCGAGCGGATTGTGGGGCGTCACCAGCGCGCCCAGCGGTTGGTTAAGCCAATCATAGGACCGCGTTAGCAGAAATCGCAGGCTCGCGGCGCGGGCCAGCACCGGCATCGCCGCGCGTTCGGCCGTGGTCAGTGCGCGAACCCCGTCATAGCCCGCCAGGAGGGCTGCGCCCTTGGCGCGATCGAACGCATGGCCGTCGCCGTCTTCAAAACACCACGCGTTGAGGCAGATCGCGATGTCGTAGGACAGCGCATCGTTGCAGGCGAAATAGAAGTCGATCAGGCCCGATAATTGACCCTCCGCGAAGAACACGTTGTCGGGGAACAGGTCGGCGTGGATGACGCCTTGCGGCAGTCCCGCTGGCAGCCCGCCCGCGTGGGCCGCCAATTCGACTTCGATCATCGACCGCAGGCCCGGCAAGATCTCATCGGCCCGGCTCGAAAACCGCGCATAAAGCGGCGGCCAGCCTTTAGGCCCAAGGGCGTTGGCGCGGTACATGCCGAAGTCGGCGCTCGCCAGATGCAACTCGGCCAGCGCACGGCCAAGCTGGCCGCAATGGTCCAGCTTGGGGCGCTTCACGGACACGCCGTCCAGGAACGTGATCAGCGCCGCCAGCCTGCCATTGAGTTCGCCCAGTGTCTCGCCGGTGCGGTCGGCGACCGGAACGGGGCAGCGCACGCCGCGCTTTGCGAGGTGCTGCTTCAGCTTCAAGAAGTACGGCAGGTCGGCGACGTTGACGCGCTTTTCGTACAGCGTGAGGATATATCGGCCCCGGTCCGTCCTGACTAAATAGTTCGTATTTTCAACGCCTTCTGCAATACCTTTGTAGAACTGCAGGCGGCCGCAATCATAGCGCGCGAGAAACGCCGCGAGGTCTTCGTCGGTCACTTCGGTGTAAACGGCCATGGATGTCGACTACTGCGCTGCGGCGGGGGTGTCGCGCAGTTCGCGCGGAACATTGAACGCGATGTTTTCCTGGGCGGTCGCCACAACCTCGACGGTCACCGCATAACGGGTCCGGAATGCGTCGATCACCTCGTTGACCAGCTGTTCGGGGGCGGAGGCGCCCGCCGTCACGCCCAGCGTCGTTATGGTTCCCAGCTGTTGCCAGGGAATGTCGGCGGCACGCTGCACGAGATAGGCCTTGCGGCAGCCCTCCCGTTCAGCCACCTCGACCAAACGCTGCGAGTTCGACGAATTGGGGGCGCCCACGACGAGCAGCGCCTCAACCTGGTCTGCTATCGCCTTGACCGAGGTCTGGCGGTTGGTCGTCGCGTAGCAGATGTCTTCTTTGGCAGGGCCGGAAATGGCGGGGAACCGGCTTTTCAGTACCGCGACGATCGCCGACGTATCGTCGACCGACAGCGTCGTCTGGGTGACGTAGGCGAGCTTTGCGGGGTCGCGCGGCGTGAAGGCGCTGGCCTCCGCTTCGGTCTCGATCAGCTCGATCGCGCCGGCGGGCAGCTGGCCCATGGTGCCAACGACTTCGGGGTGTCCGGTATGGCCGATCATCACGATCTGGTGGCCTTCCAGGTGATGGCGCGCGGCTTCGTTGTGGACCTTGAAGACCAGCGGGCACGTTGCGTCGAGGACAAATAGATTTCGCAGCCGTGCCGCCTGGGGTACCGATTTGGCCACACCATGGGCCGAAAAAATCACCGGTTGGGCGGTATCGGGGATTTCGTCGATTTCTTCCACAAAAACCGCACCTTTGGCCTTCAAACTGTCAACAACGAATCGATTATGAACAATCTCGTGGCGCACGTAGACCGGCGCGCCGAACTTCGAAAGTGCCAGTTCTACAATCTGAATCGCCCGGTCGACTCCGGCACAAAAGCCGCGTGGCGCTGCCAGCAGCACCCGCAGAGGCGGACGCGGCGGACTGACGGATGGGGGCGTATCGGGTAGCGCGGACGACATCGTTGAACCGTTTCTCACTGCAAGTTTTCGACGCCGCATAACGTTTGGCGCAACCTCAGCATAGGTGATACAGTTTGATGGGGAATACGACTAGAGCCTTCACAAATGAGGGCAACAGTATCGGGGGGAGCAGACCTGACGTCCATCACGTTGGGGCTGGTTACGTTGGGCCTGGTTACAAAGTGCTGGGCCACCAAGTGGTGGTCGGCATCAGGTTTGGGGACAATCGCTTCGCATCTCATTTCGGCCGTGCTGATGCTTCATCAGGCGGCATCGATGTTGGCGCGGGCCGTAAGAACAAAGTGGCACGAGTGTTGATACGCAGCAAGACGATGGCCAATATCATGGCCAAGACGTGTGCCTGGGTCGGCGCGCTCAGCCTCGGCGCAATGGCGCTCTCCGGGTGCGGTATGTCTTCACTCACGTCCGGGCTTGGCAGCAGCGTGTTCGGCGGCAGCCCCACGGCCGCCAAAAGCGACGTGAAGACCGTTTCGGAAGACCAGCTGCTGTCGGCGGCCAAGTCGGGCGATGGTTCGGCGCCGGCGGCCATCGGGAGCGATGCGGGCGGTTGTCCGCGGTTTGTCGTCGGCCAGCGCGACAACAACCTCACGATTTACGAAGCCGGACGATTGGGCGACGGTCTCGCCATCATCCATCGCGGCGAGATCACCAAAACCGGCCGCGAGTGCCAGATCGAACCAGGCAAGGTCACCGTTCGGTACGGCTTCGCCGGCCGGGTGCTGCTCGGACCCAAGGGCAAGAGCGGCGTCATCCAGCTGCCCGTCACTATCACCGTCACCGACGCAAAGCGCGAGAAGATCGCGACCGACAAGCTCAAGGTCGACGTCGATATTCAGGTCGACAAGCCGATCGGTTATTTCTCGGCCGTTAAGGCGATCACGATTCCCATTCCCGAAGGTTCGCGTCCTGGCGAATTCGAAATCCTGGTCGGGTTCGATCGCGCGGTTCCCGGCGCCGGGTAACGCGGCGTTTACGTCCCTTTGATAGCGTGACCGCTGTTACGTCTTTGCCCATCAGCCGCCAGGAGCGACGCATGGTTGCCGATACGCGCGAATTGCATAGTTCCGGCGTTGGCGGAGCGCTCAAGCTCGTTGCGCTCATGGCGGTGCTGGCGCTGGCCGTTCTGGGCTCGTTCGTGGTGCTCGATGTGCTCCCGCGCGCTGCGTTTGCCGAAGTTTCCGTCAAAGTTCTGTCGCTGGCCGCCATCGCAGGCCTGACGTCGGTCGCCGTCTGGGTGCTGATGCGCGCCGGTCGTCGCGGTTGACGTCCATACGTTTTCGGGGTTTCGAGCCGTCAGTGACGCGTCGCGCTGCAGCGGCAGCGGACAACGATATCGATCACCCGCTGCTACACGCTGTCCCATCACATTTTGCCGTCGTGATCGTGCCGCGCGGAGCAGGACCGCGACTTCAGCCGCGCGACTTCGACACCATTGCCGCCGTAGCTGCTGATCAGGAAGGCAGCGATGAGACAATCAGGCAGGGACGCCTGACGCATCCGGCACGACGATGGCGAAAATGTCGGTCAGGGCTGCCAACGCGACTTCTTGGACCTCTTGCGCGGGCAGGGAGCCGCCGCCGACCTTGGGCAACGACCGGGTTGCCGTTGCGGATGCGACGACGCTCGGGCGATAACCATGATTGAACGCGGCCCGCGCTGTCGAGTTCACGCAGACGTGGGTCATGAACCCTGCCAGCACCAGATCGGTCACGCCGTAGGATTTGAGCCTGGCGTCGAGATCGGTCTTTTCGAACGAACTTGGATAGGCCTTGGTGATGACCGGCTCGCCTTCGCGCGGGGCGACGATATCTGCGATCCGGCCGATTTGGGCGCGCACATCGTAGGGCGTGCCCACGCCTGCATCGTGCTGGATGTGGATAATGGGTGTGCCTGCCGAGCGGGCCCGCTCCAGCAATTCGGCACAAATCAGGAGTGCGGGTTCAACGCCTTCCAGCTGCATGACGCCGTGCCGGTAGGTGTTCTGGCAATCAATCATGATCAGCGCGGATTTCGACAAGGGCGCCGGGACGGTCGGAAGCTGCAGCAGATCTCGAAGGGTCGGGCCGGCCATGGGGGTTGCTCCAATGAGACTGGTTTAGCGGGGCGGATCAGACCGCGGGTCGCACGCTTGGGGGGGTAGGTTTAAGTTCGGCTAACTCTGCGTCCGTGAATATGCGGCCGCGGGTCAGGAAGCGGATGCCTTCAGGAATTTCGAGCGAGAAGCTTGCGCCGCGGCCCTTGACTACGTCGATGATGAGCTGGGTGTGTTCCCACAGCTTGTATTGTTCGGCTGCGATGTGAAATTCGGCGGTGCCGATCTTGCCGAGCAGGACGTCTCCACCGCCCCACTTGAATTCACCTTGCTGGAAGCACATAGGCGAACTGCCGTCGCAGCATCCGCCCGATTGATGGAATGCCAGCGTGCCGTGCTTCGCCGTCAACGTTTCGATCCAAACCCGCGCTTCGTCCGTCGCGACAACCCGCTCGACCATGAGATTCTCCAGTTCGCGGAGTTTCCCCTCCCCGCAGAGGAGGAGGGGAGAAGTGTCAGAAGAAGCCGAGTGCCTTCGGGCTATAGCTCACCAGCATATTCTTGGTCTGCTGGTAGTGGTCGAGCATCATCTTGTGGTTCTCGCGGCCGATGCCGGACTTCTTGTAGCCGCCGAAGGCTGCGTGCGCGGGATACATGTGGTAGCAGTTGGTCCACACGCGGCCGGCCTGGATCGCGCGGCCGAAGCGGTAGGCAGTGGTGCCGTTGCGGCTCCACACGCCGGCGCCGAGGCCGTAGAGTGTGTCGTTGGCGATTGCGAGCGCTTCTTCGTGGGTGTCGAAGGTCGTGACCGACAGCACTGGCCCGAAGATTTCTTCCTGGAAGATGCGCATCTTGTTGTGGCCTTCGAACACGGTCGGCTGGACGTAATAGCCGCCCGACAGTTCGCCGCCGAGGTCTGCGCGCTGGCCGCCGATCAACAGGCGGGCGCCTTCCTGCTTGCCGATGTCGATATACGACAGGATCTTCTGGAGCTGGTCGTTCGATGCCTGGGCGCCGATCATCGTGCTGGCGTCGAGGGGGTGGCCCTGCTTGATCTTGGCGACGCGGGCCAGCGCACGTTCCATGAACTTCTCATAGATCGAACGTTGCACGAGCGCGCGGCTGGGGCAGGTGCAGACTTCGCCCTGGTTCAGCGCGAACATGGTGAAGCCTTCGAGGCACTTGTCGAAGTACTCGTCGTCGGCGTCCATCACGTCGGCGAAGAAGATGTTGGGGGACTTGCCACCCAGTTCCAGCGTCACCGGGATGATGTTTTCAGAGGCGTACTGCATGATCAGACGGCCCGTCGTGGTCTCACCCGTAAACGCGATTTTGGCGATGCGGGGGTTGGTCGCGAGCGGTTTGCCGGCTTCGATGCCGAAGCCGTTGACGATGTTCAGTACACCCGGCGGCAGGATGTCGGCGATCATCTCGGCAAGGACGAGTATAGCAAGGGGCGTCTGCTCGGCCGGCTTAAGCACGACGCAGTTGCCAGCACCCAAAGCAGGAGCGAGCTTCCAAATCGCCATCAACAGCGGGAAGTTCCAGGGGATGATCTGGCCGACCACGCCGAGCGGCTCGTGGTAATGATAGGCGACGGTGTCGTGGTCGATTTCGGAGAGCGAGCCTTCCTGGGCGCGGACGCAGCCGGCGAAGTAGCGGAAGTGATCGACGCCGAGCGGCAGGTCGGCGTGGGTCGTCTCACGGATCGGCTTGCCGTTGTCGAGGGTTTCGACCATCGCCAGCACGTCGAGGTTCTTCTCGATTGTGTCGGCAATCTTGTTCAGCATGTTGGCCCGCGTGGTGGGCGAGGTCTTGCCCCAGGCTTCACGCGCTTTGTGAGCGGCATCGAGAGCCAACTCGATATCTTCGGCGCTCGAGCGGGCGATGTCGCACAGCTTCTGGCCGGTGACGGGCGTCAGATTTTCAAAATACTGGCCCTTCACGGGGGCAACCCACTTGCCGCCGATGAAGTTCTCATAGCGAGGCTTGATGACCAGCTTGCCTTGTAGTTTTTCCATGGAAACGTGTTGCATGTGAACGATCCTCCGGGGGCTTTTTTTGTCGTTATGCTATGTTGAGCATAGCGTGGCCCAAATAGCGGCACCCGGCAACGAAAGAAAATTGTACTTTCTGGCAGGTTCGGATCGGCGGACTTGCGGGGCCGCTGCAGCTGGCAGGCCGCCGCGGCACGCAAGCGAGGCTATCGAACGGCGGCCGGATAGCTCGCGTCGCGACAATTGACAGCGCGGGCTGCTTCGCTGACAAGTTGACGCTCATTCTGATTTCAATGCTGCTGGTTGGCGTGCAGGCGCAGCCGGCCTGCCGTACCTCGTGGCGCGGCGACCCAAAGAAAGCGCACCATGAAGGACGAGCCGATGGACCCGTTGATGCCGACCGAGCCGCGTTACGCCCGCCGGGCCGACGGCATGAAGGCGTCGGAAATTCGCGAGCTGCTGAAGGTTCTTAACCGGCCTGGCATCATCTCGTTCGGCGGCGGCATTCCCGATCCTGTGCTGTTTCCGGCGGACGAGGCCAAGGAGGCCTATCGCGCCATCCTCACCGATCCCGTGCAAATGGCGTGCGGGCTGCAATATTCGGTCAGCGAGGGCTTTGAGCCGCTCAGGGAATGGATCGCGCAGCACATGGGCTTGCTCGGCGTGCCGTGCAAACCCGACAACATCGTCATCACGTCGGGGTCGCAGCAGGCGCTCGAATTCCTGGGCAAATTGTTCTTGACCGAGGGTGACACCGCGATCGTCGAAGCGCCAACGTATCTGGGCGCGTTGCAGGCGTTTTCGGCGTATGAACCTCACTACGACACGATCACGCCCAAGCACGGCAACCGCACGCCGCAGTCGTACGTGGAAGCTGCGGCCAAGCAGGGCGGCAGCGTCAAGTTTCTCTATGTCGTGCCGGATTTCGCAAACCCGTCGGGCGAGACGTTGACGCGTGCGCAGCGCGAGGGGTTGCTCGACCTTGCCGGGGAACTCGATGCGCCGATCTTCGAGGACACCGCCTATTCCGCCCTGCGGTTCGAGGGTGAGACGGTTCCTTGCATCCAGGCGATCGATGTCGCCCGCCATGGCGGGGACATCAACCGTTCGCGCGTGATCTATTGCGGCACGTTCTCGAAAACTCTGACGCCGGGGCTGCGGATCGGCTGGGTGTGCGCGGCCGAGCCGATCGTGCGCCGGGTCGTGCTGATCAAGCAGGCATCCGATCTCAACACGTCGAACATAAACCAGATGGTGATGCACCGTCTCGCCGAGCGGACTTACACTACGCAGGTCGAAAAGGCTCGGGCGCTCTACCGGCCGCGCCGGGACGCCATGCATGAGGCGTTGCTCAAACATATGCCGGCAGGCGTTACCTGGACCAAGCCGGAGGGTGGGCTGTTCATCTGGCTGACGCTGCCGCCCCATTTCAACGGGTCCAAGCTGCTCAAGCGGGCGGTGGAAGAATTCAATGTCGCGTTCGTGCCGGGGTCGGCGTTTTTCGCAGGGGGCGCGGGTGCCAATACCATCCGGCTCAGCTATTCGCTGCCGACCGAAGCGCAGATTGCCGACGGCGTCGCGCGGCTCGGAAAACTGTTGGCGAGCTAACTGGCTGGAGCTCAGGGCGACGCGCCTGCTGCTGGTCACTGCCGAACGGTCAAGATGGCCGCCAGTACCATTACTCCGCTCAGGCCCGCGACCAGCAGCCCGACCGCATGGCCGATGAACACCGTCTGGTCGTCGGGGCTTGCGAAAAACCAAGGCTTCATCACGTAGCGGACGCGCAGGGGTTGATCGGGCGGCCAGACGGGTTCTTCCCGGCCGGTATTCCAAATCAGCTGACGCATGGCGCCGTCAGAGGTTTGAAAGCTGACGGTTGGAAAATATAAGTAAACCGGGGTGTTACCGGCGTCCGATCCGTCATGCTGGCGCGTCCAACCGACGATTTCGGCGGGCACTGCCGTTCCTCGCACGTACGCCCAATAGCGCCAAGCGAGGCAGACGAGCGCGCCGGCCGCGATAACGGGAGATGTGGCCAGGAAAAGCACGAAGGCCAGCAGCATTCCCAGAAGTCTTGCCAGCCCTTCGATCGGTTTGACAATCGTCTGCGGCGTCATGTTCAATCCGTTGTCCGAATTGAACCGGGTTACTTCAGTTCAACTTCGATCGCAGATCAGAAATGCTGGCGTCGATGAGGCTTGTGGCCGTGTTGCCTGTGGCTTTGGCGGCCAGGATCTTGGCGGAGGCGGCCAGTGCGCCGTCGACGGCGGTCTGGCGAACGTCGGCAATAGCCTGGGCTTCGGCGCGGGCGATTTTTTCCTCCGCCTGCCTGGTGCGGCGTTCCAACGCCTCGGCCAGCTGCTTACGGGTCTCGGTTGCCATCGACTCGGCTTCGCGCTTGGCGTTGTCGACGATGATTTTCGCTTCGCCTTCGGCCTCGCGCTGCTTTCGTTGATAGTCGGCCAGGAGCGTCTGGGCTTCTTCGCGAAGGCGGCGGGCTTCATCCAACTCGTTGCGGATGGTGTCGGCGCGGCCGTCCAGAGCCTTGGCGATCTGGCCGGGGACGCCCGCGCGCCAGATCATGGCAATGAAGATCAAAAACGCGACGAGAACCCAGTATTCGGGGTTGTGAATCCATTCCATCGTCATTTCCCCGGGAGATGTGCGAGTGCGTTTTTCACTTCGTCGGCGGTTGCTTCATGGCCGATCAGCTGGCTCACGATCGCCGCCGCTGTCGTGGCCGCGATGTCGTTGACGCTCGCGAGCGCTTTCGTCTTGGTCGCCGCGATGCGGGCTTCGGCTTCGGTCACCTTGGCGTTCATCTGGGCGTCGACGGCGGTCTTTTCGCGGTCGACATCGGCTGCGAGCTTGGCGCGGGTTTCCTTCGCGATGCCGCCGGCGTTGGATTTGGCGTCGTTGAGCGCCTGCTCATAGGTGGCGAGCGCCTTGTCGGTTTCGCCCTTCAGGCGTTCGGCGGCGTCGAGATCGCGCTTGATGCGATTGGCGCGTTCTTCCAGCACGTCGGCGATGCGGGGCAGCGCCTTGCGCGAGAGAATGTAATAGAGCGCGGCAAACGTCAGCGCGAGCCAGATCAACTGGGGCGCGAACGTGTCGGGATTGAACGGGGGAAAGCTTGCGGCCGCGCCGCCGCCATGGGCTTCAGTGCCGGTGTTGAGCGCCGGAGTGCCGTGCTCGCTTGTGCCTGCCATGGGCTGACCTCGTTAAACCGCGAAAAGAAGAAACCGCGCCATAAAAAACAGGGACGAGACGCCCCGCAAACGGGGCGCCTCACCTTGAGACGAGACGTGAGGTTCGCTTAGACTGCGAACAGCAGCAGGAGAGCGATCAGCAGCGAGAAGATGCCGAGAGCTTCCGTCAAGGCGAAGCCGAGCAGCAGGGTGCCGCGCTGGCCGTCAGCAGCCGAGGGGTTGCGCAGGGCGCCAGAAAGGAACTGACCGAACAGGTTGCCGAGACCGATGCCAGCGCCGGCCATGCCGAGGCAGGCGATGCCCGCGCCGATGTACTTGGCAGCAACAGCCGTCTGCTTGGCGATTTCGAGAGATTCAGCAGCCATAGTGTCGTCTCCTTAGGGTTGAAGCGTGGATAAGGCGGAAGGGAACTGAAGATCAGTGCGCGCCGTGGACGGCATCGCTCAGGTAAATGCAAGTCAGCACCGCAAACACGTAGGCCTGCAGCACGGCGACAAGAACTTCGAGGGCCGTCAACGCGACCGTCAGCGCCATCGGCAGCGGAGACAGGATGGCCCAGACGCCGGCCGCCAGCAGGGTGCCGACGAAGCCCGCGAAGATCTTCAACGCGATATGGCCGGCCAACATGTTGGCGAACAGCCGAACCGAGAGGCTGATGGGGCGCGAAATGAACGAGATCACTTCGATCGGGATCAGCAGCGGCAGCAGCCAAGCGGGTACGCCCGAGGGAACGAACAGCTTGAAGAAGCCGAGGCCGTGGACATATAGGCCGTAGCCGATCACGATCAGGATGACGAGCAACGCAAGCGCCGCCGTCACCACGATCTGGCTCGTCACGGTGAACGTCACGCCCGGGATCGGGATCATGCCCAGTACGTTCAGCACCAGCACGAAAATGAACAGTGCGAACACGAAGGGGAAGAAGTGCATGCCTTCTTCGCCAACGTTCTCGCGCACCGTGTCGTGGACGAACTTGTAGGTCAGCTCGGCGAGCGACTGCATGCGGCCAGGCACCAGAGCGCCCTGGCGCATCGCGGAAATCAGGAAGAAGCTGATGAGGCTCAGCGCCAACACCATATAAAGCGAAGCGTTGGTGAACGAAGCGTCGAAGCCGAACAACTTGAGCGGGATCAGGTTGTTGATCTCGAACTGATGAATCGGGCTGTGCGCTGCGCCTTCCGCCCAAGCGGGGCTGACGCCATACAGCGCCTGCGCTCCGGCGATCGCCGCCAGCGAAGACATCAAGCCAAGTTGCTTATCGTGACTGGCTGACACCTAGCGTCCCCCTTGAAATTGCCGTCTAATTTGCCGTCTAATTTGCCGTCGAAATGCAGTCTCAACCTACGTTTCGTCGTCGTCGTCCCGGACGGAGGGTCCGGCTTTGGGATTGCTCGCGCCCGTTTTCATGGCGGTGCCTGCGCGAACCACATTGATCATGCCGGCGGCTGAGCCGAGCAAAAAGCACACGATGAAGAACGCAGGCCACGTTCCCAAGGCGCGATCGATCAACCACCCGAGGCCGCAGCCGACAACGACACCGCCGATCAGCTCCGTCGAGATCCGCATCGCCTTGCCCAAAGCGTCGTTGTTGGCCGCGGTGTCGCTTGCCACCGCTCCGGGCTTGGGAGCCGACGACCCCTGATTTTTGGCTGCTTCCAGCCGCTTACCAAGCTCGTCTGCCCGCTTTTTGAAGGCTTCCCGTTCCTCGGGGGTCATGTCGCCATGACCGTCCCCCGAGCCGCTAGCTGGCGGTGTGTTCGAAGCGGCCATAGCGTATGTTCCCCGGGTCCGAAATGGGATGGGTGGTTCAAAGAGTTGGCCGTGTCATAGTCAGCGCCATAGGGGGTGTCAAGAAAACCACTGTCTAAGGCCGCCATCGCGGGTATGGCGAAACCGCGCAGGGCGGTTGTTTGCGCTCACGGGCCGCACCGGTCGCTGCGCTCACTGGCCCTCCGCGGGGGCGGCGGACCGCCGCCGGGTCTCTTTGCTCCCGAAGCCGCTGCTCGGCTTGCAAGGGGGCTACATTTACTTGCGGGAGCTGCTTTCACGTGCTGGCGCTTTGGCGGGGGCGGCGGACCGCCCCTGGCTGCGACAAGCGATTGCGGAAGCCCGCGGTGTGCGCGTAGACTTATCCCGTAGGTTTCAACGTCCGCAGGATACCATGTACGAAGCCCAGACCCGCGGCATTCTCGTCCGCGTCAAGCCTGCATACATCGAGGACCGGTCCACGCCGGACGAGGGCTATTTCTTTTGGGCCTACACAGTGGATATCGTGAACGAGAGCCTGGAGCCCGTACAACTTCTCTCGCGGCATTGGCGGATTACGGATGCGGGAGGGCGCACCGAAGAAGTGCGGGGGCCCGGCGTCGTCGGCCAGACCCCGCTGATCGGGCCTGGGGAAAGTTTCACCTACACGTCAGGGTGCCCCCTGAAAACCCCGTCGGGCATCATGTCAGGCACCTACCAGGTGACCACCCAGCACGGACCCGCGTTCAGCGTAAAAATCCCGGCGTTTTCGCTCGACAGCCCCTACGCCATCCGCAGTTTGAACTGAAGCCGCACCCAATCCCATGACACCACCGGTCTACTCCGTGCTTGAATTGCTGGACCGGCTCGTAGCTTTCGATACGACGAGCCACAAAAGCAATCTCGCCCTCATCCGATTCGTCGAGGATTACCTTGTCCACCACAAGGTCGTGAGCCGCCTCGTGCGCTCGCCCGACGGCGCCAAGGCGAACCTGTTTGCGACCATCGGTCCAGCCGGAGTGCCCGGTGTCGCGCTCTCGGGCCATACCGACGTCGTGCCCGTCGACGGACAGTCGTGGGACACCGATCCGTTCCAGCTTGCCGACCTGGGCGACCGGGTCGCAGGGCGCGGCACGACCGACATGAAGGGGTTTCTTGCTTGCGTGCTGGCGGCGGTGCCCGAATTCGCTGCGTGCAAGCTCAAAACTCCGATCCACCTCGCCTTCTCCTATGACGAGGAGATCGGCTGCGTCGGCGTGCGGCCGATGATTGCCGAGTTCGGGCATGGGCTGCCCGTGCCACGGATGGTGATCGTCGGCGAGCCGACCAGCATGGGGGTGGTCGATGCCCACAAGGGTCCGGTGCGCTGGCATGTGGACGTGCGGGGTAGCGCAAGCCATTCGAGCATGTCGCATCTGGGCGTCAATGCGATCACCTACGCTGGGCGACTGCTCGGCGAGCTCGCGCGGATCGAGGAGGAGCTCAAGGCCGATACCCAGCCCCGGTTCGACCCGCCGTACGCCACACTGCAGGTCACGCGCATGGAAGGCGGAACGGCGTCCAATATCGTGCCCGTTTCGGCGTGGTTCGGGTTCGAGGTGCGCGCGCTGCACTCGACGGATACCGGCAGAATCGAGCGCGAACTGCGCACCTTTGCCGAAAAGCGCTGCTTGCCCGAGATGCGCAAGGTCGCCAAGGAGGCTTCGATCACCATCCAGCAGACCAATCAGGTGGCGCCGTTCATCGCGTCGCCCGATTCCGAGCTGGCGGGGCTGGTCTTGAAGCTCGCCGGCCAGAACGAGACGTTTGCGGTCTCGTATGCGACCGAGGCGGGGCTGTTCCAGGAAGCGGGTAGTTCGTCGATCATCTGCGGGCCGGGCGATATTGCGCAGGCGCACACCGCGAACGAATGGATCGCAAAGGCCGAACTGCAGAAATGCTCAGCATTTCTAGCGCGGCTCGGTAAGTGGTGCGAGGGTTAGCGGGGTGCGCCTTCTTGAACGTAGGCCATGCCGCTCACCGGATCGCGGCCGCCGCGATACTCGATCTTCGAGGTACTGAGATGCGACCCGGTCCAGTCTGCACCACTGGTAAATGCAGGACTGTGCACTCCCGAAAAGGATCGCCCCTCCTCGCCGCTGTATCCGCCATCAAGCCGCCCATCAAGCCGCCCGTCGGCGCAGCCTGACAGCGCCAACACCATGGCAACGGCGGGAACGCTGCTAGAACAAATTCCGATCTTACGGAGTCGGAAGTTTACTCTAGATTCCTGATTTTGTCGCATTTTCTTCGACGAACCGGCAGCCACTTCGTCGGAAAATGCTCTAGCAAGGCGGGTTCGTCCGTACAGGGGGCTTGTCATGGAAACGTCCTCGATGGTCGAAGCTTCGACTAAGCGGCTTCAGGCGAACAGCTTGCGTAGCTCTTCGAGTTCATGCGCTGACATGCCGTTCAGGTTTGTCGACGGAAACGAGGTCTGTGCGGTGTCGGCAGTGCTCGGCTTGGGTTGGCGGGCGCGGGCGTCTACGGGTATCAAGCGCGAAGCATTCTTGCGCTGCTTAAAGTTCTGGACCTCGGTACATGCCAACATCGCTCACCACTCCCACCCACCAAGGACACCCGACGGTTGCAGTCCGTCGTCAGGCAATAACGCGACATTGAACCTAAGGTTCCGCGCGCAAGTTGCCGCTCGGCTTGAGGAATTTGTAGTGCTGGTGCTGCGAGCCTTCAGGCTGCGGGTTTGCCGCCGTCGCAATCGGGCAGTGACAGGCTGGCGGCCTTCATGATCGCGGGCACCAGGCCTGGGAATTTGCCGTCGATTTCGCCGCAACGCAACGTATTCACGACTTCCGTGCCACGGCGTTCGGAGCGGATCAGGCCTGCTTCGCGCAGCACCTGATAGTGGTGCGACTGGGTGGATTTGGGTAGGTTGTCGGGGGCTGCCGTCTGGCAATTGGTGGGGCAGCCGCGGCTGGCGAGCTTGCGAATGATGGCAAGCCGCGTCGGATCGGCCAGCGCGTAAAGCACGCTCTCTAGGGTGATGTCTTCCAGCGCTGGGTGAACAAATGGTCGTTGCATGGATATCGATATGGAGCTAAACGCGCTGTCACGCAATAGTTCGGCACTCTTGAACTAATGAATTATATTCCCAGATAGGTGCCGGGCCGCACGATGGGCCAGCCCGCACCGTCAACATGGATTCAAGATCATGACCAAGCCACTTGCCAATAAAATTGCCCTGGTGACCGGCGGCAGCCGCGGCATCGGGCGCGCTATCGCCACAACGCTCGCCGCGGACGGCGCAACGGTCGCCGTTCACTTCGGCAACTCCAAAGCCGCTGCCGACGAGGTGGTTGCCGCCATAAAGGCTTCCGGCGGGGATGCGTTCGCCGTCGGGGCGGATCTCGCCAGCACGGATGCGGCGACGACCTTGTTTGCGGCGCTCGATGCCGAGCTGAAGCGCCGGACCGGGCAAATGAAATTCGATATCCTGGTCAACAACGCGGGCGTTGCCGTGGGGGCCGATTTCGCAGCCACGAGCGGGCAGCAGATCGACGACATCTATGCGGTCAATTTCCGTTCGCTGTTCTTGATCACGCAACAGGGGGCGATACGGCTCAACGACGGCGGGCGCATCGTGTCGGTTTCCTCGATCGTCGCACGCACGCCGATCGGAATGTATGCGGCCTACTCCGCGCTGAAGCCCGCGGTCGACAACCTCAGCAAGATGCTGGCGGTCGAACTGGGCGCGCGAAACATCACCGTCAACGTCGTCGCGCCCGGTAACATCGAGACCGATATGAATGGGTTTGCGGGGGCTGCCGAAACACGGGAATGGGTGCTATCGAAGCAGGCATTGAAGCGGGTCGGCAAGCCCGATGATGTGGCCGATGTCGTTGCGTTCCTCGCTGGGCCGCGGGCGCGCTGGGTCACCGGGCAGACCATCGAAGCGGGCGGCGGCAGCGGCCTGACGTTCTAGTTCAGTTCATCGCCGGTCCCGGGCTGCGGGGCCGGCTCTTGCAACCAGAAAGGGAAACCGCATGTCCTCGCCATCGAATATCCAAATCCCGTCCCGGCGCGCTCTGTTGAAGGTTGCCGCCGGCGGGGCCGCCGCCATAGGTATTGGCGGATGGGCGGCCGGATCAGCGTTTGGCAAAGTGCCGCTTGCCGCCCAGCAGGCGCCCGGCTTCTATCGCCGAAAGGTCGGCGATCTGGAAGTGACCGCGCTGCTCGACGGCACGCTCACGTTCGACCAGGGGACGATTCTGGCGCTGGTTCCCAAGGCGTCCGCCGACAGCGTCAAGCCGCTCAACGACAAATACTTCGTGCCCGCGTCGGGGGCGGTGACGCTCGCGATCAACGCGTACGTCGTCAACAGCGGAGACAAAACCATCCTGATCGACACCGGATCGGCGGATAAGTTCGGGCCGACGGCGGGCGGGCTGCCGCTCGCCTTGACTGCTGCAGGGTTCGATCCCGCCAGCGTCGACATGGTCGTGCTTACCCATGCCCATCCCGATCATGCCGCCGGGCTGATCGACGCGAAGGGTGCGGCGGTGTTTCCCAACGCCGAAGTGGTGCTGAGCGAGACTGAATCCAAGTACTGGGCGGACGCCGGCACCCGCACGCGCCTGCCCGACTCGCAAAAGGGCTTCTTCGATATCGCGGGCGCGTCCTTGAAGCCATATGCGGCGCGCACGCGTCTCATCGCGAACGCCGCAGACGTCGCGCCCGGTATTTCGTCCATCGCACTGCCCGGGCACACGCCGGGGCACACCGGCTACCGAATTTCGTCGGGCGACCAGCAGCTGCTGATCTTCGGCGATGCGGTGCATATCGTCGAATGGATGTTCGAAAAGCCGGACTGGACCATGGCGTTCGATGTCGATCCGGAGACGGCCGCAGCCACGCGCAAGCAGCTGTTCGACATGGCCGCGTCCGACCGCATCCTGGTTGCGGGCATGCACATGCCGTTCCCGGGCTTTGGTCATATCGGGCGCGAGGGTAACGGCTACCGCTTCGTCCCCGCGGCTTGGGCGCCACTATGAGTCAAGTGAAGGCCAGGGGGCTAGTCCCCTGGACCCCACGCCTTTGGACGGGCGCTTCAGCCGCCGCTGCCTAGCAGCTTTTCTTCCCAGAACCGCACCAGCCATTTGTTGCTGGCGTCAGACGCGGGAATGGCCTTCTCGGTTTGCGAAGGGTGATAGGCGGCCTGGCGGTGCAAGCGGTGGGCGGCGGTGGCGCTGGTTGCGAAGGTCGTGGCGGCAACCAGAACAATGGTGGCAAATGTTTTCATGGCAAAGTCCTTTCAAACGCTCGGTGTGAGAGGTCCTTCGCGAGACAGCCCGCGGGCTGCTCGTTGCGGTCGCAAACGGGCGACGGGGATAGGACCCGCGCGCGCGGTTTAAAATTCCCGATTGTCACAGGTTTGTGACAAATTCTCGGGCGTGGGTTTCGTGCCAGCCGGTCAGCCGTGGGCCGCGAAGAAGCCCGCGATAAAGCGCTGGTAAATCTGCGTCAGCGTTTCCAGGTCGGCGACCGCCACGCGCTCGTCCACCTGATGGATCGTCGCGTTGACGAGGCCGAATTCGACCACCGGGCAATAGGCCTGGATGAAGCGCGCATCCGAGGTGCCGCCGCCAGTCGTCAGCGCCGGTGTGCGTCCGGTGATCGCGTGCACCGCCTGGCTCAGCGTTGCGACCAGCGGGCCGGGCTTCGTGAGGAACACGTCGCCCGTTCCCGAAAATGTCAGGTCGTAGCGAGCGCCGGACGCACGCGCCGCTGCCGCGCACTGCAGCCGCACCCATTCTTCGATTCGCGCGCGCGTGTGCAGGTCGTTATAGCGAATGTTGAACTTCGCTCTCGCCAGCGCCGGGATGACGTTGGTCGCCGTATTGGGCACCTCGAGCACCGTCACCTGGAGGTTCGAGGGCTCGAAGTTCGCGGTGCCCGTATCCAGCACCAGCGACGACAGCCGGTCGAGCAGCCACACGAGCTTGGGCACGGGATTGTCGGCTTTGGCCGGATAGGCCGCATGGCCCTGCTTGCCGTGGACCACGATCTCGCCGTTGAGCGAGCCGCGCCGGCCGATCTTGATTTCATCGCCGAGCGCCTGTGGGTTCGACGGCTCGCCCACGAGGCAGGCGTCGAGCGTCTCGCCGCGCTCCTTTAGCCAGGCGAGCAGCTTCACTGTGCCGTTGATCGAGGGGCCTTCCTCATCGCCCGTAATCAGCAGCGAAATCGACCCAGGCGCTTCGGGGTGGGCTGCGAGGTAACGGTGGGTGGCGGCGATGAAGCAGGCGATTGCGCCCTTCATGTCGACAGCGCCGCGCCCGTACAGAACGCCGCTCTTGATCACCGCTTCAAATGGTGGGGATGTCCACCCTGAAGCATCGCCCACCGGCACAACATCGGTATGACCTGCAAAACAAAGGTTGGGACCGGTTTGGCCGCGGCGGGCATAGAGGTTGTCGATGTCGGGCGTGCCGGCCTCAACGAACACTTTGCGGTCGCAGCGGAATCCAGCCGGGCTTAGCGCTGCTTTCACGACGTCAAGAGCCCCCGCATCGGCCGGCGTCACGCTCTCGCAGCGGATCAGCGCCTTCGTCAGCGCCACGGGATCGGTTGGATCAAGCTGCATCGGCTGCATGGGACGTTGTGGGGCCATTTACGACCGGTTTGGCATCCTCGGTACCCGGCAAGGTTGGGCGGGCGGCCGTTGCGTGCACCAGCGCAATCTTCTGCCAGACGTTCGCCGACAGGTCGGTTGTCTGGGTCGTCAAATCGCTGACGGCCTCGATGACGATGCCGTCCGAACTCGACTGGGAATACATCGCAGCGATCTTGGCCGTTAGCGACAGCATTTCCGCGCAATAGTCGAGATAGCGCGTCAGCTCGAAGGGCGACATATGACGTTCGGGCGACGCCGCCGTGCGTGGCCCATCCATCATCATCGGGTCCTTTGTCAGCTGATGCATGTCGATCACGTGCACGATCGATCGCAGTTCGTTGAGCGCCTTGAGCGTGCGCCAGCGCTTCATGCGCTCTTCGAGCGAGGCCAGGAAGTAGATCGAGGCCCCGGTCAGAACGACGATGTTGAACGATGCGTCGACGGCCTGGATCGTGGAGAACAGATCGTTGCTGGCCTTCTGCATCATGAACAACATATGCGCGACGTACGCCAGCAACGTGAGGCCCGCCGCGACGAACAGCGCGATCACCGTGCGCAGCACGTAGGCCGGGCGCTCGATCTTTTCGACGCGCCGGTGGGCGCGCCTGGAAATCTCGCATAATTCACCGCAGACCCTGCCCAGCCCTGCCTGGGGAAACCGCTCATGGATACGCGCCTGGAGCCGGTCCAGCGTGGCGACGATCATTTGCGGATTGAGCGTGCGATACATACCGCCGTTTGATCAAGCTCGAAGCTCACCGTCAAGGGCTAGTCGCTTGCCACCGGCAAAACGCGGGCAAACCCGACTTGCCAAAGCATTTCGTTGGCGGTTTAGTCAGGCGACGGAGAGACTGGGGCGGGAGGGTTGCCCCGGTTCGGGTCGGCAGAAAATATGGAGCCATTCATGAAACGTTTTGTTTTTGCGCTGGCGATGCTCGCTAGCCTTCCAAACTCCGTGAGCGGGAGCGTCGAGGCGAAGGCGTTCAAGGAGCTGTTTCCGAACGCGACCTTTAACAACCCGGAGGCAACCAAACTCGCCGACGGGTTCGACTATCAGCAGGGGCCCATCACTTTGCCGGGGATCGGCGTCAAGATGACGGTGCCGGCCGACTATTATTTTTTCGGTGAAATGGATTCGCGCCGCATGCTCACCGAGGTGTGGGGCAATCCGCCGTCGTCGGCAAGTGCCGTGCGCGGCATGCTCATGCCGGCCAACAAGACGCCGCTCGATGATACTTGGGCTGCCGTCATCACCTATGACGACGACGGTTTCGTCTCGGACGACGACGCCAAGAACATGGACTACGGCGAACTGCTCAAGACCATGCAGGCCGGGACGGCGGAAGCCAGTGCGGAGCGGGATAAGGCCGGGTTCGGCACGATGAGGCTCGTTGGGTGGGCCTCGCCGCCGTACTATGATCCCCAGACGCACAAACTGCACTGGGCGAAAGAAATCGAATTCGACGGCAAGCCGAACCATACGCTCAATTATGATGTGCGCGCGCTCGGGCGCAAAGGCGTGCTGAAGATGAACTTTGTCGGCGATATGAAGCAGCTCGAAGAAATTCAGAAGGTCATCCCCGGCGTGATGGCCATGCCCGAATTCCAGCAGGGCTTCCGTTATGCCGACTATGTGCCGAGCACCGACAAGCTTGCCGCCTATGGTATCGGCGGGCTCATCGCTGGCAAGATTGCCGCTAAGCTCGGCCTGCTTGCGCTGGCGCTGGCGTTTTTGAAAAAAGGGTTCGTGATTGTGCTGATCGCTGGGGTTGCGATGTTGCGCGGGCTTAAGAGCTTGTTCTGGCGCGGGGGCTCGAAGCAGGAATAAGGGAAGGCGAGGGGCTCCCCCCTCGACCCAGGAGTTTGTGTGCAGGTCAGTCCCGCAGCAGTTCATTGATGCTGGTTTTGCTGCGGGTCTTGGCGTCGACACGCTTGACGATGACGGCGCAATAGAGGCCCGGTCCTGGCGAGCCGTCGGGTAACGCCTTGCCGGGCATCGAGCCGGACACGACGACCGAGTAGGGCGGGACCTTGCCGAACATCTTCTCGCCGGTTGCGCGGTCGATGATGGTCGTGGACGCGCCGAGGTAGACGCCCATCGACAGCACGCTGCCTTCGCCCACGTGGACGCCTTCGGCCACTTCCGCACGCGCCCCGATGAAGCAATTGTCCTCGATGATCACGGGGTCGGCCTGCAATGGCTCCAGCACGCCGCCGATGCCGGCGCCGCCGGAAATATGGCAATTCTTGCCAATCTGGGCGCACGAGCCGATCGTCGCCCAGGTGTCGACCATCGTGCCGCTGTCGACGTAGGCGCCAACGTTCACGAACGATGGAAGCAGGATCACGCCGGGCGCGATGTAGGCCGAGCGGCGCACGACGGCGCCCGGTAGCGCGCGGAAGCCCGCTTGGCGGAATTCGGCTTCGCCCATACCGGCGAATTTTACGGGCACCTTGTCCCAGTAGGACGAGCCGCCCGGGCCGCCCGAAATCATCGTGTTGTCGTTGAGCCGGAACGAGAGCAGCACGGCCTTTTTCAGCCATTGATTGACCGTCCAAGTTCCCGAGGATCTGTCCGCGACGCGCAGCCTGCCGTTATCGAGCGCTTCCAGGGCTGCTGCGACGGCTTCACGCACGGGTCCTTTGGTCGCGAAATTGAGCGTGTCGCGGGCTTCCCACGCGGCTTCGATGGTCTGTTGCAGGGCGGCGCTCGACATTTGGCCTCTCGGGTTCAATTTTATTGGGGATCGACGCGGTTGTGGCTTGTGCGACACGGCTGTGTCAATTGCGAATCAGCTAGCTCTTTCCTCAGTGCACCGCGTTGGCACAGGGATTTGGAAACCATGACAAAATCGGCATCGACCGGTAAAAAGACTGCGTCCGCAGCGTCCAAGGTTCTTCACAGCAAGACCGCGTCGAAGGACGAAAAGTCCGTTGCAGCATCTGCGATGGCGCAGACCAAGACCAAGGACGTGACCGGCAAGACCGTCGCATCAAAGGCCGGCAAGATCCTCCACGATCCCAAGGCCAGCAAAGAAGCCAAGTCGGCCGCGGCTTCCGCTCTCAGCCAGACGCCGGGGAAGAAAGCCGCCAAGAAGAAGTAACGCCGGCCGCGGGAGCGATTGGGTTTCCTCAAGCCGTGCGCTCGTTGAGAGTGTGCGGCTTTTGCTTTGGATAACAATGCGATATGAGGGGTGTGTCTTTGCACGCACAGGCAGAATCGCGGCAGGTTGCCTGAGAGATACGCGACTGCCGCCGAGGCGCTTGGGTTTCAAACCATGCAGATCACGCGCCTGCGACTTGTGGGCTTCAAATCGTTCGTCGAACCCACTGAGCTTCTGATCGAGCGCGGATTGACGGGCGTTGTCGGGCCCAACGGGTGCGGGAAATCCAACCTGCTGGAAGCGCTGCGCTGGGTGATGGGGGAATCCTCGCACAAGTCCATGCGGGCGGCCGCCATGGACGATGTGATCTTTGCCGGTACCAACAGCCGCCCCGCCCGCAATGCAGCGGAAGTCACCATCTTTCTCGATAACCGCGAGCGCAAGGCGCCCGTCGAGTTTAACGACCGCGACGTGATCGAAATCACGCGCCGTATCGAGCGCGAGGCGGGATCGGCGTATCGCATCAACGGGACCGACGCGCGGGCGCGCGACGTCAAGATCCTGTTCGAGGACGCGGCGACCGGCGCGCGCTCTCCGGCGCTCGTGCGTCAGGGCCAGATCGGCGAGATCGTCAACGCGAAGCCGGAAAACCGCCGCCGCATTCTCGAAGACGCCGCCGGCGTCGCGGGGCTGCATTCCCGCCGCCATGAGGCCGAGCTGCGCCTCAAGGCGGCCGACGCCAACCTCGCCCGGCTCGCCGACCTGATGGGCGCGCTCACCGGGCAACTCGATGCGCTGAAGCGGCAGGCGCGCCAGGCCAAGCGCTTCAAGGAGCTGTCTGGCGAGATCCGGCGCTGCGAGGCGCTGTTTCATCATGTGTCGTGGTTGCAGTCCCATGCGCTGGTCGAGCAGGAGGAAGCCTCGTTGCGCGGCGCGCTGTCGGGGCTTGCTGCGGCGACTGAAGCGGAAGCGCGCGCGTTGCGGGACGAAGCCGATCTTGGCGCCAGCCTTCAGCCCTTGCGCGAAGAGGAAGCAGTGCGCGCCGCCGTGCTCGCACGCTTGAAGCATCAGGCCGACACGTTCGAACGCGAGGCGGAGCGGTCGGCGGAGCGCGAGCGGGAGCTCAAGGCGCGGCTCGCCCAGATCGAAACCGATGTGGCGCGCGAAGACGATCTGCTGGAGGAGTGCAAGACGACGGTCGCACGGCTCACGACCGAGCGCGACATGCTTTCGCACAACGACGATGGCCATGACGATGCCGAGGAGGAGGCGCGGGCGCGGCTCGTGGCGACCGAGGATGCCTTGCGCACGGCTGAAGTTGCGTTGACGGCGCAGACCAATCGGGCAGCCGAGGCGCGGGCGCAGAAGAAGAGCCTCGAGCAGGCGCGTAGCGAACGGGCCGAAGCCGTCACCCGGATCGAACGTCAAATCCAGGGGCTTGTCCGGCAGATCCGCGACGTCACCGCGCGCGCGCCCGACAGCCTGAAGCTCGCCGATCTAACGGGGGCGGGCCAGCAACTCGCGGCCACGCTCGAAGACCTGGAGCAGGAAGCGGGCGATGCGGAAGCCCACGTACGTGCGTGCGCGGCCAAGGCCAAGACAACGCGCGACGTCGCGGCGCAGGCCCGGCTCGATCTGAATGCAGTCCGCATCGAGCGCGAGACGCTCGCCAAGCTGCTGGTGCCGGCGCGGTCGAGCGGCGTGCCCGCCATCGTCGATCAGGTGACGGTTTCGCCGGGGTTCGAAACCGCGCTCGGCGCTTCGCTGGGCGATGATCTCGAAGCGTCGCTCGATCACAGCACGAGCGTGCATTGGCGGCATCTGGATAAGTCCACCGATCTCCAGCAGCTGCCGGCCGAGGTCGAACCCTTACTGCTGCATGTCAAAGGTCCGCCGGCGTTGACGCGCCGGTTGCGCCAGATCGGAATCGTCGGGACGGAGCAAGGGCATCGGTTACAGACGGCCTTGAAGCCGGGGCAGCGGCTCGTATCGCGGGCCGGCGATCTGTGGCGGTGGGATGGGTTTGTCGCCGCCTCCGATGGCGCGACGCCGGCCGCGCTGCGGCTCGCCGAACGCAACCGGCTCGCAAGCCTTGCCGAGCGCGAGCAGGCGTTGGCCAAGTCGGCGGCGCTCAGCGCGCAGTCCGAACTGGACACCGCGCAGGCGCTGACGGATGCCGAACAGGCCGACCGCACGCTCAGGGCGCAATGGCGCGATACCCAGGTGATGCTCGCCCAGACGCGCGAGAGCCTCACGCAGATCGAGCGCGCGGCGCGGGAAACCGACCAGCGGCTTGCCGCCCTTTCGGAAGCAAAAGAGCGCGCCGAGGAGGATCTCCTCGATGCGCACTGCAAACTCGACGAACTGACCGTCACGCTCGATCTGATCGACGATGCCGAGACTGAGGCACCCGATGTCGGTGTTGCTCAAGTCGAGGCGACGCGGGCGCGTTCTGCCGTTGCCGAAGCGCGGGCGAGCGCCACCGGGCTGATCCGCGAACGGCAGCTGCGGCGCGAGCGGCAAGCCCATCTGCGCGCGGAATTGGAGCGCTGGACGGCGCGGGAAACCGCGGCGCGCGCCCAGGCCGAACTGTTGCGGGCGCGGCTGCCGGAGTTGCGCGCCGAACGGGCGAGCCTTGCCGATCTTCCAGGGCAAATCGCCGAGCGGCGCCAACAACTCCTGTCGGAGCTTGCCGATGTGGAGCGCCGCCGCAGCGAGGCGGCCGATGCGTTCGCGTCGACGGAGACCGCGTTCAAGGGCGCCGTCGCCGCGCTCAAGGCCGCGCAGGCGGACGCCGGCCAGCATCGCGAGGCGCGCGCGCGGTTCGAAGCCCGGCTCGAAGGCGCGCGAATGCGGCGTGCGGAAGATGTGCGGAAGGCGCGCATGACGCTCGATATGGACCCGGAAGCGTGCCTGGCGCTGGCCGAGGTTGCGCCCGGCGCGCCGTTGCCGGAAGCGAGTGATGCCGACCTTCAGCTGACGCGGCTCAAGGCCGATCGCGAACGGCTGGGCGGCGTCAATCTGCAGGCCGATGACGAGTTGGAAAAGATCATCGCGCAGGTCGCTGGCATGGCCGCTGAAGTCACCGACGTCGAACAGGGCATTGCCAAGCTGCGCGGGGCCATCAGCCAGATCAACCGCGAGGCCAAGAAGCGGCTGCACGACGCGTTCAACATCGTCAACGGGCACTTCCAGAGACTGTTCACGACGTTATTTGGCGGCGGGGAAGCCCGCCTCGAACTGATCGAAAGCGACGATCCGCTCGAAGGCGGGCTGGAGATCATTGCCAAGCCGCCCGGCAAGAAGCCGGCGACGCTCTCCCTGCTCTCGGGGGGCGAGCAGACGCTGACGGCGCTGTCGCTCATCTTCGCGGTGTTTCTCACCAACCCATCGCCGATCTGCGTGCTGGACGAAGTGGACGCGCCGCTCGACGACAGTAACGTCGACCGCTTCTGCCTGCTTATGGAGAAGATGGCGTCTGAGACCGACACCCGCTTCCTCGTCATCACGCACCACCCGATGACGATGGCGCGCACGAACCGGCTGTTCGGCGTCACCATGGCCGAGAAGGGCATCTCGCAGCTCGTTTCCGTCAATTTGGAGACCGCAGTGCGGTTCCAGGAGGCGAGCTAACGGTTGGCGTTTGGCATCGCCGGCGCCGCGTCGGCATTGTCCAACGCTCGAAGCCTGCCTATGTTTAGTAGGGTTCGATTTTTGCGCCCCCTGTTGTTCACAGCGTCGTTCGCGGAGTATCGGGTTATGTTCAGGCTTGAGACGGCCGTAAACGGGGGGTGCCGGCTGGTCGCAGACGCGATGCTCACGGCGGATGATTTCCGCGCCATCGCCGATCAGCTCAAGATGCCGGCTGCAGTGGCGCGCAAGACAGGGCTGGTCGCGGCCCATCCGGCGCGGAACCGCGAAACGATCGAGACCCACTGGAACGGCAAGGAGACACAAGCCGTTGCAGAGCCGGGCGATCTCATCGCGACGACGCTGGCTGACGATGGCCTTGCCATGCGCGACGCCGCGGGCGGCATCAATTCCTATGTCATCAAGCCCGCCAAGTTCGCCGAACTCTATGCGTCGACCGGACGCCACAGCGCGTTCGGCGAAGTCTATGCGGCCACGGGCCAGGTCGAGACGCTGTTTCTGCCTGGCGGGTTCGAGATCGTCGCGCCGTGGGGGGAGTTGCAGCGGGGCGATGCCGGCTACCTGATCCTCAACGGTTCCGAGGTTTACGGCAACCACCGCGACGTTTTCGAAGCCGCGTACAAGTTGGGCTAGTTCTTGTTCTCGCGTTCGTCCGTCCGTTGCTAGAGCAAATTCCGATCCTACGGAATCGGAATTTTGCTCTAGGTTTATGATTTTGTCGCATTTTCATCTTCATGGAGCGAGGCTTCGCCGTCGACGACGAACCGGTATCCACTTCGTCGGAAAATGCTCTAGAAGCCGAGGGTGGCGCAGACGCTGGCTTGGGCGTTCGGCGGTTCTGGTTCCCAGGCAGCGCCCCAAGCGCTCCAGTCGCGGATCGCAAATCCCAGTGCTGCTCCGTTCGAAACTTCGATCACGGCATGCCGCCGGAAATGTCCGCCGGCCGGCGTCGCGACACTCACGGTCACGGCGTGCGTCCGGGAGAGGCCGCCGCCGGTTGCGCCGAATTGGGCCGCCAGCTGCGCGCGCGCATTTTCGGCGGTGGTGCCGATATCGGCTGGGTTACTTGCGGCGAGGGCTGCCACCAGCGCGGGCGGGGCGTGCTGGAGATCGAGAGACGGCGAGCGGCCGTGCACCGTCACCAGTCCGCGCAGGCGGTTCAGGACCGCGGGCGTTATGGCGAGCACCTGATCGAGTTCCTCCACGGTCTCGAATGGCGCGTTCTTAGGGCCAAACGGCATTCCGGCGGCGCGATAGTCTTTCGCCTCTGCGCCACCGGGGAGCGGTTCGTCGTCGATATCGCGGAAGTCGGCGATGGCGGCGGCAAGGCTGGCAGCGCGAGCGGCGGGAACGCCAATACCGGCGATTACGCGCGCCAGCAGATCGACGGGTGCAGCGTTGAGATCAATGAGGCCCGCTACGTCGGTCACCACGACGTCAAACGTGGCGCCATCAAGATTGCATCGGATTACGGTGCCGTTGTTTGCGAGCGCGGGCTGCCCCGCCAACTGCTCGACGATGCGTGCGGCGATGCTCAGCGTAACGCCGTCGGCCAGGGCCTCCGCCTGCGCCTGGCGGGTAAGGTTCGCCTTGGCCTGCACGTCGAGGCGGACCGTGTTCGAAAGGGCGAGCACCAGGACGGCCAGCAGCGCCAGCATCCACAGCACGGCGATCAGCACGAAGCCGTTTTCGGGGGCCGCTGGGCTCATGGGGCTAGCGCAAGATGCGGTCGAGGTCGCGGCCATATTGGCGATTGCCACGGGTTGGTTTCAGCGGATCGAGTGCGATACGGGCGCGGAATTCTTCGGTGACGCTGGCGGCTTCGCCATCGTCGCGGACCACTTGCGGGCGAATGAAGATGACGAGTTCGGTGCGGTCGATGGTGTCGTCTTTCTGGCGGAAGGCGGCGCCCACCAGGGGAAGATTGCCGAGGAGCGGCACCTGCGTTTTGGTGCTTGCATCGCTTTGTTGAATCAAGCCGCCGAGCGCGATCGCTTCTCCGTCCTTGACGGTTACCGTGGTCCGGATGCGCCGCTGCTGAATCGTGGGGCTGTCGATGCCGGAACTGGTCGTTTTTTTGACGCTGCTGACTTCCTGTTCGATATCCAGCACCACGCGGCCACTGTCGTTGACGCGCGGCGTCACCGAAAGAATCACACCGGTGTCTTTGAGCGTGACGGAGTTGACGACCGGCGCACCGGTCACCGATACGCCCTGTGCCGTTTGGGTGATGATCGGCACCTGGTCACCGATTTGGAGCGTCGCTTTTCGATTGTCCAAAACCATCAGCGAGGGCGACGACACGACGTTGACCTTGGTTACGCTCGATAACGCGTCGAGGGCCACTTTGATGTTGGTCGTCGCAAAGAAATAAGAAAACCCAGGAAACGTGGACGCCACCGCCCCGGTTGCGGCGTCGCTCAGCGTAAATTGGCTCGGGTTCTTTTGCACAAACCACTTGAGGCCGAATTTCAATTCGTCGTTCAAGGTGATTTCGGCGATCACGGCTTCCAGCATCACCTGCGTTGGCTGACGGTCCAGGCGCTGGAGGATCGAGACGATGCGCTGATATTCTTTTGGCGTCGCCTGGATGACAAGCGCGTTGTCCTGTTCGTCGGCGACCACCTTAGTGCCGCCGGCCTCGAACGAAATGTTGCGACTCTCGCTGGCTGCGCCTGCTGACCCCGTGCGCGTCGTGCTGTTTGCGCCGAACGCGGAGGCTGTCTGTGAACCGGACGATCCCAGCGACCCGGAAGCTGCGCCCGTGGACGTTTGGGGGCGAGTGTCGTCGATGGCCGGCGACGACAGCGTGGCGGCGTCGAAGCGGGGGGCGACCGCGCTTTGCTGGGCCTCTGCGCCTTGGCGCTTTTCTCCCAGGGTCAAGACGCGCTGGAGGAGGCTTGCCAGCTCGGAGGCCTGCCGGTTCTGAATTTTGTAGACGAACAGCTGCTGCTCGCCCTGCTGGGCTGCTTTGTCGAGCTTTTCGATCCACAGCTTCGCCTTGGCGATCTGATCGGGCTTCGAGGAAATGACGAGCACCGATCCCAGCCGGCGATTGGGAATGAAGCGCACGACGCCTTTCAGCGGGCCATCCTTGTCAGCGCCGAAAATCGTATCCAATTCGGCGACGATGCCTTCGGGGTCGGACGACTTGACCGGGTACAGCGCAAACGACATGCCTTTCATGTAATCGACGTCGAAGATGGCGACGAGGTTCCCGATGTTGGCCAGTTCGCTGCTGGTGCCGGACACGACCAGGATGTTGCGGGTTTCGTCAACGCGCGTCACGGCACCTTGAGGGACGATGGGTTCGAGCACGCGCTTCATCTCGGCGGCGGCGATGTGGCGGATGGGAATAATCTGGAACTGCACGCCGGGGGCATCTGTCGGCCGTTTGCGCGTTACGGGCGCGCCGAGCTGTGCGAGCGCGTTCGAGGGCACGATGCGATAAAAGCCCTGGGTCGCGGCGATCGAGAACCCGCTGGCCTTGAGGGCGACTTCGAAGGCGTCGATCAGCCCTGCGCGCGGGATCGGTGCGGACGTCTGCAGCGTGATGGTGCCCGTTACCTTGTCGGCGACCGTGTAGTTGAGCCCCAGGATATCGCCAAGCACCGTCTTGGCCGCCTGCGGGATCGGCGTGTTGACGAGGTTGAGGGTGATGCCGTCTTGGCCTGCGGCCGTTGTCGCCGGCGTGTAGAGTTCGGCTGGCCCGCCGGCTGGGGTCATGAATTCGCCGGTGCCTTTGGCAACCGTTTCGGTCACGGGGACAAGATCGTTCTTGCGCACCTCTGCAAGCAAGCTGTTCTGGTTGGCGCCGGCTGGACGGATAGGCGCCCTGGCGGACCCTGCCGCACCGCCTTGCCCGCCATCCTTGGTGCTGTGCTGGACGGGAGCAAGCAGGTCGGCGCCGCTCGCTTCCTGCAGCGGGTTATGGCCTTCGCAGCCGCCCAGGAACAACCCAACAGCTGCGAACAAAACTGTCGCCCACTTCGAGGAACGCACTACTCGATACCCCCGCCCCGAACGTCAAAGTGACTTCATTTTCGTCGTCCGTCATACTTCCTAGCCTGTGGATAACTCATTGGTCAAATCACGGATTTTCCGGATACAGCGCGATTGTTGCACTCAAGGCTCCCTGCGTGAGGGTGACGGCGTTGGCGTCCAGCGCCGATACCGTCCAGCCGTCGATCGTTTCATCAAGCCCTACCCAACCGATGGCGCCCGAAGGGCTTTCGAGCAGGGCGCGCTTCTTGCCATGGGTCAACATCACGCCGCGCAACTTGATCTTTTCGGCGCCAACTTTCGGCGCGACCGGCGTTAGCGCCTGGGCGCGCGACGCGAGGGCCGCCTTGGCTTGCACCGCAGGAAAGCGGCGTTCGGCAAAGAAGATCGGTCGCGCGAGTGTTTGGGGGAATGCGGTTGCATCGAGCCTGGGGACGGGTTCACGCCCGTCGTTGCCGGACCCCGTGGGGGGAACTGCTGCGGCCGGACGCCCGATTGTTCGCGCCACTACGCCGACTTTGGCCGAAAGGGCCGCGACCTCGCCGCCGATCCATAGCACCAGCAGGACGAGGGCCAATATTTGAAGACCGAGCCTGATCATCGGGCGGGGGCTCCGAGGGCCGGATTAGCCGTTGGCTGCTCGATCGTGTTTTCGTTCGCGCCTCCGGCTGCCGGCCATTTCGCGCCGTAGACATCGAGTTCCGCCATCATCGCGGCCGGTTCTCCCGCCGGTTCCTCGACCGCGCCGCGCCGCTCTTCCATTCTGAGTTGGGCGCGTTCCACGAACAGGAACGGCGTTTGATCTTCGATGGCGAAGAGGATCGCGTGCACGCCTTGCAAAGTCCCGCGGATCTGAAGCCGGAGCCCGACGTAATCCTGCTGATCGATGCGCTTTAACGGGAGGGCGCGGGCGCTGTTCAATTCGGCATTCTGGCCGACGACGATGGCGCGCAGCCTTGTTTGGACGTCCGCCATCATCAAGGCATCGTCGGAACCTTGCAGGAAATCGGCGTTCAGCGCCTTCTCGCCGGCCGGCCCTGGTTTGGCTGATGCCTGATCCAGTGCGGACTGCAGCCGGGCGGTGGTCAGGACCGTCGCGTCCAGACTTACGGTCAGGCCGCGTTTCCAGCTCTGCAACGGCTTGAGAACCGCGAACCAAACCAGTCCAAGGCTCACGATGGGTAACGTCAGTGCGAGGGTGCGGCTCAAGCGGGAGCCAAGCTTCAGCTCGATCATGGCGGGGCCGTCCCGATTGCCGTCTGACCGGCTGCCGCGGTTGGCTTGCGCTCCACCTTCATGCGCAGTTGAAACCGCTCGACGCCTTGCTGGGCGTCGCGGGTGACCGGAGAGACGAACTCTACCTTCGTGAAATAAGGCGAGCGCGCGAAAATGCCGACGAGCTCGGAGGCCGAGCGCGAGAACCCGTCGAGATAGAGTGTGCCGTCGTCCAGGCGCAGTTCGGAAATCCAGGCGGAGGCTGGGAGGCGCTGGGTGACCTCCTCCCACACGTGCAAGGCCGACACGGTCTCGATCTTGCGCAGACGCAACCCCTTGGCGCGGTTTTGCAACGTGTCCTGGGTCGCGAACTGCTGGCGCAGCGCAGCGACCTTTTGCTCGAGGGTTTTCTCGATGCGGGTTTGGTCAGCAAACGCTGCCTCAAGCGCCCAGATTCCATTGAGCGAATTGGCGAACGCGAAGGCTGCGCCCAACAGCGCCGCCGCTAACAATGCCAGGTTCAGCCGTCCCGATGCCGTGGGCGGGCGGGCTGGGGAATGGGACAGGAGATCGACGGGGAGCAGGTTGCCGTCGCTGCCGGTCACACGAATACTACTGAGGGGAATTGCGCGGACGCGGAGACCGGCAACGAGCGTCTCGACGGTGGCCTTTCGGATCGCGACCTGTTGCACCACGGTGCTGCCGTTCAACCCCGGAACGTGATCGACGATGAAAAAATCGTGCAGGACTTCGGCATGCCGCAAAGGGGTTGTGCGCTCCATTTCGAGCGCCACGATACCGGCGGCCCGGGCGAGCGCCGACACGGGCAGCCGATGTTCCAGATGCAGGCAGCGCGAGGCTGGCACGACGAGTTCGACGCGCAATAACGGACCCCACCGTTTGCGCCGTGCGGCGACCTGATCGATGGCGCCGTTCTGGTCGCCAGTAAAGATCAGGACGTGGGCGTCAGGTGTACCGAGCAGCGAAACCTGCGTGTCATAAACTTCGATGTGCCCGGCCGACCCCATGGACAGGGACACGGTGCGCGCGTGGGGGAGAAGCAGCGTCTGCAGCCATCTTGGAGACAGGGAGCCAATCTCGGCCCGCCACCATTGCCAGATCGACCCGGGAGACGAGGTCACGGAAAAGGTGGGTTTCACCCCGGCGGGGATCACCCCAACCGGGATGGGTGGAGATGTCACGCAACTCGACCTGTTTGCGCGCGGCAGAACCGACGCGCGGATGACGCTTTAGCCGTTTGAAACGTTGTGCTCTGAAGACTTGGCGGTTCGGCTTCAATACTAGAGGCCTCTTGCGCCAGCAAGGGCTATAGGTCAGTCTGAGGTGTACCGATTGTCGGGCGGCATAGCGTAATGATGAGCGAAACAACCGAGGCAACGCGCGGCGCATCTGGTCCCTGGGTGCGGCGGTGCGACGGGAAAGATCCAGCCGTCATCACGGGCTTTCTCGACCATCTGACCGCTCACGGATTGCTGGACCGTGGCGGGGCCGAACGCGCCTTGCAGGCGCAAGCCCGGACAGCGCATCGCATCGATGTGGTGCTGGCCGAGCTGGGACTCATCCCGGCACAGCGGCTGCTGGAGGCGAGCGCTGCCTATTTCGGCATCCGGCTTGCCGCCGACTCGGATTTCCCGGCCGAGCCGGTTACGGATGCGCGGCTACCCAACGATTTTCTCCGGCGCAACATGGTGTGCGCGCTCGCCATCACGCCGGAACGGGCGGTTATCGCGACCGCCGATCCGTTCGCGCCGAACACGATCGCTGCCGTCGGCTTCATGCTCGGTACGCCCGTCGAGGTGCGGCTGGCGCCGCCGGGCCTTATCGAGGCGGAGCTTGCCAGGCTCGAACTGCCGCTCGGTGGCGAGCCGTCCGGGCACGAAGTGCGCCAGGACGGGACTGCCAATGAAGACGATCTGCAGCGCCTGCGCGATATGGCGAGCGAGGCGCCGATCATCCGGTTCGTCAACAAGTTGATCGCCGGCGCGGTGGCACAGCGGGCGTCCGACATCCACATCGAGCCATCGCAAAACGGCTTGCGGGTCCGCTACCGGATCGACGGCGTGATGCGCGAAGTCGAGCGGTTGCCGTCCGACATGCAAGCGGGCGTGGCTTCGCGGATCAAAATTCTGGCGAAGCTCAACATTGCCGAGCGGCGGCTGCCGCAGGATGGCCGCACCAAGTTCGTGGCGAGCGGCCGCGAGATCGATCTGCGGGTGTCGAGCGCGCCGGTGCTGCACGGCGAGAGCATCGTGCTGCGCATTCTCGATCAGGCCCAGGTCGAGCTGTCGTTTGCGGCGCTGGGGTTCGACGATGCGACCGCCCAGCAGTTCAACGGATTGCTTGACCGGCCCAACGGCATCGTGCTCGTCACCGGCCCGACCGGGAGCGGCAAGACCACGACGCTCTATTCCGCGCTGAAGCGTCTGAATTCGATCGAGCGCAAGGTGTTTTCGGTCGAAGACCCGATCGAATATCAGCTGCCGGGCATCAACCAGATGCAGATCAAGCCGGGGATCGGGCTCGATTTCGTGCACGCGCTGCGCTCGATCCTGCGTCAGGACCCCGATGTTATCATGATCGGCGAGATGCGCGATGTCGAAACGGCGCGGACCGGCATCCAGGCTTCGCTGACCGGGCACCTCGTGCTGTCGACGCTGCACACCAACAGTGCGGCTGCGTCCGTCACGCGGCTGCTGGACATGGGCGTCGAGGATTATCTGCTGGCGTCCACGCTCTCGGGCGTGCTGGCGCAGCGGCTGGTGCGGCGGCTGTGCGAAACTTGCGCCGAGCCGTGGACGCCACCGCAAAGCCAGCTGGACGACTTGCGGGCGGCGCTGGGCGACCCGACGGCGCAGACCGATTTCAAGCGTCCGCGCGGGTGTGGCGCGTGCGGGCAGACCGGCTTTCAGGGCCGCACTACCATCACCGAGCTGCTGGTGATCGACGATAGCGTGCGCCGGCAGATCAAAAAGGGGGCCGCCGACTATGTGATCGAAGCGGCCGGGAAGGCCAACGGCATGCGGTCGCTCTATCAATCGGGTCTTGCGAAGGTGCACGCCGGCGTCACCACGCTGTCGGAAGTTCTGCGCGCGGCGCGCGGGTAGCCCGATGCCGATATTCCAGTTCAAGGCCTATAACGACCAAGGCCGCGTCGAGGCTGGCGAACTGGAGGCGCCGTCGGCGGATGCCGTGCTGGTCATCTTGAATGCGCGCCGGCTGCTGCCGTTCGAAACCCGCGAAGGCTCGCGCCGTGCGGCCCCCAGGGCCGGCATCGGCTGGCGAGGTCAATCCCTGGCCCTGCCGGACTATGCAACCTTCATGCGCGAGTTGGCCGTCTTGCTGCAGGCCGACCTGCCGGTCGACCAGTGCCTCAAGCTGCTTGCGGGGCAGCAGAAGTCGAGGGCGATGGCGGTGTTCAGCGACAACGTGCTGAAAAGCGTGCTGGCAGGCACTACGCTGTCGGCGGCACTGGAAACGTATTCGGCCGGCATGCCCCCGGTGGTCGCCAGTCTCGTGCGGGCGGGCGAAGCGCGCGGCAACCTGGCGGCGACGCTCACCGATGTCGCGCGATACCTGGAAACCAGCGTCGAAATCCGCGCTAAGGTGCGGGCGGCGCTCACCTACCCGTTGGTGCTCGCGGTGGTGGCGCTCGCTACACTCTCCATCATCGTCGGCGGGTTGGTGCCGACCCTATTGCCGCTGTTTGCAGACAGCGGCGTCGAAGCGCCTCTGGTGCTGCGCCTTGCGGATGGGGCGACCCGATTTCTCAGCGCCTATTGGGTTGCGTGTCTTGTGGGGCTGGGACTTGTTGCAGCGGCGATCTGGCGCGCGGTTCGGGCGCCGGCGACGCGGGCGATGATCGACCGGGCGAACCTGCGACTGCCGTTGCTGGGGCCGTTCACACGGGACGCGAATACCAGCGTGTTCGCCCGGACGCTCGGCACGCTGCTGCGCAACGGCGTGCCGCTCGTCGCTGGCTTGCAGATCAGCGCCGATGCGGTGACCAACCGGGAGGTTTCGGCAGCGATTCGCAAGGCGACCGAGGACGTCAAGGCGGGGTCGTCACTCTCGACGGCCCTGCGCGATAAAGGCGTGTTGTCCGGTCTGTCGTTGCGGTTCATCGAGGTCGGCGAAGAGGCGAGCCGGCTCGATCAGATGCTGCTTCATCTGGCGGAGCTGACGGACAACGAGACCTCGCGCAGGGTCGATCGCGCGATGACGTTACTGGGGCCTGCGATGACCATCGTGATCGGCGCGGTCATCGGCACGCTGGTGCTGGCGGTCATGCAGGCCGTGCTCAGCGTCAACGCGCTGGCGCTGCGATGAGGCCCGCCCGCGCTCAAGACAAACGGGATGCTGGGTTCTCGATGATCGAGATGCTCGTGGTACTGGCCATACTGGCGGCGGTGCTGACGGTGGCGTTGCCGCAGTTCAGAAGCCCGGGCCAGACAGCGAGCCTCAACGCGGTTACGGTCGAACTGGCGGCGGGGCTGAAGGCGTTGCGGGCGCAGGCCATCGGCATGAACCGCGAGGAAGCGTTCGTGTTCGATGCGGAGGCCAAGTCGTATGTGATGGGTCAGTCGGGGCGGGTGATCCGGCTGCCGGGGAGCATCGCGGTGACGTTCGAGACCGCGCGGGAAGCCGTGCGAGGACCGGCGGACGCGCGGTTGATCTTCTTCCCGACCGGCGGCTCCTCGGGTGGCCGCATCGTTTTGGCCCAAGATCTGCGCCGCAGCGTGGTGGTGGTCGACTGGATGACCGGCGTGGTGGCGATCGAACGGGGCGCGCCATGAACGGGCGAGACGACGGGTTCACGCTGATCGAGGTGCTGGTGGCGTTCGCGATCCTCTCGCTCGCCCTTGCCGGGCTCTACGATACGCTCGGGGGCGCGTACAAGAGCGCTAACGCCAGCCGGATGCAGGAAGAGGCGCTGGCGGCCGGGCGCGGGCTGCTCGATCGCATCGGCGCGGACATGCCGGTGAGCGCTGGTCGTTTCGCGGGCACGCTGTCGGACGGCTCGCCATGGCAAGTCGTCGTCAGCCTGATCCCAACTGGCGCTTCGGCGGTCCCGCTGTATCAGCGGTTTGCCGTCGTGTTCAATGCGCGTGATGCGAAGGGCCGTTTGATCGTGGTGCTCAAGACGATCCGCATTGCAAAGGTTGACCGATGATGCCGGGCTCGCGCCGCAGGGCTGCTCGTGACGCCGGTTTTACGCTGATCGAGATGTTGGTGGCGCTGGCGCTGCTCGCGTTGATCGCCGCGATGATCCTGGGGGCCGTGCAGGGGACGGGGCGCGCGCTCGACCAGGCGACGCGTCAGGTACACGAGGGATCGACGGGGGCAGCTCAACTCGTGCTGCGGCAAATATTGGCGCAAGGGCAGCCCATAAAGCTCACGACCGAGCGCCAAGAGGACGCTCGGATGCTCGAAGGTCAAACGGACCGAGTGCGGCTGATTACAAGTTATGCGGCAGGCGGCCAGTATCGGGGGCTCTATTCCACGGAAATCCGGATCGTTCCGTCGGCTGCCACCGGCGCGAGCGATCTCGTCATCGAGCAGGAGCTGTTTCGCAGGGCGCTGCCGGTTACAGGGGCGGCAGCCGTCAAGCCGAGTCAGGTCGTGCTTTTGAAAGGCATCGTCGGACTGTCGTTGCGCTACTTCGGCCGCGCCCAAGATGACCGGATTGCGGGATGGTCGAGCACCTGGACCAGCCCGTCCCGCCTGCCAACGCTGATCGTGTTGGCTGTCGTGTTTGCCGATGGAGATCCGCGGAAGTGGGGCGAGCTGCCGGTTGCGGTGCGGGCGGCGAACTGACCGGCGATCGGATTTGGTATTTGCGGGGGGCCGACCCATATCGCGGGAGTGCCTCTTTGCGTAAGCTCGCCCGAACATGACCAATTCCGCCAAATTCGACACATGGATCTACCCGACGAAACGCGGGCTCTATTGCGCAGCCGGCGATTTCTACATCGATCCCAGCCAGCCGGTCGAGCGGGCGGTGATCACGCATGGCCATTCCGATCATGCGCGCGCCGGCCACGGTCGCGTGCTTGCCACGCCTGAGACGATCGCAATCATGCAGATCCGGCTCGGCAAGACTTGCGCGGGGGCGCTGCAATCGCAAGGCTATGGAAGCGTGCTGCAGATCGGGGATGCCGATGTCTCGCTGCATCCAGCCGGGCATATCCTGGGCTCCGCGCAGATCCTGGTGCGGCATCGCGGTCAGCGCGCCGTGGTTTCTGGCGACTACAAGCGCCGGTTCGACCCGACGTGTGCACCTTTCGAGCCGGTGCCGGCGGATCTGTTCGTTACGGAAGCGACGTTCGGGCTGCCGGTGTTTCGCCATGAACCCGACGCTTCGGAAACGGCCAAGCTGCTTGAAGTACAGCGGGCCTCCCCCGGCCGCACGATCCTGATCGGCGTGTATGGGCTCGGCAAGTGCCAGCGGCTGATCCTGCTGCTGCGGCAGGCCGGTTATGATCGCCCCATCTGGCTGCACGGGGCGCTGGTTGCAATGTGCGACCTGTATCAAACCCTGGGGATTGATCTCGGACCGCTCGCGCCGGTCGCTGCTGCGACCTCGACGCTGGCAGGCGAAATCGTGCTGTGCCCGCCCTCCGCGCTCGCCGATCGATGGTCGCGGCGGCTCGCCGATCCGGTGACGGGATTTGCGTCCGGCTGGATGCGGGTGCGTGCACGGGCGCGGCAACGGGGCGTCGAGCTGCCGCTCGTCATCTCCGATCACGCCGATTGGCCGGAATTGGTCACAACCATTGCCGAGACGGCGGCGGAGGAGATTTGGGTCACGCATGGCCGCGAGGACGCGCTCGTCCATCAGATCGGGCTGATGGGGCGTCGCGGGCGGGCGCTCGCGATGGTCGGGCGCGACGAGGAGGCGGAATGAAGGCCTTCGCCCAGCTGCTCGACCGGCTGTCCTACACGCCGGGCCGCAACGCAAAGCTTGCGCTGATGACGCGCTATTTCCAGACGGCGCCCGATCCCGACCGGGGTTGGGCGCTGGCGGCGCTGACCGGTACGCTGCCGTTCAAGGCGCCGATGCGGCGCATCCTGCTTGAGCTGATGGAAAAACGGCTCGATGCGGTGCTGTACCGGCTGTCGCGCGATTACGTCGGGGACACCGCCGAGACCGTTGCATTGGCTTGGCCCGAACCCTTGCATCCGGCAGAGCCGCCCCGGCTTGCCGACGTCGTCACGGCGCTGCGTACGGCGAGCAAGGCCGAAATCGCTGGCCTCATCGAGACGTGGCTCGATGGCCTCGATGCCACAGGCCGCTGGGCGCTGTTGAAGTTCATCACGGGGGCGTTGCGGGTCGGGGTTTCGGCACGGCTTGCCAAAACAGCGCTCGCTGCACTGCGAGACTGCGATCCAGACGAAATCGAGGAGATCTGGCACGGACTGTCGCCGCCTTATGGGGCGCTGTTTGGCTGGCTGGAGGGCTGCGCGCCGCGGCCCGACGTAACGGGCTCGCCGGTGTTTCGTCCGCTTATGCTCGCGCATCCGCTGGAGGAGGCCGACTTTGCGGGCCTCGATCTCGACGCGTTCGCGGTCGAATGGAAGTGGGACGGCGTGCGCGTGCAGATCGCCGGCGGGGGTGATCATGTGCGGCTCTATTCGCGCACGGGCGACGACATCAGCGCAGCTTTCCCCGAACTCGTCGCCCCGTTCCGGTTCGAGGGTGTGCTGGACGGCGAACTGCTCGTGATGCGGGACGGCGTGGTCGCGCCGTTCAACGACCTGCAGCAGAGGCTGAACCGCAAGACGGTAACGCGGCGTACTCTCGAGCAGTTTCCAGCGCATGTGAGGCTGTACGATTCGCTGGTGCTGGGGGACGCCGATCTGCGGGCGTTGCCGTTCGCCGAGCGGAGGCTCATGTTGGAACGCTGGTACTCCGACATGCAGCCGCCGCGGATGGATCTCTCCGAACTCGTCGTCTGCAACAGCATGGATGACCTCGCCGAAATCTGGCGCAAGACGCGCGCTGCCGAAATGGAAGGGTTGATGCTCAAACGCCGTTCGAGCCCTTACTTGGCCGGACGCCCGAAAGGGCATTGGTACAAGTGGAAACGGGAGGCGCTGACGATCGATTGCGTGCTGATGTATGCGCAAAGGGGATCGGGCAAACGGTCTTCGTATTATTCAGACCTGACGTTCGGGCTCTGGCGCGAGCCGACGGGAGGGACCCCCGAACTGGTGCCGGTCGGCAAGGCCTATTCGGGGTTCAACGATGCGGAACTGATCGAACTGGACCGCTGGATCCGGCAGAATACGGTCGAGACGTTCGGGCCCGTTCGTTCCGTCAGCGCGGGGCTGGTGTTGGAGATCGCGTTCGACGCCGCGCAACGTTCGTCGCGCCACAAGTCGGGGGTCGCCATGCGGTTTCCGCGAGTCCACCGCATCCGCTGGGACAAGCCGGCGCACGAAGCAGACCGGTTGCCGACGTTGGAAAAGGTGATCACCGGCGTGGATCAGCCGGTGATTGAGCCATGAGCGCTGCCAAACACGCGCAACGGGCAAAGGCCAAAGCTGGTTGTGGTGTGGACGCGTTGGGTCTGCTGCCGGACGAATTCCGGGCGTGGTTTTCCGCTCGTGGCTGGGAACCGCGCGCGCACCAGCTGGCACTGCTGGAGGCTGCTCGCCAGCGCCGGTCGACGCTGCTGATCGCGCCGACGGGGGCTGGCAAGACGCTCGCTGGGTTCCTGCCGAGCCTGGTCGCGCTGGCACGCGGGGGGGGTGTCACGCGAGGCGCTGGGCTGCATACGCTGTATGTTTCGCCGCTCAAGGCGCTGACGGTCGACGTCGCGCGCAATCTGACGGCTCCGGTCGAGGGTATGGGGCTTGCAATCCGTTGCGAAACGCGGACCGGAGATACGTCGATCGCGCGGCGGGCGCGGCAGCGGACCAAGCCGCCGCAAATTCTGCTCACGACGCCCGAGCAGATCGCGCTGCTGCTCAGCCACCCGGACGCTGCGTATCTGTTTGCCGATCTCGACACCCTGATCCTGGACGAGCTGCATTCGCTGAGTGCGTCGAAACGCGGCGATCTTCTGGCTTTGAATATCGCACGGCTGCGCACGTTTGCACCGGACCTGATGTGCATCGGCTTATCTGCGACGGTCGCGCGGCCGTCCGAACTGCGTGCGATGCTGGTGCCGCAGCGGTTGCCTGAGAGCCAGACGGACCTTGCCGGGCTTGTCGTTGCAGGCGGTGGAGCGAAGCCGCACATTGAAATCGTGGAGGCGGCCGAGGGCGTGCCGTGGTCGGGACATTCCTCGCGCTATGCCATTTCCCGGGTCTATGCGGCGATCGCCGCTCACAAGTTGTCGCTTGTGTTCGTCAATACGCGGTCGCAAGCGGAAATGACCTTCCAGGAGCTTTGGCGGGTCAACGATCTCAATCTCCCGATTGCGCTGCATCACGGCTCGCTGGAGGCCAGCCAGCGGCGCAAGGTCGAAGCGGCGATGGCGGCCGGTATGATCCGGGCGGTGATCGCAACGTCGACCCTCGACCTCGGTATCGATTGGGGCGATGTCGATCTTGTCATCCATATCGGCGCACCCAAAGGGGCGAGCAGGCTTATCCAACGCATAGGCCGCGCCAATCACCGGCTCGACGAGCCGTCGCACGCGCTGCTGGTGCCGGCCAACCGCTTCGAGGTGCTCGAATGCCGGGCCGCGCTCGAGGCCGCCGAGGAAGGCGCGCAGGATGCGGTGCTGTCGCGCGTGGGGGCGTTGGACGTACTGGCCCAGCATATTCTCGGCGTTGCCTGCAACGGGCCGTTTTTACCGGATGCACTATTTGACGAGGTGCGGACTGCTGCGCCTTACGCGGGGCTTTCGCGCAGCAACTTCGATCGCGTGGTGGCGTTCGTGTCGACCGGGGGATATGCGCTGGCGGCGTATGAACACTACGCGAAGCTGAAGCCTGCCCCGGAAGGGAAATTTCGGCTCGCGCATCCGCGCATCGCGAACCAGTACCGGCTCAATGCGGGCACGATCGTCGAAGCGCCTCTGATTAAGATCCGGCTGGGGCGCCGCCCGGCGGCTCGGCGAGCGAACGCGGGCCCGGCGAAGCCGTTGTCGGGCGGGCGCGTGCTGGGGGAAGCGGATGAATACTTCGTCGAGCAGTTGCGGCCTGGCGACACGTTCGTGTTCGCGGGGGAGGTGGTGCGGTTCGAAGGCATGCGCGACACCGACGCGTTCGTTTCGCGTTCAAGCGCGCCCGACCCCATGATCCCCAGCTACAGCGGCGGGAAATTTCCGCTCTCGACGCATCTGGCCGCGCGCGTGCGGCGGATGCTTGCCGACCAGACGGCCTGGCGAAACCTGCCTATCCCGGTGCGGGAGTGGCTGGGGATGCAGGCCAGTCGGTCCGTCATCCCAAGTGCAAGCGACGTGCTGGTCGAAACGTTTCCGCGCGGCGACCGGCATTATCTCGTGATCTATCCGTTCGAAGGGCGGCCTGCCCATCAGACCCTCGGTATGCTGCTGACGCGCAGGCTCGAGCGGGCAGGGGCCGGTCCGCTCGGCTTCGTCGCCACCGATTACGCGCTCTCCGTCTGGGGAACGGGCGATGTCAGTGCTTTGATCGCCGAGGGTCGTCTATCGCTCGCGGCGCTGTTCGACCAGGATATGCTCGGCGACGATCTTGACGCGTGGCTGGCGGAGTCGAGCCTCATGAAACGGACGTTCCGGGCGGTTGCGGCCATCTCCGGACTGATCGATCGCCGGCATCCCGGCAACGTCAAGTCCGGCCGGCAGATCACGATGTCGACCGATCTGATCTATGACGTTTTGCGCCGCCATGATCCGGGCCATATTCTGCTCGAAGCCGCGTGGGCGGATGCCGCGACGGGGTTGCTGGACATTTCGCGGTTGAGCGATTTCCTGGCGCGCATCAAGGGGCATATCCGCCACCAGCCGTTGGAGCGGGTGTCGCCGCTGGCGGTGCCGATTTTGTTGGAAATCGGCAAAGAGCGGGTTCACGGGGCCGCGCGGGAGGATATGTTGCGGAGCGCCGCGGCGGAGCTGATCGCGGAGGCGATGGCGTAGGGTCACCTGGCCCGTGGTTCAAGGTTTTATGGGCAGATGCTGACCGGGAAGCCAGTGGACACCAGCGACGACATGTTTCGCCAGCAGAGGATCGTGCTTGGCGGCGCCGAGCTTTCGGCGGACGTTTCGGGCGCGCTGTATTGGGCGGCCGAGCGGACGTTGATCGTCGCCGATCTGCATCTGGAGAAGGGCTCGTGGCTTGCCGAGCGCGGGCAGATGCTGCCCCCGTTCGACACACGTGAGACACTGCTGCGGCTTGCCGGTGGGCTCGAGCGGACGGAGGCTTCGGCCGTGATCGCCTTGGGCGACAGTTTTCATGACCGGAATGCAGCCGACCGGCTGGGGGCGGACGACGCGAGGCTGCTGCGGCGTTTGCAATCGGGCCGCAGGTGGACCTGGGTTACCGGCAATCACGATGCGACGATACCGGCCGCCGTGGGCGGGACCGTCGTGGATGCCGTCACGATCGGGGACGTGACGCTGCGCCACGAGCCCGCCGTGGCGTTTCAGGGTCTGGAAATCGCCGGGCATCTGCATCCGGCGGCGCGGCTGACCCGGCGCGGGCAATCGGTGCGGCAACGTTGTTTCGTGGGGACAGCGCGGCGGATGATCCTGCCGGCGTTCGGCGCGTTTACCGGGGGCTTGAACGTGCTCGATGCCGCGTTCGCGCCTCTCGTTGGCGCGGCCGAGATGCGGGTGTGGATGCTCGGGCAGACGGGCGTCTATCCGGTTGCGCCACGGTGGCTGACGCAAGGTTAGGTCTGCTCAAGCGCGTTCCAGTTCGCCGGCCTCGTCAGCGGCGGATTCGGGTGGCGTAGGCCGCGATCTCGCCGGCGATGCCCTTGCGGAACAGGAGCACGGTCAGAACGAACACGACCCCCTGTGTGACCAGAACCCAATCGCCAAGGGTCTTGAATTTTTCCTGCATCAGGATGATCAGGATCGCGCCGACCGCAGGGCCGATCACCGTGCCGAGGCCGCCCAGGAGGGTCATCAGAACGACTTCGCCGGACATCTGCCAGGCGGCATCAGTTAACGATGCCAGCTGGAATACGATCGCTTTCGTCGAACCGGCGAGGCCGGCCAGCGTTCCCGACAGCACGAACGCCATCAGCTTGTACTGGTCGACCCGGTAGCCGAGCGAAATGGCGCGCGGCTCGTTCTCACGGATGGCCTTCAAGACCTGCCCGAACGGGGAATGAATGGTGCGGTAGATCACGAAGAAGCCGAACGTGAAGATCGCAAGCACGACATAATAGAGCGTGAGATCGTTGGAGAGGTCGATCATGCCGAACATGCGGCCGCGCGGGACGCCCTGGATGCCGTCTTCACCGCCGGTGTATGGCGATTGGAGGCAATAAAAATAGACCATCTGCGCCAAGGCGAGCGTGACCATGGCGAAATAAATGCCCTGGCGGCGGATGGCGAGGACGCCGGTCGCCAGCGCCAGAACGGCTGCCGCCAGCGTACCCGCCAGGATGCCGGCTTCGGGGGGAAAGCCCATCACCTTGACGGTGTGGGCTGTGATATAGGCAGCGCCGCCAAAAAACATCGCGTGGCCGAACGAGAGCAGGCCGACATAGCCGATGAGCAGATTGAAGGCGCTGGCGAACAGCGCAAAGCACAGCATCTGCATCATCAGCACAGGGTAGACGACAAAGGGCGCCGCGAGCAGCAGCACAAACAGGCCCGCCATCACCAGTACTTCGAGATTTTTTCCGTTCATGCGCGTGACCCTCACTTCGGCGTGCCAAACAGGCCTTGGGGCCGCAGCAGCAACACGATGACCATGATGACGAAGACGACCGTGTTGCTGGCCGGGGGATAGAAGACCTTGGTCAGGCCCTCGACGAGGCCTAAGCCGAAGCCGGTCAAGATGGAGCCGAGGATCGAGCCCATGCCGCCGATGACGACGACGGCGAACACGACGATGATGAGGCTAGACCCCATCAGCGGCGTCACGGAATAGATGGGCGCGGCGAGCACGCCCGCGAGGCCCGCCAGCGCGACGCCGAATGCGTAAGTCAAGGACAGCATACGCGGGACGTTGATGCCCATCGCCTGCACGAGGTCGGGGCGTTCGGTTGCGGCGCGCAAGTAGGCGCCGAGCTTGGTCTTTTCGATCGTGTACCAGGTCGCAAGACAGACGATCAGCGAGAACAGGATCGCGAAACCGCGGTAATAGGGCAGGTTCATGAAGCCGAGCGGCAGGTAGCCCGGCAGCGGGTTGGCATAGGGCAGCCCTGATACGCCGTATTGGTGGCGGAACACCCCCTCGATGATGAGGGCAAGGCCGAAGGTCAGTAGCAGCCCGTAAAGATGGTCCAGTTGGTAGAGCCGCGACAGCAGGAGCTTTTCGATCAGCAGCCCGAAGGCGCCCACGACGATGGGGACGATGACGAGAGCGGCCCAGAACGGGAGGCCAGCATAGGTCAGCAGCATCCAGGCGACGAAGGCGCCCATCATGTATTGCGCGCCGTGGGCGAAATTGATCACGTTCAACATGCCGAAGATAACCGCGAGACCGAGGCTCAGCAGCGCGTAGAATGCGCCGTTGGACAAGCCGACGATGAGCTGTGCGAACAGGGCCTGCGGCGCGACGCCAAGCAGTTCAAACATGGAAACTCTCTTATGCCAAAGACCTCTCTCCGCGACGTGCGGAGAGAGGAGATGCGACTTACTTCGCTGCGGTCAGCGGGCAGTTGCCCTCGGCCAGCGGACGGAAGGCGTCGGCAGCGGGGATCGTCGCGCGGACCTTGTAGTAATCGTAAGGTCCCTTGCTTTCCTCAGGCTTCTTGACCTCGAAGAGGTACATGTCGTGAAGCTTACGGCCGTCGGCGCGCACGGTGCCCTTGCCGTACAGGACGTCGTCGGTCGGCAGTTCCTTCATCTTGGCGACGACGGCGGCGCCGTCGGTGTCGCTCTTCAGGGCGTCCACGGCCTTCAAGTAATGGATGACCGACGAATAGACGCCGGCGTGAACCATGGTTGGATACTTGCCGTTATTGGCGGCCGAGAAGGCCTTGGCGAAGGCGCGGTTGGCGTCTGAGGTATCCCAGTACCAGCTCTCGGTGAACACGAGGCCCTGCGCGGTCTTCAGGCCCAGAGCGTGGACGTCAGACAGGAACACGAGCAGGCCGGCCAGGCTCTGGCCGCCTTGCACGATGCCGAATTCGGAGGCTTGCTTGATGGCGTTGGTCGTATCCGCGCCGGCGTTGGCGAGACCGATGACCTTGGCTTTAGAGGCCTGGGCCTGGAGAAGGAAGGACGAGAAATCCTGGGCCGGGAACGGATGCTTCACGGAGCCCAGCACCTTGCCGCCGTTCTTGAGGACGACAGCCGAGGTGTCGCGCTCAAGCGCCTGGCCGAAGGCATAGTCGGCAGTCAGGAAAAACCAGCTGTCGCCGCCGGTCTTGACCACGGCCGAGCCGGTGCCGGTCGCGAGGGCATAGGTGTCGTAGGTCCAATGGATGGAGTTGGGCGTGCAGGACTTGCCGGTCAGATCAGAAGAGCCTGCGCCTGACACGAGCGCGACCTTGTTCTTTTCCTTGGCGATATTGACGACGGCGATGGCCGTCGAAGACGTCACGAGGTCGACGATCACGTCGACGCCGTCGGTATCAAACCACTGGCGCGCAGTGTTGGCGGCGATGTCGGGTTTGTTCTGGTGGTCGGCCTGGACGACCTCGATCTTGGCGCCCGGATGATCCTTGAGATAGTCCGCGACCGCCTGCTTGGCGGACCAGACGGAGCCGGCGCCGGACAAGTCGGAGTAGGTGCCCGAAAGGTCTGTCAGCACGCCGATCTTGATGCCTTCGCTCGTATCGACGGCGTGGGCGCTGGTGGCGGCAAGGCCGATAGACATCAAGCCTGCAATAAGTCCCCGTGATCGCATGGTCGTTCTCCCTGTTGAGTTAGACGCCGAGGTAAGCCTCGAGCTTGGTCTTGTTGGCCGCGATCTGGCTGTTCTCGAACTGATCGATGACATGGCCGTGTTCGACGACGTAGTGACGGTCCGCGACGGTGGCCGCGAAATGGAAATTCTGTTCGACGAGCAGGATCGTGAATCCTCGCTGCTTCAAGTCTCGAATGATCCGGCCAATGTGCTGCACGATGACGGGTGCCAATCCCTCGGTCGGCTCGTCCAGCAGCAGGAACCGCGCGCCGGTGCGCAGAATGCGGGCGATGGCCAGCATCTGCTGCTCGCCGCCCGACAACTTCGTACCCTGGCTCGATGCGCGCTCTTTCAGCCGGGGAAACAGGTCGTAGATCTCGGCGACGCTGAGGCCGCCTGGCTTGATCACCGGCGGCAGGAGCAGGTTCTCGGTGACGTTGAGGCTCGAAAAGATGCCGCGTTCCTCGGGGCAGTAGGCGAGGCCAGCGCGGGCGATCAGGTCCGACCGAAGGTTGATCAGTTCCTGGCCCTCGAACGCGATCGAGCCCATGCGCTTTTTTACGATGCCCATGATCGTGCGCATCGTCGTCGTCTTGCCTGCGCCATTGCGACCGAGAAGCGTCACAACCTCGCCTGGGCGCACGTCGAAGGTCATGCCATGAAGAATGTGGCTCTCGCCGTAATAGGCGTGCAGGTCGCGCACCGCCAGCATGGCGGTTGCGAGGTCGGACTGCGGAGCGGTCCTATCCTGCGCCGGGGACAGATCGATCACGCCGTTGCTCCTGCATGTGCTTCCTGGGCAGCGCCGCCGGTGCTGGCGCCCGTTCCCATATAGGCCTCGATGACTTCCGGCTTGCCGGAGACTTCGGCGTAGGAGCCTTCGGCCAGGATCTCGCCCCGCGCGAGCACCGTGATCTTGTCGGACAGGGAGGCGACGACGCTCAAGTTATGCTCGACCATCAGCACGGTGCGGTTCTTAGCAGCCTTGCGTATCAGTTCAGCGACGCGGGCGATGTCTTCGCCGCCCATGCCGGCCATCGGCTCATCGAGTAACAACATCTCGGGTTCAAGGGCGAGCGTGGTGGCAAGTTCCAACGCGCGCTTGCGGCCATAGGACAATTCGACGGCGGTCAGGTGGGCGTGGTCGGCAAGGCCGAAATCGGAGAGCAGCTCCATCGCGCGGCCGTTGAGTTTGTCGAGCGCGTGTTCGGAGCGCCAGAATTGGTAGTGCAGTCCGGCCGCACGCTGCAGGGCCAACCGGACGTTTTCGACCAGCGTCAGGTGGGGGAAGGTTGCAGAAATCTGGAAACTGCGGACGAGACCCAAGCGGGCGATATCGGCGGGCTTCAAGGCCGTGATATCGCGCCCGTTGAAATGGATCGTGCCGCGTGTTGGCGTCAGGAACTTGGTGATCAGATTGAAGCAGGTGGTCTTGCCCGCGCCATTGGGGCCGATGAGTGCGTGAATCGAGCCGCGGCGAACTTTGAGGTTCACGTTGTTGACGGCGGTGAAGCCACGGAACTCCTTGGTGAGGCCTGCGGTTTCGATGATGTAGTCCGTCTGCTCAGGCGTCTGCACGATACGACCCCGCTGCCAGCTACTCTATTCACGCTATCTAGCTTACTAGCTTAGGTCCGGTTAGCCAGGGCAACCTTTAATCGGAGTGCGCGGCTTAGACTGAAGTCGACATAGAAAGGGCCGCATCCTGCGAGAGGACGCGGCCCAGTTCGGCTGAGTTATGCTCGGGGGAGAGACATAGCGCAGCCGACGTCAGTTCGTTCAGAAGCGGAAGCGGGCGCCCGTCACGAGATTATAGTTGTTGGTGGCTAGGAAGCCCGAGGCCAATCCGTCCGAGACGTCCGTCCACGATGCGCCAGCATACAGGTCAAGCCGCTTGGTGACTTGGTAGTCCAGCGAGAGCGAGTAGAAGTTGAGCGAACCAGCGCAATTCGACGAAGCCAGGACGCCTGACTTGCCGTTGCAAACCGTCGCAGCGCCGAGGGCGTTCCCGGACACGTAAGTGCTCTGATCCTGACGGTACCAAGCGGCAGAGCCGACCAGCTTCGGCGTGAAGGCGTACTTGCCGCCGATCCAGTAGATGTCCAGGGTTCTGTCGGTGAGGAACTTCGAGTAGTTGACGACGTTCGCACCGCTGACGTTCAGCAACTGGTAGCCGCCGATCGTATTGTTGCTGCTGAGGTGGTCCGACGGAAGGCCGTTGGTGATGCGTTCGTAACCGCCCATCAGGGTCAAGCCCTTCATGACGCTTTCGTCGGCGAACTTATACTTGGCGGCGATCGCCCAGGCCTCGGTATCCTGGACCGTACCAGAGACAAGGTTGCTCGACTCGCAAGCCGAGGTAGTGAGGCCTGCCGCGGTGCAATTGCCCGAAGTCAGCGAAGCAACGGTGATTGCGGTGTTTTCCTGCGTGTACACGCCGTCGATCGACAGGCCCTTTACGAACGGCACGTCGATGCCCCCCGAGACAGCCCAGCCGTCGCCACCCTGACCGCCGCCTTCGAAGCGGTAGGCCGCGCCGACGCGGACGGGGCCAATGGTATTGGTGTACTTGAGCGAGTTGTTCCAGCGCGACATTTCCGTCGCACCTGCACCCGCGCCGACCGTACCGGAGAAGGAGAACAACGAGAACGCATAGCCCGTCGCGGGGTCGTTAGCGCCGATCGTGCTGCCCAGAAGCGTCAGCTGACGGCCGAAGCGCAGCTCGCCGAGCGTGTCGTTCTTGAGGCTTGCGAAAGCATCGCCGCCAAACAGCTGACCGCAGCGGCTGCCGTCGGCTGCAAACACCTGCTGGCCGCTGGCGGCCGTGATGCCGTTGTTGCGCACGACCGACTTGCATATGTCGGCGATGTCACCGTAGAGCGGGTCGAAGTTGATCGCCGCGTCGAAGCCGATCGACCAGCCCTTGACGGCATCGCCCATGAGATCGGCGAGTTTCTGCGTGCCCTTGACGCCGAGCGCCGACTGCGACAGCGCGTTGTTCTGATAGCTCGAGCGGCCGTTCTGGCCATTGCTCTGCAGAACATACGGATGGTTGATGTAGTTGCCGCCGAGAGTGTCCTGGGCTGCAGCTTTGCTGTTGTAGGCAAAGCCGACGTCGATCGTGCCGTACACGGTGATGCCGGCGACCGTGATGGTGCCGGGATCGGCGCCGTCAAGAATGTTGGTGATGGCACCAGCTGGCGCAGCGCTCTGAGCGTGCGCTGCTGCGCTCAGCGACACCATCGAAATGGTCGCCAGTAAAAGTGCTTTGGTATTAATGTTCATTATTCCAGTTCCCCCGTCTTACGACTGATCCTTGTGGCGCAAGCGCGCGCCTGGAGCGAGCGTTACCAAATTGGCGCAGCCGGTCAATGCTGGTGAAAAAAGGGCGGTTTTTCTATGCCATTGTATTTGTTTAATAAAAACTTTCATCGACTTAAGTCTGTTTGTGGCCTTGGTTGGAATTATTCTGCTTGATGCGGAACTGCCACACAAAATCGACCCTTGCCGGGCCTTTCAGTGGGCAGCTATTCCTTACTCGGCAGACCTTATCGCGCGCCGATCCCAACGAGGATCGGGTGAAAAATGCCCCGCCAACAGATCGATGTAGGCCCGCACTTTGGCCGTTGGCTGGTGGTCCGAAGGGTGAAGTGCAAAAACGCTAGCGCGTTCGACGACGGTTGGCCTTCCTATGCCGCTTTCCCGCTGCGTGTCAGCTACTGCATCGTTTTCCCGGCGCACCGCTGCCGAACGCGGGTCACGCACGGGTGTTGCCGGCCAAAGGTGGCGGCTGGGAATTACCCGTCTTTTGGGACCGCGATGCTTTTCGTCCAAGCTTGCTCGGCAACGGCGCCTATGCTGTGACGTTGCCAAGACTTGGGGCCCGTCTGGTTCCGGCGGCCTAACTCACCTGCGTGGGCGGACGGTCAGGCGCCGTTCGTCCCTAGCGGCAAAACGAATTTGAATGCGAGGCCAACCATGTCCGACGTTTCCAAGCCGGAGCCGACGCCACACTCTGGGCTCGCTTCGCGGCCAATCGATGCGGGTGTCCGCATCGGCCACGTTCATTTGAAGGTTGCCGATCTCGACCGGGCGCTGGCGTTTTACTGCGGCGTTCTCGGTTTCGAATTGACGCAATGCTACGGCAGTCAGGCGGCCTTCATTTCCGCTGGCGGCTATCATCATCACATAGGGCTCAATACCTGGGAGAGCAAGGGCGGCCCGCCGCCGCCGCGGGGGACCACTGGGCTGTTTCATCTGGCGGTGCTTTATCCCACACGGGCGGCCCTTGCGGACGCCTTGAAACGATTGATTGCGGCGCGCGTTGCGCTGGACGGTGCGAGTGACCATGGTGTCAGCGAGGCCCTGTATCTGCGCGACCCCGACGGTAACGGCGTCGAGCTTTATTGGGACCGCGCCGAAAAGGACTGGCCGCGGACCCCCGAGGGCCATCTCGCGATGGATACCCGGCATCTCGATCTCGAGGACTTATTGCACGCAGCCGCGTGACGGTACCATTCATTGCGCGCATCCAAATGGGAGAAACTCATGAGCCTAACCAATATCGCTGTCGTCGTGGGAAGCTTGCGCCGCGATTCGTACAATCGAAAGCTGGGGCAGGCCTTGGCCAAGCTCGCGCCTGCCGACATTTTCTTTCACGAGGTGCAGATCGGCGATCTTCCGCTGTTCAACCAGGATGATGAAGCCAATCCGGTGGCTTGCGTGCTGCGGCTCAAGGCGGACATCACGGCGGCGCATGGGGTTTTGTTTCTCACGCCAGAATACAGCCGGTCGATCCCGGGCGTGTTGAAGAACGCCATCGATCATGCCTCGCGCCCGTACGGGAAGGGCGTTTGGACGGGGAAGCCGGCCGGCGTGATCGGCGTATCGCCCGGGGGAATCGGTACCGCGCTCGCCCAACAGCACCTGCGCAACATTCTGGCCTGCCTCGACATGCCTACGCTCGGCCAGCCCGAAGCCTTCATCCAGGCGAAGGACGGCCTGTTCGATGCGGACGGTGGGATTGGCGCTGAAAGCCGCGCGTTTCTGCAGGCGTGGATGGACCGCTATATCGCATGGGTCAAACAGCACGCGAAATGAGCCTCGATCAGGCTGCCCGCTTAAAGCGACCAGATTTGCATGCCGCTCAATGGTCATGAGACGCCCGCCTGGCAGCCAGTGAGGGCGACGTTATCGGCCCGTGGCTTCGCGCCATTGAGACGTTCCGGGCAAAGTGGACGGCGGATGGCTGTCGCTGAAAGGCGGAGGTTGGAGAAGCGCTGATGGCGCCTTGCTGGTGACAAGCGGCATGCGATCAAGTTGAGGGCAGAATGGCGTGCCGGGCGGCGAAGAGTGCGAAGACTTATGTGATTGAAATGGCGTTGTAATTTTGCAGTACTGATTGGCACGCCGCCTCTGTCAGTTAGCCTTGTTGCCGCTCACCCAGTTTCGACCACCGGCGCCGGCCAGACCACGCGCCCAAGAATAGGTGGCGACGGGTTAGTCAATGAACCATAAGCGATCTGGCGAGTTAGGGTTTACGGCAACTAAAGGCGTAACTTAAGATGCACCATATTCAACGCGGCACAGGGCCGAAGCTGCTGCTCATTCACGGCCTTGGCGGAAGTTGGCAATCGTGGAGCACCATCTTTGATGCGCTCAGCGTGCATCGCACTGTGATCGCTGTCGACCTTCCCGGACATGGTGCCACGCCGGTTGAAGGCGATAGCGGCACGTTCGTCGGACTGGTCGGCAGCGTCGAGCGCTATATTGCGGACAATGATCTGACGGGCGTCGACATTGTCGGCAGCTCGATGGGCGCGAGGATCGTCCTGGAGCTTGCACGGCGCGGCCGCGTTGGTAACGTGGTCGCACTCGATCCGGGTGGCTTCTGGCGCAGCTGGGAACGAACCTTTTTCAAGGTTACCATCGGGCTGTCGGGACGATTGCTGCGCGCGATCCGACCGCTGCTGCCGACGCTTAGCCGATATGCAGTGATGCGCACGGCGTTGCTGGCACAATTGTCGGTGCGGCCATGGGCGCTCGACCCGCATGTCGTGACGACCGAACTGACGGGACTCAGCACCACGCCGACGTTCGACGCGCTGGTTGACGATCTTGCCAGAGGCCCCGAGCAGACTGGGCCAGCCGCGCAATCCACCGGTCGCGTCGTGATCGGATGGGGCAGGCAGGATCGGCTTTGCCTGCCCCGCCAGGCGACGCGTGCCAAAGCGGCTTTCCCATCGGCAGATTTGCACTGGTTCGA
>JANXVY010000067.1 GCA_025351425.1 Hyphomicrobium sp.
GGAACGTCTGCCGGGGTTAGGCTGCCAAGCGGATTGGCAGCGAATTGGCAGCGGGTTGAAGTCGGCTTGATCGGGCGTGCGGTCGTCAAGGCTCGAATGCGGGCGACGGCGATTGTAGAGATTGAGATACCGCCCGAGTGATGCGTGTACCTCGCCGACACTGTCGTAGGCGCGGAGGTAGACTTCCTCGTATTTCACCGAACGCCACAGACGTTCGACGAACACGTTGTCTCGCGTCATCGCGCAGCGATGCTCCGGTGCGTCCGTAATGTTGCGTTGTCAGGCTGGTGGAAGTCCAGCCCATGGGAGGTCACGACCTATGTAGCCGAAGGTAACTGCGTCGCAGCGATGCGGGGTGGGGAGCAACCGGAGGCGAACGAGCAGCCCGTAGGATAACGAACCCGTTTCGGCGGTGTGATGCGGTGAGCTTGCCGGAGCACGGCGAAGCCTGGGTCGAGAGACCGATCTCGATGCGCTGAAGTGACGGTCAAAGCGACATCGAGGCACATGACGTGGTTGGGGATGGGATGCTCGGACGGCAATACAACTAAGCGGAGAGACCTGTGCGGCGTGTGCGAGCCGCGCAGGAGTCAGAGCCCGCATAGTACCGATACGGACGAGATGATCGTCCGTGAAAGGCGCGAGAAGCAATATCGCGCTGAGGGAAGGTGGGTAGGAAGGTGGAGACGTGACGTCAGGACCAAAGCAACAGAGCATCGAAAGTGCCGATAAGGCTACGCAAGGTGCAGAGGCCCGCGCGCGAAAGCGTCCGACCAACCGGGACAAAGCTGCAGTGTGGACGGAACGTATGCTGTCGGCCCTGGCAAGCGGGGTCAAAGGCGGCAAGTGGTTCAGCCTGATGGACAAGGTGTTTGCGCCAAAGACGCTGGCGAAGGCATGGGCGAAGGTCCGTGACAACAAAGGCGTTGCCGGTGCGGACGGGCAAAGCATCGAACGGTTCGCTGCGCGGCAGGATATCTATCTGGCCGAACTGTCGACAGGGCTGCGGGACAGTACGTACCATCCGCAAGCTGTCAAACGAGTCGAGATTCCGAAAGGCGACGGCAAGACGAGGCCGCTGGGTATTCCCACGGTCAAGGATCGCGTAGTCCAACAGTCTGTTCGGCTCGTCATCGAACCGATCTTCGAGCATGGGTTCGCGGAGGGGAGTTATGGCTTCCGTCCGGGACGTGGGTGTCATGACGCGTTGCGCGAGGTTGATCGACTGATCAAGGAGGGGTTCACATATGTCGTGGACGCTGACTTGAAGGCGTACTTTGATACGATCCCGCACGACCGGCTGATGCAACGGGTTGAGGAAAAGATCAGCGATGGTCGCATTCTCGATCTGATCCGTGGTTGGTTGAAGGCCGATATTCTCAAGGGAACGGAGCAATGGACGCCGACCGGGGGCACGCCACAGGGTTCTGTGATCAGCCCGCTGATGGCGAATATCTATCTCGACCCGCTGGATAAGCTGATGGCCGCGAGGGGATATCAGATGGTGCGGTATGCGGACGACTTCGTGATCCTCTGTCGGACACGTGAGGACGCCGACGCTGCGCTTGAAGAGATCCGCGCGTGGGTCATGGACAATGGCCTGACGCTGCACCCAACGAAGACGCATGTCGGCGATTGCCGGATGCCGGGGCAAGGGTTCGAGTTCCTCGGGTATCGGTTTGAAGCCGGCAAGCGATACGTGCGCAAGAAGAGCCTGACGAAGCTCAAGGACAGCATCAGAGACAAGACGCGACGGACCCGAGGCGTCAGCCTTGGGTGCATCATCGCGGAACTCAATCCGGTGCTGCGCGGCTGGTTCGGGTACTTCAAGCAAGCCCATCCGGTAACATTCAAAGACCTCGACGGCTTTATCCGACGACGATTGCGTTCAGTCCTGCACAAGCAGGAAAAGCGGTCATGCGTTGGATTCAGTCACGAGGACCATCGACGATGGCCAAATGCCTTCTTCGCACGTCACGGGCTGTTCGCACTTCACACAGCCTGGACGGTCGCGAGACAGTCTCGATGAAGTAACCACCAACTGGAGAGCCGTATGCGGGAAAACCGCTCGTACGGTTCGGAGGGAGGGGTCGGCGAAAACCGATCCCTACCCCTATCGTGGACGTACCCGCACGGGGGCAGTTCCTGTGTCCGCGAGTGTTAAAAGCTACGGGTAGGCCTAAAATCTTGCAAGGAGCGGCGTCTTATCGCTTCTACCCAATTCGGAATGCCCGCGTCGTGGCAGCGCCACGCTTCGCGTGGACAACGCGCCGCTCCTCCCCCCATTTATAACTCCGAGGCCAAGCGCCTGCGGAGAAAATGGTGTTTGTGTCGCGCCATTGAGATAGGTTTGCGCGTGGGCAACCTTACCGGTCCACATGCGGAAGGGATAACGATGAGCGTGACCTGCAGGACGTCCCCCGCGCGCGCCGTGACTTCGATTTTTGGAGCTGCATTCATGGCGCTGACCACTTCTCCCCCGGCGCGTGCTGAAATCACGAATGCGCCTGCTCTGGAGAAAAGTTCATACAAGGTCGAGATCGTCGCGCACGGGCTTGAACATCCCTGGGCGCTGCAGTTCCTCCCCGACGGGCGGATGCTGGTAACGGAACGTGCCGGCCGGCTGCGGATCGTCAGCAAGGACGGCAAGATTTCAGCGCCCGTCGCCGGCGTGCCGAAGGTCGTGGCGCGCGATCAGGGCGGGTTGCTCGATCTCGCCCTGGCGTCCGACTTCACGACGAGTGGCCTGATCTATATGACGTTTTCCGAGCCGCGGGATGGCTGGAAGAACGGCACGTCGGTGCTGCGCGCGCGGCTGGCGCTCGAAGGGGCCGGCGGGAGGCTCACAGACGTGGCCGTCATCTTCCGTCAGCAGCCCGCGATTGCGAGCAACCATCATTTCGGGTCGCGCATCGTCATCAACGGCGACGGGTCGTTGTTCGTAACGCTCGGCGAGCGGTATTCGCAGCGCGAGCAGGCGCAGAACCCGGCCAATCATCTGGGCAAGATCGTACGCATCGAGCCGGACGGTGCGCCCTACAACGGCAATCCGAAGCTTGCGGGCTGGGCGCCGGAAGTGTGGTCGATAGGACATCGCAATGCGCAGGGGGCGGCGCTCGATCCTGTGACGGGCGCGCTTTGGACCACGGAGCATGGCGCCATGGGCGGGGACGAGTTGAACCATCCGCAAGCGGGCAAGAATTATGGCTGGCCGGTGATCACGTATGGACGCGACTACACGGGCGAGACGATCGGGACCGGCACCCACAAGGAGGGCCTGGAGCAACCCGTCTACTATTGGGACCCCTCGATTGCGACGAGCGGGCTTGCGTACTACACGGGCGCTTATGCGCCGTGGAAAAACAATGCCTTCGCGGGTGGGCTCGCGGGGATGCAGGTCGCGCGGCTGAAGCTTGCGGACGGGCAAGTGGTGGGCGAGGAAAAGCTGCTCACCGAACGGGGCTGGCGCATCCGCGATGTGCGGATGGGGCCGGACGGCGCGATCTGGGTGTTGACCGATGAGCCCGATGGCAATCTCGTGCGGATCGTGCCCGGGGGCTGACATTGTCCATGAAAAAACGCGGCGCTGAGACCAGCGGCCGCGTTTCAAAACTCAAACCAATCGATGGTCCGGGGCTCTTCAGTGCGAGCTGGACGCATTGCCGTCGCCGGCCGGCGTCGCGGCTGCCTGGGGCTTTACGGCCGCCACGGCCCGTTCGGCGGCAGCGGCTGCCCGTTCGGCGGCGGCTGCTGCGCGTTCGGCTGCAGCCATGGCGCGCTCGGCGAGGGCGAGAGACTCGTCGTTCTTGGACGAACCCGATTTACCGGCCGACGCCTTGCGGGCAGCGGGCATTTCGGCCGTGGCTGCCGTCGCGGGTGCGGCGGAAGCAACTGCTGCCGCAGGCTGAGGGATCGAGCCGGTTTCGACGGCCTGTTCTACCGCCTTCGCATGCGAGACGGCCTTGCGGCGGTGAGGACGGGTTGCCGATTGTTCTGCGGCTGGTTCAACCTTCGCCTCGTCGGACTTGCCCGCGGATTTAGCGGCGTTCTTGGGTGCGGTCTTGCCGGTTTCAGACTTGTCGGATGCAGACTTGCCAGTTTCCGCGTCGAACAACTCGGGTTTGGTGGCGTCGACGGCTGCGACGTTGCTGGCGGCTTCCTTGCCTTCGGCCGGCTGTTCTGCGGTATCGGGCAAGCGCGGCTTGGGCTTGCGCTTACGCCCAACCGGCTCTTCCTGCGGGCTGACCTGTTGTGCGGTTGCTGCGGCGGCCTGCGAGGCTTGGGCTTCGTCGTCGTTCTCGACCGGTTTCTTAGACTTGTTGGCGGGTTCGTCGGCCGCATTTTCCGGGGTGAAGGAGGCGAGAGTCGCCTTGCCGGTCTTGGCATCCGGCTCGACGATGCCCTTGGCGGGTTCGTGGCCGGTCATTGCGAGGGTCTTGCCGTCGAATTTCTGCCAGGTGACGGTGACCTTGGAACCGACCTTCACGCGGGGATAGAGATCGGCCACGTCCTTGTTGAACATGCGCACGCAGCCTTTGGAGGCTGGGGTGCCGATGGTCCAAGGAGCGTCGGTCCCGTGAATGCGGTAATCGCTGCTGCCGAGGTACATGGCGCGGTTGCCAAGCGGGTTCATCGGGTGGCCGCCAGGAACCCAACGGGGCAGCTTCGGATTTTCGGCCAGCATGTGCGCCGTCGGCGTCCACGAGGGGTTTTCGCGCTTCATGGAGACGCTGGTTACGCCTTCCCAGCGGCTTTGTTCACGGGGAATGGCGATGGGGTAGGTGTCGGCCTCGCCGGGCGCAACAATGTGATAAAGTTTGCGGTCGCCGAAGCTGACAATGATGTCGCCCGGCTTGCCACCGCCGTTGAATCGGACGTGTGCCTTGCCGCTGTCGACCGTTTTGTCGTTGTCGCCCCAGTCGAAAATCAACCCTTGGGCCGCGACCGGCGAGGCATCGGCGAACACGCCGGCACCTGCCAGCATTATGCCGGCGGCGAGTAAGCCTGCCCGAAAGGTCAAACGATCACGCATGAAGCATCTCCCAAAAGACGGAATCGCAGGGGAACGTCGTTCCGCCCGCAATGCCGTCGAAATATCAATCCATCGCCGCGGCTGGATGTTCCGTTGCGCCCAGCGGCATGTTGCAGTGCCGTTATGGCCCGATTTGATGGCAACCGCCATCGGCGCGGAACGCATACCGGTTCGTTGCCGCCCCATCTGTGACGCTGAGGCAACGGTTTGGGAAAACTCACAGGGATTTGCCGGTTGCCTGCGCCGGAAAAACGGGGGGCTCGGCGAGGCCACGCCAGCAATCCCGGCGGTCGGGTGGATCATTCGACATGTGTTGATCAGCGCTGTTGAAGTCTTCGTCGATTGCCACGGGAGGGAATCGGCTAACTCATATGCCGGTTCGTTTGTGTGCGGATCGTGAACGGCGTTCTTTTTTCGTGGATAAAACACGGATCACACTGGGAAGTTGTTGATGAACAAGCGAAGAGGGGGGTTGCGGCAGTTTTGAGCAATCGTTGTCAGTACGGAGCTCGCTTTAGTGATGCGTCCGCGATGGTAGATTGATGACGTACAGACGTGTGTTTTCGGTGCTGATAGGACTTGCTGTTGCAAGTCTCGTTGGCGCGTGCGCCGAATTCCACAAGCCCGAAAACCGAAATCTGACACTCTATGACAAGGAGCGGACGCAGTCGGCCGGCCGCGACGGAGAACGGGCGCGCGATCAGGCGCGTGCTGCCAGTGGACCGTTTGGCGGGTCGCTGAAGGATAACCTCTCGTTCGTGGCAGATAGCTGCCCCCCTGCTGGAACATCGGACTACATCGAGCCCGGGCCGAGAGGCCGCAATAATTCGGTGTCCGATCGCGATCTGACCATGCGCTATTCGGCGGGCGACAGATTTAATCTGCAGGTGCCGGGCGCTCCCGAGTTCTCGGGCGATTATGTCGTCAATGCCGACGGCCGTGTGATCCTGCCATTTGCCGGCGAAGTGCCCGTGCGAGGCGTGACTAACACGGACTTGACGCGCACGATCGAGCAGGCGCTGATCAAGGCGCGGCTGTTCGAGCCGCAGGGGTTCAGGGTTTCGGTGCGGCCGGTCCTGTACGCGCCGATCAACGTAACCGTTTCGGGGGCCGTGTTCCTCAGGGGGCGGTTCGAGATCAACGGCGAAAAACACGAAAAGCTCGACAACAAAGGGCTCACCAAAACCGGGGACAGCCCGTCGGACCGGTTTATCGGCGCGGCGCTGCGGGCGGCCAGCGGTGTGCGACCGGACGCGGATCTCGCTCATGTCAAGCTGACGCGGAACGGCAAGACGCATGTGCTCAATTGGCGGGGCGCGCTGACAGGCGAGCCGGTCGACGACGTGCCGCTCATGGAAGGCGACCACATCCATGTGCCGGAAGCCTCGTGCTTCCAGTCGGCGCTGGTGCGGCCCTCGCAGATCACGCTTTATGGAATCCACGTATTCATGTCGAACCTGACGGTTCCAGCACTGAACAACACAGCGGCCTCCGTCACCAAAGACAGCACGGCCGTGCCTTATGGAACACGACTGCTCGCGGGACTGGTCAATGCAAACTGCGTCGGCGGGTCGCTCGCGAGTAACGCGGGCCGCTACGCCGTGCTGATCTCGCGCAATCCCAAGACGCGGGAGACAGAGGTCATTCAGCGTTCGATCGAAGAACTCGTTTTGAGTCCCGACCGTGACACTATCAATCCGTATCTGATGCCGGACGATGCCATCGCCTGTTATGATAGTGCGATCACGGATACGCGCGAGGTCGCGTCGACGCTGCAGACCCTGCTGCAGCCGTTCCAGACGTTCAAGTATTCAACCAGCAAGGCCCTTCAATAGTTCAGCGGGTGAGTTCGGGTTTGCGGCTTGCGGGCGTGTGTGCGGGCAGGACGGGAGCGGCTGCGCGCAGATGCCGGGCTTCGCGAAGGGCATGAGCGAGGAACGTCGCGTTGCCGACGAGATAGCGCTTCGCCATCCGACGGGGTTCCAACGCGAGGCGCCACATCCATTCGCAGCCAACCGACCGCATGGCCTTGGGCGAGCGGGAAACGGCGCCGGAAAAGAAATCGAACAGTCCGCCGACGCCGGCGATGACGGGCGCGCGGAGGCGGGCGGCATTGCGTTCGGCCCACTGGTCTTGAACAGGAACGCCCATGCCAACCAGGACGATGCGGGCGCCGCTGGCGTTGATGGCGTCGATCACGCGATCTTCGTCCGCGCTACCGTGCTCGAAATAGCCGTGGTGGGTGCCGACAATCGCTTGTTCCATGCCGAAATCTGCAATCGTACGCGCAGCACTTGCGGCGACGCCGGGTAAACCACCGAGCAGGAAGATGCCGGCCTTGGCGGCGATGGCCTCGCGGCACAGCAACGGAAACAGGTCAGTCCCGTTGACGTTGTCGACCAGGGGCGTTCCGCACAAATGGGCGGCGATCGCCATGCCACTACCGTCGGCATAAATGCGGTCGGCGCTAGCGAGCGTTGCCTTATAAACGCGGCTGGCGAGCGCCGTGTTGACGGCATGGGCGTTGACGAACACGATGCGCGTGCGGCGGCCATCACGGGCCGCCTGCGCCATGTCCTTCGCTGCAAGGCCCAAGCGGGTGTTGTCGATTGCGAGCCCGAACATGCGGCTCTTGCGGGGGCTGTTGGCAGTGCCACTCCAAAGCACAGATGCGGGCTTGGCGGCATCGAGCAAGCTGCGCGCCAACGCATCCTGGACCGCCTGGTTGCGAACGGTGGCTGCCGGCCGGTTCTGACAGGCTGCGGCCGCAGCCGGCGAAGCGCGAAGTGCCTCATGCTTGGTGCAAGCACCCATTGTCATTCCTCCCTGACGCTCCCCAGCGTGGTTGAAAGGAAAACTGGCAGACAAATTCGAACGTTGTGTTTGTTAATTCAGTTAAATTTTATCTAGTGTTCGACTATTATCGAATAAGTCTTTTTCAGTTTTGGATGGCTCCGCATTTGTTAATGCTGCGTTTTCCAATTCCGTTCACTCTTTCTAAGTGTTAATTGTCCAAGAATGCTGGCTGCTGAGGAGATCCATCCTCAATTCAGTTCGGGTACCGCACGCATGCCGCACGTCAGCGTCGTCATTCCCCTCTATCAAACCGAACGCTATATCGCGGAGGCTGTCGGGTCCGCCCTCGCGCAGACGTATACGGATTTCGAGGTGGTCGTTGTCGACGATGGTTCGTCTGATCGCGGGCCTGAGATCGCGCGCAGCACGTGCGACGGGCGGGTTCGGGTGGTCACGCAGCGCAACCGGGGCCTAGCGGGCGCCCGAAACACGGGTATTCGGGAAGCTAAGGGCGAGATCTTAGCTTTTCTCGACGCGGACGACCGGTGGGCACCGAATAAGCTCGAAGCTCACGTGGCGCATCTGGCGTGTGAGCCCAAGGTCGGCGTCAGTTTTGCAGCGTCGCGCTTCATCGATGATGACGGCGCACCGATGGGACTTGTGCAGTGTCCGGCCGGCACCCGGTTTGGCGCATCGGATATTTTTTGCCGCAATCCGGTCGGCAATGGCTCGGCTCCGGTTATTCGCCGCGCGGTGTTCGACGCCATCAAATTTTACGATTCCGGCCTTGAACGGGCCTGCTGGTTCGACGAGAGCTTCCGTCAATCGGAAGATATCGAGTGCTGGACACGGATCGTTTCGACAACGGATTGGCAATTCGGATATCTGCCGCTTCCGCTCACGGATTACCGCGTCAGCAGCGGAGGGCTTTCGGCCAATACGAGCAAGCAGCTCGAAACCTGGCAACGTTTTCGCAACAAGGTCGCGGGTTATGCGCCGGCGCTGGAGGCTGCGTTCGGTGATCGCGCAGAAGCCTATCAACTGCGCTATCTGGCGCGGCGGGCAATCGTCGGTACTGCGGTTGCTTCGCCGGCTTTTGCGATGATGGCGCGGGCCCTGCGGCTTCATCCAAGTCTCGTCCTCGAAGAGCCAGCCCGCACGCTGGTGACGCTGGCTGCAAGCGTTGCTCAGCAAGCGCTGCCAGCCCGCCTGTTCGAGCGGTGCGGGGCGATTGCCGTCGCGCAAGCTTCGCGGGTGCCAGGTCTGCGGGTGTGAGCATGAGTTTGGTCCGCATGGCCGATAGCGGCTGGACAGAAGCGATCAGGCGCCGTGTGGCGCCGCTGTTGGCTGACCGGCTGGTGCGCAATGTGGGCTGGTATGGTCTGGCCGAATTCGCCAACCGGTTGACGCGGCTGATCACCACGATCGTCCTTGCGCGTTACCTCGTTCCGCAGGAATTCGGGTTCGCAGCAATCGCGATGACGACGTTCGAAATCGTGCGAGTGCTATCCCATACGGGGATTGGCCAGGCTGTTGCGCGCGCGCCGGCCGCGGACTTGCCTGCGCTGTGTGCGACCGCGTACCGGGCGAGCTGGCTCATGGCGCTGACAGCATTTGCGGTGCAGATCACAGTGGGCGCATTGGTCTTGCAATGGACCGGCCGGAGCGATGCGTTCTGGATGATCGCGTGTCTCGCGATTGTGTATCTAACCCAGCCGTTCGGGCAAATTCAGGCGTTTCTGATCGCACGGGCCAACCGGCTGCACGTGGTCGCTGGCGTTGGCGTCATGCAGGTGACTGCCGATAATATTCTGACAGCGGTGCTGGCGATCTCCGGCTTCGGCGCCTGGTCGATCGTGCTGCCGAAGCTGATGACGACGCCAATCTGGGTTTTCGGGATGCGGCGGGCGCAACGCTGGACGCGCGACCGGCACGCGGGATATGCCCCGATGGGAACCCTGCTGCGGTTTGCCGGTACAGTCGTCGGCAGCGAGCTGCTGGTCGCTGCGCGTATGAACCTCGATAACGTGCTGGTCGCCGGCATTCTGGGCGTGGAAGCGCTCGGAATTTATTATACCGTTTTCAATGCCGGGATCGGGTTCAGCCTATCGCTGACGTCCTCGCTCGCTGCGACCGTCTATCCTCATTTGGCAGAGGTCGCTGCCCAGCCTCGGGCGCTTGTGGCGCGCTACGACGGGCTGATGCGGCGGGCGGTTTTGCCTTGCGCTGCGGTCATTGCGCTGCAGGCGATTGCGGCACTGGCGTATGTGCCGATGGTGTTTGGCGAGCGGTGGGCGCCGTTTGCCTATTTGGTCGCGGTGCTGTGTGCTTCTGCGATCACGAAGCCGCTGTTCGACAGCGCATGTCAATTGCTGCGGGTCATCGGCAAGCCGAAGGTTGAATTTGCAGCGTCGGGCGCGTTGACGGTGATTTCGCTATCAGCGCTCGCGGGTGCCTTGCCGTTCGGGCTGGCGCCAGGGGTCATCGCGCTCGCCGCGACAACGGCTGTTGCGCAACTCGGGTTTGCATTTGCCGTCCGGCGCGGGGCATTCGCGCTGCTGGCAGGCAACGAGGAGCCAAACACTGCGGGCGCTGCTCCCGATCGTTCCCGCCAGCCGTCCGGAGTTACGCCATGATGACTTTTGCCCATCTGATCGAGCCTGTCGGGCTTGGGGGCGTAACACGCAACCTGGAAACGCTGACGGCACACTTGAACGACGTGACGCACGTGCGCCACGACGTCGAGCCGCGCTTGTCTTTGCCACCGCGTATTCCCTCCGATCAACTGGTGGTCATCCATTTCACCGCCTCGTGGTCCAAGGTGCCCTATCTCGCAGCACTCCGAGGCATGCGGGGCCGGGCGCCAATCGTTATCGTCGAACATAGCTATACGGGCGCCTACGAGCTGAATGCCGTTCGTTCCAAGGCGCGGTTCCGGGCGATGTTGCGGTTGATCTACAGCTTCGCCGACCGGGTCGTTGCGGTATCGCAGGGGCAGGCGAGATGGTTGCTCGAGGCTGGAGTCGTCGATCCAGCAAAGGTGGTCGTCATCCCATCGTCCACCTATTGCGGCGATCTCGAAAAACTTCCGCCTCCGGTGCGCACCGGGCCCTGCGGGCAGCCGCTGCGGATCGCGGCCTACGGGCGCTATTGCGAGCAGAAGGGATTTGGCAATCTGATCCAGGCCATGCGCGGATTGCCAGACGGACTAGCGACGCTGACGCTCGCGGGATTTGGGCCTTACGACGGACGCTTGCGGGCGCTGGCGGCTCACCTACCTAATGTGACCGTCGGTGGTCCAACGCACGATGTAACGGGGCTGCTTGCAAATTGCGACGTGGTCGCGATGCCGTCGCTGTTTGAGAGTTTTGGTCAGGTGGCGCTCGAGGGCCGTGCGGCGGCCCGTCCGCTCGTTGCGTGCGCAGTTGATGGTCTGGTCGAGCAGACCGCTCCGGAATGGGGATGGCTCGTGGAGCCCGATGATATTTCCGGGTTATCGCGGGCGATCCATGCGGCGGCTACGGCAAACGTCCATGTCATGGGGCTGGCTGCGCGCCGTTCGGCTGCGGGGCATCTCGAGGTGTCCATGGATCGGTGGCGCGAACTCGGCGCCACATTGATGGGGCCGGACGCGCGGGTGGTTACGCGCCAGAGGGCTGCGTGACGTTTGCTGCAACGACGTAATCAGCTTAGTTCGCCGATTGCAGGATCGCGCACGCGCGCCAGCCGGGAGGCCGCAGCGCGGGCAAACCGCAACAACATGACTTTGCGGCGGGCGGGCGCTAGCGCATGGACGTCGGCGTCGCGGACAAAACTACCGCCGTAGCGGTCGGCCAGAATGAGGCCGGTCTCCTCGGGAAGGACGCTGCTGGGAAACGACGCCTCGACGGCGAAGTACAGCTGGTCGCAATAGGCCTGGTATTCCGGCCATTTCTGATCGGCCCGGAAGTCGGCAACACTGGACTTGATTTCGACAATGGTGATTGTTCCGTCGGCGGCAAGCCCGACGATATCGGCGCGGCGGCCGTCGGGGAGCGGGAGTTCGGATATGGCTGCGATGGCGTGGGCCGCGAGAAGCCGCGTCACGCCGCGCTCGATGTCGCGGGCAACGATCAAGGTTTCGTCGAGTTGGGGCTTGTCCACAACAGTTGCCCTCAAAATCTATTGCGAACCGCTGACTGGCCGGCAGTTGGCCATGCTATCGCCACGAGCCGGTGGGAAGCGGCGGGTTATACAATTCAATTTAACGCAGGTTGGCGGCGCGTGTTCAGATTCCTTCAACGCCTCGATAAATCCCTCGCGTCCGGTGGCGGGCAGCAGCCGGACGCGCAATTCAAGGCAGTGGACACCCAGGCGCAGGTTGAGCCCGCGGCCAAAGGGGTGGATGCGTCTTTGGCGGCGCCATTCGGGGGCAAGACCTCGTCCGATTTCGAGCCGCGCGCGCGGGTGCTGGGGCTGGAGGCGGCGCGTGGGAAGCTCGCCCGGCTCGAGCGGTCCAAGCCGTGCTCGATGTATTTCATCGCAGCACCGAGGACTTCCGGACACGCCAAGGCCATCATGGATCTGCTGGCCGAACAGGCGGGGGCATTCGGTGCCAGCGAAGGTCTGGCTGTGGTCAGCGCCTTCGATGCTGTGGGCGCGGAGCCTAGTGGCGGCTTGCAAGTGCTGCGGGCGCCGGTAGACGTTGCCAAACGTTTGTCTACGGGCGTGGCCGAGTTGGTAGAGATGCTCGGCGTCACTTTGCCGGCCGCCTTCGACAGCGATAGCTACAAGGTTGCGCGCGTCAGCCTGGAGGAAGAGTTGCGCTCGGGGCACGATGGGGCCATCGACGCTTTGAAGCGGAAGGCACAGGCTCAAAACATCGGCATTTTGCGCACGCCCCAGGGATATGCGGTGGCGCCGATGCACGAGGGCCGGGTCGTTTCGCCGGACGTGTTCAAGGCATTACCTGAAGGGCTGAGGGCGGATGTGGATGCCAAGCTCTCCGTGTTCGAAAACGAACTGTCCGGTGTGCTCAGCAATCGGACCACTTTGCAGCACGATTTCTGGGTCCGGTTGCGCGAACTGGACCGCGAAGTCGCTGGATTGACAGTGAGGGCTGCGATCGGGCTGCTGCCAGCGGAATTCGCGAAATATCCTCAAGTGACGGCTTTTCTCGTAGCGATGAAGGAGGATCTCACGGCGAACGCGGCGCTGTTTGTCGCTGCTGCGCGCCGCGCGCAAGGACATGCGCGTGCGCCGGTCGAAGTTGCGGCCGATCCGCGCTTTGCTCGCTACCGGGTTCACGTGCTGTCGCGGACCGGCGACGACCGCGGCGTCTGCGTGCCGCAAGGGCTCGACCGGGCTATCCTTTGCGGCGTCGTTGGAAACGGGGGTGGCCCATGGGCGCGCGCAAGCAACGCGGCTGCGGTCCGGGCGGGCGCCTTGGTGACGGCGGGAAGTGGTTTTGTCTTGATCGAGGCGCGGGAGCTGTTGCGCAACCGGCATGCCTGGCCGATCCTCAAGGCGGCTTACAAGACTGGTTTTGCGTCGCCAGTCACGGGGGCGTTGGACCAAGTTTCCAGCGTCGCGTTGCAGATCTCGTCGCGGCTTGCGGTGACCGGCGAAGTCGAGGACTACCTCGCGTGGCGTAAGATGGATCCGGATGTAAACCGGGTCGTGGGATTCATCAGTGCCTTCGAGCCGCAGGTCGCGTTGACGCCGACCATCGAGCAGGACTTTGCGGGCATCGTTCGCGCGCTAATCAAGGAGGCGGGACTGCAACCGCTCGACGGCGCCGGGATGGCGGCGTTGATGCACGAGCGCACCGATACCAACTACGGTACTCCGCAATTGTCGGCCGATCTCGACGGTCTGGACGAGGTGCTGGAGTTCGCGGATCAGACGGCGAAAGTCCGGGGCCACGCCATGACCGAGGCGGCCGACATACTTGCCGCGCTGAAGATGAGGGCGGATACGCTGGGGCTGCTGGCGCATCACGGCGGGGTTGCAGGACGGAGTGAAACCGCAACATGATTGCGCATGTGGCAGAAGCGGGGGAGGACCGCGGCCGGGTTGTCGTCCGGATGGGCGAATTCGTGCCGGCCAGTCCTGCAGCCGTCGCAGCGGCAGTGCATGTCGCGCGGGCCTTTCAGTCGGAAGTGGAAGGCCTGTTTATTGAAGATCCGGATGTGTTTTCGGCAGCCTCCCATGCGTATGTCCGGGTGGTCACGCAGACTGGGCGGGCCCGCATTAACGGATCTCGCGTCGAGCTTGAGCTCATAGCCGAGAAATTCAGCGTTGCGGCGCAACGTCAGCTCGCGCAGGCCGCGCAAGCTGCGGGGGTCAAGTTTTCTGCGCGGGTCGTTCGCGAGAGTGCGGTGCCGGCGTTGCAGGCGGCTTGTGCGGAACGGGGGCCGTGGAACATCGTCGCCTTCGCCGAACCGCTGTCGGTCAGCCATCACAATGCGGGGCTTGCGGCGGCTTTCGCCCAGGTCTGGGGGACGACCGGCTACCTAGTCGCGGGACCGCGAGCGCTTTGGCGGCAGGGGCCGATCGTGCTGGCGGTCGAAGATGTCGATCGGTTGACCGGGATGGTTCGAGCCGGCCAGCGGCTTGCGGGAGTTCACGGCGATCCGATCTGGCTGTTGCCGGTCGGAGACGATGAAATCGCGCTCGATTGGCTCGAAGGCGAAATCCGGCTGATGCTCGGCGAAGGGTCGCAGATCAAGATGCTGCCGCGGCCGCATTTCAGTGGGTCGGGCCTGTTGCAGCGGGCGGCGCTCTACGATTGCGCGCCGCGCATGGTGATCGCGCGTTATGGCGGCGTGCTGCTGCCGGCGCAGAACGCCGTCGGTCCGGTGGCGGAACTCGGATGCCCCGCATTTCTTGTTCACTGACGGTAAATTTTATTGCTAGTGGGTTAACGTGGCGGTTCAAGACTAGATCGGCTGTCATAAGACAGCGCCATGCTGACGCTCCTTGATGCGGCGGGGTGCTTCGTTGAAGGTGGCCATGCTGTGAGTTTCAAAGTCACGAAAGCCTCGTCCGCTGGGCTCATGCGCGGACTGAAATCCTATGCGGCCCGGGTGGCAATGAGCGCGGACGTGCTGCGGCGTGGCCTGTTGAGGCGGCTGCCGGCGCAAAGCGTTGGGCGCGTGGTGGGCCGTAATGTTCCCGCAGATCTGGATGCGGAAGGGGTCGCGTGGCAGGCGATCGTGAATGCCTTGCCCAGTGCGGCGATCGCTCTCGATTCGGCGGGAATCGTTGCCCATCACAATGCTCCCGCTTCAGAGCTCTATCCCAACATCCGCGCTGGCCAGCCGATCAGTCATGTGTCGCGCAATCCAGAGTTCATGGGGGCGGTCGAGCGGATCTGGACTGCTTTGGAGCCGATTTCCGTCGAACTGATCGAGCGTGTTCCCGTCGAGCGGCGCTTCTTTGCGACGTTGTCGCGGATCACAGTAAGCCCCGTCGCACTTCATCTTCCGCGCGTGTTGATCACATTTCGCGATCACTCCGAGCAGGACAAGCTCGTCCAAATGCGCGCCGACTTTATTGCCAATGCCAGCCATGAACTGCGCACGCCGCTTGCATCGCTGCGTGGGTTCGTCGAGACGTTGCAAGGGCCCGCGCGCGACGATCCGCAGGCCCGTGAACGTTTCCTTGGCATGATGGCCACCCAGGCCGCCCGGATGACGCGGCTGATCGACGATCTGCTGTCGCTTTCAAGGGCCGAAATGCGCGTGCATCTGCCGCCGCGCGGCATCGTCGAACTCAACGAAACGTGTGCCTTCGTCGTGCAGACGCTGGAGCCGCTTGCCGAAAGCGCGACGATATCGATTACCTTCAAGCGTCTGCCGTCGCCCGCCCTTATCCGCGGTGAGCGCGAGGAAATCGTGCAGGTCCTGCAAAATCTGCTGCAGAACGCGATCAAATATGGGCACGAGGGCGGTCATGTCGACATCTCGCTGACGCGAGAACCGAGCATCGGGCAGGCCCGCGAGCGGCTCACCGTGTCCATCGCCGACGATGGTCCCGGTATTGCAGCGCAGCATCTGCCGCGGCTGACGGAGAGATTTTACCGCGCCAGCGTTTCGTCCAGCCGCGAAAAAGGCGGTACTGGCCTCGGGCTTGCGATCGTTAAACATATCGTCAACCGGCATCGCGGCGATTTACGAATTCAATCGAAGGTCGGCGTGGGATCGGCTTTTTCGGTCAGCTTCGATGCGATGATGTCCGAACGGTCAAACGACGAACCAAAATCTAATAATTCAACCTTTATATCAACGGATAAGGTTGTCACAAAATGATTGCGTCTATGGTCTAAAACAAGGCGGCCGGAGGCCTGATGGGCGGCTCGATGAAGCTTCGTTTGTTCGTTGTTCGTCACGAAGCGACAGGCTCGGTTATGACTTTGAGACCAGGAGATCAGCGTGAATATCAAGTCTATGGCTTTCGCCTCGGCCCTTGCCGTGGCGAGCGCAGTTGTCGCGACGGCTGCCGTCGCAGCTGACATTTCGGGCGCGGGCGCTTCGTTCCCGTATCCCATCTATGCCAAGTGGGCTGATGCCTACAAAAAAGATACCGGCAACGGCCTCAACTACCAGTCGATCGGTTCTGGCGGTGGCATCAAGCAGATCACAGCGCGCACCGTGACGTTCGGCGCTTCCGACGTTCCCTTGAATGCCAAGGAACTGGCTGATGGCGGCAACCTCATGCAGTGGCCGATGGTCATGGGCGGCATCGTGCCGGTGATCAACGTCGAAGGCGTTGCTTCCGGCGATCTGACGCTGGACGGCGACACGCTGGCGAAAATCTTCCTCGGCGAAGTCAAGACCTGGGACGACGCCGCCATCAAGAAGCTGAACCCCAACGCCAAGCTGCCTTCGGCTGCGATCCTGGTCGTTCACCGCTCGGACGGGTCGGGCACGACCTTCAACTTCACCAACTATCTCGGCAAGGTTTCGAAGACCTGGGCTGAAAAGGTCGGTTCTAAGACTGCCGTCGAATGGCCCACGGGTCTCGGCGCAAAGGGCAACGAAGGCGTCGCCAACAACGTGCAACAGACCAAGGGTTCGATCGGTTATGTCGAAACCGCATATGCCAAGCAGAACAAGCTGACTACCACCAAGATGGTCAACCATGACGGTAAGGTCGTCGAAGCCAACGCCGCTGGCGTTCAGGCCGCCGCCGCCAATGCCGACTGGGCCAAGAGCGATGGCTTCTTCCTGATCATCACGGATCAGCCGGGTGCGGCTGCGTGGCCGATTTCGGCATCAACCTTCATCCTGATGCCGAAGGAAGTCAAAGATGCGGCCGCTGCTTCGGAAGCGCTGAAGTTCTTTGCCTGGGCTTACAAGAATGGCGACAAGATGGCTGACGAACTCGACTACGTCGCCATGCCTGCAGGCGTCAAGGATCTCGTGATGTCGAAGTGGGCCGACATCAAGGGCGCCGACGGCAAGGCTGTTCCCGCCAAGTAAGTGGTAAAACGAACGGGGTGCCGAACAGGTGCCCCGTTCGTCTCTCGACCGCCTACACGACTGTCTACAGGATCGCCCGGTCCTGGTGTCCGAGGAAATGTCTATGGCTGATGTGATGACCGATAGGACAGCGACGCTGGAGCGACTAGGCCGAGACCGTGCAAGCGTGCTGCGGGGGCTGGGGTTCAGTGACAAAATCTTCAACACCCTGACTTGGCTTGCGGCAGTCAGCGTTCTGCTGGTTCTGGGGGCTGTGTTCATTTCCTTGATCATCGGTGCCTATCCAGCCCTGCAGGCTTTTGGCTTCAGCTTCGTCACGACGGCTGTATGGAACCCCAACACCGACAAGTATGGCGCGTTTGCGCCGATCGTCGGCACGCTCATCACGGCGTTCATCGCCATGCTGATCGCGGTGCCCATCGGCCTTGGAATTGCGATCTATCTGACCGAGCGCTGCCCGCTGTTGCTGCGCCGTCCGATCAGTATCGCTATCGAACTTCTCGCGGGCATTCCCAGCATCATTTACGGGATCTGGGGGTTGTTCTTCTTCGCTCCGTTCATGAAGGAAAACGTCTATCCCAGTCTGATTTTGGCATTCTCTCACGTGCCGGTTCTGGCCGACTTGTTTGCGGGGCCTGCCTACGGTATCGGCACGCTCACTTCGAGCCTCATCCTCGCCGTTATGGTGCTGCCATTCATTACCTCGGTCAGCCGCGACGTGTTCGATACAGTGCCGCCGGTGCTGAAAGAAGCTGCCTACGGGCAGGGCTTCACGACATGGGAGGTGGTCAAGAATATCGTCATCCCCTACACGCGCGTCGGTTTGCTGGGTGGCGTGATGCTGGCGCTGGGCCGCGCCCTCGGCGAGACGATGGCGGTTACATTCGTGATCGGCAACGCCGACAAGCTGTCGACCTCGCTGCTCGCGCCCGGCACGACCATTTCGGCCAAGATCGCCAACGAATTTACAGAAGCAGTGGGCGATCTCTATACATCGTCACTGATTGCGCTGGGTCTCATCTTGTTCGTGATCACCTTCATCGTGTTGTCGATCGCGCGCTACATGCTGTTGCGCCTTGAACAGAAGGCGGGGGTTTGATCATGGCTGTCCTTACCAAAGACATGGCGCGCTACGGCAGCCGCAAGCGGTCGAGCATGATTGCGATGGGGCTATGCTTCAGCGCGACAACCGTTGGCCTCACCATGCTCACAATCATTTTGGGAACGCTCGTGGTCAAAGGCGCCGGCGGGTTGTCGTTGGCCGTGTTCACGCAGAACACGCCCGCCCCCGGAAACGACGGCGGCTTGTGGAATGCGATCTACGGCAGCCTGCTGATGACGACGATCGGCGTCTGCATCGGGACACCGATCGGCATTTTGGCTGGGACCTATCTCGCAGAATATGGCCGGCACACGCGGTTGGCGGGCATCGTCCGCTTCATCAACGACATTCTGCTAAGTGCGCCGTCGATCGTCACGGGCCTGTTCATCTACACGATCATGGTCAAGCCGATGGGGCACTTCTCGGCAATCGCGGGTGCGATCGCGCTGGCCGTCATCGTCATTCCGATTGTCGTGCGCACCACGGAAAACATGCTGCTACTGGTGCCAAACCAGCTGCGTGAAGCTGCCTCCGCCATGGGCATGCCGCGGGCGCTGGTGATCCGGCAGGTTGCCTACAAAGCGGCGTGGACCGGGATTTTGACCGGCGTGCTACTCGCGATCGCACGCGTGAGCGGCGAAACGGCGCCGTTGCTGTTCACGGCCCTCAACAATCAGTTCTTCAGTTCGAACATGAATGCGCCGATGGCAAATCTTCCGGCCGTGATTTTCCAGTTCGCGCTCAGCCCCTATGCCGACTGGCAGAAATTGGCGTGGGCCGGCGCGTTGCTCATCACTGTTGCAGTTCTCACACTTAGTATTCTGGCTCGTTGGCTCGGTTCGAGGTCGTAACAATGAACATGTTTTCGAAAGACACGGCGGCGAACGCTGCTATCGCTGGCAAAGCCGAGCGAATTTCGGTCAAGGATCTCAAATTCTTCTACGGGAAGCATTTGGCCTTGAAGGGTATCAATCTGCCGCTCTACGACCGGCAGGTCACTGCCTTCATCGGGCCGTCGGGTTGCGGGAAGTCGACGTTGCTGCGTGTTTTGAACCGCATGTACGACTTGTATCCAGGCCAGCATGCCGAGGGCCAGGTGATGTTCGATGGCAAGAACATTCTTGATAGAGACTTGGATCTTAACCTGCTGCGGTCGCGGGTCGGCATGGTGTTCCAGAAGCCGACGCCCTTTCCGATGACGATTTACGAAAACATCGCGTTCGGTATCCGGCTGTACGAAAAGCTACCGAAGTCGGAACTGGACGGGCGGGTTGAATCCGCGCTCAAGAAGTCGGCGCTCTGGCCGGAAGTCAAAGATAAGCTCAACGCCAATGGCATGAGCCTTTCGGGTGGCCAGCAGCAGCGGCTGTGCATCGCGCGCACCGTTGCTATCCAGCCGGAAGTCATTCTGTTCGACGAGCCCTGTTCCGCGCTCGATCCGATCTCGACTGCGAAGATCGAGGAATTGATCGACGAACTGAAATCGGACTTCACGATCGCGATCGTGACGCACAACATGCAGCAGGCCGCGCGTACCTCGCAGTACACCGCGTTCATGTATCTGGGCGAGCTGGTCGAGTTCGGACTCACCCCCGATATATTCACCAAGCCCAAGGACAAGCGCACGCAGGACTACATCACCGGCCGTTTCGGCTAGTTCGCGGACTGGTCTTGAGCTGGAGGCGAGAGGATTTAAAGATGAAGAACAATATGGAACATACGGTCAGGTCCTACGAGGACGAACTCGCGCTGCTCGACAAGAAGATCGCCCACATGGGTGGGCTCGCCGAAAACAATCTTGGGCAATCCTTCGAGGCTTTGGAGCGGCGCGATCCCAAGCTTGCCGAAACCGTCATCCGCTCAGACCGGGCGATCGACGCGCTGCAGCGCGAAATAGAGGAACTAGTCATCTCGATTATCGCGCGCCGTCAGCCGATGGCTGATGACCTGCGTCACGTGATGGCCGCAATCCGAATTTCGGGCGATTTGGAGCGGATCGGCGATTTGGCCAAGAATATTGCCAAACGCGCACTCGCCATTGCCCACGAGACACATCCCAAGCCGCTGATCTCGGGCTTCCGGCACATGGTCGAGCTTGCTTTGCGGCAGCTGAAAGACGTTCTTGACGCTTATGCCGAGCGGGATTCGCAGCGGGCGCTGCAGGTCTGGACCGAGGATGCCCAGATCGACGCGATGTACAATTCTCTGTTCCGCGAACTGCTGACCTACATGATGGAGGATCCGCGCAACATCGGGCTTTCCACGCATCTGCTGTTTGGCGCCAAGAATATCGAGCGGGTGGGCGATCACACGACCAACATCGCCGAAACGGTTCACTATATGGTTCACGGCACGTTGATCGGGGAGGACCGGCCGAAAATCGAGCAAGTTTCCAACCTCGACACGATGAAGGGGTGAGGACTTGTCGATGACCGCGCGCGTCCTGATCGTTGAAGATGAAGCTCCGCTGGCGGAACTTCTGCGCTATAATCTGGAAGCGGAGGGGTTTCGCGTTTCCCATGCGGAAAGCGGCGAGGAAGCCGAGATCATGGTCGCCGAAGAGCGTCCCGATCTGGTGCTTCTGGATTGGATGCTGCCGCAGGTGTCAGGCATCGAGCTATGCCGGCGCCTGCGCACGAAGCCTGAAACACGAGCGATTCCGATTGTGATGCTGACCGCTCGTGGCGAGGAAGGCGACCGCATCCGTGGCCTTTCGACCGGGGCCGACGATTATGTGGTCAAGCCATTCTCGCTGCCGGAACTGATGGCGCGCGTGAAGGCGATCCTGCGCCGCGCCGCACCCGATCGGATGTCGGAACAGCTCAAGGCCGGTGACATCGAACTCGATAGAATTGCACATCGCGTCACCCGCGGATTACGGGAAGTGCGATTGGGACCGACAGAATTCCGGCTTCTTGAGTTCCTGATGGAGAGCCCGGGCCGGGTGTTGTCGCGCACTCAGTTGCTCGATGGCGTTTGGGGCCGCGACGCGTTTGTGGATGAGAGGACGGTCGATGTGCATATCGGCCGGTTGCGTAAGGCCTTGATCCGTGGCAAGGAACGCGATCCGATCCGTACCGTGCGCGGTGCTGGCTACGTCTTCGGTGAGCGCGGTGTAAACTGAGCGTCCGGCGCGTTCGGCCTTTCGAGGTCCAAGCACTCGATCAAATGAAAAAAGCCGGTGGCCCGATCGGGTTCACCGGCTTTTCCTATTCATTGGGACATAGGCTCAAGCGTCGAGCGACTCTTTGTTCAAGGGTGCTGAAAGCGCCGGCACGACAATGGTGTGCTCGCGGTCGCGGCGGCGGGGCTGCGGCGGCTGGAACGCACGGCGGGCGTGGAATTCGCAATAGGGCAGGCCCATGACCTTGTCCTTGCCGCAGAAGTGGAAATCGGCCAGCTGGGGGTCTCCGATCGGCCAGCGGCAACTGCACTCGGTCAGCGTCTGGATCGATTTACGCTCGGCCATCGGAATCACCAGTTCTTCGACCGGCGAAACGTAGGGTTCAGCGTCGGGCGTATACACCGAGCGCGCGGTGGCGTTATTGCCGACCGAACCGAAGCGGGCTTTGCCGGTACGCTTGGCTTGAGCGGCGGCGTTGACACGAGGGCGAGGCCGGAGGCTTTTCATCCGGGAAGTCGTAGCGCGGCCCGAAAGCCCCAGCCGATGGACCTTGCCGATCACGGCGTTGCGGGTCACACCGCCCAAGCGGCCGGCGATCTGACTGGCACTCAGTCCTTCGGACCACAGCTTCTTCAACAGCTCGACGCGTTCATCATTCCAGGCCATTTCGGTGGCTCCCCTACATAGGAAAAAACAGGACCGAGCGCGCACCATCAGTGGGCGCACCAACGCGAACAGGGCAAGACGAGAGCGGGACGCGCGAACAAATGCGCTGTGCCCGGCTCATGGCCGTGCCGTTACAGATACTTTTGGGAACACAACAAGGGTGCCGCAACTGCGACGTGGCAGCTGATACTTGGGCGAATACTCAACGCCCGCTCGGAACCGTTACTTACTGCCGTGGGCTCAACTCACTCGGAGCCCACCAACGCTGCGATAGGCGTCCAACATTGCCTTTCAAGGCTGTCTGGACGTCTGCAGTCCGATGATTAAGCCAGAGGCCAGGGCCTGCGACAAGTCCGGCGAGGCCCACACACAGGTGTTGACAGGAAGCCGTTGCTTTGACGCCACAGATCGATTCGTCGCATGTTGCACGTACAGGGCCGGTACAGCCTCGTGTTTCAGGCCAATTGGAGACGCGTTGACAGGGTGAACGATGCTGCTTATCACCATAGGACTGAATGGACAGGCCGCCTCATTGGGCGGCTTTTTTGATTTTTAACTGGAGGGCGCATGACTGCACCCTTGCGTGCGCTGTCTGCCACTGAGCCTCAGTCCAGCCCGGCCGAGGCGGCGCGCGGACCGTCGCCTGCGGTCATGCCGACGTATGCGCGTCAGGATCTGGTGTTTGCCCAGGGCCAAGGATCCTGGCTGATTTCGACCACCGGCGAGCGCTATCTCGATTTTGCGTCCGGCGTGGCGGTCAATGCGCTTGGTCATGCCCACCCCCATCTGGTTGAAGCGCTGCAGACACAGTCCGGGCTGCTGTGGCACACCTCCAATCTCTACCGCGTCGCGGGACAGGAAAGGCTTGCAGAGCGGCTGGTTGCAGCGACATTTGCCGACCGCGTATTCTTCTGCAATTCGGGGGCGGAAGCCTGCGAAGGCGCGATCAAGACCGCGCGGCGCTATCACTTTATAAACGGCGCGCCGCAGCGGTGGCGGATCATCACGATCGAAGGTGCGTTCCACGGACGAACGCTCGCGACGCTCGCGGCCGGCGGAAATGCGAAATATCTCGAAGGCTTCGGGCTGGAAGCTGGCGGGTTCGATCATGTTCCGTTCGGTGATCCTGCTGCACTGCAAGCGGCCATCGGTCCCGAGACGGCCGCCATCATGCTAGAGCCGCTCCAGGGCGAGGGCGGCGTTCGGGTTGTGTCCGACGAGGATCTCAGAGGCGTGCGCGAACTGTGCGACGCCCACGGCCTGCTGATGATTCTGGACGAGGTTCAGACCGGCGTCGGGCGCACGGGTAAGTTCTTCGCCCACGAGTGGGCCGGGATCACGCCCGACATCATGGCGATCGCCAAGGGTATCGGCGGCGGGTTTCCGCTGGGCGCGTTCCTGGCAACAGAAGCCGCCAGCGCCGGCATGACGGCTGGCACGCATGGCTCGACGTTCGGCGGCAATCCGCTTGCAACTGCCGTCGGCAATGCCGTCCTCGATGTGGTGCTCGCGCCCGGGTTCATCGAGGGCGTGGAACAGAAGTCGCGCACGCTTACGCAGTCGCTGGCGCGGGTCGTCGATGCGGCGCCCGATGTCGTCGAGGGCATCCGCGGCCGCGGGCTGCTGCTTGGTCTCCGGCTGAAAGTTCCGCCTGCCGATTTCGTCAAGGCGGCGCTGGCCGAGAAACTGCTGCTCGTCGGGGCGGCCGATCAGACCGTTCGCGTTCTGCCTCCTTTGACGGCAAGCGAAGAGGAGCTGACGGAGGCTTGCGACCGGATGGTGCGGGCCGCGCTCCGCCTCTCGCACTTGAACGTAACCCTCACGTGAGGAGCCGGCCAAACGGCCGACCAACATAATGTCCAACCGCCAAGTCATTCGTCACTTCATCGATATTCATTCCCTCGATCGCAGCGCGCTGCGCCGTATCATCGACAGCGCGCACGAGATGAAGAAGGCCGGCAAGCGGGTGCCTGCCGCGCTCTGCCCGCCGGGGATTGCCGATAGCGTGCTCGGCTTGATCTTCGAAAAGCCGTCAACGCGCACGCGCATCTCGTTCGATGTCGCAATGCGCCAGCTGGGCGGGCAGTGCATCACGCTCAACAATACCGATCTACAGCTCGGGCGCGGAGAGAGCATCGCCGATACGGCGCGTGTACTGTCGCGCTATATCGATATCGTGATGATCCGCGCCAACGTGCAGACCACGGTCGATGAGCTTGCGCATTTCGCGACCATCCCTGTCATCAACGGGCTGACGGAAAAGAGCCATCCCTGCCAGATCATGGCCGATGTGATGACCTTCGAGGAGCGGTTCGGTCCGATCACCGGGCACACGGTCGCCTGGGTCGGCGATGGCAACAACGTCGCCGCGTCGTGGATGCATGCGGCCGTAAAATTCGGCTTCAAGCTGCGGGTTGCGACGCCGCCGACGCTGGCGCCGGCCGACGATGTGATCGCGTGGGTCAAGGCCGAGGGCGGTCATGTCGAAATCATGGACGATCCGATTGCCGCCGTGAAAGGCGCCGATTGCGTGGTCACCGATACCTGGGTCTCCATGGGCCAGACGGATGCCGCCAAGCGCAAGAAACTGCTGCGGCCTTATGCGGTCGATGCCGGCTTGATGCGGCATGCCAGCAAATCTGCGATCTTCATGCATTGCCTGCCGGCCTATCGCGGTCACGAAGTCTCTGCCGATGTCATCGACGGTCCGCAATCGGTGGTGTTCGACGAGGCGGAAAATCGCCTGCACGTCCAGAAGGCGATCCTCGCTTGGTGCTTGGGAGCAAACTGAATGCACGACGCCGCATCCGATTCCAGCGGCGTCGAAGCTGCCGCGCAAACCAACGATGATCGCGTCATTGCGTTCCAGACCGTGCGCTCGGGCGTTTCGGGCCGCATCGTCCGGCTGGGCGCCGCCGTCAACGAGATCCTGACCCGCCATGACTATCCCGAGCCCGTCAGCCAGGTACTGGGCGAGGCGCTGGCTTTGACCGCGATGCTCGGCTCGCAGCTCAAGTTCGCCGGCAAGCTCATCTTGCAGACCAACACAGATGGGCCGCTTGGCTTCATCGTCGTCAACTACGAGACGGGCGGCACCTTCCGCGGCTACGCGAGCTATGACGGCCCGCGCATCGCGGCCATGGCAGCGGGCGGCCGGATCGGCGAAGGGCAGCTCTTGGGCAAGGGCCACCTCGCGATGACGATCGATCCGGGCGGAGACTTGGATCGCTACCAGGGTATCGTCGCTATCGACAACGGCACGCTGTCGGACGCGGCGCTCGAATATTTCCGGCGCTCGGAGCAGCTGCCGACGTTCATCCGGCTCGCGGTCGCGCGGCATTTCGCCGGCGGGCAGTGGCGGTGGCGCGCCGGCGGGCTGATGGTTCAGCATTTGACGGCAGAGGGCGGCGAGGCCGTGCCCGAGCGTGACGATGGCACGGACAGCGGCTGGGTGCTTGGAGCGGACGACGAGAACTGGCGGCGCGTCGAGATCCTCGCCTCAACGGTCGAAGATCATGAGCTGCTCGATCCGATGCTGACGCCCGAACGGCTGCTGTACCGGCTGTTCCACGAAGAGGGCGTCAGCGCGGGGCCGGCGATGCCGGTCGAGATGCGCTGCGGCTGCTCGCGTGACCAAGTCGGCATGTTTCTCACTCGCTTCGGCCCCAATGAACTGGCCGACATGCGCGACCTTGATGGCGCCGTGACCGTTACCTGCGAGTTCTGCGCCACGCCCTACCGCTTCACGGGCGAGGAGCTAGAGGGCGAACCGCCGGGTTGACCATCTAAGCGCACCGCGATCGCGTGACCACGCTGCGGTTACCGGGTTTACCTTCTGCCATTTTTAATTGGCGCTGTTTCAATGCGACCTCGTTGGAGGGGTGACCCCTCAAACTTTCCTGCTCTTGAGACGATTGCGAACGTCAAACGCTCCGCAGCTGTTGCGCTCGGAGTTATAAGCGAGGGTCCGGGAGCGGTCCGGCCAAATGCCGGCAACCCGCCTGTTTTGTGAGTGGGGATCTTGGGTTGATGCACTCTTGCGAATGCACACCCGCTCCCGTGTCTTGCGCTTAGACCAAAATACCAACGAGCCAATCCGTAACCCGTTACTGCTGCTTTCCGCTGCGGTACTCCGATCCGGTCCAGCTGAAGGGGCGCCCGAATCTCTACGCAAAACCCGCCTTTCCCGACAAACCCAGCATGCACACCGGACCCTCATGAGAGGCGATGGACCGACTCTCTCACAAGTTTCAGGGTGCGGGGATAAGTCCGGTGCAAAAAATGGCTTTCAAAACGCCCAACTCGGTTCCCCAAACGGCATTGCGCGCACCAGTGTGTGAGACCGATCCGGGACCTTAGCCAGGCTTAGCGTTGTAACGCTGCCAGATCAGCTCCAGTGCCGGAGCTGTCCCGGGAATCGGAGGGACGTGAAAATACATTTGCCTGGGAACAGGAGCAAATTCCGGCCTTTGCATCAGCTGCTCCGGGGGCTGTCCGCGTGATCGACTTGACCCCTTTGCTCGCCGCCTTTCCGTCAGCGCCACGAACAGTGGCGTTCGCCATTGCGGTTGTGCCAACAGTGGCGTTCGTCCCGGTCATGATGGCGGCGCCTTGAGATGAGATTGGGTCCACCGACCACAGCGCCGATGACGCCGCCGACAACGGCGCCGGGCGGTCCGGCAATCACGGCTCCGGTTCCCGCTCCAATGCCCACACCCTCCAACGTGCCGGCATTTGCCGCGACGGGCATGGTCAACATCGATAGAAAAACGAGTCCGGCCTTAAGCGAAACGCGCATCGTAAAATCCTTTTTTATTGGCGATGAGAAATTCCACCCCGAATTCCGATCGCGAGGTTTTATCAGTTCGCGCTGAGCGAATTAGCGCATTGTTCGAGTTCAATCGTTCCAGCGGCGGTCGCTGCGGCGTCACCAGCCACCCCGTTCGTTTGATCTGACTACAACGATCCTGCTCACGCGATAGTTCCTGATTATTCCAAAATCAGTGTTTTCAATATTTCTAATATTTCAACGGGATTATCGATTGTCTATCACTTGAAATGCTTCGACAGCTTCAGGCCTTGTGCTTGATAGTTGCTGCCGAGGTCGCGGCCATACAACACTTCGGGCACCTCGGTCAGCTTCTCGTAAACCAGGCGGCCGATGATCTGGCCGTCTTCCAGGATGAACGGCACCTTGTGCGAGCGGACCTCCAGCACGATGCGCGAGCCCGTGCCGCCCGCTGCCGCGTGGCCGAAGCCCGGGTCCATGAAGCCTGCATAATGCACGCGGAATTCGCCCACCAAGGGGTTGAACGGCATCATCTCGGCGGCATGCGTCGGGGGTACGTGCACGGCCTCTTTGGACGCCAGGATGTAGAACTGGTCGGGGTCGAGGATCAGCCTGGGCTGGCCGCGGCTGTGGATCGGCTCCCAGTAATCCAGCGTGTCGCAGGAGGCCGGCTTGTCGACGTCCACCACGCCCGAATGGCGCTTGCCACGGTAGCCGATCAGGTCGCCCGACAGATCGACCGACAGCCCGATGCCGCCCGCGATGTCGGCCTCGATACCGGTCGCGCACTCCGCCGCTGCGCTCGAGACCAACCGCTCCTGCTTGTGGAGCGCGCGCAAGGCTGCGTCGCCGTCGTCGGGCGCGCCTGAGCGGAACCGCAGCTGCGATAGCCTGCTGCCTTCCCGGACGATGATCGGGAACGTCTGCGGGCACACTTCCAGCCACAGCTCGCCCTTGAAGCCGGCCGGGATCTTGTCGAACGCCGTCACGCCGTCGGCGATCACGCGGGTGAACACGTCGAGGCGTCCGGTCGAGCTTTTCGGGTTGGCGATCGCCGAGATGCCGGCCGGCAGCGCTAGGCTTTCCAGCAGTGGGATCAAGTAGACGCAGCCGACCTCCAGAACCTTGCCTTCGGGGCCGAACTCAAAATTATGCAGCGACAATTCGCGGACCTTGTCGGCAACCGGCATGTTCGCGCCGGGCAGGAAGCTCGCCCGCACCCGCCAGGCCCGGCTGCCAAGCCGCAGGTCGATGCTTGCCGGCTGGACCTGGCCGGGGGCAGCGGGTCGCGCGAGCTTCAGTACGCCGTCATCAATCAACCCCCGGATCGCCTGCGAGGGCAGGATTCCGGGAGCGTGCACGGGTGCCGCAGGCTTGGGCGTGAGCATCGGTCGTCTCCAGTGCTCGCTTGCGCGAGCAGCAGGGCTATCGCCCCGCACCCCATTCGAGGGGTGACCCCTCGAACTCCCCTCTTTTTTCGTCTTAGAAACGGAGGGGGTCTGGGGGAACACGTTCCCCCAAACGGGCGTGGGCGGCAGCCCACTCGCGCGGCGACCGTTCAATCTCTTCGTAGAGTGTCTAGGCCAACCTTTGCTTGACGCCAAGATGGCTTGAGTTAGTAGCTGACAGCTGTTTTCTGCTTCAGACAAGGCGCTTCCTATGGCCGATCCCAAATTTCCGCCGGCTCCCGATTGGGACCTGGAAACCCTCCTCGTTCACGGCGGATCTCTGCGCTCGCAGTACGGCGAACTTTCCGAGGCGATGTTCCTCACCCAAAGCTTCGTCTACGAGAGCGCCGAGCAGGCCGAGCGCCGTTTCAAGGATGAGGAAGCGGGCTTCATTTATTCGCGCTTTTCGAACCCCACTGTCGCCATGTTCGAGGAGCGGGTGCGGCTGCTCGAAGGCGCGGAGGCGGCGCGTGCCACCGCCACGGGCATGGCCGCCGTTACGGCAGCCCTGCTCAGCTATCTCAAGGCTGGCGACCATGTCGTTGCCGCGCGGGCGCTCTTTGGATCGTGCCGCTATGTCATCGAAGACTTGTGCCCGAGGTTTGGCATTGCGACGACGCTGATCGACGGGCGCGATCTGGCGGCCTGGAAAGCGGCCATGAAGCCCAACACCAAGATGGTATTCTTCGAAAGTCCCGCCAACCCGACGCTCGAACTGGTCGATATCCAGGCCGTGTCGGACATCGCGCATGCGGGCGGCGCGCTGGTCGTCGTCGACAACGTGTTCGCGACGCCGCTGCTGCAGAAGCCGCTGAAACACGGGGCCGATATCGTCGTCTATTCCGCGACCAAGCACATGGACGGCCAGGGCCGCTGCCTCGGCGGCGTCGTGCTGTGCAAAGACGCCTTCCTCAAGGATTACCTCGGCGTGTTCCTGCGCCAGACGGGGCCTGCGATCAGTCCGTTCAACGCCTGGGTCATGCTCAAGAGCCTCGAAACGCTTCCGTTGCGCGTCAAGGCGCAATGCGAGAGTGCCGCCGCGATTGCCGATCATCTGGCGCTGCAGGCCGGCGTCGGTGCGGTGCTGTATCCTTTGCGGCCCGATTTCGCGCAGGCAGCCCTCGCCAAGCGCCAGATGAGTGGTGGCGGACAGATCGTGACGTTCACGCTCAACGGAGGCAAAGAGGCCGCGTTCCGACTTCTCAACGCTCTGAAACTCATCAAGATTTCCAATAACCTTGGCGACGCCAAGAGCCTCATCACCCATCCGGCTACCACCACGCATCAGAGACTGAAGCCCGAGGCGCGGGCCGAGCTTGGGCTGTCGGACGGCATGTTGCGGCTGTCGGTCGGGCTAGAATCTGCACGCGACCTCGTGGCGGATCTGGACGCTGGCTTGAGGGCTGCGCGCGGCTGATGCGCGACCCATCGCCCGGGGCTCGTTTGGCCCGCTCGGCGGGCTTGCATCGCGGGTAAGCGCGCGCTACACACGCCGCTTCGTTGGATTTAAGCCCCCGACGATTTGGAGAGGTGGCCGAGTGGCTGAAGGCGTCAGTCTCGAAAACTGAAGTACGGGCAACCGTATCGTGGGTTCGAATCCCACCCCCTCCGCCACTGACTTAGTTCGCGCTCGTTCCAGCCTGTGCCAGTTCGTCAATTTTTCCGCAGAAAAACAACAGCGTAGCGCGCGCTCCTCCACACTTTCCGTTCGTGACCGTTCTTGCTGGTTCGGTACAAATCGTGTTTTGTGGTGGGGCCGATGGTGGGGCCGCGCGCATGTTTCTTGGTGGGGCCGGGCGGCAAAATTTGTTCTGCGTTTCGCAGGAGCAATGCTGTGGCTAAGAGCTTGAACCGTTTGTCGGCTCGTTTGGTTTCTACTTTGGCGATACCCGGCCGTCATGCCGACGGGGGTGGCCTCTATGCGGCGGTTTCAACAGATGGCAACCGGCGGCGCTGGGTGTTTCTATTTCGTTGGAAGAACCGGCGCAGCGAGATGGGCCTTGGCAGCCTGGATGCTGTCCCGCTGGCCCGTGCGCGCGAATTGGCCGCCAAGTGCCGCCTAGACCTTGCCGAGGGGCGCAACCCGCTCGAGGCGCGGCGGACAACCCAAGAGGCGGAGCAAACCGCCCTCGATACCCAGCGCATCGTCAAAGCTCGTCTGACAACGTTTGGCGAAGTTGCGGACGCCTTGATCGCATCGAAGTCGCCGGGCTGGCGAAACGCCAAGCACAGTGCGCAATGGGTCATGACGCTTGAGGTTTACGCCGCCTCTCTTCGACCGATGCCTGTTTCAGAAATCACGACCGAGCATGTGCTTGCTGCCCTCCAACCAATTTGGATGACCAAGCCGGAGACCGCAGTCCGTACGCGCGGGCGGATCGAGGCGGTTTTGGACGTTGCGCGCGTGCGCGGGCTAATCCCAGCGCATGAGGCTAACCCGGCGCGTTGGCGCGGCCACCTAGATCATCTCTTGCCGCCTCGCGACAAGCTTAGTCGAGGGCACCATGCGGCCATGCCATGGCAGAAGGTCCCCGCCTTCATGGTCGACCTCCGGCAGCGCCCTGGCGTAGCTCCGCGCGCTTTGGAGTGGTGCATCCTAACCGCAGCGCGGTTGGGTGAGGCGCTGGGCACACGTTGGCGCGAGATCGACCTTGAGACGGCTGTGTGGGAATGCCCCGGTGATCGCATGAAGGCGCGTAAGCCGCACCGTGTGCCGCTCTCTCCGTCAGCTATTGCCTTGCTTAGGTCGCTACCAACCGGCGCACCCGACGATCTTGTGTTTCCTGGCGCAAAGTTCGGCAGACCGCTGTCGAACATGGTGATGAAAGCGCTGTTCAACCGGATGGGCGTTCACAACGCCACCACTCACGGCTTTCGCTCTTCGTTCCGCGATTGGGCAGGTGAAGCAACCACCCATCCCCGCGAAGTCTGTGAGGCGGCTTTGGCTCACACCGTCGGCAACGCTGTGGAACTCGCCTACCGGCGCGGTGATGCCCTCGAAAAACGCCGCGCCCTTATGATCGATTGGGCAACGTTCCTCGCTGCTGCGCCCAACGCGAATGTAGTCCCCATCAGGGGAACGAAGGCGCGTGCGCTATGAGCAGATCGACTGCAGGTCGCAGAAGGGTCCGCTCAAAACTGACCAATGACCAAGGTCTCGAAATGGTTCAGCGCACACTGGCTGAATGCTGCCCGTATCGACACAAATGGAGGCGAGAACTTGGCTTATCGTTCGAAGTCTGGTCGAATTCGCCAGACAGCAGACCCCGCCTCTC
>JANXVY010000076.1 GCA_025351425.1 Hyphomicrobium sp.
TCGACGTAATTGACCCTAAGGAGACATCTGTGCGTCGCCCAAAAGCGGAAATGGCAATGGGTGCAAGAGCTGTGTCCGTTGGAACTTATGGACACGCGTTTCTTGCATTTCCCAGTCTAGCAGCGTCGGTAGTCGTCGCCCTCTGTAAAAAAAGGGCCTGCCCTGACTGCGCGCCAGTTCGGCGTACCGATTAGGATCGGCCACGATAATAGGACCGAAGATGTTGAGCCGATAACACAGCTGCACCTAATGAGACTACCAGTGGCACAGTGGCGCGGATTGCCAACGCGAAAAAGGGAACTCCAGGCGTACTGGCATCCCCCGGAACTAAATACCTGAACCCATAAGGATTTTGAAGAAACACCGACCATGCGCGGGAAGCGTCTAGAGCGCTCGCCACTAACATGACGACCAAGCAAAGGGAGAAGACAATCCAAGCGGCAACTTTCATGAGGTGATTGGCTCCGCTATCGCTCGCTAATGCATGTTGGAACGCTCGCACTTGAGAGCCAGCGTCGAAATCAAAGCCCACATCCTACTTCGGCTTTTGGTCGCGCGAAAGTGCCTCTTCAACGGTCGCTTCTGGCTCATCACGTCGTGTTGCGCGTGTTGCCGCCCCTCACCCCGACCCTCTCCCCGTGAAGGACGGGGAGAGGGTAATCGCCCGTTCTTGATCACGTCCGCACTGGCTCACAAAAGCGGTCTTGCGCATTTTGAAGCGGTAAGTCGCGGCGGGCGGGTGGCGCGGATGCTCTGCTTCTTGTCGTAAACCGCGTAGTTTATTTCTTTGGGGCGGTTTTTCACGCCAAACTGCTTCACACTCTTCCTAACGCGCTCTAGCCCGGGAATACCAGCGCGCGGGCGGGGTCGATTTCGACAGCGACGTTGTCGCCGCGCTTCAAGCCGTCGGGCTCGGGGGTGCGGACTTTCAGGGGTTCGTCGAAGCCCTGGACCGCGACTTCGACCAGCCCCACATCGCCGAGAAACCGCACATGCAACACGCGGCCGGGCAGTACTTTTCCGGTGTGGGTGCGGGCTGGCGGGGGCTCGGCACCATCGGGCCAGACCATCATGGCGCGCTCACGCAGGCACAGAATCGCGGTGTCGCCGTCGCGCAGGCCGGGCGCTGCAATCGGGCCGAAGGGGGTGTCGATCCGCTGGTCCTTCACGCGAAGGCGGACTTCGTTGATCTCGGAAAACAGGCGGGCGACGAACAGTTCGGCCGGGTGGTGGTAGAGGTCTTCGGCGGTGCCGAGCTGGATCAGGCGGCCGTGCGACATGATCGCGATGCGGTCGCCCAGGCGCATGGCTTCCTCGGGGTGGTGGGTGACGATCAACGAGGTGGCGCGGGTTTCGCGCAGCAGGCTCAAGGTTTCTTCCTGCATCGCGTCGCGCAGCTGGACATCCAGGCCGGAGAACGGCTCGTCCATCAGCATGACCGAGGGTCGGGGAACGATCGCGCGGGCCAGTGCCACGCGCTGCTGTTGGCCGCCCGAGAGGGTGTGGGGATAGTTGGCCGCCAGATGTGCGAGGCCGACGCGAGAGAGCAGGGCGAGGGCTTCGCGGGCGGCGTCTGCCTTGGGCAGCGACTTGAGGCCGAAGGCGACGTTGTCCAGGATGGTCAGGTGCGGGAACAGTGCGAAGTCCTGGAACATCAGACCGACACTGCGCTGTTCGGGGGGAACGAACCGGGCAGGACCGGCAACCTCGGCGCCGTTGATCAGAACGCGGCCGGCGGACGGCTTTTCGATGCCGGACGCGATCCGCAGCAGGGTCGTCTTTCCGCAGCCGGAGGGGCCGAGCAGGCACACGACTTCGCTCGGCGCGATGTCGAGCGTGAAGCCTGCGAGCGCTTGATGATCACCGTAGCGGCGCTCCACGTTTTCAAACGTGATGCCGGCGGCAAAGGTCGCGGCCGCGCGCCCGCGCCCGCCGATCGGTTGGGGAAGCGTTGCCTGCGGGCTGCCGGTACGGTCCTTGATCCAGGATTTGAGGTTCAAACGCTTGTTCTTTCGCGGGCGAGGCTGGTTCAGCGCTCGAGCACGTTCGCTTTTCGTTGAAAAGCTCTCATGCTCTCGCTTTATGTTTTGTCGCGCGTTTTGACGGAAAACCGCTTCACACTTTTCCTAGGGTCGTTCCGGTTTTCAATGAATCAAGGAACGACCCTAGTTCCTTGTCATGTCGTGCTTCTTACGGGAAAACCGCACTACACTTTTCCCGAAAGCACTCTAACGCGCTGTAGCGGGCTCGTCCTCGTCGGGCAAGGCGGCAAAGAGGTCGGGATCGTCTTCAGGTTCGGGGTCGCCGCCGTCTTCGAGGGGCAGTTCGTCGGGCATCAGCGCTGCCACGTCGGTTGGGTCGGGCATGCTGAAGCCCGGCGGCAAGTTGCCGTCCAGCAGGCCTGCACCCTTCAGTTCGGCAAGCCCGGGCAGGTCCTTGATCGCGTCAAAGCCGAAGTGAGCGAGGAACTGTTCTGTGGTGCCGTAGGTGACCGGGCGGCCGGGCGCGCGACGGCGGCCGCGTGGCCTGATCCAGCCGGTTTCCAGCAGCACGTCGAGCGTGCCCTTGGAGGTGGTGACGCCGCGGATTTCCTCGACTTCGGCGCGGGTGACGGGCTGATGGTAGGCGATGATCGCCATGGTTTCGAGGGCGGCCTTGGAGAGCTTGCGCTCTTCGACTGCGTGGCGTTCGAGCAGGTAGGAGAGATCTTCCGCCGTGCGGAAGGCCCACTTGCCGGCGATCCGCTGCAGCGTGACGCCGCGGCCGGCATAGTGCGCTTGTAACTCCTTCAGCAGGGCCGCGACGTTGCTGGCTGGCGTTACGTGCTTGGCGAGCGTCGCCTCGTCCAGGGGCGCGCTGGAGGCAAACAGCAGCGCCTCGATGACGCGCAGGGACGCGTGGTCGCTGGCCGCGTCCTGGGCTGCTTCCAGCGCGGCGATGGCTTCGACCGGTACGCCGCTGGCGGTCGCTGGTTCCAGCGAGGCTCCGTTTTCGTTGCTGGTCACGAGTTTCAAGCGGGGTGGAACCATGGTTTCCTCTCACACGGCCTTGCGGGCATCAGCCCGGGTGCGGATGTGGATGGGGGAGAAGGGCGCATCCTGGCGCAAGTCGATCAGGCCCTCACGGGTCATTTCCAAGGTCGCGCCGAACGAACTTGCAAGCAAGGTGCGGGGATCGGGTGCGGGGCCGGCGTCGGCTGAATGGGCCGGAAGGTAACGCTCCAGGAACAGATCGAGCTGGACCCACGTGCCCATCGCTTCGCCGACGAGGCGTTCCAGGCGGTTGCGCGCTTCCTTGATCGACCAGACCTTGCGCGCCTTGACGACGTGGCCGACCTTGATCGTGCGGCGTCGCAGGTCGGCGTAGGCGCGCAGCAGATCATAGATTTGCGCGGTATGCTGCGTCTCGCGAATGGTCTTGATGTGCTCCGGCAAGCCGCGGGCGAACACATCGCGGCCGAGCCGCTTGCGGGTCATGAGCTTGGCGGCGGCGGTGCGCATCGCGTCCAGGCGCATGAGCCTGAATGCAAGGCGCTGGGCGAGTTCCTCGGCCGAGCGTTCATCGGCGGCCTTCGCTTCCTTGGGCAGCAGCAGGCGCGATTTGAGGAACGCAAGCCAGGCGGCCATGACCAAATAATCGGCCGCGATTTCCAGGCGCAGTTTCTGGGTGTCGGCGATGAAGGCCAGGTACTGGTCGACGAGCGCCAGGATCGAGATCTTCGAGATGTCGACCTTCTGGGTGCGCGCCAGGGCGAGCAGCAGGTCGAGCGGACCCTCGAAGCCCTCGACGTCAATCGACAGCGCTTCGCTGGCCAGCGGGGCGGTTTCGGGCGTTGGCGCTGCCCAGGCGTCGATGTCCCGGCTTTCGTCCGTCATCCTGGCTCTCTTGACGGCGTCTTCTCTGTTTCGAGGAGATGGTCTGACGCCCGGTATATCGGCGTGAGACTACACTGATTCAACGCCCGCGCGCGATGCGTTGAGGGCGAAGGTGAGGTTTGCAAGGGCCAGCGCTTCGTCGAAGGGCTCATCGCGGCGGGTGATGGCGAGGGCTGCCTCGAAGCGGGTCTTGGCTGCACCCGAAAGCTGCGGGATGCCGCGGCTGACGGCCGTCATCTCGGCCAGGTCGCCGTTGCAGTGGAGCGCCACGTCGCAGCCGGCCGCGATCGAATCCCGGGCGCGGGCTTCCATCGAGCCGGTCAACGCCTTCATGCTCAGGTCGTCGCTCATCAGGAGGCCGTCGAAGCCGATCTCGTGGCGGATGACGTCCCCGATCATGCGCTGTGACGTGGTGGCGGGGTGCGCCGGGTCGAGGGCTGAATAGACCACGTGGGCGGTCATGGCGGCCGGCATGTGGGCCAGGCGCTTGAAGGGTACGTAGTCGGTGGCCGACAATTCGGCGTGGGACGAGGTCACAACGGGGAGCGCCAGATGGCTGTCGGCGGTGGCGCGGCCATGGCCGGGGATATGCTTGATGACGGGGACGACGCCGCCTGACATGTGGCCCTTGGCGACGGCCTCCGCAAGCGCGACAACCTGATCGGGCGTGGTGCCGTAGGCGCGGTCGCCGATGATGTCGTGGCTGCCGGCGACGGGCAGGTCGACGACGGGCGCGCAGTTCATGTTGATCGAGAGGGCGCGCAGTTCGGCTGCAACCAGACGGGCGGCGTCAAAAGCTGCCTCACAGGCCCGGGCGGGATCGGTCTGGTAAAGCCGCGCGTAGTTGGCGGCGGGCGGCAGGGCGCGGGCGAGCGGGGGGCGCAGGCGCTGGACGCGGCCGCCCTCCTGGTCGATCAGCACCAGGATATCGCTCGAGCCGATCGCGTCGAGGCTCGAGGCGACGAGGGCGCGGATCTGGTCGTGCGAGGCGCAGTTGCGGGTAAACAGGATCAGCCCACATGGCCGGACGTCACGCAGTAAGCGAGCTTCGTCCGGGGTGAGGACGAGGCCGGACAGGCCAGTGATGAGAGCGCTGTTGCCTCCCACTAGAATGCGGTCGCCCAGCAGTCGGCGGTGTAGCCCGCGGCTTTGAGCTGGGCGCACAAGGCGTTTGCAGACTCACGCGAACCGGGCGGCCCGACGACGAGGCGATGGTAGGGCGTGTTCTTGACCGTTGCCTCGACGACGTCGGGGGACTTGCTTCCAAGCACGCCGGAAAACTTCTGTTGCAGGTCGGCATACTGCTGCATGGCCTGGACGCGGCTCGTCTCGGATGCTGGAACCGAGGCCAGCACGGCGACGAAGCCGTTCGCACCCTTGGGGCCGCCAACGGCGGAGGGAGGGGCGCCAACGGCTGAGGGGGCCGTCGTGGGCGCCGTTGCAACCTTTTTGGGCAGGGGCTTCTTGGGCGCGGCCGTTACGGCTGCATCGCCGGCTGCGGCAGAGGCGGGACCTGCGGCGGTCACGACTCTGGCTGCAGGCGCGGCGGCGGGCGGCGGCTGCACGTTGACGACCTGCGGCGGCGAGGCTGCCGGGGGCAGGGCCGGGGCTGGCATGGCCTGCGGGCGCACCGGCTGGAGGCCGGATACGATCATGCCGGGGACGGGAGGCGATTGGCTGACGGCGGCTTGGGCGGGGGCGACTGGACCGCCGGACATGCTGCCATCGCGCTCGATGGGGATCGTCCTGACGGACTTGGGGCCGCCGTCGGTATCCGACACCGGCGTTGCCGGCGTGCCCGAAAGGCTATCCATCATCTTGCTGTCGGTATTGGCGAACTTGGTGCCGCCAGGATCGGCCGGCTTGACCTTGACCGGATTGCCGTTGCTCTTGACGATAGGGGTGGCCGCCAACTGGGCCGGGCGGGAGGCGAACGCCGTATAGGCATATGCGAGGCCGCCGCCGATCATGACCGCACCTACGATGGATGCCGCAACCAGGCCCCATCGCGACTTGCGCGGCGCATCCTCGTATTCTTCCTCATCGTCGTAGTCTTCGTCGTGTTGAACCGGCTCCAGCGCCTGGGCCGAGGCGTGGTGGTCGCCTCCATAAGCGGGGGCAAACGCCGGGCCCGGGGCTGGCTGACGCGACAAGTCGGGCTCGGGCGTCCAAGCGGGAGGCGCGGCCGGGCGCTGGGTGCGCGGCTCTGGCGCGCTGGCGGGCATGTAGTGGCCGAGGTCATAGCCGCGCGGGTCGACATTCTGCGCAACCGGGGGCTGGGGCGGCGGCGTCCAACCGTCGTAGGGTTGGGGCGGACGGGCCTGCGGTGGCTGCGTGGGGCGTGCCGTCGTCTCGGGGATATAGGCCTGGGGTGCGGTCGGCGCGGGAACATAAGGCTGCTGCGTGGTCTGGCGCGGCGGCTGGTTCAAGGGCGGCTGGTTCAAGGGCGGCTGGGTCAAAGGTTGGCCGGCGGCGTCGTAGCCGGGGTAGCCCGCATAACGGGGGTCGCCCTGGGCTGGATAGCTTTGGGCTGGATAGCTTTGGGCGGGGTAGCCCGTCGGCGGCGTGCGGGCGGGGGCTTGCTGCGCCACATAGGTTGGCGGTTGCTGCTGGTGTGCGGGCGGCGCTGCATAGCGCGGCTGGGCATAGGGATTGGGCTGCGCAGGCTGCTGCGGCGCCTGGGCATACTGGGGATGTTGCGCGTAACCTTGCGGCGGCCCACCGGGGGGAAGGCCGCCGGCGGGCAGGCCCGGCTGGGGCGTGCGCGAGGGCGGCGGCGAGGTTTGAATGCGCGACGGACGGGCCGGCGGTTGGGCTTGGATCTGGCCGTGGGGAGGGCGGGCCGTGGGCGCGTAATAGGGGTCCTGATACGGATCTTGGCCGTCGGCTGCCGGGTAATCGGAGGGCCAATTGTTCGGTGGGACCCCAGGTCCGTTCGATCGTGACATATCTAAACCCTCAAGCCGCGCCCGAAATGCGTCGAATCAGACTCTAACGCATGGCCTCCGGTGCCTGTACCCCGAGCACGCCCAAACCAGAAGTTATCACCTGCTTCACCGCAAGCAAGAGCCCCAACCGTGCGGCGGTCACCATTTCATCGGCCTGTATGAAGCGCAAATATGGCGAATCATTGCCTCGCGCGTACTGGCCGTGCAAGGCGGTTGCGACGTCGTAGAGATAAAATGCGAGCCGGTGCGGCTCCTTGGCGCGGGCGGCCGCGTCGATCAGGCGCGGAAAATCCGCGAGCTTCTTAATCAGCGCAATCTCGCCTTGATCGTTAAGCAAGGTAAGGTTGGGGTCGCGGACCGCCGCGCTCGACGGGGTCAGCGCCGGGAAGGTTTCGGCTGCGTTGCGGAACACGCTCGCAATGCGCGCGTGCGCCATCTGGACATAGAACACCGGGTTGTCCTTCGACTGCTCGGTCACCTTGGCGTAGTCGAAATCGAGTACCGTTTCGGGCGCGCGATACACCATCATGAAGCGCACGGCGTCGGGACCGACCGCTTCCACCACGTCGCGCAGGGTCACGAAATTGCCGGTGCGCTTGCCCATCTTCACGGGCACGCCCTTGTCAAGCAGGTTGACGATTTCGCTGACCTTGACGTCGAGCGTCTGCTTGCCGTCCGACAGCGCCTGGACCGCGGCCTGCATGCGCTTGATGTAGCCCTTGTGGTCGGAACCCCAGACGTCGATCAACTGGTCGAAATGGCGGGCCAGCTTGTTGCGGTGATAGGCAATGTCGCCGGCGAGGTAGGTGTAGCTGCCGTCGGCCTTTTGCAGCGCGCGGTCGATGTCGTCGCCAAAGGCAGTCGCCTTGAACAGGGTCTGGGTGCGGTCTTCCCAGTCGTCGTTGGGTTCGCCCTTGGGCGGGGGAAGCGAGCCTTCGTAGATAAAGCCCTTGGCGCGCAGGGCGGCGATCGTTTGCGCGATCTGGTCGTGGCCCGCTGTCAGGGAGCGCTCAGAAAAGAAAACGTCGTGCTTGATGCCAAGGAGCGCGAGATCCAAGCGGATTTCCGTCATCATGGCGGCCATGGTGGCGTCCTTGATGATGGCGAGCGCCTTGGCATTGTCCAATTCCAGCAGGGCGTCGCCGTGGGCCTTGGCAAGTGCCGCACCGACGGGCATCAGGTAGTCGCCGGGATAGGCGCCATCGGGCATGGCGGCGTCCTGGCCAAGCGCTTGCCGGTAGCGCCAGAGCACGGAGCTGGCGAGTTTGTCGACCTGGCCGCCGGCGTCGTTGATGTAGTATTCGCGGGTGACTTTGTAGCCAGCGAAGGCGAGCAAGTTCGCCAAGGTGTCGCCGAACACCGCGCCGCGGCAATGGCCGACGTGCATCGGGCCGGTCGGATTGGCGGAGACGTATTCGACGTTGATGTTGAGGCCTTGGCCCAAGTCCGAGCGGCCATAGGCTGCGCCGTCCGCGATGATGGTGCGAACCAAGTCATGCCAGAAACCGGGCGTGAACGTCAGGTTCAAGAAGCCGGGGCCGGCGACGTCGATCTTGGCGATCTCCGGATCGGATGCGAGCTGAGCTTTGAGCAGTTCGGCGATATCGCGTGGCTTCATACCGGCACGCTTGGTCAGGACGAGTGCTGCGTTGGTCGCCAGGTCGCCATGGCTGCGATCGGCCGGGGCATCGACTTTGACGCCGGTCAGATCGAGGTCAGTTGGCAACTTCGCCTTTGATTTCAACTGTTCGAGGGCCGCAATGATGCGCCCTTCGACGTGTGCGAACACGTTCATGGGAGTTCCTGAATTATCGCGGAGTGCGAACGCCCGGCTATCGCAATTCCGGTGTGGCGTCAAACAAGCGGCGGTGCTCGGCCATGGCGTAGCGGTCGGTCTGGCCGGAAACGAAGTCGGCGACGAGGCGGGCGAGGCGGCGGCCGTTCAAGTCGCGGGCGGCCAATGCCCATTCAGGGGGCATGCTGGCCGGGTCGCCCGTGTAGTGCTGGAACAGGTCGCGGACGATGCTTTCGGCTCTGGTCATCACGCCCGTGACCCAGGGGTGGCGGTAGACGCGGGCGAAGAGGAAAGCTCGCAGTTCGACGATGCCTTCGGCAACGGGCGAGGAGAAAGCCACGACGGGCGCGCCTGCATTGCGGATGTCGTCGGGCGATTTGGGATCGAGATGCGCAAGGCGTGCCCGGCTCTCAGTGACGCAATCGGCAATCATCACGGTGATCAGGCGGCGGGTGATTTCATAGCTGCGCCGGGCGGGATCGCTGCTGCGCGCGAGGTCTGCCGTTGCCCTCACGATGTTGGCAACCAGGGGGACCGCGGCAAGATCGGGGATCGTCAGGAGCTTGGCGCGCAGGCCGTCGTCGATGTCGTGGGTGAGATAGGCGATGTCGTCGGCGAGGCTTGCGGCCTGGGCTTCGGCGGATGCAAAAGTATCGAGGTCGAGCGCGTGCCAGCGCTCGGTGGCCGCCAGCACCTTGCGGATCGGGTGGCCGGCCGCCACGGGGCCGTTATGCTTGGCCAGGCCTTCGAGGGTTTCCCAGGTCAAGTTCAGGCCATCGAACGCTGAATATTTGCGTTCGAGGTGCAACACCACGCGCAGGCTTTGCGCGTTGTGGTCGAAGCCGCCGTGGGCCGCCATGGCGCGGTCCAACGCCCGTTCGCCAGCGTGGCCGAAGGGGGAGTGGCCAAGGTCATGGGCGAGCGCCAACGCCTCGGCCAGGTCTTCGTCGAGGCGCAACTGGCGGGCGATGGTGCGCGCGATCTGGGCGACCTCCAGGCTGTGTGTCAGGCGCGTGCGGTAGTGGTCGCCTTCATGGAACACGAAGACCTGAGTCTTGTGGATGAGGCGGCGAAAGGCGGTCGCGTGGAGGACGCGGTCGCGGTCGCGCTGGAACGGGCTGCGGGTCGGGCAGGGGCTCTCCTGAGTGCGGCGGCCGCGGGAAGGGCAGGCGCTCGCTGCGTAAGGGCCGGGCGCGCGTTCGCCGGGGGCAAGGCCTGCACCGTATCCGGCCGGTTCGTCGCGGCTACTTTGCGGCATCGGCGGTCCTGCCTGCTATTTGACTTGCGCCCTGCATCTCTTATGTAACGTCAAAGGCTCTAACAAGAGCGTCACACAAGAAAGCGAGACCCAAGATGGCGACACTTGCTGTGGACGAGGGGGCAGCCGGCACGGGTGCAGCGGTCGTGCGGGCGGTCACCGTCACCGAACGGGCGGCCAAGCGGATCTTGGAAATCGCTGCTGGGGAAACTGCGCGCGATGCGGCCTTGCGGGTCAGCGTCGAAGGTGGCGGATGTTCGGGGTTTCAGTACAAATTCGACATGACCGGCGAACGTGCGCCCGACGACATCGTGCTGGAACGCGCGGGTGCGACGGTACTGATCGATCCGGTTTCGCTGCAGTATATGGCTGGATCTGAAATCGATTTCGTGGACGATCTTATCGGCGCGTCGTTCAAGATCAGAAATCCGAATGCGACCGCCTCGTGCGGCTGCGGCACCAGTTTTACGGTGTGACCGGAGCATCGGGCAGGTCGAGAACGCCGCAGGACGGCCATGTGGCGCGGAACGCCCACGTTTGCTAAGACGCGGTTGAGTTTTACGGACGGGTCTTCCCGTCTCATGACGAATTAACACAATCTGACAAGCGCATGCTGGCGGGGGCCCGTCGCGTATCATGCGGATTTGAGGGAGTTTTCATGGCCTTGATGCGCGATGCAGTCGATGACCCGGCGACGGACGCTACCGTTGCGGAAAAGAACGCGCGGCTGCGCCAGGCGGTGCATCGCCACAAAGCCACCTCGCGGGCCGGCATTTCGGAACGTGTGTTCACCGCGATGTTCAGCGGCCTCGTTTATCCACAGATTTGGGAAGACCCCATCATCGACCTCGAGGCGATGAACCTCAAGCCTGACGAGCACATCGTCGCCATCATGTCGGGCGGGTGCAACATCTTCAGTTATGCGGCGGCGGTGCCGGTGCGCATCACGGCGGTCGATCTCAACCCGGCGCACGTCGCGCTCAACAAGCTGAAGCGGTGTGCGGCCGAAAAGCTCCCCGATTATGCGTCGTTCCACCGGTTTTTTGCCGAGGCAGACAGCGTCGAGAACGTGACCGCCTATGAGACCTATCTGCGGCCGCACCTGGATGCAGATACGCGCACCTATTGGGACTCGCGCGATGCGATGGGCCGCACGCGGATCTCTTATTTCACCACCAACATCTATCGTCACGGGCTGCTCGGGCGCTTCATCGGCGCAGGTCATGCCCTGGCGCGCATGCACGGGCGCAACCTGCGCAATCTGCTCAAGGCCAAGAACAAGGCCGAGCAACGGCAGATTTTCGAAACCGAGATCGGGCCACTGTTCAAGAAGCCGCATATCCGCTGGCTGTGCGAGCGGCCGTCGGCGCTGTTTGGGCTCGGCATTCCGCCGGCACAGTTCGAAGCCCTTAAGGGCAAAGAAAAGTACATGGCCGACGTGCTGTACAAGCGCCTCGAGCGGCTCGCTTGCGATTTCGAATTTTCGGACAACTACTTTGCGTGGCAGGCGTTCGGCCGCCGGTATGCGTCGGGCGGCCCGCTGCCGCTTTACCTGCAGCGCGCCTCGTTCGACACGCTGCGCCAGCGCGCGCCGGGCGTGGAAGTGCTGCACCGCTCGTTCACGGAATACTTGGCCGAACAGCCGGCTGGATCGTGCGATGCGTTCGTGCTGCTTGACGCGCAGGACTGGATGACCGACGAACAGCTGACGCAGCTGTGGACGGAAATCGCCCGCACGTCGAAGCCGGGAAGCCGGGTGATCTTCCGCACAGCCGGCGAAGACACCATCCTGCCGGGACGGATTCCCGACGCGGTGCTCTCGCGCTTCAGCTATGACGAAGCCAAGTGCCGGGAAATGACGACGCGCGACCGTTCGTCGATCTATGGCGGTTTCCACCTCTATGTGTTCAAGGGCTGAGGGCCCATGGGATCGCTCGACGACAATCATGCCGGCCATATGGACGGTATCTACCGCACGCAACGCTATATTTATGACGCGACCCGCAAATACTATTTGCTGGGCCGCGACCGGATGATCGCGGGGCTCGCCGTGCCCAAGGGCGGGCGGGTGCTCGAGGTCGGCTGCGGCACGGCGCGCAATCTCATTCTCGCCGCGCAAAAATATCCCAACGCGCGGTTCTATGGCTTCGACATTTCCAAGATGATGCTGGAGACGGCGCAGGCCAGCGTCGACCGGGCGGGGTTGTCCAAGCGGATCACGCTCGCGCAGGGCGATGCGTCGGCGTTCTCCTCGCAGGCGCTGTTCGGCGTGGCGGCGTTCGACCGGGTTTATATTTCCTATGCCGTGTCGATGATCCCGCCGTGGAAGGCCGCCATCGAGCAGGGGTTTGCGGCGACGGCTCCGGGCGGATCGCTGCACATCGTCGATTTCGGCCAGCAGGCTGGATTGCCGTCCTGGTTCAAAGCCGGGTTGCACGGCTGGCTCGCCAAATTCTCCGTCGAGCCGCGCGCCGAGCTCGAGGCCGAGCTGCGGCGGCTTGCGGCGACGTCGGGCGGCACGCTCACGTTCGAGCGGCTGTATCGCGATTACGCGCAGCTCGCGGTGTTGCGCAAGGCCTAGCCCACTCTCTCCGTCTCCGGGCCGGTGCGGTTGATGCGATTGCTGGAGCCTTCAACGTTCGGCGGCGTTGTTCCATTTCGACTTATCCACAGCCGTCTCAGTGTCGTCTGGAATATCGGGTGGTGCGATACGTTCTTCCAATAACAGCGTCGCGCTGAACCCAAGTATCTGCGTTGGTTTTTGCGACCTGGAACGTCTCAATGGTGACGGCGTAGCGTCGATGAGACGTCATTGGACGGGTCGTACTCGCGAGGGTGCGGCCCGTCTTTCATTGTGCACTTTGCAAACCTGAACGCTCTCAACCCAGCCAATATTTGAGGCCGATAAATCCGGGGGCGAGGATGCCGGTCGACCAGAGGATCGACGAGGCGATGTTGGCGACCTGAAACGGGAGATGCGGCATCGCGACCATGCCGGCAACCACGGGCACGACAGCGCGCAGCGGCCCGAAGAAGTGGCCGAGAAACACGCCCAAGGCTCCGTACTTTTCGAAAAACGCCCGTCCGCGCACCAGCATTTCGGGGTGTGCCGAGAACGGCCAGATGCGGTGGACGTCGTCCTTGAAATAGCGGCCGATCCAATAGGAGACGCCATAGCCCAGGATAGAGCCGATCACGGCAGCGCTCCACACCGGCAGGAAGGCGACGCCGCTGGCGCCGATCAGCCCGCCGATTGCGAACAAGATGACGGTTGCCGGCAGCAGCAGGGACAGGAACGCGAGGCTTTCGCCGAACGCCAGCAGAAAGACCACCGGGGGCGCCCACATTTCGTGGGTGCGTACGAAGGCGACCACGGTGTCGGTCATATGTTCGAGGCCCACGGGCTCACCACCTTCTCTTGCAAAAACGTTCCGTTGGAGCGGCATTTGTCGCACTGTTGTCTGCAGCAGGCAAACTCTGGCAGTGAGCAGGCGCAGACTGACAACGCGCGAACGGGTGCGCGGTTCAAGTGCGTTTGCAGCGGCGGCCATGCTCGTTGGTCAGTTCGCGGCTCACTTCTGTCGCAAACATCGCGCCGCGCGAGATCTGAGCCGGCGTGAGGCGGTTGCCGACGCTGCGCAGAGATGCGTGCGCGCCGTCGGCTTCACGGCGGCCATGTTCGAGTTCGCTACATGACAGGTCGTGTTTCTTTGTTTTCATGGCAAACAGGCGTACGCCAGAAGCGTAGGCTTCAGGCGTGGGCGGCTCTTTCATCCAGGCCCGGCTGTTGTCGGCCACCAGCTGGCGCAAGAGGGCCTGACGGCGATTGATGCATTCGAGGCTGTCGTCGACGCAGCTGAAGCCCGCCTTGGCGATGGGTTCGGGGGAATCGGCGGTCGCGCAGGCGCACAGCAGCGGGCCGACGGCCGCGAGCGCGAGCAGGGTGCGGCTCCTTTTCTGCCGTGCTAGAGAAAATTCCGATCCTACGGAATCGGAATTTTGCTCTAGGTTGTTGCTTTTGCCGCATTTTCTTCGACGAACCGGCATCCACTTCGTCGGAAAATGCTCTAGAAGTGTCGTCATCATACCTGCCATTGCGCCCCTTGCCGTCCGTGGTCCCTAGAAATCCGCGTTCCTGTCGGGGCGGGTTTCCAACGACCGCAAGCTGCTCTAGAAGCCAGCCATGGCAACCAGATGGCGGCTTTGGGCCGTTATGTTGCGATTCGCACTCGATTTAGAGGATTAAGGTCATGATCAACGCCGTCCGCATTCATACCTATGGCGGCCCGGAGGTGTTGACGTACGAGCAAATCGAGATCGGCGAGCCCGGTCCGGGGCAGATCCGGCTGCGTCAAAAAGCGTGCGGGCTCAACTATATCGACTGCTATCAGCGCTCGGGTTCCTATGCGCTGCCGTCGCTGCCGGCCGTGCTCGGCATGGAGGGGGCAGGGGAAGTCGCTGCAGTCGGTGCTGGCGTCACCGAGGTCGCGGCCGGCGACCGTGTCGCCTATGCGATGTCGCCGGGCGGATATGCGAGCGAGCGGCTGATCGCCGCCGACCGGGTGGTCAAGATACCGGCTGGTATCGCGGATGAAACCGCGGCAGCCATGATGCTGCAGGGCATGACCGTGCGCTATCTGTTGCGCGAAACATACCCGGTCACGGCCAGCACCGTGATGTTGTTTCATGCGGCCGCGGGCGGGGTCGGCCTGATTGCCTGCCAGTGGGCGCGCAAGATCGGGGCGACGCTGATCGGCACGGTCAGTTCGGACGAGAAGGCCGCGCTCGCGCTCGCCCATGGCGCGACCCATGTTATTAACGTGAAACGGGAAAACTTCGTCGAGCGGGTGCGCGAAATCACGGGCGGCGCGGGCTGCGATGTCGCCTACGACTCGGTGGGGAAAGACACGTTTCCAGGCTCGCTTGATTGCCTGCGTCCCCGGGGGCTATGGGTGAGTTTCGGCAATGCGTCGGGAAAGGTGCCGCCGATCGAAATCGGGATGCTGTCGGCCAAGGGTTCGCTTTATGCGACGCGGCCCACGTTAGCTACCTACATCGCCAAACGGGCGGATCTCACCGCCAACGCTGCGGAGCTGTTCCACATGGTGGAGACGGGCGCGGTGAAAATCGAGATCAATCAGCGCTACGCGCTTGCCGATGCAGCGCAGGCCCACCGCGACATGGAAGCGCGCAAGACGACCGGATCGAGCGTGCTGGTGGTTTGAGGCTGGCGGCGAATAGCTGCGATAAGCGAACCGGCTGCCGGCTGGTGCGCCATCCAGCCGGTATCAGTCGTGCTCGCTGAGGCGGGCAGGGTCGGTTTTCAGGCCGGTGACATTTTCCAGCGCGCGGCTCGCCAGCACCTTGGCCGCGAGTGACTTGCGCGATAATTCGTGAATCGGGTCGGCCGGCGCCACGGCCCGGATTTCGGTTGCCTGCGCGGTTTTCGCGCCGGCCATCATTATAGGGGCAAAGGCTGATGCACCGACAACGGGCTCGTTGGCGCAGGCGCCCAAGCTGACGGCCGAAGCCGCAACAAGCATGGAGCGTAACGTCGGCGCCCCCAGGCTGAGAAATACGCGTTTCATGTGCTTCCCTCGTGAGCCTGAGCAATACCACAGGCTGTGAGGATTTCATAGTGGCCCGCAGCTGAACCGGAGCTGAATGCGCCAAGATTGGGTCGCGGGATTGCCACGATTTCACGCGGGATGTGACGAGTTTGCGGGGGCTGGTCAACGGTTTGCCGCAGTTTGGCCGCGTGCCCCAGCCGTTCAGCATTTGGGCCGTTCAGCACTGTTGGCGTTCAGCACTTGGAAAATAGCGAGGCCAGGCAATCCCAGGATTTTTTTACAGCTGAGCCTATAGCGCTGCCGGTCTGTTCGAGTTTCTGGCCGGCGTGCGTGGCGGACTCTTTCAGCTCGATCTGGGACTTCTCCCAATCTTTCTTGGATTGATCGGCGGTCTGCTTCGCCAAAGCTTCGACCGTGGGCGGGGGCGTGTCCTTCGCCGCGGGCCCGGTTTTGGGTATGGGCGCGGGAGGGGTCTGGTCTGACGCGGGCGAGGGCGGTGGGGCGGCTGGAGCGGCTGGAGCGGGGGCTGCGTCGCCTGTCGGTGCGGCTACGGTCACCAGCACCGCGTTGCAGTTTTCTGCCGTATGGGTGCGGTCGATGCTGCAGCTCTTGTGACCGCCGCGGGTGGCCAGTTCCTTGATGCACAGCAGTTGCAAGCCGGGGGGGGCGTTGCCCGGCTGGGTATCGCCTTGCAGCGCGCAGCGGTATGTCATCGCGGGCTCGGCGCAGACCACGCACAGCTCGGATCCTTGAGCGTGTCCTGCGAGGGCGGAAAACAGGGTCGTAGCCATCAAAGTCCGGCGGGCTCTGTTGGGCATGGGGCCCTCCTTGTCCAAATACGTCGTTCGGCGCCTGAAATTCGTCTTCGTTGCCAAAATGGGCGGGGCAGAGTGGCCCAGCAAGGGGGTATCCCTCGCCGTGTCATGAGACAAGGGCGAAGCGCTTGCAATCGCGGACCAGCGCATCTATGACGGTCGCTTGCCGGATCAGGAGACGTGGCCGAGTGGCTGAAGGCAACGGTTTGCTAAATCGTCATACCTCTCAAGGGTATCGAGGGTTCGAATCCCTCCGTCTCCGCCAACGCCCGGCTGTGGAATTCGTTCGCTGCAATTAAACGGCGTGGATTGGTGCGGCTAATTCGTGCTGCCTCACACGCCATTCGATGCGCTGACCATCCACACCGCTGCACCCAGCGGCACCGACTGACCCACTTGCTGTGCAGCCAGCGCCGCGCGGATCGCGTGTTGCGCGGCCAGCTGCAATTCGGCGGGCTGGCCATCGAGGGCGCGGCTGGCCGGTCCGATCTCGAGCGCATTTTCGAGCGCTGCATCAAGTCCCTGCCCATTCGCCAGATCGAGCGTGAAGTCGCGCGGTTCCATCGTGACGGCGCCGAAGCCTGCCGCGTCCAGGATGCGCCGGACCCGATCTGGAGTTGCAAACGAGAACGGTCCTGGGTCTTCAGGGCTCATTTCAGGCAATTTTGGCACGTGCTGGTAGGCCGCCTGGACCGGCAACACGAGCCATGGGTTGAGCCGGGGTTCGCGCCAGCATACGAAGACAAGCCGCCCGCCAGGCCGCAGCGCCGTCCGCAGGTTCGCGAACGACTGCACCGGCTGCGCGAAGAACATCACACCGAACCGGGAAAAGAGCAGATCGGTCTCGCCCGCCGCGAAGGGATAGATCGTCGCGTCGGTGATCTCGAAGGCGAGCTGTGCGCCTTGCGGCGTCCGTTGACGCGCGCGCGCCAGCATGGGTTGCGAGATGTCGACGCCGAGCACGCGACCCGATGGTCCCACGCGTTGCGCCAACTCCAAGGAGGTCGCTCCGCAACCGCAGCCGATATCGATGACGTGCTCGCCGGGGGCGGCGGCGGCGCGATCCAGCACAGCTGATGAAATCGGTGCAAGCACGGCGTCCATGAAATCTTGCCGGTTCGTCCAGCGCTGTCCGACCCGCCCGTTCCAATAGGCCGCTTGTTCGGCGTTGGGGTCTTGCAGCAGCGTGTTGTCCATAATGTCTGCCTTAGGTTTTTTGCTGCCGCCTCGAGAGGTCGGTTACCGCTTTACTTTAGCTGTTTCTCCGACCGATCCGACGCGCGATGTCAGTGGGTTGCGCGATCCTTTCGCCACGCTTCCCGCTCCACGAGCGCGAGATCGCTCGCCATCATTTCTTCCACGAGCGCTGTGAAAGTCGTTTTGGGGACCCAGCCGAGTTTGGCGCGCGCCTTCGTGGCGTCGCCGAGCAATTGGTCAACTTCGGTCGGCCTGAAATAGCGCGGATCGATGCGGACGAGTTCCGCCCCCGTCTTGGCGTCGCTGCCGGTTTCATAGACCCCTTCGCCTTGCCATCTGATCTGGCGGCCCACGTGGGTGAACGCCAGTTCGACGAACTCGCGGACGGAATGCGTTTTGCCCGTCGCCAAGACGAAATCGTCGGCCTGTTCCTGCTGCAGCATCAGCCACATGCCCTCGACAAAATCGCGTGCATGGCCCCAGTCGCGCTGGGCGTTGAGATTACCCAGATGGAGCTTTTTTTGAAGGCCATGTTCGATGGCGGCGACCGCGCGCGTGATCTTGCGGGTGACGAACGTCTCGCCGCGGGTTGGGCCTTCATGATTGAACAAGATGCCGTTCGAGGCGTGGAGCCCGTAGGCTTCGCGATAGTTGATCGTGATCCAATAGGCGTAACATTTCGCTGCAGCGTAGGGCGAGCGCGGATAGAAGGGCGTCGTCTCGGTTTGCGGGGTTTCCCTCACCTTACCGTAGAGTTCCGAGGTTGATGCCTGATAGAACCGGGTCTTGCCGCCGATGCCGAGAATGCGCATCGCTTCGAGCAGCCGGAGGGTGCCGAGCGCGTCGGCGTTCGCGGTATACTCGGGCGTCTCGAAACTGACCTGAACATGGCTCTGGGCCGCGAGATTGTAGATCTCGGTTGGCTGCACTTCCTGGACGATGCGGATGAGGTTGGTTGCGTCCGTCATGTCGCCGTAGTGCATGAAAAAGCGCGTCTCGCCTTCGTGCGGATCGACGTACATGTTGTCGATGCGGCCGGTGTTGAACGATGACGACCGGCGCTTGATGCCATGAACGATGTAGCCCTTCTGCAGCAGCAGCTCCGCCAGATAGGCCCCATCCTGGCCCGTTATCCCTGTGATCAAAGCGACTTTAGCGGTCAAATCGAGCGTCCTTCGGGTTGGCCGGCTGGGGTGCCGGGTGCAGGTCCAAGCTTGTTGTGCAACCCGGCCAGGAGGGCTGAACCCACGACCTGCCGCGTGCGCGCCTCGCCTCCGCGATCATAGAACAACATGGCGATTTGAGCCGCAAGCCGCAGGCCTGAGCGCACTTTCCATCCCAGGGGCAGGTGGGATTGCTTCAGGCAGTCGATCGAATTGCGGATGAAATAGTAATTCCTCTGGTCGGAATGGCGCAAGATCTGGGGTTTGCGGGCGGAGCCGGCCGGCATTGGCGTCCCCCAGCGATGGACCATTTCGAGATCGCGGGCGACGAGCGAGGCATAGCCGCGGCTCCAGGCTCTGAAACCCCATTCGACGTCGATGCCGGCGATGAAATAGTCGGCCCGGAAGGGGCCGATCTGCGACCACGCCTTGGTCGAGACCAGGGAGCCCGAGGTCGGAAGGAAGTCGACCGCGCCGGGTGGGGCATGACGCCAAGCGTAGCGAACCGGTAAATAGGTTTCGTGCGGCGGCGTCACCAGCAAGGGGCCGAGCTGAGCCAGCGGCGCTCCGGCGCTCTCGCGCTCCCTGAACCGCTGCGCCAGCAGCTCGGGCAGTTCGGGTGACGGCGTGCTGTCCTGGTCCAGCAACAGGACGTGCGCGAACCCATCAAGGGTTGCCCGTTCCAGGATCGCGTTCAGGGCAGCCCCGAGCCCAACGTTCGTCGGGGAGCGTATGATAACGGGGTTGGCGAGGGCTGCGAGACGGTCTTGGATTGCTTGATCGAGCGGCGAGTTTGCAAAAATGTAGAGCCGTCGCCCGTCCCGGTCGAGCGCCGAGAGCATGGCGTCCAAGAGTGCTGGATCGGGTTGATACAAGACGGTTGCTGCCGGAGTATCGGCGGCTAGCGGCTGAGTTCGATGCTGTTGCTGCCCGAGTGGCGCTTTGTCGTAGTCATGCGCCATGCTGATGCTCCTCGTCGACGGACGCCATAGGTTTCTGATTGCGGCACCTCGATATAGAATTTGAAAACCGCGTTGATATTTCAAGAGGGACGGCGGCATCGGCACTTCCATTTGCGAAATTCTCGCAGCTCAACTGGGAGATATCCTTATTTGTGCGCACAATTTCAATTAAAGGTTGAAAAAACGACTGGGAGGTTGCGAATGCGATCAATGAGGCATGGCAGGGCATCAAGGTGGGGGTTGAGTGTGTCGAGGCGCGAAAAGGCGTCGTGCCATCCGGCTCCATCATGCAAGTTCCCACGTCGTTGCCTGACTGTTCATTCCGTCGTTAATTAGGTCCTTAGAACTGCTTTGTATTGACACTCTGTCGCGGGTATTTATACGTCGACGGACCTCACGTCATTCGGCTTATTTCATCTGCAGAGTGGGAGATTATTGATGTCACACGATATTTTCGGGTTGCAAGGGTTGGATGAAGGTTTGGACGGGTTCGCGGCGCTGAAAAGCGGCAGCAGCGGGTTTGTCGCCCTCTCGGACACGGGTGCCGCACAGCAGGCGCCGGCGGCGATCGACGTCGCAGCGGCAGATGTCGCAGCGGTCAATTTGGCAAATTTGTTGGCGGGCAGCGGCAGTGCGGCTGACGTGCTGATGCCGGTGGCAGCGCTGGTCCCATCGGGGGCCGCTCCCAGCAGCCGCACGCCGTTCTTCACCACGTCGTGGGCCGGGATCACGCAAGCGGCGACCGGCTTAAATCCACCAGACACCAATATGGCCGTGGGGACGCGTGATGTCATTACGGTCGTAAACTCGACGATCACGACGTATACGCGGAATGGCGTGCTTGAAAGTCAAGCGACGTTGCAATCGTTCTTCGGCATTACAAGCACGAACTTCGTATTCGATCCGCGGGTCACCTGGGATCAGTACAGCGGGCGATTCATCGTCATCGCTGACGACCAGACCGGCACAAATTCCGTCGTGCATGTTGCGGTTTCCAAGACCAGCAATCCGGCTGACGGTTGGTGGAAGTTCGACATCAATACGAAATTTGGAAATTCGTGGCTCGACTATCCGGAAATCGGTATGGACGACACGAATATCTACATCACCGGCAATATGTTCGACCTGACGACATCTGCGTACACCAGCTCGCGCATGTATGTGATCAATAAGAACACGCTCGAAGCCGGCATTGCTCCAACTGTTTCTTCGTACGATAGCTATTCTGACATCCTGCCGGCCTCTTTCAGCGGTAGCCTCTACACCGCCGCCCATATGTATGGCAACCGTGCGGGCTTGAATGGCACCTTCCTGATCACGTATCGGCAAAACAACGCGGGCAATGATTCGGTCGATATCATCCGGACGGATAACACCGGCGGCACGCTGAACTTCGTCAATCGCTTCGGTGGAATAAGTACAAACCCGCTCGACGTCGGCAACATCTCGGACCTGGCCCCCGTCGGCGCACGTCAGTCCGGGACCACGACGCTGATTGATACCGGCGACAATCGCACTCTCAACTCGATTTGGCGCGACAATAGGCTCTACGCTACGACAGAGGTCAGGGTTGGGGTAGGCGCTGCCGCACATGATGTCGTTCACTGGTTTGAATTCGACACGACCGACCTCAACAACGTTACTCTGCTGCATCAGGGGAATATCGACTACGGAAACGCAATAGACACGTATTACGGAAATATAACGGCGGATACGCAAGGCAATATCATACTTGGGTTTTCGTATTCGAGTACCACCAGTTTCGGCTCGTCGGTGTACCTGACACTATTGCCGGATGGAACGTTTTCAGACTCCGGCCGGTTCCTTACTCAAGGCCTCGCCGCGAACACCGGCGGACGGTGGGGCGATTATTCGGGCCTGGCGATCGATCCGGTGGATAACCGCGGTTTTGGTGTTTTCAACCAATTTGCGACCGCGTCCAATAGTTGGGCAACGACGGTCGGTCTTTACAACGCGTCGAATAACACCGGTTCGCACGTCAAGACGAACGACTTCAACGGCAACGCCACGTCGGATATTCTCTGGCAGAACGACGACGGTACCATCACGTTTTGGAAAACGTCCGGCACAACCGTGACTGGCGGCGGTTTTTCGCTCAATCCCGGTGCGTCGTGGCATGCGATCGGAAGCGGTGATCTCAACGGCGACGGCTATGCCGATATCTTGCTGCAAAACAACGACGGGACTGTCGCTGCCTGGCAAGTCAGGGATAACGGTATCATCGGCGGAAGCGCTGGCATCATCAATCCGGGCGCGTCCTGGAAGGT
>JANXVY010000011.1 GCA_025351425.1 Hyphomicrobium sp.
TACCTTGTGGTGCGCTTATACACGTTGAGAGGGAGTGGCGCGCCCTGCACTCGCTATCGGTAAGTCCAGGCCGTCTGGATACTGCCGGTGTGTCCTTGAGGTGCGAAAGCCATCGACAACCCTGCAACGGAGCGGCGCCACAGGTGCTACTCTACCCATCTGCGGAAGACCCGCGCGCTTGTCGCGCCGCTCCACCCCCTATTTATATCTCCGAGCTGAAAAGCTGCGGAGGGCGAAGGCGCGTCTCACACTCACAAGAAGGCAGGGAAGGCCAGGGGACGCTCAAGGCGAGGCGAGCAGTCGCTCGCCGGCCCTAGAGCCGCGGACCAAGTCGAGCGCTGCATCCCCGCGCAGCGGGGACGGGACGCGAGCGAACTTTGGGTGTGCTGGACCCAGGAGACAAAACAGGTCAAAACTGAAGTTATGAAACCAACTTCGGCAGACTTCAAAGACAATGCGCGGGTGGCGCTTCACGACCCGCAGCTGCAACGCGCGCTCGGCGGGCTGCCGGGCGGGCTCGTCGCCCAGCGCACGGCGGCACGGGCAGCGCTGCCGGAGTTCGAGGCGCTGCGCACGATCGGGCGCGACGTCAAAAACCATATGCTGGCGAACCTCGACGTTTATCTCGAACGCTACGAGACGAAGGCCAAGGAAAACGGCGCGCAGGTGCACTGGGCAGAAACCGCAAACGATGCGCGCGAGATTATCGCCAAGATCTGCCGGGACGCGAACGCGAAGCTCATCACCAAGGGCAAGTCGATGGTGTCCGAAGAGATCGGGCTCAATGCCCATCTCGAGGACGAAGGGTTCACGGTCGTCGAAACCGATCTTGGCGAGTATCTCGTGCAAATCCGCCATGAGACGCCAAGCCACATCGTCGTACCGGCGCTGCATCTGACGGAAGCCCAAGTCGAGGCCGAGTTCCGCGCCAAGCACACGCATCTGCCGATCGACCGGGCGCTGCCCGATCCGGCTGCGATGGTGGCGGAAGCGCGCGGCGTGATGCGGGAGAACTACATCAAGGCCGATGTCGGCATTACGGGGGCAAATTTCCTGATCGCGGAGACGGGATCGTCCGTCATCGTGACCAATGAAGGCAACGGCGACCTCACGCAGTCGCTGGCGCGCGTGCATATCGTGATCACGTCTATCGAGAAGGTGATGGCAACGCTGGAGGACGTGGCGACCATCGTGCGGCTGCTGGCCCGCTCCGCCACCGGGCAGGAGATTACCAACTACGTGACGATCTCGACGGGGCCGAAGCGGCCAGCCGATCCCGACGGGCCGGAGGCCTATCACGTCGTCATTCTCGACAACGGGCGGGCAGAACTGCTGGGCACGGAGTTCCGCGAGGTGCTGCGGTGCATCCGCTGTGCGGCGTGCATGAACCATTGCCCGGTCTACAATGCGGTCGGCGGACATGCGTATGGATGGGTGTATCCCGGGCCGATCGGCTCGGTGCTGACGCCGGCGCAGCTCGGGATCAAGGCGGCGGGGCATTTGCCGAACGCCTCCACGTTCTGCGGCGCGTGCGAGGCGGTGTGTCCGGTGAAAATTCCGCTGCCCGGATTGATGCGTAAATGGCGCGAGGCCGAGTTCGACGGCGGCTATAACGGCTTCATGGCCAAGGGCGCGCTCGGCGTCTACAGCTTCCTGGCGCAGCGGCCGAGGCTCTATCATACGGTGACACGGGTCGCCGCGCTGACGCTGTCGGCGTTGGCGGGCACGCGCGGGTCCTTGCGGTCGCTGCCGCTCGCGTCGGGGTGGACGCGCCATCGCGACATGCCAGCACCCCAAGGCCGCACGTTCCAGCAGCTGTGGGCTGAGCAACAGCAGGGGATTGCGCCCGATGTCTGAGCCTTCCGCGCGCGAGCGCATCTTCCGGAAAATACGGGCTTCGCTGGACGCGAAACCGGGCGACGGGCGCTCGGCACTTGCGGAGGCGCGGATCGCGGCCCATGCGCGGCATCTGACGCCCGCGCGCGCGCTGTTGCCGCCAGCGCAGCTGCGGGCGGAGTTCACGGGGTATCTCACGCGCGGGATGGCAAGCGTCATCGACGTTGCGAGCGCTGCGGATGTACCCGCCGCCGTGGCCGGGTACCTGCGCGAGCACAACCGGCCGGCGCGCGTGCGCATGGGGCACGATGCGCGGCTCGCGGGCATGCCTTGGGCGGCGGCGTCAGGGCTTGAAGTCCTGACGGGCCGGGCGCTGCCGGAAGATGAGGTATCGCTCTCCTATGCGGTGGCGGCAGCAGCCGAGACGGGGACGCTGATGCTGGTCTCCGGGCCGGACAATCCAGTGACGCTCAACTTTTTGCCGGAAACGCATCTGGTCGTGCTCGACGCGCAAACGCTGGTCGGGCCTTATGAAGATGCGTTTGCGATCGTACGCACCCAGCTTGGTGCGGGCGTGATGCCACGGACCCTGAACCTCATATCAGGACCGTCGCGGACATCCGACATCGGCGGCAAGACCGTGATGGGAGCCCATGGGCCGCGGCATCTGGCGGTTTTCGTGATCGGTTGACGAGAGCGGTCAGTTTTTTTTCGGCGCAGCAGGCAGGTGGGCAGTGGCCGGCTCCTTTGCCGACGGCGTCATGCAGCTGTGCATGCACGCATTGAGCTGACCGACGCAGGACGGCGAGTTCTTGGTCTGAACCCGGCACTGGTCGTCCCTGGCGCGGCAGGCCTGAGCGCACGGGCTGTCGGCTGCCTTCGCAGCCATCATGCCGCTCGTAATCATCAGCGCGAAAACAGCAACAATCAGGCCCAGCGTTTTCAGCCAGCCAAACTGGTCATGATTTTCGTCGTGATAATAGTTCCGCATGATTGCGCTCCTGCGCACCGGCTTCATCCATGCGCGAGCTTTAGCGGCATCAGCCTGAACGGCGCCTGAACTAGCCAAGACTATCACAAGCCTGATGATCTAAAAGGCAAATTCCTGGAAGATGGGATCTATCCTCCCGTTCCAGCGGCCATGATAGAGTTCAAGGAGTTCATCTGCCAACGTCTGGCCGGTGTGGGCGACTTTTTCCAAGGGGGCAAGATAAACGGTCTCGTCCTGGCTCTTGGGGTTCAACACGCGCCGCGACCTGAGGCCCGCAGCCGAAATCGCCAGCGTCCGGCAGGCCAGGTCCCGTACGGTGCTTGAGCGGAAGCGCGCCTCCAAAGCAAGGGAGGGTACGGCGTTCCGCAGGTTTTGCCGCTCCTCGGCCGTCCAATCCTTGATCAGATCGAAGGCAGCATCCAGCGCATGGGTATCGTAGAGCAGCCCGGTCCAGAACGCCGACAGCGCGGTGATGCGTGGGCCACCGCCGCTATCGGCGCCGCGCATTTCGAGGAATTTCTTCAGGCGGACTTCGGGAAACAGCGTGGTCAGGTGGTCGGACCAGTCGTCCATCGTTGCGCGTTGGCCGGGCAACTGGGGGAGCTTGCCGTCCATGAAAGTCTTGAAGGAGGCACCGGCAACGTCGATGTAGCGGCCGTCGCGGTAGACGAAATACATCGGCACGCCCAAGGCGTAGTCGACGTAGCGCTCGTAACCCATGCCGGGTTCGAACACGAACGGCAGCATTCCGGTGCGGTTCTTGTCGGTATCGCGCCAGACTTCGCTGCGCATCGACTTGAAGCCGTTGGGCTTGCCTTCAGTGAAGGGAGAGGATGCAAACAGCGCCGTTGCAATGGGCTGCAAGGCGAGCGACACGCGAAGTTTTTTCACCATGTCGGCTTCGGAACCGAAGTCCAGGTTCACCTGGATGGTGGCCGTGCGGTACATCATGTCGAGGCCGTGGCTGCCAACCTGAGGCATGTAGCGGGTCATGACGCCGTAGCGCTGCTTGGGCATCATCGGCACCTCGGCGAGCGCCCATTTGGGCGAAAATCCAACACCGAGGAAGCCGATGCCGAGGGTTTCGCCGACGGCCAGGACTTCGCGCAGGTGCTGGCGCGTTTCCGCGTCCGTATCGTGAAGGTTGGCGAGCGGGGCACCCGACAGCTCGAACTGGCCGCCGGGCTCGAGGCTGATCGATCCGCCGATACCGCCGGGCGCAAGTTCGGATTTCGGGCGCCGCAGCGCAATGAGATTGTCGCCCTCCATGATGGCTTCCCAGCCAAACCGCGCCATCATCGTTTCCATCAGCGCACGGATACCGTCGGCGCCGGTATAGGGGACGGGGGCGAGCGATCCGGTCTTGAAAACGAATTTCTCGTGCTCGGTGCCGATGAGCCAATCGCGACGCGGCTTCTCGCCACTGGCGATCCAAGCCGTGAGATCGTCCTTGGACGTGATCGTGCGGCTGGGAGCTGCCGCCTCGCGTGTCGACATCCTCGTTCTACCTTAACCTGTTGTATGTGCGCTCATGACGGACGTAAGCCAGCGATCGAGCCTGTGCGGACCCTACCGTGGAAATCGCAAGGATTCGTAGCATTGAACTCGGCTATCGGCTTAGTTCAAGATTCCGGAACTAGCTACCACGCTTATAAGCCGAAACGTTCGGCGCACAAGCGGTGTTGGTTACCAGCCCCGCCCGAGTGTGGCGTTAATGAGGGCCAATGCTGCGACCGCCGCCGTGTCGGCCCGCATGATCCGGGGGCCCAGAGAGATCGCCAGCACATAAGGTTGCGCCAGCACGTGCGCGCGTTCGCAGGGGTCAAAACCGCCTTCTGGGCCAATCAAGACCGCGACCGGCCCAGGCTCAAGCGCCGACAAGGGTGCGACGGGACTGGTAAGGTCTGCGCTTTCGTCACAAACGATGAGGCGGCGACTTGGGTTCCAGGCCTGAAGTACGGCGTCGAGTTTTGCGGGCGGCTCGACATCCGGGACCCAAAGGACACCGCATTGTTCGGCCGCTTCGATGGCATTGGCCCGCATACGCTCAAGATTGACGCGATCGGCAATCGTCCGGCGCGTCATGACGGGACGCAGCCGCCGCACGCCCATTTCCGTCGCCTTCTGAACCATGTAGTCCAGGCGGCTGTGTTTGAGCGGGGCAAACAGATAATCGACGTCGGGCCCACTCAGTTGTGGCCGCACCTGTTCAACGGCCTTCAGGACACAATCGCGCTTGCGGACGGAGGCAATTTCCGTCTGCCACTCGCCGTCGCGGCCATTGAAAACCAAAAGCCGGTCGCCCTGGGACATGCGCAAGACGTTCAACAGGTAATTGGCCTGCGGCCCCGCGCATGCCACGGCGCTGCCAACGCTCAGGGACGATTCAACGAACAGCCGCTGGGAGGAAAAATCATGAAGTGCCATGGCGCTCAGTACTTGAAATATACAGGCACCGGCAATGGGTTCGTCGACCGGTGGCGTTGGGGCCAGCGAGCTTGCCACATTGCGGCTCCTGTTGCAGGCGGCTAGCCTTGGAAAAGATGTTAACAACCGCCGACCGAGAGACCATGACGGCCCCAACCACCATTTCCGACACGACTGCTCCGGTCTCCGATGCAAGCCCGGGAAACTGGGTCGACCGTTTGGCGCCGCAGGCAGCCCGCCCCTACCTGCGGCTTGCGCGGTTCGATAGGTTGATCGGCATCTGGCTGCTGTTGTTCCCGTGCTGGTGGGCGGTGAGCCTCGCCGCCGTAGCCGATCGCCGGCCGACGCCCGATGTGTGGTTCCTGTTCCTCTTCATGGCGGGCGCGTTTTTGATGCGCGGCTCGGGGTGCGCCTATAACGACTATATCGACCGCGATATCGACGCCAAAGTTGCACGGACAGCGAGCCGGCCTATTCCATCGGGGCAAATCTCGCCCACTGGGGCGCTGACGTTCTCTGTTCTGCTCGCGTGCGCGGCCTTCATCGTGCTGATCCAGTTCAACTGGTTCACCATCGAACTCGGTATTATTTCGCTCGCACTGGTCGCCACCTACCCGTTCATGAAGCGCTATACCGATTGGCCGCAAGTGGTGCTGGGGCTGGCATTTAACTGGGGAGCGCTGATGGGATGGAGCGCGGTCAAGGGCTCCATCGGATGGCCCGCGATCTTGCTTTTCATCGGATCGGTCTGCTGGACCGTCGGCTACGACACGATCTATGCGCACCAGGACAAGGTTGACGACCGCGCTCTCGGGCTCAGGTCGACCGCACTCCGGTTTGGCGACAAGTCCCGCGGCTGGATCGGCTGTTTCTACGGCGCGGCCGTCGTATTATGGCTTGCGGCTGGGTTCATGGCCGGCGCCCATCTGATTTTCGTCACCTCCGTCGTTTTGGTCTCCCTGCAGTTGTCGTGGCAGGTAGTGACGCTGGACGCGAACGATTCGCGCAATTGCCTGCGCCGGTTCCGCTCCAATCGGGACGTTGGAATCGCATTATTCCTTGGTCTCGTGGCTGACATGGCGTTGTCATGGTTTGCGGGCCTCAATTGATCAGTGCAACGCAACACGCATGCCGCGCCATGCCATCACAGGAGAGCCCATGAGCCAGACCCAACCCGCGTTGAACTCGCAGTTGCTTCATCTTGTGCTGGGGGGCGAACTCGTCAGCCTGGAAGGAACGGACTTCAAGGACCCCTCGGCCATCGAAATCGTCGGGGTGTTTCCCAACTACGCCGAAGCCCACAAGGCTTGGAAAGCGGCCGCCCAGCGTTCCGTCGACAACGCACACATGCGCTACTTTGTGGTGCATCTGCATCGACTGCTCGATCCGGCCCAGACGGGCGCCAAGGCCTGATGATACAGACGTCCCCTGCGCCCATGCCGCCACCGCCAGCCGTACCGAGCAACCGCGAGTTGATCCAGCGATTGATCGACGACTGGATTTTGCCGAGATGGCCGCAGATCGCATACGGTTTCCTGCTGACGACCGTGCTCGCCGTTTGCACGGCGGCCTACCCGCTGATCATCAAGTACTCGTTCGATAACCTGAAGCCGGGCCAAACCGACACTCTGCCGCTCATTTTGACGGCAATCATACTCGTGACCGCAGCACGCGCGCTGTTCCTCTATCTGCAAGCCGTAGAGACCAACCGCTTTGTCTACCGGCTCGGCACCGATATGCAGACGACGGCGTTTGCGCACGTGCTGGCGTCGGACTTTGCCCGCCAAACGCGAGAAGCTCCCGCCCACCTCATGTCGCGCCTGACCAACGACATCGGCAATGTCCAAGGCGCGATCCAAGCGACCATGACGACCGCCATTCGCGACACGCTGAACGTGGCGGGCCTTGTCGGCTCGATGATCTATATCGACTGGGGACTGTCGCTCATCGTGTTGGGGGTTTACCCGTTCGCAGGCATTCCCATCGCGCTGCTGTCGAAACGGCTGCGGCGCGTGGCGAAGCGGACCCAGAGCGAGATGGGCGATTCGACGGCGCTGTTGGCCGAAAAGCTGTCGAGCGCGCGGCTCATCAAGTCCTATGGACTGGAAGAGTATGCCAGTCGCAGGGTCAATCGTAGTTTCGAGCAGCTCTTTTCACTGCGGATGAAGGCCGTGCGCGCCCGGGCCCGCATCGATCCCATGCTGGAGGCCTTGGGCGGCGTCGCAGTTGCCGGGGTCATTGCGCTGGCTACGTGGCGCATCTCGGCCGGGGCATTGACGATCGGTGATTTCATCGGATTCGTCAGTGCGCTGCTGCTCGCTGCCCAATCGATTCGCGCCGTAGGTTCGCTGCCGTCGAAGATCCAGGAAGGTCTGGCCGCTGCAGAGAGCTTCTATGGCCTGCTCGATGAGAAGCCGCGCGTTGTGGACAAGCTCGGGGCCATGCCGCTCGCGGTCAAGACCGGCGAGATCATGTTTGACCGGGTCGCTTTTGCCTACGACAGTGCGCCCCACATCAACGCAATCCAGGACGTGTCTTTGCAGGTCCCCGGGGGGCAGATGGTCGCCCTCGTCGGGCGGTCAGGCGCTGGCAAAACCACCCTCATCAACCTTGTGCCGCGGCTGTTCGATGTGACCGGCGGCGCCATCCGCATCGACGGGCAGGATCTGCGGGACGTCACGATTGCCTCGCTCCGGGGCCAAATATCCATCGTCAGCCAGGACGTGACCCTATTCGACGACACCATCCGCGCCAACATCGCGCTTGGACGGCTGGGGGCGAGCGAGGGCGACATCGTCGCAGCGGCAAAGGCTGCCGCCGCTCACGAGTTCATTCTCGCGCAGCCTGCAGGCTACGACACCGAGATCGGGGACCGCGGGATGCGTTTGTCGGGCGGTCAGCGGCAGCGTATCGCTTTGGCGCGCGCCATCCTGAAAGATGCCCCCATTCTGCTGCTCGACGAAGCAACGTCGGCGCTCGACAGCGAGAGCGAGCGGCTCGTCCAGGACGCGCTGTCGCGATTCACGCGCGGGCGAACGACGCTCGTCATCGCCCATCGGCTCTCGACCGTGCGGGATGCGTCGCTGATCGCTGTCTTTGAAGCGGGAACCATCATCGAGACGGGTACCCATGCAGCGCTCATGGCGCACGATGGCGCCTACGCCCGGCTCGTGCGGTCACAGGCGCTGGAGACGGAGGCAGCATAAAAATGGGGCGGGATGCCGGTGTTCCGACATCGACCGCCCGCAAGTTATTGGCAGGGGAGAGACTGTGAGAAAGAACTACGACTTCGACTTGTAGCTGGCGTAAATCGCTTTACCTGAAACCGGGCGCGAGCGGCTGATGCACTCATTGCGGAAATTCGGATTGGCTTTTGCGCATTCGGCGATATCCGTCGTGCCATCCTTGGCGATAGCAAAGCCCTTGCCCTTCACCGCCACTACGACGGGCGCCTTTTCAGAGGCCTTTTTATCCGCGGCAGGCTTTACGGGAGCCTTGGGGACGCTGGCGGCGCGGCTCTTTTCGAACTTCGCCAATTCCTTGCCGGTCAGCGGACGCGAGTGGCTGATGCATTCGTCGCGAAAGGCGGGGGCTGCTTTTACACAATCGGCGATGTTCGTGGTGCCGTCCTTATTAATCTTGAAGCCTTTGGGAGCGCCTGCCACTTTGGCCGGGGCCGCGGCTTTGGCTTTCACCGCACTTTCAGCGGCAGTTTTGGCAGCCTTGGCCTTGGCAGCGGCGGCAGCTTCCTTCTTGTCCATCATGGCCTTTTCGATGGCGGCCTGAGCATACAGCTGCTTGCCCGAAACCGGACGAGCGCGGCTGATGCATTCATTGCGGACGCTGACGTCAGCCTTGGCGCAATCAGCAATATTGGTAGTACCGTCTGCAGCCATCGGAAACTTGGCGGTTCCGGCAGCTTGAGCCGCGACTGCGCCGAAAAGGCTCAGGCCAGCGGCGATCATTACGAATTTGGACATAGTACGCTTCTCCATACCTTTGAACGCTGCTCGAATGCCGGCGGCAATTCGAAAGCCTATTGCGCCCGTCTTCAGTTAATCAATGCCGTCAAACACGGGCTGCTCCGACGCACTGAATGCGCGGCATCATGTCGTGGACATGGTTTCAAATTGGATAATAGCCACAAATAAATTCTATAAATGGAACTTCACACATAGAAACGTCGATTAGGTTTTATTTTTCTCCTAAGGGATTAAAATTTTTACCAGGTCAAGGAGTTACTCCCGTCGGACAGGCCAACGCCCATCCGCCGGGAATTTCAACAGCTGTTATTTCCACTCGACTTTGACGACTTCGTAACTGCGGGCTCCCTTGGGGGTCGTCACTTCCGCGGTTTCACCCTTGGATTTTCCGATCAACGCCCTCGCGATCGGAGACGAAATCGAAATCTTGCCGTCCTTGACGTTGGCTTCGCTGTCGCCGACGATTTTATATTTGACCTTCTCGTCAGTATCTTCATCGACCAGCGTTACTGTCGCGCCGAATTTAACCGTGGTCCCCGACAAGGTCGCGGTATCGATCACCTCGGCACGCGAGAGTTTGTCCTCCATATCGGCGACGCGTGCTTCGTTCTGACCCTGAGCTTCCTTGGCTGCGTGGTATTCGGCATTTTCGGACAAGTCGCCATGAGCGCGCGCTTCCGAAATCGCCGCGATGATCCGCGGACGTTCTTCGCCCTTGAGGCGTTGCAACTCGGCCTCCAAGTGGCGGAAGCCTTCAACGGTCATTGGAACACGCTCCATAGACATTTTAACGTCTCCCTGCCGGTCCAGCGCAACGCTGAAACCAAGTCTAGCTCTTCATGTTTCGGGGATAGGCCCTGCGAATTTTGGGGATAAACCCCTCATCCGCCGGGGTTGGCCTGCCGCCAGATCACGTGCTGTCGGGGCCCGACACAGACCAATCGAACGGTCGCCTGAGACAACTCAGGAGGCGCGCTTTGAGTAACTTTGCAACGGGGCCACTTGCACACTCCCTGCCTTTAGGGCCGCGATGGCACGCGTAACGGCCAGCGCGCCGGCCAAAGTTGTATAATAGGGAATGTGGTTGAGCAAGGCCGTGCGCCGGATGTCCTTGCTATCGGACAAGGCCTTGGCGCCCTCCGTCGTGTTGAAGACGAGCGCAACATCGCGATTCTTCATGGCGTCCACGATGTGGGGACGGCCCTCGAGAACCTTGTTGACAACCTCACAGTGAACACCGTTCGCTTCGAGATGCCGCTTGGTCCCGCGGGTGGCGATGATCTTGAAACCCATCGCAGCCAGGTCTCTCAACGGCGCTATGACACGGTCCTTGTCGCTATCGCGTACGGAGACGAACACAGTACCCGACGAGGGCAGCGGAGTGCCCGCGCCGATCTGGCTTTTGCCGAACGCCATGGCAAAATCCCGGTCGAGGCCCATGACCTCACCGGTCGAACGCATTTCGGGGCCCAGCACGGGATCGACGCCGGGAAAGCGGGCAAACGGGAACACCGCTTCCTTGACGGCGATATGATCGAGCTTCACCGGTCGCAGCTGGAAGCTTGCCAGCGGCTTGCCAGCCATTACCTGGGCCGCAATTGCTGCGACCGGAAGGCCGATGACCTTCGCCACGAACGGCACCGTGCGGGATGCCCGCGGGTTGACTTCGAGAATGTAGACTTCGCCGTTCTTGATGGCGAACTGCACGTTCATCAGGCCGACGACCTTGAGGGCCAGCGCCAGGGCGCGCGTCTGGCGCTCAATTTCGGCAATGATTTCGGGGCTCAAAGAGTGAGGCGGAAGCGAGCAGGCACTGTCGCCCGAATGGATACCCGCTTCTTCGATATGCTCCATGATGCCAGCAATGAACGTGTCCTTGCCATCAGCCAAGCAATCGACGTCCACTTCGACGGCATCGGTCAAATACCGGTCTATCAGCAGAGGGCGCTTGTCGGAGACGATCAATTCCGAAGGCGAGGACAGCGTCAGCGACAGCCTTGCGATGTAGCGCTCTATGGCTGCGCCATCGTGGAGGATTTCCATGCCGCGGCCACCCAGAACGTAGGACGGACGGATCACGACGGGATAGCCAATCCGGTCGGCGATGGCGCGCGCTTCACCCGGCGCGCGCGCGATGCCGCTTTCGGGCTGCTTAAGCCCTAAGCTGTCGATGAGGACGTTGAATCGATCGCGATCTTCAGCAAGGTCAATCGCATCGGGCGACGTACCAAGGATCGGCACGCCGGCGTCCGAAAGCGCCTGAGCGAGCTTCAACGGCGTCTGGCCGCCGAATTGGACGATGACGCCCAATAGCTTGCCTTTGCTCTGTTCGACCCGGATAATTTCCAGCACGTCTTCGGCGGTAAGCGGTTCGAAATAGAGGCGGTCGGAGGTATCATAGTCGGTCGAAACGGTTTCCGGGTTGCAGTTGACCATGATGGTTTCATAGCCGGCTTTGGTCAGCGCAAAGCAGGCATGGCAGCAGCAGTAGTCGAACTCGATGCCCTGCCGATGCGGTTGGGGCCACCGCCCAAAATGATGACCTTGGTCTTGTCCGACGCGCCTGCTTCACAGACGGGAGCGCCCGTCAGGCCGGTCTCGTAGGTCGAATACATGTAGGGCGTGGGAGCAGCGAATTCGGCGGCGCAGGTATCGATGCGCTTGAAGACGGGCGCGACGTCAAGCGTATGGCGGGCATTGCGGACCTCGGCTTCGGTGAGCCTCGCGAGCTTGGCGAGGCGGGCGTCGGAGAAGCCCATCGCCTTCAGTTCGCGCAGTTGTCCAGCCGACTTGGGCAGCCCGTGTGCGATGACGCGGGCTTCGGTGTCGACGATTTCCTGAATCCGCGCAAGGAACCAGGGGTCGATACGGCAGGAGGCATGAACCTGCTCATGGTCGAAGCCAAGCCGCAGGGCTTGCGCGACCTTGAGAAGACGGTCGGGCGTCGGGCGGGCAAGGGCTGCGCGGATGACGTTCTTGTCGTCGCCCTGGCCCAGGCCCTCGAACGCAATGTCGTCGAGACCGGTCAGACCCGTTTCCATCGAACGGAGCGCCTTTTGCAGGCTTTCGGCAAACGTGCGGCCGATGGCCATCGCTTCACCTACCGACTTCATAGAGGTGGTCAGGGTTGGATCGGCACCGGGGAATTTTTCGAACGCGAACCGTGGGATCTTGGTCACAACGTAGTCGATCGTGGGCTCGAAGGCTGCCGGCGTTGCGCCGCCGGTGATGTCGTTTTCGAGTTCGTCCAGCGTATAGCCAACCGCAAGTTTGGCCGCGATCTTGGCGATCGGGAAGCCGGTCGCCTTGGAGGCAAGCGCGGACGACCGGGAGACGCGCGGGTTCATCTCTATGACGACGAGGCGGCCGTCCGCAGGATTGACCGCAAACTGCACGTTCGAGCCGCCGGTTTCGACGCCGATCTCGCGCAGAACCGCTAAGGATGCGTCGCGCATGATCTGGTATTCTTTGTCGGTGAGCGTCAACGCCGGAGCGACAGTGATGCTGTCGCCGGTGTGGACGCCCATCGGATCGACGTTTTCGATGGAGCAGACGATGATGCAGTTGTCAGCCTTATCGCGGACGACCTCCATCTCGTATTCCTTCCAGCCAAGGACGCTTTCTTCGACGAGCACCTGACTGGTTGGGGATGCATCGAGGCCGCGCTCGATGATCTCGAAAAATTCCTCGCGGTTATAAGCGATGCCGCCTCCCGTACCGCCCATGGTGAAACTTGGGCGCAGAATCGCGGGTAATCCCACATGGTCGAGGGCGGCGGCCGCCTCGCCACGGTTGTTCACGATCTTGGACTTTGGCGTTTCGAGGCCGATTTTTTTCATCGCGTCACGAAACAGCAACCGGTCCTCGGCTTTGTCGATGGCTTCCGCACGCGCGCCGATCATCTCGACGTCGAACGCCTTCAGAATACCCTGCTTCTCAAGCGCCAACGCCGTGTTGAGCGCGGTCTGGCCGCCCATGGTCGGCAGAAGAACGAGCTTGTCGTCGGGCCGCGCGCGCCGCTCGGCGGCGATGATCTTCGCCACGATCTCCGGCGTGATCGGCTCGATATAGGTTGCGTCCGCCAATTCGGGGTCTGTCATTATGGTCGCCGGGTTCGAGTTGACCAGAATGATCCGGTACCCCTCCGCCTTCAGCGCCTTACAGGCCTGCGTTCCGGAATAATCGAACTCGCAAGCCTGGCCGATCACGATCGGCCCAGCCCCGATGATGAGGATGGAAGTAATGTCTGTGCGCTTTGTCATGGTGCCGCTGTTTAACGGGGGGATGCGGCTTTGGCTAGTGCCGGCAGGCCCCGGATACGCGACCAATCGCGCATATTTTCTGGCACGCTACTGCGGCAACGCACCCTGCCCCCTGTCGCCGGCAATTTCATTGGCCGAAACGCACTGCGCGACTCCGGCCTCAGAGATCGGGGAGGGAGGGGATGATGTAGCGATGAAAATTGTGGACGGCCACCTTAGCTTCGCTGCGCGCCCAGCTGCGCACCGAAATGCCGGCCTCGTGCACGGTATCGGGGGAGCCTGACACCAGGGGATGCCACCAGGCGAGGTCGCGCCCTTCGGCAACGCGGCGATAGCCGCAGCTGACCGGCAACCAGGCGAGCGCCCGGACCTTTTCGGGGTCGATCTGGATGCAATCGGGCATCTTGCTGAAACGATTGGAATAATCAGAACAGCGACACTTGCCGACATCAAGCAGCTTGCACGCCAGACGCGTCAGATAGACTTCGTCGGTGTCTTCGTCCTCAAGCTTCAGCAGGCAGCAGCGCGCGCAGCCGTCGCAGAGGCTTTCCCACTCTGAGGGAGTCATTTCTTCAAGGGTTTTCGTGCGCCAGAACGGAGCAGTGGCAGGTTCTTTCGGCACGACGTCGGTTAAATCGGACAAACTCGCTCCTTAGCTTCGGCCTGTTCGGAAATCCGGCTCCTCGGTTCGCGCCGCCGGATCGCTTCGGCCACTTTGGTTGGCGCAAGCTGCGGCGGCAAGTGCCGCCGGATCGCTTTTGCGCTGGCATCGTGATAAATAGCCTTAATTGCGTGTTGGATCGATTCCAAGTGGTTCATGACGCGCTTTGCCGAACGCGAATGTGCTGCCGAACGAGAACGAGGCTTCGACTCTTGAGCGACTGGTTTTCCAAACAAGGTGGGCGCGAGAAGCTCATCAACTGGCTCGGCATAGACAGCAAGATCGATAGCACGATCTCGGCTGGGTTTGTGCGCGTCAGTGAAACCTGGAGCGCATGGTCGAGCTTTTTTGCACGGTTCCGGCTCTACGGCTGGCGGCGCGCGCTCAATGAACTAGCATCCGAGGCCATTACGATCGGCGCAGGCGGATTACTGGTGCTGTATGCGCTGGCGTTGCCGGCCCTGCTGGAATTCGACGAAGGCAAGTTTCTGACGGGCCGCTACAGCGTCAAGTTTCTCGATCAGGCCGGCAACGAAATAGGCAAGCGCGGCATCCTGCATAACGACGCTATTCCGCTCGACGATCTGCCGCCGGCCCTGATCAAGGCAACACTTGCAACCGAGGACCGGCACTTCTACGAGCACTTCGGCGTCGATTTCATCGGCACAGCACGCGCCCTCATGACCAACGTCCAGGCCAACTCGGTCGTCCAGGGCGGCTCTACGCTGACACAGCAGCTCGCCAAGAACCTGTTTCTGTCGTCCGAGCGCTCGTTCATCCGTAAACTCAAGGAAGTGTTCCTGGCCTTCCTCCTCGAGGCGCGATTCACCAAGCGCCAGATCCTGAAGATGTACCTCGATCGCGCCTACATGGGCGGCGGCGCGTTCGGCGTGGAAGCAGCGGCGCAGTTCTATTTCGGCAAATCTGTGCGGGACGTGACGCTCGCCGAAGCGGCCATGATGGCTGGGTTGTTCAAGGCACCAACGAAATACGCTCCTCACGTCAATATGCCTGCGGCGCGCGCGCGGACCAACGATGTGCTCTCCAATCTGGTTGCGGCCGGTTACTATTCGCCTGGGCAAGTGCATCTAGCGCGCCTGCATCCGGCGAAGGTCGTTGAATCACGCGCCTCCTACAGCCCGGACTGGTACCTCGACTGGGCGTTCGAAGAAATCCAACGGCTCGCCGAGGGCAAAAACCAATTCGTTCTGACCGCACGCACGACGCTTGACGTCTCGATGCAGAAAGCAGGCGAGGAAGCGCTGTCCTCGACGCTCCGTCAGATGGGGAAAGCCCAGCACATCAACTCGGGCTCGCTGATCGCGATGGAGACGGACGGGGCGGTCAAGGCCATCGTCGGTGGCCCCGATTACGGCGAGAGCCAGTTCAACCGCGCGACGCACGCTAAACGGCAGCCGGGGTCCTCCTTCAAGCCCTACGTCTATGCGACTGCGTTGGAAAATGGGTTCACCTCTCATTCGACGGCCCTCGATAGCCCGCCCAGTTGCGGGAACTGGTCACCCAAGAACTATTCGGGCGGAACCAGCGGCAGCAGGGTGAGCCTGGGCGATGCGCTGGCGCGGTCGCTCAACACGGTTGCGGTGTATCTGTCGCTCAACGTGGGCCGGCAGAAGGTCGTGGAAATGACCCGACGGCTCGGCATCAAGGGCATTACGCCGTCGTGCTCGATGGCGCTCGGCGACCACGGCATCACGCCGATGGAACATACCGGCGCCATCGCCACCTTTGCCAACAATGGCAAGCTCGCCAAACCGTATGCCATCCTCGAGATCTTCACTTCGAAGGGCGACCTGCTTTATTCGCGCGAACGCGATGAGCCGCCCCCGCCCCAGGTCATCTCGACCAAGGTCGTGGAGCAGATGAACCAGATGATGCAGCTTGTCGTCACTGAAGGTACGGGCAAAGCTGCGGCGCTCGACTTCACCCATGTGGTAGGCAAAACTGGAACGAGTTCCAGTTACAAGGACGCCTGGTTCGTGGGCTTCACTGGAAAGTACGTCGCCAGTATCTGGCTCGGCAACGATGACAACCGGCCGATGCTCAACGTGACAGGTGGTCATGGACCGGCGCCCGCTTGGCATTCGTTCATGTCGGTCGTTCATACGTCGATGAATATTCCAACGATACCGGGGCTGCCGCCGCATCCTGTTCAAGTTGCCGAGCAGCAGCGGATTGCTGAGTTGCAGCGCAGCGAGCCCCAGGCTGCCGCAGGACCAGCGGGAGAGGCCAAGAAAACGGTGAGCTTGATGCCGGACCTCACGCGCGATGCCTTGAAGAAAATCAGCGTTGCGATGCGCAAGGCGGGCGGTCAGGCGGAGCCGGCTGTGGCACCAGGTGCGGCCACACCGGCTGCTGCAACCGGCAACAACGCTGCGGGTCCGGCCCCTCCGGTGGCCCCCAAACCTACCCCAGCGCAACCTTCGCCTGCCAAGCCAGCCGGCACACGTCCCGCTGACGTTCCGGGCCGGCGCGCCGAACAGGGCGCTGCCAGCCCTTCGCCCACTCGCTGACGGGGAACCTGAATGATCCGTCTCAGCCTGCATAAGTTCAAGCGGCGCCTACTAAGCTTTTCGGCGCGGGTGATCGAGGTCATTGTCGTTGCTGCCATCGTGCTCGCGGGCGGCCTCGGTTCGAGCTGGTATATGGTCGAAGCTGGATCGCGGCTGACGACCGCGAGTTTCGGGCCGTGGATGACGTGGACGTCGGCCGCACGCCCCGATGCCGACCCCTATACCCGGGCCCACTTCGTGAAAGCGGGGACCCTGCCGGTCAGCACGGAAGTGCAGAGGACCTTTGTCGCCCGCACAGATTCCGCTGGAGACCGGCTGCATTCCTCCTGCGAATATGCCGTCGAGGGGCGAGTACCAAAGGCCGACTGGTGGAGCCTTGCAGTGTTCGACGATCGCGGACGGCTGATCCCCAATGCGGCCGAGCGCTACGCATTCACGGGTCAAACACTGGCGCTTTCCAAGCCAGGCATGTTTGCGGTCATACTCGCGCGCGAAGCGCGGCCGGGCAACTGGTTGCCCACGGGTGGGGCAGGTCGGCTCGCACTGACGTTTAACATTGCCGATATTCGCGGACCCGAAAACGAAGCCACCATCGAACCGGCGCTGCCGGTCATCCGGAAGATCAAATGCAGATAGCTACGATTGGGCCCTGGGTGCAGACGAGGTTGCGGGTGCTGCTGGTGGCGATTCTGCTCGCTGGCATTCTGCACATACTTGCGACACTCGCAGCGCCTCGTCTCGCCGGCAACACGCCGGTGGCGCGACTTGCGCCCATGGCTCCGCTGCATAAATTCCTGGTGCATCCCCCGCTGGCGCCTCAGAACCAACCGCTCGCCTTCATGGCGCCGGACATGCGGTACGCCATGTGCCGCTATGATACGGCAAAGGGACCCGTTCTGGTCTCGGCGCGGCTGCCGGGCCGGGGGTGGGCGTTGGCGCTCTACACACCGGAGGGCGACAATTTCTACACCGCGGTCGGCCAAGAGGCGCAATCGACCGACATCACGCTGCAGCTTGAACCGATCGCCGACCGGTTTTTGGGATTGACGCCCGAAGCGCGCGGAAGGGCTTCAGAGGCGACGGCGTCGCTCAGCCTCACCACCGGCAAAGGCCTCGTTGTCGTGCGGGGCCCCGATCGGGGACTGGCGTTTGCTGCAGAAACGGAAGCAGCGCTCAAGCGCGCAAACTGTACGTCCAAGCCGTTCTGATAACGAGCAGCATTGTTCAATCTGGCAGGTCGATTGAATCATGTGCACGGGCCCGGCGCTTGCGGCGGCCCTTCGAAGTAGTCTGGTGCACGACCGGCTCGGCAGCCTCGATCTCGCGTTCGTAGCGGATGCCTGGAAACAAGATCAACTCAGCCGAAAAAGGCGCAGTCGATGCCGGATCGCCGTTTGGTGGTTGCGGGCCGCGGTTTGCGGCCGGCCGGAATTCTAGGATCGTCGCCATGGTGTTGCCCTCGTGGCAGCAGCCCTGCGCTGCCGTTTTCTGTTGGCTCGACACGCATACCGCTTCACAATCTGACCACGTCGCAAGCCTTCCCAGGCAGGCGTTAACAGGCGGTTAATCCGCAGGGGCATCAAGCTGGGCGGTTCAAACTTCTCTCAAGGTGTGGCCAAAAGCCAACCATCGAGGCAATGGGCACCTTGGGGGCTTTCTATCTCGACCACCCAGATATCGCTGTCAAAGCGTGCTTCTTTTTCAAGCGCTGCGTCCACATTCGCTTCGCTTTCGTTTGCGGTCTTGAGGAACGCAACCCAGCGCCGCTCGGCGTCGCCATCGTCGTGACCTGCTGGGGCTGGGCCAAACAAGTGCGCGGTGCCGTCCAGCTTGTTGACCTTGATGAAGATGGCTCCAGCTTCGTCGTCGCCATGACGCACGACCGCGCCGGGAAGGCCGCGCACGGCGGCCGTCCGCAGGTAGGCTTTTACCCACATTTCGCTTTTCAGCCGCATACTGTTCCAAGAAGTCTAGTGACGTCCGCTCTGGACTTGCCCTAGGGCTGCGAGCCTTGCAAGCCTCGAAACGAGCTGGGCTGAGATCCGGCCAGTCTCTGTAAGCGACTGATCATGCTCAAAACGGCGGATAGCGCGGACCGTCGCGTCGCCCATAAAGCCATCGATCTTGATGGGGCCATAGCCCAGACCCGCCAGCGATTGCTGAGTGGTGCGAATGACCTGTTCGGCGTGCGGCCCGGTCTTGGTGCTGGCAGCGGCGGTGGTCGTGGTGGCAGAACCAAGGACGATCGAACCCAGCAAGTCTTGGTTTGGCTCGCCGGTCAACGGCAGGCCGTGATCGGATTCCCAGGCCATGATGGCAGCTCGCGTGATCAGACTTGCAACGCCGTCAGCCGTGCCGATACTGTAACCGTGGCTATCGAGCTCGCGCTGAATGGCCCGGGTGACTTCCGACGTATCGATTGGGCTTGCCGTCGTTAAAGGAGCGAGCGGACGCTGCCGCGTCTGGGCTTCAGGAGATGGACCAAGCTCCACGTAGGGCGTTCTCAACCCCGGCTGCAGATAGAGCATGTTGATCAACACGGCGCCACTCAAGGCCGCGAACGATGCCAACCCGAGTTGCAGCCGCAAGGGTGTCATGACACGGCCATTACAAGACGTTGATACAATTGCATGGTCCGGACTATGCCGGGCCAGCGTAAAGATGTTGTAAACCATCGGCTGCACCGCATCCGGAAAGCTTTCAAACCGACCATGACACTCGCCCCTCCCACGACCGACATCGATGCCATCCAATCGGATTTCGAGATGCTTGACGATTGGGAGGACCGTTACCGCTACGTGATCGAGCTGGGGCGGCAATTGCCGCCGCTTCCGGCCGCCGCCAAAACCGACGCCAACAAGGTGCGCGGATGCGCCAGCCAGGTGTGGATCACCAGCCAGGCCGTGCCGGTTCCTGACGGAGTCCGGCTTTCGCTCGCGGGGGAAAGCGATAGCCACATAGTGCAGGGGCTGATCGCGATCCTGCTCGCGTTGACGAACAACAAGAGCCCGGCTGAAATCCTAGGACAGGACATCGAAGGACGGTTTGCTGCCCTCGGGCTCAAGGACCATCTCACGCCGCAGCGCTCGAATGGACTCGCCAGCATGGTCGCGCGCATCCGGGCTGACGCCCAGCGGGCTTGATGGTTGAAGCTGCGTTCAGGCCTGCTCCGTCTCGCCGCTGATTGAGGGGCGATAGCCGGCGACGCCCCAATGCCTGAGCCTGGCATTGTGGGGGGCTGCTTCCGCCTCGACGCCAGGCAACCCATAATGGCGAGCCAATTCCGACAGTGCCATCTGGAGCGCGACCTTGGCTGAGCGGGGCGGCCAGCATCGCGCGCGTTCGATCTGCTCCAAGCCTTGAAGGTGTCCGCAAACATCGATGAGGAGGCCTGCCGACATCGGTCCGACGGCCGAAAGTGCTCGGCGCACCCGCTGCTGGGCTGCCGCTACGTTGTCGCGCACCTCGATACCAAGCCCGCTGCCGCCCCCGCTCGGTGCGCCGCCAATCGCCGACCAGTTGACCGTGACGCGAGGGCCCATCTGAGCAAACCACAGATCGGATCTGAGTCGCTCGCCGGCATCGAACTGGACCGCGGTGATCAGGGGCTGGCCGGATTTGTCCTTGCGGCGGCGCAGCCACCCCAGCGGGCTTTCGGCCGCGTCGATCGAAGGGCCCGCCATCGCATCGGGGAGGTTGGCCTTGGCGTCCATGGGGATGATTCCTTCGCCTTGCGACCGCACTCTTCGTAGCAATAGCCGGCCGGACTGGGTCAACGCCCACTGGAGGCCGCTCTCATCACGTGCCGCAATCCACCCGCTATCGCGGGCTTCGGCGAAGACGGCGTAGGGAACGCTGGCGCCGTCGCGGACTGCGGCATCCGTTCCGGTCTTGAGGCGCAGTTCGCGTCGTCCATCCGCATTTATGAACAGTTCGGCGCAGCAGTCGCGCTTGGCGAGCTTGACGAGAAGCGAGAGTGGGGTACCGACAGGCGCGGGCTGGCGCTTACGCGAAGGCAAGGCATTTGAAGTCATGTTTTGGCTCGCTTGCAACCGTTGAAAGACTTTCAGAAAACGTGGGTAGAGCAGCGCAGTGATGGCGCGGCTGAGCAACTCCAAGGTCAGGTCGAAACTGGGATTGTCGCGACGGTCTTCGATAACGTTGCAAGCATGAGCTACCGTCGTGCGATCACGCTCGAACAGCACGCCGACATCGGCGTAGGTCAGCGAAAAGCTGGTGTGGGCCAGATACATGGCTGTCTGGCGAGCCAGCGCGATTGATGCCCGTCCTCGCTTGGGCAAGTGCAATTCTTCCAGGTGGACGCCGAACACGCACGCGACTGTGTGTTCGATAACGACACGAAAGCCACCCGTTTCGAGCGCTTGCAGGGCATGACTGTACGGCGGGCGGGACGACGGCTTTGGCTGCGATCCGGCCTGAGGATGCGGCTTCATCTGCAACATGCACTCGCTCATCTTGACACACGGATCTTCGGCGCTGTGGACGCCATGCACAAAGTCATCCGTTTTCAAGCGGATACCCGAACGCTACCGCAGCCCGAGGGAGCGGGGATAAGTCTGATCTTTTTTGGAATAGGTCCTGATCCATATTGTTGAATCATCCGACTTATCCCCCCAGACTTCGCTGTCCCTGAAACTCGCGTGGTCCTCGCACCTCAGGAGACCACAGGTTGACCCGTTTCCATTCCCAATCACTCGTTGCCGCCACCCTTGCGCAAACGCGCGCACGCGAACTCGCCAGCCTGCTGCCGCTGTGGCCGCATGAATTGGCTGACGAAACCCCGGCTGGAATTCAAAAGCGCCTTGCCTTGCTACGAAGGTCGCTACGGGCTGAACGAAGCCGGGGGTTAGCCGGGCATTGGACGTATGACCTTGCGCGCCATTCCGCGCTGCTGCGTTGCTATCGTCGCGAGGTGGCAGCGTTGGTTGCACTGGGGGCGAAGACCGTCAAGACAGGTCAGGAAGCGACGTCGGGGCGCGAACGCCGCGTGGCAGAAAGCTGATCACTTGTCCCGCTTGATGCCGAGTCCCATTTTTTTGGCGAGATCCGAGCGAGATCGAGCGTAATTAGCCGCGACCATGGGATAGTCCGCCGGCAAATTCCACTTCGCCCGGTATTGCTCGGGAGACAAATTGTAGTGGGTTCGCAGATGCCGCTTCAGCGACTTGAACTGCTTGTTATCTTCCAAGCAGACAAGATAGTCCGGAGTAATGGACTTTGCGACATCCTTGGCGGAAAGCTTCGTCCTGGCGTCGTCGCGTTCGGTTTCTGGGGAGAGGCTCAAGCGAGCCAGCGCCGCATGAGTTTGCGCGATCAGGCTTGGAATATCGTGGGCGCCCAACGAGTTGTGACTAACGAATGCTGCCACAATTCGCGTGGTCATTTCGATCAGGCCATTCTGCAATGGGGTCTCCAAGTTATTACTCCTGAACGTTCATGGGCGATCGCCCTGAGTCTTTCCTGCGTTGATCTTGCGTGCCCCGAGGAACAGCGGATGTTGCTTCGCGTTGAGCTGGCAGTTCGACGCCAATACTAGGAAACTCCAAAACTTTGACTGAATAACGCCGTTGACCTTGTCAATGTCCGATGCTGGCCATAGTGAAGAGGCAGCTTGGCGGCGCGGCTCCATCGTTCGCGTTTTCGGGCTGAAGCCGTTCCCGCGATGATTGTAGCGCGCGACGGGCCTGGTAGCGCAATTTCCCAGCCGGCATTTGAGACAATCGCTACGCGTCCCGGCGTCCGCCGGCACATGCTTTTCCTGCCAGCACACTTGAGGTTTATATGGCTGTAGAATCGAAAACTGCTCCCGCAACCGCCCCGATCGCTGACGTGAGACCAAACCTGTCGACGCATCACGGCGTGACGATCGTCGACGACTATTCCTGGCTGCGCGCGAACAATTGGCAGGAGGTGATGCGCGATCCCGCTAAGCTCGCGTCCGATATCCGAACTTACCTCGAAGCCGAGAACGCTTATACAGAGGCAGCTCTTGCGGATGTAGGCCCACTGCGCGAGGCGCTATTTGCCGAAATGAAGGCTCGCCTCAAACAAGACGACAGCAGCGTCCCGAGCCCGGATGGGCCGTTCAACTACTACTCGAGCTATGAGACCGGCGGGCAATATCCGCGGCTGTGCCGCAGACCGCGGGGGGGCGACCAGGGCGAAACGATCCTGCTCAACGGAAATACAGAAGCCCAGGGCAAAGCCTACTGGCAGCTCGGCGCGACTACGCATAGCCCCGACCATACGATCCTCGCCTTTGGGGTCGACGACAAAGGCTCGGAATTGTCAACAATCCGGTTTCGCGATCTTGCAAGCGGAGCCGATCTTGCCGACGTGATCCCCGATACGCGCGGCGGCATCGTCTGGGCTGCCGACAGCCGCACGCTGTTTTACGTGCGCATCGATGAGAACCATCGGCCGCAATCGGTCTGGCGGCATGTGCTTGGTACGCCGGTCGATAGCGACGTGCTCGTCTACGAAGAGCACGATGCCGGCTTTTTCGTCGCGATCGGGGGAATGCAATCGCAGAAGTTCATTTCGATCATCGTGCACGATCATCAGACAAGCGAAATTCATCTGATCGAGACGGCCAATCCCACGGCCCCGCCGATGCTGATTGCCGCGCGAGAGCCTGGTCACGAATACGGCCTCGAGCACTCGGTAACGCAGGCCGGTGACCGCTTCCTCATCCTGACCAATCGGGAGGGGGCCGAAGATTTCAAGATCTGCGAGGCCCCAATGTCTGCGCCCGGACTTGCCCACTGGCGCGAAGTCGTGCCGCACAAGACGGGACGCCTCATTCTCGATACGGCCGTGTTCAAGGATTTCATGGCGCGACTGGAGCGCGAGGACGGGCTGCCGCGCATCGTCATTACGTCGTTTGCAACTGGCGAGGAACACGCGATTGCGTTCGATGAAGAAGCGTATTCGCTGGGGATGGATGCGGGCTACGAGTTCGAAACCTCGCTGCTCCGGTTCACCTATTCGTCGATGACGACGCCTGCGGAAACCTACGACTACGATATGGCGACTCGCATGCGAACTTTACGCAAGCGCCAGGAAATTCCCAGCGGGCACAACCCGTCCGACTACGTAACGCGCAGGGTGCTTGCGCCCGCAAAGGACGGAGAATTGGTGCCAGTATCGCTGTTGTACCGGCGCGACACGCCGGTTGACGGATCGGCGCCGCTTTTTCTTTACGGCTATGGAGCGTACGGCATTTCAATCCCTGCCTCGTTTGCGACCGCGCGACTGTCGCTGGTCGATCGCGGGCTGATATTTGCCGTCGCGCACATTCGCGGCGGTAAAGACAAGGGCTATCGCTGGTATCGCGACGGGAAGATGGAGCGCAAGGTCAACACATTCACCGACTTCATCGCGGCTGGCGAGCATCTGGTCGCGCAAGGATACACGCGGCGCGGCGCTATCGTTGCCAACGGCGGCTCGGCCGGCGGCATGCTGATGGGAGCGGTCGCCAACATGGCGCCGGACCTGTTCCTTGGGATTATCGCGGATGTTCCGTTCGTCGACGTGCTGAACACGATGCTCGACGCCAGCTTGCCACTCACGCCGCCTGAATATCCAGAATGGGGCAACCCCCAGGAGAACGCGGACGCGTTTGCTGCAATCAGGAGCTATAGCCCATACGACAACGTCGAACGCAAAACGTATCCGCACATTTTCGCTTATGGCGGCTTGACCGACCCGCGCGTCACCTATTGGGAACCGGCAAAGTGGATAGCGAAACTGCGGGCCAAGGCCACCGGCGATCATCTCATCCTGCTCAAGACCAACATGGCGGCGGGCCACGGCGGCGCTTCCGGGCGGTATGAATCGCTCAAGGAAGTAGCGCTCGACTACGCCTTCGCGCTGAAGGTCACGGGGCGCACGCAACTCACGGTCAAGACGTAGGGCCTTAAAAATGCAAAAGGGGCAGCGCCTGTAACGGCGCCGCCCCCGATTGTTCAAGGCGCTTTTCGATCACGTATCGATGTCATCGAAGCTGCCGCCGTCGCTCTGCGACGAGGTATCTTCTTCGTAAGTTGCGTCCTGCAACTCGTCCTGGGTGGTGTCGGCATCGGCCAGGACGCCACTGTTGTCCGTCGCGTGCGTGGCCGCGTGGGCCTCATGCCCGCCGCCAAACAGGCCACTCAGGCTGTTGGCCACCATCATGCCACCAGCTACGCCGGCCGCCGTCTGCAAGGCCGAGCGAAAAAAGCCGCCGCCCGCGGGAGCCTGTTGGTATTGCGGCGCCGGTGCGCCACCGCCGAACATTCCGCTACGCTGAGGTGCGGGCTGTTGATAGGCCGTGGGCTGGGCCACCTGTTGCCACGGCGAGGCCGCCGGGGCGGCAACCGGAGGAACCGAGCCGCGATTGGCTGCGGGAATGCGGCCGCCTAGAAAACTGCCTCCGCTCGAGGTAGAATTGGGGGTTGCGGCGTTGGTCTGCATCTGAGCGATCTGGTCCTCCAGATCGCGGATGCGGGCTTCCTGCTCGTTCATCTGATGCTCGTACACCAGGGCCGTCTGAACCAGCATATATCCCGCGTCGGGCATCGCCCGCAGGCTATCGGTGATCAGGCGATCGGCCTGGGCGTCTTTGGCAACGCGTCCCTGGGACGATAGACGCTGGAACAGGTCCTGGATCATGCGTTGTTCGTCGGGTGTCATGGATGCCTCCGCTGGGGGGTCAGACTTGCTCGCAATATATGGTGTCGCGCCCATACCGGCGGCAAGGGGGCGTTGGATTACGTCTTAGACATGTGGGCGGCACGCGCTTACAGAATGGCAGTCACTCGACCCAAGCGGTAAGACAAGGTGATGTCAACGCTTGGGTTTGCGCACCGGCAAGGGGACGCTGGCGGCGTTAGTCTGGGCGGGTGCGGCTGCCGTATCGGGCTGTTCGGCGGCGGGATCGACTGAGGCCTCGACGGGGAGCGCATCCTGGAGCTTCGTGCCCGCGGGAACGGGCTTGACGCCATTGATCTTGGTCGGCTGCACGGGTGCGGAAGCTGCCGCTGCGTGAGCCTCCTTGGCGGCCTTCGCTTCCTTTTCGACTCGCCGCCAATTGGCGACTGCCGCGTTGTGGTCCTTCAGATTTTCCGAAAACGCATGCCCTCCCGTACCGTCTGCCACGAAATAAAGATCGTTGGTCTGCGCCGGGTTCAGCGTAGCTTCGATTGCGAGCCGGCCAGGGTTGGCAATCGGCGTCGGGGGAAGTCCGTCGATCTGATACGTATTGTAGGCTGTCTTCTGGTCGATATCGGAGCGGGTAATGGGGCGGCCCAAGGGCCCCTGGCCTCCCGCTATCCCGTAAATGATCGTCGGGTCTGACTGGAGCCGCATATTCTTGCGCAAGCGATTGACGAACACGGCTGCAACGCGGTCTCGCTCGTCAGATTTGCCCGTTTCCTTCTCGACGATCGACGCCATAGTGACCGCTTGCTGCATCGTTTGGAACGGCACGGTCGCTGCGCGCTTTTCCCAGGCGGAGGTGATCAATTTCTGCTGCTCGACCTGCATCCGCTCGATCATTTCCTGACGCGAGGTTCCACGCGTAAACACGTAAGTGTCGGGCAGCAGTGAGCCCTCGGCCGGGATCTGGGTGATTTCACCTGAAAAACTATCGGCAGCCTTGAGGCGCTCGACGATCTGCTGGCTGGTCAAGCCTTCCGGGATCGTGATCTTGGCGGAGGCCGTCTTGCCTTCTGTCAAGATGTCGACCACTTCGTGCATGCTGACGTTCTTCTTGAATTCGTAGGAACCGGCCTTCAATTCGCCCGCCTTGCGCGTGCCGAGTGCGGTATTCAGCAGCTGGCCGACTGTAAACGCCCAGCGGCTATAGATGATGCCATCCTTTTCGAGGCGGGATGAAATATCAAGCCGGCCTTCGCCCTTGGGGACGACGAATGATTTGGCCGTATCGAGCGGACCCGGAGCTTCGAACTGGGCGTGGATGAGGAAGACCAGACCGCCCATCAGCACCGTCACCATCATCACCATGGTAACGACCGAACTTAGGGCGCGCACCCAACGCGACTCAGCGCGATGCTCGCGCACTTTCCGGCCCGCAAGGCGCTGAGGCGGACGCTTAGGCTCCAGAGCCACGGCCGGACTGGTCGGTGGCGCGGTTTTGGAAGATCTTGCCGACTTCGCGCCAGACTGTTTGCCTTTGCCGGCATTGGACTTGGCGCCGGGATTGGTATCAGCAGCCATTGGTCAATAACCCATCCGTTCCTGCCACCGTTGCCGGGGCTCTATGAAACTGAGAGCCTACCGAAAAATATGGCGAAAGGGCGTTTTGCGCGGAACACCTAATGGCGCACAGCTTGGTGCCTGTGTGCCCGATTCGGGATGGCATTGCAGCCAAATGGCGCAAACTAGTTAAATCGCCGTCAGGCGACACGCCGCAGGATGAGCGAGGCGTTAGTGCCGCCAAATCCGAATGAGTTCGAGAGCACGGTGTTGATCTCACGCGATTTCGGCGCGAGGGGCACGAGATCGATCGCCGTCTCGACCGAGGGTTGATGCAGATTGAGTGTGGGCGGGGCCACATTGTCGCGGATCGAGAGGACAGAGAATACGGCCTCCACAGCGCCGGCCGCACCCAGCAGATGCCCAGTTGCCGACTTGGTGGAGGACATCGCAAGCTTGCCCGCGGCATTGCCGAACAGCCGTTCGACGGCGCCCAGTTCGATTTCGTCGCCCATCGGGGTCGAAGTACCGTGCGCGTTGACGTAATCGATGTCGCTCGGCGAAATTCCTGCGCGCTTGGCAGCCGCAGTCATGCAGCGGAACGCGCCGTCGCCATCCTCGGCGGGCGCCGTGATGTGATAGGCGTCGCCCGACATGCCGTAGCCGATGACTTCGGCGTAAATCTGGGCGCCACGGGCCTTAGCGTGCTCGTATTCCTCAAGCACGACGATCCCTGCGCCTTCACCCATGACGAAGCCGTCGCGATCCTTGTCATAGGGGCGAGACGCTTCGGTCGGGCGATCGTTGTAACCTGTCGATAGCGCCCGGCAGGCAGCGAAACCCGCCAGTGCGATGCGTCCCACGGGGCTTTCCGCGCCGCCCGCCACCATGATGTCGGCGTCGCCCAGCATGACGATGCGCGCTGCGTCGCCTATGGCGTGTGCGCCCGTCGAACAGGCCGTCACGACGGCGTGGTTGGGACCTTTTAGCTTATGTTTGATCGAGACATAACCCGACGCAAGATTGATCAGGCGGCCCGGAATGAAGAACGGGGAAACGCGGCGCGGCCCCTTTTCCTTCAACAGGATCGCAGTTTCGGCGATGCCGTTGAGGCCGCCGATTCCGGAGCCGATCAATACGCCGGCGCGCTCCTGGGCGTCCTTGGTATCAAGCTTGAAGCCCGAATCGCGGATGGCTTGGGTCGCAGCAGCAACGGCAAAGATGATGAAATCATCGACTTTGCGCTGCTCCTTTGGCTCCATCCAGTCGTCGCCATTAAACTTGCCCTCGCTCAAGGACCCGCGCGGGACCATGCAGGCAATCTGGCACGCAAGGTCATCCACGCCGAATTCATCGACGCGCCGGGCTCCGCTCTTTCCCGCGAGCAGCGCGTCCCACGATGTGGAAACGCCGCAGCCGAGCGGTGTGACTAGACCCAACCCCGTGATGACAACCCGACGCATATCGCTCCATTCCGATTCCGTTGCGATCCGCTGATATTTGGCACGTTGATGGCAGGCGCGCGCTGCAACGCTCACGCAGCAAGACATACTAAGCCGATGAAGCGAGCCGGCACGAGGCAATTGGATTGCGCTGCGCCGGCTCTCCATCGGCCTTATTCAAGCCGCAGTCGACGCATTCTTTTCGAGGAATTTAACGGCGTCCCCAACAGTCAGAATATGTTCTGCCGCATCGTCGGGAATTTCACAGCCAAACTCCTCTTCAAACGCCATGACCAGCTCGACTGTATCGAGGCTGTCGGCACCCAAATCGTCGATGAAGCTCGCGTTTTCGGTGACCTTCTCGGCCTCGACTCCGAGATGCTCCACCACGATCTTCTTTACGCGCTCTGCGACATCGCTCATTGCTTTTTCCTCGCGTCCTTGGCTCGATATGACAGCAAACAAATTGCTGCTTTGGGTTGTGGTTTGATTCTTAGGCTCGGCACAACCGAACGCCACAAGCGATCCAGTTGCGGCGCGGTGCTAGTGAGAGCGGCGCACATTCCTGTTCGTGACATCTGGCCTATCCGTGACAACCGAAGTGGCGGATTTAAATGCCCGCCCGCCCTTTTTTGCCACCTGAAGCGAGGGGCACCTAACATACTTCCCCACGCTTGGCCAGCAGGGCCGTTTTGACATCGCGGGCATCCCGTCGCACTTGCGACGGGATCTCCCTACCCGCCTATACCATGGCCATTCCGCCGTTGATATGAAGGGTTTGACCGGTAATGTAGCCGCCTTCATCGCTGGCGAGATACAGGGCGCCGGCCGCAATATCAACGGCCGTGCCGAAGCGTTTGGCCGGAATCATTTCCGAAATCTCGGCCTTCTGCTTGTCGTTCAGCACGTTAGTCATCGGCGTCTGGATGAACCCAGGCGCGATGCAATTGGCCGTAATTCCGCGCGAAGCGACCTCTCGCGCCAGCGATTTCGTCATGCCGATCATGCCGGATTTGGCCGCGGCATAATTGCCTTGACCGGGATTTCCAAACACGCCGGAAACCGAGGAAATATTGATGATGCGGCCGAAGCCCGATTTGTTGCGAACCATGTGACGCGATGCAGCGCGGCACAACATGAAGGCTGAGGTGAGGTTGACGGCGATCACGTCGTCCCATTGCTCGTCCTTCATCACCATGAACAGATTGTCCTTGGTCAGCCCGGCGTTGTTCACAAGAATATCAAGGCGTCCAAGCTTGGCGACCGCGTTGTCGATGAGTTTGGAAACCTGGGCGCGATCGGCGAGATCGCATGGGACAACGTGGACGCGGTCGCCCAAATCCTTGGCGAGCGCATCGAGGTTGGAAACGTTGCGGCCCGAAAGGGCGACCGTCGCGCCTGCCTTGTGGAGGGCCCGCGCGATGCCTTCTCCAATTCCCCCGCTCGCGCCGGTGACCAGTGCTGTTTTTCCCGTCAAGTCGAACATCGTTGTTATCGTTCCTCTCTGCGGCACGTGACCGATTGCAGCTCACCGAGCCGTTGCCCTATTGCCCGCATCAATCGCGAAGCTTTAATCAGATCGCAATTAATTGCCCTTGTTGTTCAACCCTCTACCATTTCAGGCTGAGGCACGATCGTATGGAACAGCTTCTCCCTGTCGTCGTCCTGATTCTTTTCTCTGTCTTGGAATGGGCCCTCACCCACCGTCACAAAACCATTCCGTCGATCGTCACGGCATCCGGCATCGCAATCGGCTTCATGTTGACTCCTGTTCTCCTGCCGGGGCGGGGCGAATGGCTGATGGCGACGTTGCCGCTGTCACTCCTTGTTTTCTAAATCGCCCGCGTGGTAATCGCCCAGCCCAAGCTCGCCGAAAGCGGGGCTCAAGCGAACAATCCCATCCGTGCTGCCTCGATATCGGCCGACGTGCCGACGCTGGCGGCATTCAACATCTTTTCGATGCGCTTTACGAGACCCGCCAGGACTTTGCCGGACCCGATCTCGTAAATGTCGGTGACGCCGAGCCCGGCCATGGTCATCACGCACTCGCGCCAGCGCACGGTGCCGGTAACCTGCTCGACCAGCAGGCGGCGGATCTGGGCTGGGTCGGTGATGGGGCTCGCGGACACGTTGGCTATGACGGGAACACTGGGGGCTTGCATGAGCGTCGTGGAGAGCGCGGAGGCCATCGCGTCTGCGGCCGGCTGCATCAGCGAGCAATGGAAGGGCGCCGAGACGGGGAGCATCACTGCGCGCCGCAAACCGTGGGCCTTGCCGACCTCGCTCACGCGTTCGATTGCGGACGTGTGGCCCGACAGCACGATCTGGCCCGGATCATTATCGTTGGCGACATCGCAAACCTGACCTTGAGCCGCTTCGGCGGCGATGAGCCTTGCCGTCGCAAGGTCGACGCCCAGCAGAGCGGCCATGGCACCGGCGCCGACGGGCACTGCTGCTTGCATTGCCTGGCCACGAAGCTTGAGGAGCTTTGCCGTATCGGCAAGCGAAAACGTGCCGGCGGCCGCCAGGGCCGAGTATTCGCCTAGGGAGTGTCCGGCTACGCACTTGACCGACTTTGCTAGATCGAACCCGAATTCGCGCGTCAGCACAGCCATCACTGCAAGCGAGACGGCCATCAGTGCGGGTTGCGCATTTTCAGTCAGCGTCAGGGTGTCTTTCGGACCGTCCCACATAATGGCCGAAAGGTTCTGGCCGAGCGCACTGTCGACCTCGTCAAAAACCGCGCGCGCGCTCGGGTAGACCTGCGCCAGTTCGCGGCCCATGCCGACGTCCTGACTGCCTTGCCCGGGAAATACCAATGCGATTGCCATAGCGACCCGAAAAAACTGATGAAAACCAGCAGGCGCTTTGGTCTTCCAGGGACTGATTGTCAAGGGCTCCGACCGGACTTGATTGTCGCTCCCGCGTTCCTATGTCCCACAAGGATTCGGGGCCGGGCCCCTCTGGCAGCACCCAATACGGGTCTGCGATGTCGGACCGGATGCAGATGGCGGCCGAGGATCGGCTTGTGCGCTGTTTCGTCAGAGTGGGTCGAAAAAATGGATTTCCTTGCTGTCGTCGTGATGGGGGCACCCATCTATATTTGGGGCCTTTTCTTAGCCCTGGTCGCAACCCTGCTGGCCATTGATCTCGGGTTCTTTCATCGCAGTAAGCGTCCGGCTGGTATCTTCGAAAGCCTGGCGATGAGTACAGTCTACGTGATGATCGCCCTCGGCTTTGGAGCGTGGGTCTGGGTGCAGTTCGGAGCTGAGGCAGGCAAGATTTTTCTGACCGCCTATATCGTCGAGAAAACTCTCTCGATGGACAATCTGTTTGCAATTTCGCTCATTTTCTCGACACTTGGCGTTCCTACAGCCTACCAGCATCGGGTTCTGTTCTGGGGGATCTTCGGCGTGGTTGTCCTGCGGGCGATCATGATTGGTGTAGGGGCGGCACTCGTGGCCCAATTTCACTGGGTGCTCTACGTTTTTGGTGCACTGCTGGTCGCGACTGGCATCAAAATGCTGGCGAGTGACGTTAAGCCAATCGATGTCGAATCGAGCCCAGTGCTCAAATTTCTACGCACCCGCCTGCGGGTCACGCCGGGTCTGATCGGACAGCGCTTTTTTGTCCGCCAGACCAATACTGCGACCGGTCAGTCTCGCATTTGGGCGACACCCCTGTTCGTTGCATTGGTTTCCATCGAGATCATCGACCTCATTTTTGCGGTCGACAGCATTCCAGCTGTGTTTGCGATTACGACCGATCCGTTCATCGTCTACACGAGCAATATCTTCGCAATCCTCGGGCTCCGTTCCCTCTATTCCGCCCTCGCAGCTGTGCTCAGTCGGATCGCCTACTTAAAACAGGCGCTGGCACTGGTCCTCATGTTCATTGGATCGAAGTTGTTCGTTGCCGACGCGATGGGCTGGGACAAATTCCCAGCCTCCATTTCCCTCGCAATTACGGTCGGGCTCATTGTCGGCGGTGCGTTGTATTCGCTATACCGGACGCGGCGCTTGGCTGCGAACTGAGGCGCAAATGCGCCCGCCGGTTCAAGAGTTTTGCGTCTTCAGCCGGGCAATGAGGCTCGAGGTATCCCAGCGCTTGCCACCCATTTTCTGGACGTCGGCATAGAACTGGTCGACAGTCGCCGTCAAAGGCAGACTTGCGCCGTTGCGGCGGGCTTCATCAAGCACGATCCCCAGATCCTTGCGCATCCAGTCGACCGCGAAGCCGAAGTCGAACTTGCCGGCTTCCATGGACTTCCAGCGATTTTCCATCTGCCAGGATTGGGCTGCACCCTTGGAGATCGTGTCCATGACCGCTGCCATATCGAGGCCTGCTGACTTGCCGAAATGGATTGCTTCAGCGAGGCCCTGCACCAATCCGGCAATGGCTATTTGGTTGACCATCTTGGTCAGCTGTCCGGCGCCCGAGGGACCGACGCGGTTCACCATCTTGGCAAAATGGGCGATCACAGGCTGCGCGCGGGCAAAGGCTGCTTCATCGCCGCCCACCATGACAGTCAGTTGGCCGTTCTCGGCGCCAGCCTGGCCGCCCGAGACGGGCGCATCGAGGAAGTGGAGGCCTTGCGCTTCGGCAGCAGCCGCTAATTCGCGGGCTACATCGGCCGAAGCCGTAGTGTTGTCGATGAAAATGGCGCCGTGCTTCATAGTCGAGAACGCGCCATTCTGCCCTATCGTCACTTGGCGCAGATCGTCGTCATTGCCGACGCAGCAGAATACGAAGTCCGCATCGTTGGCGGCTTCCGCCGGAGTGGCCGCAACGCGGCCGCCGCCATTTGCGGCAACCCAGCCATCGGCCTTAGCCGTGGTACGGTTATAGACTGTCAGGTGATGTCCGCCCCGCTTGGCCAGATGCCCTGCCATGGGGTAGCCCATGACGCCCAATCCCAAGAACGCAATGTTGGCCATGCTGTTTCCTTTGCTTTTGCTACGCGGGTTCGTCTACGAGCTTTAGGCGCTCGTCAAGCCCATCGGCGACGGCGACGCCAAGCAGAGTCAGGATCGACCCGATGTCCCCACGGACGAACAGTCCTTCTAAATCCGACCAGCCGCCCGGAACGACCGTGACGCTCGCCGACGTGCAGGCTGCGCGCGCAGCAATCGCGGGTGCTGTTCTCAATACCGACTTCGATCATTCGCGCACGCTGTCGGAACTGACCGGCGCGAACATCTGGCTCAAATTTGAAAACCTTCAGTTCACCAGTTCCTACAAGGAACGGGGCGCGCTAAACCGCCTGTCGCACCTGACGCCCGAGCAGACGAAGCGCGGCGTCATCGCGATGTCCGCAGGCAACCATGCGCAGGGCGTCGCCTATCACGCCAACCGGCTTTCCATCCCGGCCACCATCGTGATGCCCGAGGGCACCCCCACCATCAAGATAGAGAACACCCGCCACCACGGGGCAGAGGTCATCGTGACCGGACGGACGCTTGAGGATGCGGCAGCGGCTGCGCGAAAGCTGGAGTCCGAGCGCGGACTGTTCTTTCTGCATCCCTTCGATGATCCGCTGGTCATCGCGGGGCAGGGGACGGTGGGGCTGGAGATGCTCGAAACGTTGCCCGCGCTCGACACGCTCGTAGTGCCGATCGGCGGCGGGGGACTGATCAGCGGGATAGCGACGGCCGCCAAGGCCATCAAGCCCGGCATTCAAGTCGTCGGCGTCGAGGCGACGCTATATCCGTCCATGTACAATCGGATCAAGAACAGCAAGCTGCCGGTCGGCGGGGATACGCTGGCGGAGGGGATTGCAGTCAAGACGCCGGGCGTCATCACGGAGGGCATAATCCGGCGGCTGGTTGATGACATCGTACTCGTATCGGAAGCCCAGCTGGAGCGCGCGGTGGCGCTGTTAATCGGAATCGAAAAGACAGTGGTTGAAGGCGCGGGAGCGGCAGGCCTTGCCGCCGTGCTCGCCGATCCGCGCCGCTATCATGGCCGCACTGTCGGACTCGTTTTGTGCGGTGGCAATATCGATACGCGGCTGCTCGCCAGCGTGTTGACCCGGGAACAAGCGCGCGAAGGGCGGCTTTCGCGGCTAACTATCGACATTCCTGATCAGCCCGGTCAGCTCGCCAAGGTCTCTACCGTGATCGGCGATTGTGGTGCGAATATCATCGAGGTCTACCACCAACGGGTGTTCACGGATCTTCCCGCGAAGGGCACCGAGTTGCATCTCGTCATCGAGACCCGCGACCGAACGCACTTGCAGCAAACGATCGACGGGTTGAAAGTGGCAGGTTATGCCGTAACCTGTAAAGGCGCGCCAACCGGGGGACGAGGGTAATCGTAATCGACCCCCCCCCGCGCGATCCAATGCGGTTCAGCCTGCAATGGGTTTATCCGGGAATGCCAACTGCTCCCGGGCCTTCCATTCGTTGGTCACATAGTTGATGATGATTGACTTGCGCACACCATCAATCTGTCGCGGCTCGAAGCCGTGGTACGTATTGCTAGAGGGCACGAAGATCATCGCGCCGTTGGGCGTAAACGGCGACCGGCCCAGGTGCTTCTTGTCATTGTCGTAAATATCGGTGCCGAGTGCTGAGTGCTGAGGGTCCGTCGAGAGGTACAGCAGCATCGTAAATACCTTCACCCCAAGATCAGTGTGCGGCTCCAGCCAGAACCCATTGATATCTTGAGCAAATTCGATCCGAAGATAACTGTCCTTCAAGTTGGTGGCGAAGTAGGTTTCAATTTCGCGCGTGAGTGCAGGGCTCTGGAAGCCCTGGGCTACGGCTTGGCAAACCGGAAAAGCCGCGCGATTTTCTACGTCGAAATATTTGCGGGTGGCGTTATGCAGTTCTCGCTTACCCGAAATGCCAGACAAGCCTGGTGCCTCAAACGGCAGCGCTTGAATCTCTGCGACCGCATCTTCAGGTAGGCATCCGTTCAAGAACCAATGCTTGTAGGGCGTGTCGCTGCGCTTGGACGCGTTGATGCTCTTGTGCATCGAAGCAACGACGGCGTCCGCAGAAATGACCATTGGTGTTCCCCTTGATTTTTGGGCCGTGAAGCGTGCACTGCACAGCCAAGTTGGTTGATCGAAGCGCGGATTGCGGCCTCTTCGCGCTGCGGCGTATGCCCGAAAACGAGCGCCGCCCGATGCATACCGAATGTTAACCGGTGGATTGCTCTATCCGCTTCGGCGGTCCCTGGCCAGCGACGCGGCGACGCGGATCGCCGAGTGAGGGCGGCACGAGACCGGCTAAAACGCCCAAACCCTCCACCGTCGGAACGGGGAGGGTTTGAACGGATGGCAAACGTTTAGAAGGGGAGAAATCGAGCGTTAGAGTGGGCTTAATCCGTGTCCGATGGCGCGAGCAGTCGTTGGCATCCAGATCGACACGATCAACATGCCTGCCGCGATAGCGTAGCAAATCAACATGCCGACCCGGGCCCAGGTCGAATTGTCGGAATTCATCAACTTTGCTTGATCGAGGTCCATGGACAGCCTGTGGGTCACGGCGCAGTTGACGTCAGGAGTTATGTTTCACGACGTTGGACTTGCGTTTCACGTAGTGGGATTTTGGTGGGTCGTGGTGGGCTTTTCGTGGAGTTTTATCGGCATTTTGGGTTCTGAAACTTCGTTAACGACCCTAGGAGAAGTGTTTTCGTTGAGAAATTCATAACCACTAATATTCGATTAGTCTAGTCCAGCAATCTACTATGGTTAACTAAGGTTGTGTTTTGTTTACTCTTTATTTACATTCGTAAATATTTCGTTAATACTTGATTGTTCTTGCAACGCTCCAAAGCCGCCAACAACCCCTAGTCGAGCGGTTGAGCCGTCGCTATGGTCCCCGCCGTGGGGCGCTTGAGGAGATACAATGACTCGATTGGGCTGGTCCGCTGGCAGCATGGGGCGACGCCGTGCATTCGCCGGGATCGTGCGGGCGATCGCGCTGGCCGCAGCCCTCCTCGTAACCGTTGCACCCTCCAGCGCAAGGCAGCCGGCCACTAAGTCCGCAGCTCCCGTTGCACCCACCCTTGCAGCGCCACCCGCACCAGCTGCTCCTGAAACCCCACCCGCAGCCGAACCCGCCGCAACCCCCGCCGCACCCCCTCTCGCAACCCTTCCCGCCGCCGCCGCCACCGATCCAGCCCCGCCCGCACTCTTGTTTGCCGCCCCTGCGATCACAGCTCCCTTGCCCCCGCAAGACCCGCGCCTGGCCCAGACCTTCACCATTTTCGAGACCCACTGCGCCCAATGCCACCAGGTCGGCAAGCTCAGCGGAGCCGCTCCCTCCGGACGGCTCGCCAACATCCTCGATCTGGAAGACCTCTCCCGCGCCCCCCAATTCATCCGTCGTGGAGAACCCGACGCCTCCCGCCTTTATCATGTCCTTCTCGATCGCCACCGGCCGCTGGAACTCGGCGCCGACCTCAAGTGGCCAGACCCCGACGATATTCAACGGGTCCGCACCTGGATCGAGGAACTGACGCCCGATACCCGCACCTGCGACGCCCGCCCCAAGATCACGCCCCAGTCTATCGCCCGCGCCATCGACGCCTACGTTCAGAGCGTGGGCGAAGCAGCCGCTGCGGATCTGCGGTTCGTTTCGCTTGCGCCGTTCGCAAACCGGTGCGCGCCGGCCCAAGAACTGGAAGCTTATCGGCAGGGCGTCTCCAAGCTGCTCAACAGCCTTTCGTGGGGCGCACAACCCATCGCACCCGCCGCCATCGACGATGCCAAGGCCGTGCTGGCGTTCAAGTTGTCCGATATCGGCTGGGTCGACGAGCACTGGGATGCGCTCACGCGCGCGGAACCCAAATCCTTCGCGCTCGACCTTTCGGGGCTCATCACCGCGCCATCCGTCAACACCCGCCCCATCCGCGCCGACTGGCTTGCCGCCACCGCCGCGCAAGGTCCCTTCTACGCCGAGTTGCTCGGCCTGCCGCCCACGCTCGACGAAATGAGCCGCCTGCTCGGCATCACGCGCGAGGCCGATCTTGCAACCGGCAAGGCGATGCGCGCCGGCATCCGGTCAAGCCTCATCGCGCGCGGCCCCCGCGTGATCGAACGCCATCAGGCGGATGCGCGCCGGTTGTGGCTCGCCTACGACTTTGCCGATGGGGCGGGCGATCACGACATTTTTGATCGGCCCCTCGGCGGCGTCAAAGGCACGCTCGAAAAAACCCAATTCCGCGCCGACGGCCAGCGCCTCGTCTTCGGCCTGCCCAATGGCTTCTTCGGCTTCGGCCTGTTCGAGCCTGACGGGCACCGCGTCGATCAACTGCCGGCGCGGCTCGAAGGCGATCCTGCGCGTTTGCCGGGGCCGACGGTTGCGGGGCTGTCGTGCCTCTCGTGCCATACGGCCGGGCTGAAGACCTTCGTCGACCAGGTGCGCGCGCATGTGGCGAGCGATAAGTTCACCGGATCGCGGGAAGCCAAGGACCAGGCCTTGGCGCTCTATCAGCCTGGCAACGAATGGGCGCGCGTGCTCGATGAGGACAGCTACCGCTTCCGGCGCTCGCTCATTCAAGCCGGCGTCGATCCCGATCTTTCCCTCCACGGTTTCGAACCCACCACGGCGCTCGCCCACCTCTACCGCGAAGGCGTCGACCTTGCGGGCGCCGCCGCCGAATCTGGCCTCACCGTCGAAACACTCGACAAGAAACTCGTCGAGGCGACCGTGGCCGACCGCTCGCTCATCCCCCGCCTGCGGCAAGGGCTGTTGTCGCGCCGGGAAGCCAACACCGTGCTCGCGGCGCTCAACGGCAAGCCGCCCCCCGAGCCCGCACCTCCTGCCCCGCCAGGAGGCCCCGTGAAACTCGCCTTGTGGACCGATCAGGCCGTCTACAAACCGGGCGAGTTGATGACCGTCTACGCCCAGCCCTCCGCGCCGTGCCATCTGACGCTCATCAGCCTGAACGCCTCGGGCAAGGCGACCGTGCTGTTCCCGAGCGAATTCGACCCCGATAATCTGGTGCGACCCGAGACCGCGCTCGCCGTTCCTGACGAAAAGGCCCATTACCAGTTCCGCCTCAAGGAGACCGGACGGGAGACGATCATCGGGCAATGCCAGACCGTCGCCAAGCTGCCGGCCGGCATCGAGCCCGACTATGAGCGCCAGCGCTTCACCGTGCTTGGCAACTACGAGAACTTCCTCAAGGCGTCCTTCGCGCTGACGCCCGCAAGGCCCGCTCCCGCAGCCACCCCAGTTGCATCCGCGCCCAAATCCAGCCCCGCTAAAGACCCCAGGTCCGCAAGCCTGCCCGAGCAGGTCGCCCGCGGTGCGGTCAGCATCGTCATCAAGTAAAACCGTTTACCTTGCGTCCCCCGGGCAAGTCTTTCATGGTTAGCAGCGCGGGGATATATTGAGGCGGCCTAAGTCTTCGTTTCAATCCCCGGTGGAACTGCGCTGAAATGCGCATCTTTTCCCCACCTTTTCCCGCCTGCTCCATCACCTTTTCGCGCCGTCCCCCGCTGTCCCGTCACTTTGCCCGAACCTTTTCTGCAACCTGCTCCAACCTCGCAACCAGAAATGGAAATCCGCTCTGCTCCCCCGCTTGAGAGGAGGGCTGGGGCTGGGGCTGATGCCAAGTGAAGGCGAGGGGATTTATCCCCTCGACCCCTGACTTGAGAATGTCGCGCTGCGCGGTTCATTCCTTAGCTCTCAAAGACTTTAAGGCGCCGCCGACAAGAAGCGCTTAGAGCATTTTCCGACGAAGTGGATACCGGTTCGTCGTCGACGGCGAAGCCTCGCTCCTTGAAGACGGCGAAGCCTCGCTCCATGAAGACGAAAATGCGACAAAATCAAGAACCTAGAGCAAAATTCCGATTCCGTAGGATCAGAATTTGCTCGAGCTGGTGGCACTCAAGCCGCCCTACGCTGAGGGTTACGGCTTGAGACCAGCATTTGGCCCGAAATTACCGGGGCAGGTCGGTCCGTCTTTGCTTTGTTGGGCCAAAGACGCGCACCCGATCAGCGCGGAAGAGGCGACATAGCTTTCATTTTGCAGCGTCCCGGCGCTGCCAAATCTCAAGAGCACCAAGGAGCGCGACAGCAAAACCCGCTGCGAGGTGCCAAACGCGCAGTGAACCACTGCCACTATAGCCAAAGACGATCGAAGACATCGCGGCCCAGACCCCACAAGCAAGTTGACCGACTTGAGGCCACCGGCGGAATTGCACAAGATCCAGTTCAGCGAGCAACACAACTGCTGATCCAGTCAGGGTCGCATTTGCTACGAGCGGTACATTACGGGTGTCGTCGACCACCCAGGGGGCACAAATGATTATGAGACCCAGTCCTGTGAGGCCCAGTCCTATGATGCCCAGTCCTATGCCGAGCCAATCCTCCCAAGAGCGATGGATACGAAGGTCGTTTCGCTCTGCCATGACCATAACTTATGCTGTCGATGGGATTAGGCTCAAAAAAACACCAGCCATTGTAAAACCAATTCAACCCCTGAAGCTGTTTGGACATTGCCCTGCGTCAACCAATGGGCTCCGTGAACCTGATCGAAGACAGTTCGCTTGGCTGCTGATGCCCCTACTCACCAGTCACCCATCGTTCTTATTGTAGGGTGCTGTCACTGAGTAGCGGACCTGCCAACACGCCGCCGCCGCCTACGTCTTCGCGGCCTTCGCCGGCCTCTTCGCCCACCACGCATCCGCCACCGTGAACCGCCCCGCCGCGTCCTCGATGGCCTGCCCCGCCCGCAGCAGCGTTGCCTCGTCGAACGGCTTGCCGATCAACTGCAGCCCCAGCGGCGTACCCTGGCTCGATAATCCCGCCGGCACCGACATACCGGGCAGGCCGGCCATGTTCACCGTCACCGTGAAGATGTCCTCCAGATACATCGCCAACGGATCGCCGGTCTTTTCGCCGAGCGCGAACGCTGGGCTCGGTGTCGTCGGCGTCAGCACCACGTCGACCTTGTCCCACGCGGTGTCGAAGTCGCGCTTGATCAACGTGCGCACCTTCTGCGCCTTCAGGTAATAGGCGTCGTAGTAGCCCGCCGACAGCACGTAGGTGCCGATCAGGATGCGCTTGCGCACTTCCTTGCCAAAGCCCGCCGCGCGCGTGTTCTCGTACGTCTCGACGAGGTCCTTGCCCGGCACGCGCAGGCCGTAGCGTACGCCGTCATAGCGCGCGAGGTTGGACGATGCCTCTGCCGGGGCGACGATGTAATAAGCCGGCAGCGCGTACTTCGTATGCGGCAGCGAGATTTCGTGGATGGTCGCGCCGGCCGCCTTCAGCCACGCGATGCCCTGCTCCCACAGTTTTTCGATTTCGGGCGACATGCCTACGACGCGATATTCCTTCGGCACGCCCACGCGCAGGCCCTTCACGCCCTTGCCCAGCGCCGCCTCATAGTCCGGCACCGGCGCGTCGACGCTGGTCGTATCCTTGGCATCGTGTCCGGCCATATGGCGCAGCATAATAGCCGCATCGCGCACCGTCTTGGTGATCGGCCCCGCCTGATCCAACGACGATGCGAACGCCACGATGCCCCAGCGCGAGCAGCGGCCATACGTCGGCTTGATGCCAACCGTCCCCGTCAACGCCGCCGGCTGCCGTATCGAACCGCCCGTATCGGTCGCGGTCGCAGCCAGGCACAAGGACCCCGACACCGCTGCCGACGATCCCCCCGATGACCCGCCCGGCACCAGCTTGTCCGCCGCGAGCTTCCCGTCCTTGCCCTTGCGCCGCCATGGGTTTACGACCGTACCGAACGCGCTGGTCTCGTTCGACGACCCCATCGCGAATTCGTCGTTGTTGAGCTTACCCAGCATCACCGCGCCCGCGTGCCACAGGTTTGCGCCCACCGTAGACTCGTAGGCCGGCTTGAAATCGCCGAGGATCTTCGAGCACGCCGTCGTGCGGATGCCCTTGGTGCAGAACAGATCCTTGTTGCCCAGCGGCAACCCCTCCAAGGGCCGCGCCTTGCCGCTCGCGATGTTGGCGTCGCTCGCCTTGGCCTGCGCCAGCGCATGCTCCCCCGTCACCAGCACATACGCATTCAGCGCCGCATTGCCGGCATCAATGGCTGAGAGATGCGCCTTGGTCAGCTCGGTCGCGGTGAAGGTTTTCTTCTGCAACCCGTCGCGGGCTTCCGAGAGCGTCAGTTTGGTCAGGTCGGTCACGGCGTCTTCCAATGTCAAATCGTGTTGCGCAAAGCTTCGCTTTGCGAGAAGGGCTACCGCCCTTCAAACCCGCCCGGAGGGACACCCTCCAAGCCGCCCGTCTTTGTGGACTACTCCACCACCTTCGGCACGACGAAGAAGTGGTCCTCGGTCAAGGGCGCGTTGGCGACCACCGCGTCCGCGATCTCGCCGTCGTTGACGACGTCCGCCCGCTGCTTCATCTGCTGCGCGACGACGCGCACCATGGGCTCCACGCCCGAGGTATCGACCTCGTCGAGTTGGCGCACCCAATCGAGAATGCCCGACAGCTCCTTTTCGAGCCCCTTGGCTTCCTCGTCGGTCACTTTGATCCGCGCCAGGCGCGCGATGCGCCGGACGGTCGCGGCATCGACCTGCATGGTCCCTCGCTTTTGGTGCTAAGAATTCGATCCGCTCTCTTAACGGCGCACTAGCCTGCGCGCAACAAGGCCCTGTCCATGTCCGGCACATCGCCACCCGCCGCCCCCATCCGTGGCCTCACCACCACCGATCTTGACGCCTATACCGCAGCGCTGATCCCCAACGCGCGCCTCATCGGCATCGACGGCGGCACAACCACGTTCGGCCTCGCGCTCTCCGACCTGACCCGCACCATCGCATCGCCCCTGTTCACCATTGAGCGCACGAAATTCAAGGCCGACGCCCAGCGCCTCATCGACACCATCACCGAACACGCCGTTTGCGGCCTCGTGCTCGGCCTGCCCACCAACATGGACGGCACCGAGGGCCCCCGCTGCCAGGCGACGCGCGCGCTCGCCCGCAACCTCAACGCCCTGACACCCATCCCCATCCTGCTGTGGGACGAGCGGCTCACCACAGCCGCCGCCGAGCGCATGCTGATCGCCGCCGACACCACCCGCAAGCGCCGCGGCGAGGTCATCGACAAGCTCGCCGCCACCCTCATTCTGCAGGGCGCGCTCGACCGTTTACGCAACGCCCGGTTCTAACCGCACGCGGACGTGACCGATTGTTCACAAACTTTACCGCTCGCTGACCAATCCACCACCGGGGTTCGCGCGTTAACGCCCGTATAAGAGGACCCATGGACTCCCGCGGCGTCTTGCGCGGCGTCGTTGCGCAGCCCGATAAAGTTGCGCAGCCCCACCAAGCAGCCCACCAAAGCGTGAGCCCTGAGCCCGGTCCGCACTCACCCTTTGGCGAGGCCACAATGCTGATGAACACCGAGATCGATCACACGCCGGCCCTTCCCGAACCTCTCTCCTCCGCTGTCCACCTGCTGCACCGGGCCGGACAATGCGCCGATGAGATGTTTTCGTTGAACCTGTCGGCTGGCGCCATGACGCCCCGCCAGTACGCTATTCTCAAAGCCGTCGAGGCCAGCCGCGAGCCGAGCCAGACCACGCTCGTTGAACTCACCGGCATCGATCGCTCGACCGTCGCCGATATCGTGCGCCGTCTCGTCGAACGCGGGCTGCTCCAGCGTCGCCGGACCCGCCAGGATGCCCGCATGTACGCGCTGCGCCTCACCCCCAAAGGCCAGACTGCCCTCTTGCGGGCGGCTCCTGCGGCCGCCTCCACGGACGAAAAGCTGCTGGCTTCGCTAGCCCCGTCCGAACGGGAAGCCTTCCTCGATGCGCTCGCCCGCATCGTCAAGACCATCGGCCCCATCAGCAGCGCCCGCGTCGGGCGGTGAGCGGACGGGACGTCCTCACGCCAGCGAAGTGCAGGCGAGGGGGCTCACCCCCTCGACCCCGCGCCTTAACGGGCGATTTGCTTCCGTCGGCGTCGCGCCCCTTCGCGCCGGAATTCTTCGCAGTCCCCCCCATCCGCAGTGGGCCATCTGCTGTCGTGGCCGCAAGCTCGAATGGTGCGCCGCACACTGACTGCATCGGCCGCTGATTTCGCGCTCAACGTCTGAACGCTCGGCAGCACTACTCGCTAGCTTTTCGCGGTTCAAAATCGAGTATTGGCCAAGCCGAGGCACCCACTTCCTGCCGCGTAAACACTGGTGACTCGGGGTCCCATTCGAGGCGCGTTGTGTGGCCGCGCTCGGCAAGAGTTGGGGCGCCGTATATGAAACGCTCTTCGTAGCGCTGGTAGAGCGTTCGAAAAAAGTCCGACAGCAGAAGGGGACTGCCCTCGGGCGGGAACTGCTTCAGTACTTCGCCGGCCTGTGCGCCCTGCGGTTCTATAAGAGCCATAGTCATGGCTTCGTAACGGCTGATCTCATCTCGAATGCCACGTCGGCCCGTCATATCTCGCAGGGCCTGATGGAATCTGCGGATACCCTCCACAACAGAGCCGTCTTCTAAGATGGCAATGTCGTTCGCCTTGAGGCGCTCGTCAGCTTTAGTAGAAACGACCTCTGCCCCCGTTTCTACACTGCCCTCATCCTGGCCGTCAGTAACGTTCACGGTTTCATCCACACCTAGGTCGGGAGCTTTGAGGACATCTTCAATCGTTCTGTTTGCGCGTAGGACGGCAAAATATCCAATAACCATAGCGGGGTAAGTGATGTGCAGATTGGTGCACTCCCCGATCGTTTCTTCCATCCGATTGGTCAAATTCCGGAATGCTTTGGTCACGCCCTTGCATGAGACAGCCAGAACCGGACCAATCGTGTTGCGGTTCACGACGACATCAACATTCTTCGTCTTCAGTCCGCCAAGGACCACTTGCTCACCGGATCGCGCGGATGCAGAATCAAAACGGAGAGTATGCCTTAGCTTGCCTTTCCGTTGCTTGCTCTCAACCACGAACGGCGGGCGCGGGGTTACATCATCCGGCTGGAAGCCGCCCTCGAGCACAAGCCGACTCGCGATGTACCAGTGCAGCGGCTTTATATGCCTCGCACTCTGCGTCTTGCCTTCGTGCGTTGCGAACTCCTTGAAAGCGTCCGGGCCACTAACCCACAGCGGTACGTCGGGCTCACCTTTCCCTTTACGCGGTGCCATAGTGCCTCCAAGACTGCATTCTCACGATAGCGTCTTCGAACGCGTTACCGGGAAGTTCGGCAAGCAGCATAGGCGAAGGAAGCACGATCTGAGAGGCCTCGCGAGGTTCTAGTTTCAACATTCCGCCACCAAGCGGATGTCCCTCTAGCTCGCAGCTAAGTTGAACGAAGGGCGTATCCCAAAGATCATATAGTTGGCTAATCATCCGCTTATCGCGCAAACGGACGCTATGGACCGAATTTGTACAGGTGCATGACGCAGAATTGCGGACGAGCCCGGCGGCCCGGCCGGACATATAGGTCAAGAAAAAATCTGGAATTTGCACGTCCGGGACCGAATACCACGGTGTGCGAACGCGGCACTTGTAGGCTTCGCACGCCAGCTTGGCGTCATCAGTCTCAATGTACCGGATCACCGAACGTGGAAGGTTCTCGGTTTTCGGCAACCGAAGCAAGTAGATCGGATCATCGTCCTTGATCCACTTCTTCACTACAGACGGGGTGAGATTCTTCTCCGGGAGAGCCCGTCCATTGCGCACGGTCGGTTGTAGCAAGTTCGAAGGAATGCCCAGCTCTGCGGCCAGCGACGGTCGAAGATGAAAGAAGTCATTCGCTCCGCTGACATATCCGATACCAACCGTCGCGAGTTCCCCCAAGCGTTGGCTGCCAGCATCGCCGGCTACCAGTTGATAAAGCTCGCGTGCTTGCTGCGGCATCAAGTATGGCCTGAGGCGGCGCTTCCAATCGCCTCGCCACTCGTAAATGGACACGCACGCAAACTCGCGCGGCGGTCGCTTGCTCCGATTGAACTTGTCGACAGAGGTAAATCGGATTGTCTTTGTACTGCCACCGTAGCCTTCTGCGTGAAGAAGCCAGCAATCTTCCGACAGGTCGGGAAATAGTTTGTCCCGCACGGCAACAACGTGAACGATCTCGAAGTGTTCGACAAGGTATTCGAGAAGTGGGGAAGCATAAGGCGCATGCCCAATCTCCGCAGGAACGACAAACGACATCCTTCCGCCGCGCCTCAATAGGCTGGCTGTTGCCACAAGAAACGGAGCCCACGACGAAGCAAGACCAGAGAACTGTGCGCCTAGCTTTGCACAGAGGTTCAGCGCACGAGCCCTGACTTCGCCTTTGAAGGTTTGGTATCTAATAAAGGGCGGGTTGCCAGCCGCGCAATCGAAGCGCTCCTCGGTGGCACTGGCCCAGGCAAAAAAGTCACCCTCGTGAATCAGCGCCCACGGTGCCACGGACATGGCCTTCATAGCGGCCTGTGGATCCTGTTCGATGCCTACGCTATTGCGATGGCCACGAATGAACCGCCCGTCGCCGCAAGATGGGTCAAGGAGCCGGTCTTCATCGTCGCGCAACGCCCAGGACACGAGCGATCCCACCACCGGGTCGGGTGTGTAATAAGCCCCCGCCTCCTTTTGGGGAGTCAGGCGCGAGGATCGGGTCACGCTACGCATTTTTCAGAGCGGCCTGGGTGAGGGAGGTGAAGGAGGTCAGCACTTGACTAGCATCCTGATTTTGATTCGTCTGCCCTAGCTAGCTGTACCGGGACAAGAGGATCACTAGGCGGCTTCTGTTGTTGCTGTTGGACCACTCCCGGCCCGCCATCCCCTCCGGCCCCCAAGCGGGCGTGGGGCTGATGGTACGAAAACGCGGCGTAAATATCCAACAGCGGACCCGACAACAACGGCCCTCTGGCGTCAGAGGGCCTCCCACTCCAGGTCCCACGCCCTCAACTTG
>JANXVY010000035.1 GCA_025351425.1 Hyphomicrobium sp.
GCGCGTTCAAATGCCGCTGCTTTATGGTGCATAAGCTAGGCGAGACGCCTAAGCGCTGAGAAGAGTGATTCGGTCCAATCCAGGACTTCCTGTGTGGATTGCGGCAAGAATGTTGCCAAATTGTATCAAAAACCAGCAGCCGGTTGACGTATACGCTCACGTCCTCCCGGATTTGACGCGCACGCCCGGCGACGGCCGCTCCAGCAGCACATCGCGCCGGAACCGGTAGAGCTTGGCCGGCCGTCCGCCTGTCGCAACATTGACCTCGCCCGTCGGCTCGACCAGCCCGCCGCTTTCCACGAGCCGCCGGAAGTTCTGCTTGTGCAGATGCGGGCCGAGAATGGCCTCCACCGTCCGCTGCAGTTCGAACAGCGTGAATTCGTCTGGCAGCAATTCGAAAATCACCGGACGATATTTGATCTTGCCGCGGATGCGCCCGATGGCGGTCGCAAGGATCCGCCGGTGATCGAAGGCCATGGCGTTGCCGACGGGCATCCGCCCCGCGTCCAGCGTCACGCGGCCGTCGCGCTGCGCTTCCGCCGCCAACCCGGCCTCGTACAGCAGCTCGTAGCGCTCGAGCACCTTCTCCTCGTCCCAAGTGCCGCCATCGGCGCCAAAGCACATCCGCACCCGTTCCGCCCGCCCGATCGGCCGCACCGGCGAGTGCGGGTCGACCGGCGCCCGCGCCCAAGCTTCCAGCCGCGGAATGATGTCGTTGATCAGGGTCGGCGACGTGCCATCGCGCCGGTCCTCCCAAGGAAAATACTGATACCAGCTGCACCAGACATTCTGTTCGCTCAGCGTCTCGCAGCTCTGCGTCAGCGCAAGATAGCCGATCGACACCACGTGAGGCCCGGTATCGCCCGGCTCGGCGTGCCGGCCACGATCGCCGAAGGTGTAGAGCTGCTCGACGTAACCGAGTTCCAGCCCGGTTTGCTTGGCAACCCACGAGCGCAGCCCGATGTCGAGCGTCCGGTGGTCGAGCGGAGAAAACGCTCCGAACGGCAACCCGTCGCTACCGCGGCCCTGTTCGACGTCACGCACCACCAGCACCATAGGCTCGTTGTCGCGCACGGCCAGGATCGCAGCCGTCAAGCCGATTTCAACGCCCGAAACCAGCGGCGTCGGCTTTCGCGGCTGTCCATGTTCGTTCGACATGGATTTCTCGATCACCGAAGTTGCAGCATGAGGCTGGGCTATCCCGCTGCTGTGGATTGTGTTTTTGCGCTTCATGACCCCACCCCCAGCTCTCTAGTGCGCGTTGGAAAAAGTGTGAAACGGCTTTTTCGTGTATACGCGCGACAAAACCAAGAATGCGAGCTGGTTGACGATGCGAAGCAGTACGAATCATGTCTAGTGATCATGTTTGAGGCCCGTCAGCCATTGTCTCATTTCGCACAACACTGTTGAGATTTGAACACAGGGCTTGATAGCGAGCGATGAATTTGACTTGCGCCACGTGCGCAGGCCAAGGCGCCAGCGCCTGAAGCGTCTCGGTTAACGGCGGCGAAAGCCCCCCCGGCCGCCCAAAAAACTCCGCCGCCTCGTCGAGGCTGAACCCAGCGAGCCGCGTCGCCTCGTAATATGCGGCGATGCCGTCCGCCCGCTTGATCTGCGCGCCAACTGCCACTGGCAACACAGCCGGCAGCCCGAACCGCACATGCACTGCACCCATCAGCCGTTGCTCGAACGCCTTGTAGTCGAGCCCTATCGCAGTTTTGAACGGGCTGATGAGATCGCCGATCACATACTCCGCCGCATCGTGCAGCAACGCCGCCATCCGCCAGCGATCGTCCCAGGCAGATCCTTGCTCTTCGGCAATGGCCTCTACGATCAGCGCATGCTGCGCCACGCAGAACGAATGTTCACCAACCGTCTGCCCGTTCCAGCGCGCCACCCGCGCCAACCCTTGCGCGATATCCTCGATCTCGATATCGGCCGGATCGGGATTGATCAAGTCGAGCCGCCGCCCCGACAGCATCCGCTGCCACGCGCGGACGGGCTTGGGATGTGATGACGAGGTCATGAAGCGGCCTCCATGCCGGCCAGCCTCATGAACCGCTGTTGCAACTCGCGGCATGGCCCATGCCGGTGACACGACGTGAGGTGATCGTTGACCATCCCGGCCGACTGCATGAAGGCATACATCGTCGTGGGACCCACAAACCGGAAACCGCGCTTTTTTAGCACCTTGGAAAGCTTCAGCGAGTGCGCCGTCTGCGCCGGCACCTCACCGTGCTGCATATAGGCGTTCGAGACGGGAATCCCCACGAGGCTCCAGACCAGCGCGCCGAGCGTCGTCTCTTCGCGCAGTTTCGTATAGGCTTGCGCAGACCCGATCGCCGCCTCGATCTTGAGCCGGTTGCGCACGATGCCAGGATCGTTCATCAGCCGCGCAACGTCCCGCTCGCCATAGCTTGCAATTTTTTCGGGATCGAACCGGTCGAAGGCCGCGCGAAAATTCTCACGCTTTTTCAGGATTGTCAGCCACGAAAGCCCAGCCTGGAAGCCCTCCAGAATCAGCTTTTCGAACAGGCGCGTTTCGTCCGCATGCGGCACGCCCCATTCCGTGTCGTGGTATGCCGCATAAACGGGGTCGGAAAGCCCCGGCCACGTGCATCGCACCAGCCCGCCTTCAGAATCTGTCATAGCTCCAGCCGCCCAATTACTTGAACTCATTCCGATCAGGCGATTGCGGCATCAAGCGGGCAACATCGGCCGGTTCTGGCGTTATCGGCACGCCGCCCACTGTGAAACCCACCCCTTGGGCCGCAAACTCCGCAACGCGATCAAGCCGAAGTAGTGCCAGACCCTGCATGCCCGCGCTCGACCCCATCGCGCCGACCACAACCTCTCCGGCCAGCACGTCGGTCCCCATCGGCGGCAGCGCGGCGGTGCTCGTGACACGCACAAACCGTCTGCGCGCCGCGCCCCTGTGCTCCATCCGCGCGACGATCTCCTGCCCCACGTAACAGCCCTTGGTGAAGGAAACGCCATGCAGCTGGTCGAACAACGCCTCGTGGGGAAACACCTCGCCGAACGCATAGTCCTGCCCGCCTTCGGGAACCCCGAGCAGGATGCGATGCCCCGCATAATCATCGAAGGGCGTGGGGCGGCTGACAAGCATGGATATCGTCCCACGCATACTTTCAGGCCGTTGCACCAATCTGCGCCAACCCAGGTCCGCATTTCGAGAATCGCCAAACGTGACGCTACCAGCAGGCAACTCGGCCTCGCACCACTCACCCCACGCAGCCAAAACATCAAAATTACCAGACCGATCCGCAATCGAAACGTTCGCCCTGAGCTTGTACATCAACAGCCGCTTGACGAGCTCTGCCGCCTTGTCCTTGGCGGTATCGAGCAGATATCCATCCGCCGCCTTCACCACGAAAAACTCGAACAGGATTTTCCCCTGCGGCGTCAGCAGCCCGGCGGAGATCGCACCCTGACGGTCGAGCAGCGCCATGTCGTTGGTGATGAGGTTGTCGAGAAACTTGAGAGCGTCCTCGCCGGTAACAGACACGACGCCGCGATCTTCGAGCAGGGAAACTTTGGCTGCGGTCATTTGCGCTCACTCATTGCAATCGGCGGTCGGCGAACGTATGCCGCTGTCACGATTGTTACAACCTGATTGCTGCGCAAGCGGGCTACCGCCCGCACCCTCCCTTTCTAAGTCTTAGAATGAGGGGAGTTCGAGGGGTCACCCCTTGAGCGGGTCATAGGGCGGCAGCCCTATGCGCGCAGCGCAATGTCAAAGGTGCCACCATGCCCAACTCTTACGACCTGATCCTTCGCGGCGGCATGGTGGTCAACCACGACGGCGAGGGCGTGCGCGACATTGCGGTTCGCGACGGCCGCATCGTCGCTATCGGCGACCTCAGCGCGTCGAAAGCCAAGCACGTCGTCGATGCCGGCCACCTGCACATTCTTCCCGGCGCAATCGACAGCCAGGTGCACTTCCGCGAGCCCGGGCTGGAGCACAAAGAAGACCTCGAAACCGGTAGCCGCGCGGCCGTCCTGGGCGGCGTCACGGCCGTCTTCGAGATGCCAAACACCAAGCCGCTGACGACGAATGCTGAAACGCTCGCCCACAAGGTCGCGCGCGCGAAAAACCGCATGTTCTGCGATTTCGCGTTCTATGTCGGCGGCACGCGCGAGAACATCGCGGAAATCTCGGCCCTTGAAAAGCTCGAAGGCTCGGCCGGCATGAAGGTGTTCATGGGCTCCTCGACCGGTGACCTCCTGGTGGACGACGAGCCCTCGCTCGACCACATCATCGCAAGACTGAGCCGCCGCGCCGCCTTCCACGCCGAAGACGAAGCTAGGCTCAACGCCCGCAAGGACCAGTGTGTGCCCGGCAACCCCGCCTCCCATCCGGTCTGGCGCGACGTACAGGCGGCCCTCATCGCCACCACCCGCCTGGTGACGCTCGCCGAAAAATACGGCAAGCGCGTCCACGTGCTTCACGTTTCGAGCGGCGCGGAAATGGCCTTCCTCGGCGCGCACAAGGATTGGGCGAGCGTCGAAGTCACGCCCCATCACCTGACGCTGGCAGCGCCAGAATGCTACGAGCGGCTCGGAACCTACGCCCAGATGAACCCGCCCGTGCGCGACGCCTCCCATCGCGCAGCGCTATGGCAAGGCGTCGTCGACGGCACGGTCGATGTCCTCGGTTCCGACCACGCCCCCCACACCCGCGAAGAGAAAGACCACGCCTACCCCGCCTCGCACTCCGGCATGACCGGCGTGCAGACGCTGGTGCCCCTGATGCTCGACCACGTCAACGCGGGCCGCCTCAGCCTTGCCCGCTTCGTCGATCTGACGAGCCACGGCCCCCACCGCATCTTCGGCCTGCGCGGCAAGGGCCGCATCGCGCTCGGCTATGACGCCGACTTCACCATTGTCGATATGAAGCGCACCGAAACCATCACCAACGCCCAACAGGCGAGCCGCTGCGGCTGGACGCCCTATGACGGCGTGACTGTCACCGGCTGGCCGGTCGGCACCATCGTGCGCGGCCACGTCGCTATGTGGCAAGGCGAACTCGGCGCGTCAGCCAGCGGTCAGCCCGTCCGGTTCTGGGAGGCCTAATATAAAGTCGCCCACTGCCGTTCCGGCAGCTCCTGGTCGTAGGCCTCGGCGTCAAACCCGGCAGCCTTTCCGGTATCCGCCGCTACGATCATTTGCCCCACGGTCGGAAGCGCACCGGCATTGGCGTGGCGCGACGGGTCCCAAAGCCCCGAGCGCAGAATAGCCCGCGCGCACTGGAAATAGACCGCTTCGATTGCGATCATGACCACGCAGATAGGCGTCTGCCCCGCCACCGCGAACCGCGCCAGCAGGTCGGGCTCGACAGAAATTCGCGCCGTGCCGTTGACGCGCAGCGTCTCTCCGGCGCCGGGTATGAGGAACAGCAGCGCGACCCGCGGATCGGCGATGATGTTGCGCAACGTATCGATACGGTTGTTGCCGCGCCGGTCGGGCAACGCCAGCGTCGTATCGTCAAGGATGTGCACGAAGCCCGCCGCATCGCCTCGCGGCGAGCAATCCATCCCGCCCGGTCCGCTGCTGGCGATGAGGACGAACGGCGACATCTCGATGAGCGCGCGGTAAGGCGGCGTCAGCCGCGCCGTTTCCTTGATGAGGGACCGCTCGTTGACCGGCCCATAACGTTGCTCGAGTTCGGCGAGCGTGGTGATGAAACGCTCAATTCCAGGCATCACTGCCACCTAGTTCCCGAACACCTGCTGCTTGCCGAGGTTGCGGAACAGCGACTTCAACAGGCCTTCGTCCTTGGCGCCGGGCGCGGGCGTCTTGGCGCTGATGAAATCGAACACCTTGCCGTCCTTGAGGCCGTAGTTCGCAACCTGTTCGACGGTGCCAGTTTGGTTGAAATACACCGCGACCACCTGCCGGTCGGTTTCGCGCGGCGACAGGAACGACTTTTCTGCCTCTGTAGACGAAATGTAATAATAGGTGTTGCCAGTGGCGATGGCGGACGTCGTGGTCGGCGTGCCGAGTGTCAGCTTGACCTGATCCTGCGACATGCCTGTCGTAATCTGCTGGACGTCGGTTTCGCGGAACTGATGGCCGTGCTTGACGATGGTTTCGGCGCAGCCCGAAACGCCGATCGCAGCAGCCAGCAACATGCCGACAACAACGCTGCGCCAGTTTCCACTGGCCATCGAGTGTCCCACCTTGGTCAAGCGTCCAGCGATCATCTCGAAATCCTTCGCCCGTTCATCCTGGCCAGCGTTCGAAGCGCCGACTCAAAACCGTTTTGCTGTTACACTACCCAACCTTGGCCGCTTTCGCTAATCACTTGCGTTTACGATCCCCACCGCACATGCGGGCAACCCGGCGTCGAACGTCACGGCAGGTGCCTTGCCTTTGCGGCTTTTGCGTGAAAAGCCAAGCCCGATCCACACACTTTTGCGGACGCAATTTGTCTGCGCGACAACTGGAAAAATGCCGATGTTCAAGTGGCTTGGCAAGCAATCTGCCAGTAAACGGACAGCGCGCGCCCTTTATGGCGCCGTCGTGACGCAGGCGCGCGAACCGGCGTTTTACGCCGCACGAGGCGTCGCCGACACGATGGAAGGCCGCTACGAACTTGTCGCCCTCCATCTCATTCTGGCGCTGGAACGGTTGGGCCAGCCCGACGTCGCCAATGAAGATGTGCGCCGCGAAACGCTGGAGACGTTCGTGACCGACATGGAAGATTCCATGCGCGAAATAGGCGTGGGCGACACCCCGCTGCCCAAGAAGGTCAAGCGCGCAGCCGGCGGAGTCTATGTCCGCAGCAAGAGCTATCAGGCAGCTCTTGCCCAGCGCGACGATGACGCCTTGCAGGCCGTGCTCAATGAACATGTTTATCAAGGCCGCGAAAACCCGTCCGCACCAGCCCTGGCGGCTTATATGCGCCGGGCCACGGCACACCTCGCAGCGCTTGACGCCAACACCCTGCTCGCAGGAAACATGTCGTTCCCGCAACCGTAAGGCCCATCCATGACGATCCTCGAATGGAATCACGCCGTAGCCGAAATCCCCGGCGGCGCCCGCGAAATCCACCGGCAGGCGGTCAACGAGGAGTGCGCCGCCATTGCTCGCGACTTGAAGCTGTTGGCTTGCGACAGCCTCGCCGCGACCTACACCATCCGCCCCCTCGGTGGCGGCCGCTACAAAGTCCAAGGCGCTATCACAGCCGCCGTGACCCAGGCCTGCATCGTCACCCTGGAGCCGGTTCCAGCCTTGCTGCAATTGCCCCTCGATGTCGAATTCTCACCCCAGCCCGATGAAGCCCGTCCGTCGGCGGAAACCGCCAGCGCTGCTGACGAGGTCGAGGTGCTTTCGCTGCCCGAGATCGAGAAAATCGAGCACGGCATTCTTGACGTCGGCCGCGTGGTGTTCGAAGTGCTGGCCGCCAGCCTCGAGCCCTATCCCAAGAAAGAGGATGCAGCGTTCGTATGGAACGACCCGCATGCCATGGACGCCCCCGCCAACCCGTTTGGCGTGCTCGCGCAACTGAAGCCGAAAAGCTGAGCCTGCGCGCCCGCCGGCCAAAGCGCCACAGAAAGCGGTTGTATGCCGCAGGCAATTGGGTATGTTCCCCCGCTGAGGTGAGGGGCCCGTCATACGACGGTTCGACGCCGGCATATTTGAACAATTGTCAATTAAAGGCCGCCTGAGCCCATGACGGCGAACCGCACGATCGCACTGGACGCCATGGGTGGCGATTTCGGCCCCGAAGTCGTGGTCCCCGGCGCTGCCATCTCGCTGACGCGCCAGCCGCAGATGCAGTTCGTGCTGTTTGGCGACGAACAGAAAATCGCGCCGGTGCTGGCTAAGCACGCAACCCTGGCCGCCAAGTCGCGGATCGTCCACACGCTATTGGCCATCGCGAGCGACGAAAAACCGAGCCAGGCCATGCGCCGCGGCAAGGGCACCAGCATGTGGCTCGCCATCGAGGCTGTAAAGAACGGCGAAGCCAACGCGGTCGTCTCCGGCGGCAACACTGGCGCGCTGATGGCGATGTCGAAGCTGATCCTGCGCCCCCTGCCCGGCATCGAGCGCCCGGCCATCGCGGCGCTCTGGCCTACCATTCGCGGCGAATGCATCGTGCTGGACGTCGGCGCCAACATCGGCGCGTCTGCCCGCCAGCTGACCGATTTCGCCATCATGGGCGCCGCGATGGCGCGCGCATTGTTCCACGTAGAAAAGCCGACTGTCGGCCTCCTCAACGTCGGCTCCGAGGAAACCAAGGGCGCCGACGAGGTGAAGGAAGCCCACGCTTGGCTCAAGGAGCACGACCTGCCGATGACCTACCACGGCTTCGTCGAAGGCGACGAAATCGGCCGTAACACGGTGGATGTCGTCGTCGTCGAAGGTTTTGCCGGTAACATCGCCCTCAAAACGGCCGAGGGTACGGCTCGCCAAGTCGGCCAATATATCAAGGACGCGATGGGCAGTTCGGCTCTGACGAAACTCGGCGCCGTGCTCGCGCGCGGCGGATTTAAAGCCCTGAAAGAACGCATGGATCCACGCCGCGTCAACGGCGGAACGTTCCTCGGACTGAACGGTATTGCGATCAAAAGCCACGGCGGCAGTGACGCGCTTGGCTTTGCGAGCGCGATCGATCTCGCCTACGAGATGTCCGAGAGCGGCCTTGTCGAACGCCTCATCACCGACCTGGCGGCACACCAGCCCGCAATCGGGGCCAATGCCCCCAATTGAACCTACCGCCCGGCAGGCCTGCCGCACCCAGCGACGGCCAGCCCGCCCTTAAGACATCAAAACCGAGGGAGAACCCGGTGACAGTAATCAGATCGGTCGTACGCAGCGTCGGCGCGGCCTTGCCCAAGCGGCGGATGACGAATGCCGACATGGCAGCGCTGGTCGATACGACCGATGACTGGATTGTAGAGCGCACCGGCATTCGCGCCCGCCACATCGCCGCCGACAACGAGCTGACGTCTGACCTGGGCGCGGCTGCCGCCAAGCAGGCACTGGTACGCGCAGGCGTCGACCCCCTCGATATCGACCTCATCATCTGCGCCACCTCCACGCCCGACCGCACGTTCCCGGCGACCGCCGTGAGAATCCAGCACATGCTTGGCGTCAGCAAGGGCGCAGCCTTCGATATCCAGGCCGTCTGCTCGGGTTTCGTCTACGCCATGACCATCGCCGACAGTCTGTTGCGCTCGGGCCAGGCGACCCGGGCGCTGGTGATCGGCGCCGAAACCTTCTCGCGCATTCTCGACTGGACCGACCGCAGCACGTGCGTGCTGTTCGGCGATGGCGCAGGTGCCGTGGTGCTGGAAGCGATGCCCCAGCACGGCGGCCTCAGCGATCGCGGCGTGTTGTCGGCCAAGATCCGCTCCGACGGTCGCTACGAAGACCTGCTTTACGTCGACGGCGGCCCCGGCTCGACCAAGACGGTCGGCCATTTGCGCATGAACGGCCGCGAAGTGTTCCGCCACGCAGTCCAAAAAATCTCCGGCGTGATGGAAGAAACCCTTGTGGCGACAGGCTTTGCCGCCGACGAAATCGATTTGTACATTCCCCATCAGGCCAACCGCCGTATCCTCGATGGTGTCGCCAGAAAGCTCGGCGTTTCGCCCGACAAGATCGTCATGACCCTCGATCAGCATGGCAATACGTCGGCCGCTTCGATCCCGCTGGCGCTCAATGTGGCCTTCGAGCAACACCGGATTCATGAGGGCAATCTGATCATGATGGAGGCCATGGGCGGCGGCTTCACCTGGGGCGCAGTGCTGCTGCGCTGGTAAAATCATAACGCGCTGTTTTCATTGTTGTCAAATTCCGCTATAGTTTTCAGGCTCTTGTGAGCAGCGGGTCATTGACCTGGAGCCGCGCGGCGGCTAGCATCCTCTGGGTGCTGCTGGGAGGCTTTGAGTTTCATGGGTGGGAAAACATTAACACGAGCCGATTTGGCGGAAGCAGTCGTGCGCAAGGTCGGCTTGCCGCGCAACGAGTCCCAGGACCTCGTCGAGCTGATTTTGAGTGAGATTTCAATAACTTTGGCCGCCGGCGAATCCGTAAAGCTGTCCTCGTTCGGCTCGTTTGGGATCCGTGAAAAGGGCGAGCGCGTTGGCCGCAACCCTAAGACCGGCAAGGAAGTTCCGATCACCCCTCGGCGCGTGCTGGTGTTCCGCCCCAGCAACGTGATGAAAGAACGCATCAATGCGGGCGGTAAGCGCAAAGCCGCACAGACCGCTGAAACCGCTTCCGCCAAGACCAGCCGCCCCGCCCGCAAGGCGCCGGCGACCCGTCAGGTGTGACCATTTAGCCAGCACTCCGTTACCCGGAGCCATGTTTTACCCGGATTTATGGCGTGCGGTTCCGTTGAGCCGCACCACGAGCGCGTTCATTGTTGATAGCTGTGCGATCGGGATTGCAAGCGTGCGTCAAAACCGTGATGCAAGCGTTATACTAACTATTGCGTTGAAGCGGGTGGTGAGTCCGATGACGATCAAAGCGCCGAAGGGACCCTTTGCCCATGAGCAAATCCGCCGAAGCCTTTCGCACCATTAGCGAAGTTGCCGACGAACTCGACGTGCAGAAGCACGTTTTGCGCTTCTGGGAAGTGAAATTCCCGCAGATCCGCCCGATGAAGCGCGGCGGCGGCCGTCGCTATTACCGGCCTGAGGACATGGTGCTGTTGCGCGGCATCCAGCATCTTCTGCATGCCGAAGGCTACACCATCAAGGGCGTGCAGAAGATCCTGCGCGAACAAGGCATCGAGCAGGTCAAGATCTACGGTGTCGAAAAACCCGCAGCACTCGAGACCGGAACGAAGGGCGCACCCGAACCCGTCAAGCATGCAGCGGCAGCCAGCGGCCGCATCCGCGCCTTGCCCAAGCCTGGCGCGCAGCACGCCACGTCCATCAAGCCAGCCCCCGCAGCGACGCCCCAACGCGCCGCCATCGAGCACGCCATCCGCGAGTTGCGGGCATGCCGCGACCTGCTCGTGCCGCCCTCGCTGAAGGCGGGGAAAGTCGCCGCCGAAAAGACCGCGCCCGAACGCCGTCCCCGCGCGGTGCGCTCGGCGTCCCGTTGAAACAAGATGGCCCAACGCATCTCTGGCTGGCCAACCTGGATCGGGCGGCACCGGCCTTGTCGCAGCTAGAACGGACGTCGACCCGCCTCTCCGCCGATGATGTTGCGCGGGTCAATATTATCGGCGATCCCGGCCGGAAAAGCACCCGCCGCGCCGCCGCCATCGCCCTGCGGATCGTGCTCGAAGCCACCTTCGGCGCAGCTCTGCGCCACCAGACGCCGCTTCCGCGTGATCGCTATGGCCGCCCCCAGCTTCCCGATGGCCCCGAGTTCCCCAATGGAATGACCGGCAGCTTCAGCCTCGCCCACGCCGGTCCCTGGGCGCTGATCGGCGTCACCCGCGAGGCCCACATCGGCGTCGACATCGAAATTGACCGCACGGTGAGAATGGACGTCCGCCGCCGCGCGATCATCGAAGCGGCAAGCGAAAGCCTGATCCGTACCCCGCTACCCACGGATGCGGAGCCCCGCTTCCTCCAGGCCTGGGTGCTGCTGGAAGCGCTCGCCAAAGCCGACGGCCGCGGCATCGGCCACCTGCTCACCCAACTGGGCGCCGTGGGGGGCAAGGGACACGACGATGCAGCTGCCGATCTGGCGCGCGAGCATGGGCTCAGTGTCCATTCGTTGGATGTAGGCCCCGGCGTTTACGCGGGGCTCGCCTGTGCCGGTATCGCACCCAAGGTGTTGGCCCTGCCGGAAACGCCCGCGGGCTTGACGGACCTACTGGCCCCTAATCGCGCTTGACGCGTTTGCGGCGGCGCGGGGCGCAATGGCCAGCAACGCGATGATGGACATCAGGCGCAGTGCAAGCACCCGAGAGACTTCGAACTCTAGCCTCTGCCGTCACAAACGCGCGCCCCATGTCTGGCGCGAGGACCTTACCCGATCATCTTTTCGGGCCGCACAATGGCATCGAACTCGGCATCTGTCACATAGCCGCCGCCGACCGCTTCCTGGCGCAGCGTGGTGCCGTTTTTGTGCGCGGTCTTGGCGATCTTGGCGGCCGCGTCATAGCCGATCTTGGGCGCCAGCGCAGTGACCAGCATCAGCGAACGGTCGAGCCCGGCCTTGATGTTGTCTTCGCGCGGCTCGATGCCAACGACGCAATTATCGGTGAACGAGGTCGCCGCGTCCGCCATCAGCCGCACCGACTGCAGAAAGTTGTAGGCCATGACGGGATTGAACACGTTGAGCTCGAAATGCCCCTGCGACCCCGCGAACGTCAGCGCGGCGTGATTGCCGAAGATATGCGCGCACACCATCGTCAGCGCCTCGCACTGGGTGGGGTTGACCTTGCCCGGCATGATCGACGAGCCGGGCTCGTTTTCCGGCAGCGCCAGTTCCCCCAAGCCCGAGCGCGGCCCCGAACCGAGGAACCGGATGTCGTTGGCGATCTTGAACAGCGAGGCGGCAACCGTGTTGATCGCGCCGTGCGTCATCACCATCGCGTCGTGGGCTGCCAGCGCCTCGAACTTGTTGGGCGCGGTCGTGAAGCGCAAACCTGTGATGTCGGCGATCCGCGCGGCAACCTCGACGGCAAACCCGGCCGGCGCGTTAAGTCCGGTACCAACAGCCGTGCCGCCCTGAGCCAGCTCCATCAGCGCCGGCATCGTCATGGCAATGCGCGTGATCCCGTTCTCGATCTGCTTGGCGTAGCCCGAAAACTCCTGGCCCAGCGTCAGCGGCGTCGCATCCTGCGTATGCGTGCGGCCAATCTTGATGATGTCCGCCCACGCTTTCGCCTTGGCATCCAGCGCGCTGTGCAGATTGCGCAGTGCGGGCAGCAACTTGTGATGGATCTCTTCCGCGCACGCGATGTGCATCGCGGTCGGATAGGTGTCGTTCGACGACTGGCTCATGTTGACGTGATCGTTGGGGTGCACAGGCTTCTTCGACCCCATGACGCCGCCGAGCATCTCGATGGCGCGGTTGGAGATCACCTCGTTGGCGTTCATGTTGGACTGGGTACCCGAGCCGGTCTGCCACACGACCAGCGGGAAATGCGCGTCCATCTTGCCGTCGATGACCTCCTGCGCGGCCTTGACGATGGTGTCGGCGATTTTCGGGTCGAGCCCACCGAGCTTGGCGTTGGTCTCGGCGGCCGCCCGCTTGACGATGCCGAGCGCGCGGATGACCGACGGCGGCTGCCGCTCCGTTCCGATCTTGAAGTTGCCTAAGCTACGCTGTGCCTGCGCGCCCCAGTAGACATTGGTCGGCACTTCGACGGGGCCGAAGGTATCGGTTTCGGTGCGGGTGGCGGTCATATGGGGCTCGCGGACTGAGTGGAATGCTGGCAACGGGCTAGAGCGCGTTTGGAAAAGTGTGAAGCGGTTTTCGCATAAAAACGCGCGACAAAACAAACAGTTAGCGCATGAGAGCGATTCAACGAAAAGCAAACATGCTCTAGCACGGATAGACCCCGATCTCAATTGCGACGGAAGGCTGGGGATGGCGCACGTGCCGCGTGCCGCCCGCGCACGGCGTTGCCGCAGCGACGCGCCCTGCCTAGAGTTTTCCTTTTTGACCTTGAATGGACGGATCAGGCGCGGGTAACGACGCCGCCGCCACGACCGGCATAATGGCCCCTGCCGCCGCCAAGCGCGCGTCGATGTCGACCGCAGGGCAGCCTTTCGTCTTGAGCTCGCGATTATAAGCCTCCGCCGCAGCGCGCTCCGTCTTGAGTTGCGCCAGCGCCGGGCTGTCGGGTTCCCCCGCGAGGCGGGAGAAAAAGCGTGAAATCGTGGGCGGGGTCGTGTCGCTCTCCGCCTTCGCCTGATGGGACAGCGTCATGATCCGCGTAATGCGCGCCTGCAAGGCGTTTTCGATCCCGCCGCAGTTCCAATGAATTTCGGCGGCCGATAGCACATAGTCGCCCTGCCCCTTGCTGAGGAGATCGAAAGCCCCCCCGCCGCTCGTTTGGGAGGCACAACCCCCCATCAGCACGGCACCGCCCAGCATCCCCACGACACGCCCGTACCGCGCACGTCGTGTGGACCGCAAAAAATTTGAGTCCTGTAATCGTGATGCAGCCACGGGAGGGGTCTCAAGCAGCGGAAGAATAAGCGCACGAAATGGAAGCGGTGCGCCGAGCCTACGGAACGTGCGGCCACGCCTCAATCCGTCGCGCTAGGATATGACCTATTCTCGGCATCGCAGTTTCCGCTGCGGGAAAGTCTATTTCTTGCGGAAGGCATCGAGGCTGACAACCTGCGCGCCGCCGCCCGCTGGCTTTTCGCTGGCAGGTTCCGCGGGCTTGTCCTCGGCGGCAGGAGCCGATGGCGCAGGGGCCAGTTGAGGCGCAGGCTTTGGTCTAGCCGCAACCGGCACGCCGACGGGCTTGTTGTTGAGCCCCGTAACCGGCGCGGACGGAACAGTGGTCAATGATGCGGGCGCGCCCGGCTCGCGCTCGGCCCGCGGCTTGTTTCGCACCGTTCGTGGCCGCTTGGGCGCGGCAGGACGTGGCCCATCGCTAGCCTCCTCGCCATCGTGGGCGGCTTGGTCGCCCTCGTCGCCCGCAACCGCCGGCTCTTCGAAGTGCAGCACGTATCGCACGCTCGGATCGAGGAACACCTTGATGGCGTTGAACGGCACGACCAGCCGCTCGGGGATGCCGTCGAACGTCAGCTTGACTTCGAAGCGCTCGTCGCTGATGGCAAGGTCCCAGAACCGGTGCTGCAGCACGATGGTCATTTCGGAAGGATATTTCTCGCGCAAGCGCTTGGACAGGATCACCCCCGGCGCGCGTACGTCGAACGAAATATAGAGATGATGGTCGCCCGGTAATCCGGACTTGGCGACGCGGTTGAGCACGGTCCGCACGAGCCCGCGAAGGGCTTCCTGCTGGAGGCTCTCATAGTCGATCGTGGCGTCTGCCGTCATGCCCTGTTGCTCAAACCTTGTTCAGCAGCGCGCGTCACTCGCGCCCCCTCGCCGAGGAAAAGTAGCCTCCCCGCGGAGGAAGTGGAACCCTCTTTGCTAGAGCGGCAAAGCCGTCCTTGCTGGAGGGGCAAAGCCCTCTTTGCAGAGGGAAAGAAGTGGAGGGCTTTCTGTTGCCCGGTGCCCTCCGGACCGCGCCTGACCCGGCTAGGGGTTAGGGCTTTAGTGTTCAGGCGTTTGGCGCTGCATTACGCAGCGACAGCGGCCTCAGCGTAGTTGTCATTGGCAACTATTCTGGATGGTCCGATGACGGTGGTACCATGCCGAGCAAAAGATAGCCCTTTACACCCTCGTCGATCCTAGTTCGCCCCCATCAGATGCCGCCGGAAAGATCGGGCTTCGGCAGCATTTGGTGGAGGCGCCGGGTACCGCCCCCGGGTCCGAATGGCTTATTACGACGTCCATTTATCGCTATAGCCGGACGAATCCGGCACCAACAGTATAGGCAGGATCGCGGCAGAAAAAAAGAGTGTCGAAACATCTCTGCGCTAGGATCGCTTGTTAAAGCGAACAAACCGCCCTCGAACAGCCGCCCGGCAGTTCGAGTGTGGACGCAGCGAACTGATGCGCGAGGAGAAGGATGCCGATGCAGGATACAGTCGATGCCGCGGAGGTTGTAGCCTCGCCACCCCGGCGTTTCTGGATTTTACGAGGCCCCGCAGCTTATTTTCCGGAGACCCCGTGGGGTGCTTGGGGCGGCAGCTGGGCTTCGCTCGGCATCTTTCTCGGCGCGGTTTTGTCGGTTGCCTTCGTCGTTCTGATCGCGTTCGGCCTGCACAAGTCTCTTGAAGACGTGTTGGTCAACATCGTCGGCACGCTGATCCAGCAGGTGACCATGATCGCGCTCACGTTGTATGCGGCAACGCGCTTTGGCGGCTCGGCGAGCGCAGTGCTGGCATTGCGCTCGCCCGCCCAAGGGCTGAAATCGTACCCGGTCGCATTCGGGATGCTGATCATCCTGACGCTCTTTATGAACGCCGTGGTCCATCAGCTCGACCCCAACTCGTTCAACGCCGACGTCCAGGTCTACAAGGAGATGATGCGCTCCCCCTGGTGGTGGCTGGCGCTGATCGTGGTGGGCATTGGCGCGCCGCTCTCGGAAGAGCTGCTGTGCCGCGGCTTCCTGTTTTCAGCCCTCGCCAGATCGCGGCTCGGCACATGGGGCGCGGCGGCCGTCACTTCGCTGGCGTTTGCCGTAGTCCATCCCTATTCGCTGACTGGCGTGATCCAGGTCTTCATGATCGGCATGCTGTTTGCGGTCGTGTTGATCCGCACCGGCAGCCTGCGCGTGACGATGGTCTGCCACGCGCTCTACAATACCTTAATGGCCTCCCTGATGATCGCCGACCTGATGCCGTAACCCGAGGCGACCCGATCATGCCAAATACGCCCAACGAGCTGGACGCCTACTGGATGCCGTTCACGGCGAACCGGGCCTTCAAGGCACGCCCGCGCATGATCACCGGCGCGAGCGGCATGCACCTCGATACCCCGGATGGCCGCCGCCTTCTGGACGCAACCTCGGGCCTCTACTGCGTGAACGCAGGTCATGGCCGCTTCGAGATCGTGCAGGCGATCCAACGCCAGGCAGCGACCCTCGACTACGCGCCCGCGTTTCAATACGGCCACCCGGCGGCCTTCGAACTGGCCCAGCGCCTGGCGCTCTTGGCCCCCGGCGATCTCGACCACGTCCTGATGGCATCCTCCGGCTCGGAAGCGGTCGAAACCGCCCTCAAGGTCGCGCTCGCCTGCCACAAGGCCCGCGGCGAGGGCGGCCGTACGCGCCTCATCGGTCGCGAACGCGGCTACCACGGCGTTGGTTTCGGCGGCATTTCGGTGGGCGGCATGGTCGCCAACCGCCGCGCGTTTGGAACGATGCTGGCAGGCGTCGACCACCTGCCGACGACCTACAGCCGCGAGCACCAGGCCTTCTCCAAGGGTGAACCCGAATGGGGCGCTCACCTGGCCGACGACCTGACGCGCCTGATCGGGCTGCACGACGCCTCGACCATCGCCGCCGTCATCGTCGAGCCCGTCGCCGGCTCCACCGGCTGCTTGGCCCCGCCCAAGGGCTATCTCGAACGCCTGCGCAAGCTCACGCAGGACGCCGGTATCCTACTCATCTTCGACGAAGTCATCACCGCTTTTGGGCGCTTGGGCCATGCGTTCGCCGCCGAGCGCTACGGCGTCGTCCCGGATATGATCTGCTTTGCCAAGGGAGTCAGCAACGGCGCGGTACCGATGTCGGGCGTAATGGTGCGCACACCCATCCACGAGGCGCTGATGACCGGCCCGCAGCATATGGTGGAACTGTTCCACGGCCACACCTATTCTGGCCACCCTTTGAGTGTCGCCGCCAGCTTGGCCACCCTCGACGTGTACCGCGACGACGGCTTATTCGAGCGCGCGCGCAGCCTCGAAGACCCGTTCGCCGGCATTATGATGAGCCTGAAGGACGCCCCCCACGTCGCAGATATCCGCACAATCGGCCTGATGTGCGGCATCGACCTCACGCCCGATCCGCAAAAGCCTGGCGCGAAGGGCTACGCCATGATCGAGCACACCTTCCACCAGTCGGGCCTGTATGTGCGCGTCGCCGGCGATACGCTGGTCGTCGCCCCCTCGCTGATCGCGACCGAGACCGACCTCGCCCAGATCCGCGACAGGATAGCCCGTTCGCTCGCCGCCATCTGAAGTTGTACTCTGTTGATTTCTGGTGAAAAACTCGGGGCTGCAGTTGCATCGGCGCAGCGACCGGCGTGACGTAGGGGCAACCTGAGTCGCACCGCGAGCCCCCAATCCATGACGATTCACCTGACGCCCTTGCCGCATGACCCGCCACCCGGGAACCTATCTCAAGCTGGCACGCCCCAACGCGCAGCCCATCTGCTCATCATGGCCTCGATTGCCCTGGCGAGCGCAGCCCTGGCGCTGGCCCTGATCCAGAATGCGGACTTCGATCCTAAGCTCGCCGTAACGGCGAGCTTAGGTCTCTGCGTCTGGGCCGGACTGATGCACTGGATCGTAACGCGCGAGCGCCGCGAAATGCCAGTTGTGCAGGCCCCGGCGAGGAAGCGGCGCGGTCCCCGCCGCGAGCCGAGCCTCAAGATGGATGCGCAGCCCACCGAGGCGAAGGTCGAGCCGAGCGATCTGGCATTGGAGCTGATTGCCCGTGGCGAGCGCGGTGGCGCAATCGATTCCGGCCATTCCATCGGTCATGAGCAGACGAGAGCCGTTGCTCCCCACTCTGCAGCTGCACCCCTGCCGCCGCTCGAAGCTTGGTCGCGTGACGAAACGCATGACCACAATCGTGACCAGACGGCAGCCCCAGCAGCCCCAGTGCAGGCCGCACCTGTCGCGCCTCCCGCCTGGCCCGATCTCTCGCATATGCGCCCCGCGGCCGGTGTGGCCCCGCAGCCGGCGCCCGTGCCCTTGAACGCGGCAGGCGCCGAAACCGAGTTTGAGCGCGTCGAGCGGCTGGTGAAGCGTCTGGCCGATAACGTCAATCAGTTTGAAGCGCTCCAGACGGCCAAGGCCGCCGAAATCGCAACAGCGGGCCTTCCTGCCGCCGATCTCCATGGCGAAGCCGCAACCGATCCGGACAACGCACTCGCCGCCTCCATCAGTGCCTTGAAGCGGGCGAGCCACGTACCGCTGCCGCACGAGACGGCGGCGGACCGAACAACGGCCCCCGTGCCCATCGCCAGCACGCCCACGGCCAGCCCGACCAAAGCACCCCTGTGGCAAAAGCCCGAGGCCCCCCGCTTCACCGATCCTGAAGCCGGCAGCCAGCGGGCCGAGATCCTTTCGGCATTGAACGAACAGCGGATCGACGTGTTCCTCCAGCCGATCCTCGATCTCGGCAACCAGAAGCCGGAGCACTATGAAGTCTCGATCGCACTGCGCACGGCCAACGGCGCAGCAATAGATCTCGCGCAGGCTGCCTCCGATCTGAGTGGAACGGGCCTGCTGCCGCTGATCGACCAAGTCCGCATCGCGCGCGCAAGCCAAATGGCGCGCCGCCTGGCCGAACGCGGCAAGTCCGGCGCGGTGTTCGCCGAAATAAACGGCGAAACGTTGTACGACGGCGGCTTCCAGGACACCTTCGCGACCCCGGACCGCCCCGTCGGCGCGTTTCCGGGCCAGCTGGTGCTGACCCTGCCGCAAGCACACGTGCTGACGTTCACATCCGCCGATTGGCAAACCTTGGCGCGCCTGCACGCGGCAGGCTTCGGCTTTGCCCTGTCGGATGTGACGACGCTCGACATGGACTTCGCGAGCCTCACCGGCGCGGGCTTCGTGTTCGCCCGGCTCGACGCGGAAGCCTTCCTCATCGGCCTGCCGACGGCGGATGGCGCGGTTCCGCCCGCCGACATCTGCCGCCATCTGGCAGCCTGCGGGCTGACGCTGATTGTCGGCGGTATCGTCGAGGAGCACCAGCTTGCCCGCATCTTCGGGTTCGGCGTGCTGTTCGGTCAGGGCCAGCTGTTCGGCGCTGCCCGCGCGGTCAAGCAGGGATCTGCCCAGGCTCAATCGGTCGCCGCTGCGTGATCCTGATTTTAGGATCGATTGCACCGTTGGCGGCAACCACGAAAGCGTGGTTCGTCGATATTTGGGGCGTCATGCACAATGGCGTCACCCCGTTCACAGGCGCGGTTGCCGCCTGCGAGCGCTTCCGCCAAGGCGGCGGCATCGTGGTGCTGGTCTCGAACGCCCCGCGGCCCCACGGCTCGGTCGAGGCCCAACTCGACCGGATCGGCGTCGCCCGCGCCGCCTATGACGCGATTCTATCGTCGGGCGACACCTCCCGCGGCCTGATTGCAGCCCTCGGCGGCGAGCCGCTCTATCATCTGGGCCCCGAGCGCGACCTAGCGCTATTCGAGGGCTTGACCGTGACGCTCGCCGCCCCGGACGCGGCCGAAGCCATCGTGTGCACCGGCTTGTTCGACGACGAAACGGATACCGCGGAAACCTATGCTACTCTGCTGGAGGCCTGCGCCAAACGCGGTCTCCCGATGATCTGCGCCAACCCCGATCTCCACGTGGAGCGCGGCGGCAGAATCATCCCGTGCGCTGGCGCAGTTGCAGCCAAGTACGAACAACTGGGCGGGAACGTTTCCTACGCCGGCAAGCCGCATCTGCCGATCTATGACGCAGCCTTCGCACTCACAGACAAACTCGCCGGCCGCCCGATCCCCCGCCAAGCTATCCTTGCGATCGGCGATGGCATCCGCACCGACATTGCAGGCGCGGCCCGCGCTCAAGTCCGCTCGGTCTATATCGCAAGCGGCGTGCACCTGAAGGCGCAGCTCACACGCGAAGCCCTCGAAGGCCTGTTCCCCGACCCATCCGTCCGCCCCGTCGCCGCCATGAGCGCCCTCGTGTGGGAATAGGCCAGACATGAGCCAGCCCCGCTATGCGATCTATTTCACGCCGCCCCAATCCAGCGATCTGTGGCGCTTCGGCTGCGCAGCGCTCGGATATGACCCCCACCACGGCGAGCTCTCGGACGCCGAACGCGGACCTTTCGCGGACTTTCTCCCACGCGCATTTGTCGCTGAACCAAGCCGCTACGGCTTTCACGCGACACTGCGCGCGCCCTTCGAGCTGGCGCCGTCGACCTCCCGCGACGGCTTGCTTGCCGCAGCCCAAGCGTTCGCCGCGCAGCGCCGGCCCATCGACGTCGGCCACCTCAAGCTGACCGTAATGGGAACATTTGTAGCGCTCGTCCCCGTTGTGCAAACGGTGCAGCTCTCGACATTCGCGGGCGACTGCGTGGCGTTTTTCGAACCCCACCGCCGCCTGCTCGCCGCAGCCGACCGGGCGCGCCGGATGAAGGCCGCGTTGACGCAGCCGCAAATCGCCCTGCTCGACCGCTGGGGCTACCCTTATGTTTTCGACCAGTTCAAATTCCATATGTCGCTGACGGGCAGGCTGGACCCCGCCCATTTGCAGACGGCGCTCGCAACCTTGCAAGCCCACTGCGCACCCCTCGCTCAGCCCGTAACCATCGATGCCATCAGCGTGCTGGAACAGCCCGAACGCAGCCAGCCTTTTCGCATCATCGCGCGCGAGCTACTGAATACTTTTCTATGAACGCATCAACCGGCAGCGCGCGGAAATCCGGCAGCGCCGCTTGCAAGGCTTCGTGCTCCCAGTCCCACCAGGCGAGCGCTTCCAGCCGCCGCGCGATAGCCGCAGGAAACCGCTCGCGAATGGGAACCGCCGGCACACCCGCCACGATCGAGTATGGCCTTGCATCCTTTGTAACCACCGCGCCCGCACCGACAACCGCGCCATTGCCGATGGCGACGCCCGGCATGATGATGGCCCCGTGGCCGACCCAGACATCGTGCCCGATGACGACCGCACGCGCACGCCGCCAGTCAAAAATCGCCGCATCGTCGTCCGCCCCATCGAAATAGGCGCTTGAGCGGTAGGTGAAATGGCTTTGCGATGCGCGCCACATTGGATGATTGCCGGAATTGATCCGCACGTGCGCCGCAATCGAGCAGAATTTGCCGATGGTGGTGGAGTTCACCTCACCGTCGTTCACGATGTAGCTGTAGTCGCCGAGCGTGCTCTTCGCAAACGAGGTCCGCGCGCCGATCCCGGTGTCGCGCCCGAGCGTGCTGTCCCCCACCAGCGCGGTTGGATCGATCATGGGGGTGGCGGACAGCTTTTTCACGTAACGCACTCACACCAGCAGATTGCGCAGGCGCGCGCTGATCATGTCGATCACGATGACCGTTGCGATCATGATCAGCACGCATGCGGCTATCTCGCCGTACTGAAAACTCTGGATGCTCTGATACAGGGTCTGCCCGATCCCGCAGGCCCCGATGATGCCGAGCACGGTCGCACTGCGCACGTTGGTCTCGAACCGGTAGAGCGCATACGAACTCCACAACGGAATGACCTGCGGCACGATGCCGAACACGACCTCCTGCAGCGCCGAAGCCCCCGTCGCGCGGATGCCCTCCACGGGCCGTGGATCGATGGCTTCGACCGCTTCCGAAAACAGCTTGGCGATGACGCCGGTATTGTGGACGAACAGCGCCATGACGCCGGCGAACGGCCCCAGACCCACGGCGACGACGAACATCAAAGCCAGCACGATTTCGTTGACGGCGCGCACGACATCCATCAAGCGCCGGACCGGCCAGACGATCCAGGCCGGCGCAACGTTGGCCGACGACAGAATGCCCAACGGCACGCCGAACACGACGGCCAGCGCCGTGCCCCAGATGGCGATCTGCACGGTCAGCATCATGTCGCTGACGTTGGAGCGCTAATCGTGGAAATTCGGATTGAGGAACGCCGACGCAAAGGTGCCCATGTTGCGCCCGTCCGTCCACAGCGACTTGGCCTTGAACACTTCGACGGGATTCCAGCTCCAGGCGAGCAGCCCCGCGATCAGGGCTGCAACAAGCCAAGGCTTGACGCGCTCGGAGAGCGGCGCAACCGGAACGGCGATCGGCATCGATGGCGCAGACATGGAAAGACGCTCCTGCCCGAGATACGCGAAAGCGCCGGGCTTCGTTGGCCCGGCGCCCGCAGTTGATGTGGCAGTCACATGGGCGAGCCGCCGCGCGGCAAGCTTAGTACGTCATCTGCGCAAGGCCGCCGCTGAACTCGGCGATCTGCTTTTTGATCTCGGCGGCGTCCTTGACCGGATCGAGCTTGATGAACGCCAGATACTTGGCAACCACCGTGTCGTTCTCGAGCTTGGCTTCCAGTACGGCGTACTTGGCGATATCGGCTTCGAGCGGCGCGATTTGCGCCTTCTTTTCATCCGCCGAAAGCTTCTCGTCCGCCTGGATCTTGAAGACCTTCTTGGACGCTTCAAGCTTGCGGATCGGCACGAGCTTGTGGTTCGACGACGGCTTCATCGGCGACCAGATCAGGTTGGCGAGGATGGTCTTGGCCGCGGCGATTTCTTCCGCCGTGCCGGTCCGGCCATAGCTCAAGATGAAGTCGTAGATCTTGGCCTTGACGCCTGCGTCCAGGTCCTTGCGCCATACGATCGGATCGAGCGGGATCATCGGCGAGGTCCAGATGATCCGGATCTTCTTGTATGCGTCCGGCGCGCTCTTGGCGAGCCGCTCGAGGTCTTCGCTGTTATTGGTCGCGACATCGACCTGGTTGTTGGCGACCGACATGGCGTTCGCCTGATGGCTGGCATTGCGCACGGTCTTGAAGCACGCCTTGGGATCGATGCCCTTGGCGGCGAAGATGTACGTCGTGGGCACGAGGAAGCCCGACGTCGAGTTCGGATCGCCAATGCCGAAATCCAGCGACTTGTCGCACTTCAGGACGTCGTCGAGGGCCTTGAATGGCTTGTCGGTGTTGGTGATGAGGTGCGAGGTGTAGCCAAGGTTACCTTCCTTGCCGATCACCTGGGCGAATATTTCGCCCTCGGCCCGGTCGACCGCTTCCATGGCGGACGTGTTGCCATACCAAGCGACCTGCACCTTGTTAAAGCGCATGGCTTCGATGACACCGGCATAGTCGGTGGCGTAGAACGCATTGACCTTGAGGCCGGTCGCCTTGGTCATCGCCGCAAGGAAGGGCTCCCAGTTGACCTTCTGGTTGGTCGAGGCTTCCGTCGAGATGATGCCGAAGTTGATTTCGTTGGGCTGGGAGGCGGGCTTGGCCGCTTCCTGCGCGGCAGCGCTTAGACCGGTCAGCAGCAGTGCGGCGGCACGACCGCGTGCTGTAAGGTGAACGAGCTTCATGGACACAACTCCTGTGTGGCTTGAGGGTTAGCGGCGGTGACCTCGTCAGGCGGGAACCGGAAGCAGCCCGTCGAGGGAAGGCGGTTGCGCCCACGGCGCGGCAGCCGGGGTTGGCGGAGACGGCGACGGAGACGGAGAAATCGCGTCCGCTGGCGCGCTGGAATCCGCGAGCCCCGGCAAGAACAGCGCCTCGCTCTCTGCCCCGTAAAGTTCGGCGAGGAAGGCTGGCGTCAACGCGGCGCTCGGCCCGTCGTAGACGACGCGGCCGGCCCTGAGCGCGATCGTGCGCGCGCAATAGCGCAGCGCGTATTCGACCTGATGCAGCGAAACCAGCACAGTGATACGCTCGGTCCGGTTCAAGTCTGCCAGGATATCCATCACGCAGCGGGCGGAACTCGGATCGAGCGACGCGATCGGCTCATCCGCAATGATGACGTCGGCGCCCTGCGTCAGCGCACGCGCGATCGCAGCCCGCTGCTGCTGACCACCCGAGAGCGCAGAGCCCCGCTTCAGCGCCTGCTCGGCGATGCCCACCCGGGTCAGCGCCGCCATGGCGCGCTGGCGCTCGACGTGCGCAAACAGCCCCAACGTTCCCCGCCAGCGGGGCACGCGTCCGAGCGACCCGGTGAGCACGTTGGTCAGCACCGAAAGCCGTGGCACCAGATTGAACTGCTGAAACACGACGCCCACGCGCGAGCGCAGATTTTTCGCCGAACCGCCGATCCGGCCATCGCGCTGCATGGTCTCGCCCAGGATCTCGATGCTTCCTTCCACGGGCTCGCCGTACCCGGGGCGTAAGGCCGCGTCGATCTGCACGAGGCCGGCGATGGCCCGCATGAGCGTCGATTTGCCGGAGCCAGAGGCGCCGATCAGGGCAACCATTTCCCCGCGCTCGATACCGAACGAAACGTCCGCCAGGGCCGCCCGCGAGCCGCCGAAGGTCTTGGCAACGTGTGAAACTTTGATCGCTGCCGCGCGCAAACCAAATCTCCCGATCTTGCCCGACAGCGTGCGGCGGCGCGTGTCGGCCACCTTCAAGGATTTGCCGGGCGGGCAGATTCTAGGCCCCACGTTCGACTACACCCATCGGCTGATCGATCCGGCCCTCGCCACGGCCACGCAAGATGCCCCACAAAAGGCCTCGGTAGCGCCAACCCCGGCCCCAGCCGAGCCCATGCCGCACGTCACCTCGCTGCTCAACCGCGATGGGCTCATCGACGCAAACCCACAGTCGGGACCAAACGCTCCCGTCGCCGACCTGACGCGCGAGCCAGTGAGCTATCCGGCTGGCCGCGACGTGCGGCTGCAGGCGCTCTCGCGCGGCGACGAAGGCTTCCTGCTGTCACTGGCCTAGTCGACGCAGCGCGACTACGGGCGCACCCACGCCTTCGCCGGCGAAATCCGCATCGGCGACGTGGATGTAGAGTTCATCCCCGAGGAACTGGGCTTTGCCGTGCCGCTCGGCGCGATCACGGTGACGGAGTGCGAGATGGTCAACCAATTCAAGGGCACGGCAACGCAGCCTCCCCAGTTCACGCGCGGCTACGGGTTGGTATTTGGCCAGTGCGAACGCAAGGCGATGTCGATGGCCATCGTCGACCGCGCGCTGAGGGCTGCGGAACTGGGCGAAGAGACGGGATCGCCCGCGCAAGACGAAGAGTTCGTGCTCTCGCATGCCGACGCGGTGCAGGCGACGGGCTTCGTCGAGCACCTGAAGTTGCCGCACTATGTCGACTTCCAGGCCGAACTGGCGCTGGTGCGCCAATTGCGTGCCGAACACGCAGCAGCTCTTGCGGAAACAGTGCCCCAACCTGCGGCCCGCGAGGCGGCCGAATGACCGCGCAACCCGCCTATAACTTCGCCTATCTCGACGAGCAGACGAAGCGGATGATCCGCCGCGCCATTCTGAAGGCGATCGCCATCCCAGGCTATCAGGTACCATTTGCCAGCCGCGAAATGCCGATGCCCTATGGTTGGGGCACGGGCGGCATCCAGGTCACCGCCGCCGTGCTGGGACCCGACGATGTGCTGAAGGTCATCGACCAGGGAGCGGACGACACGACCAATGCAGTCTCCATCCGCGCGTTTTTCGTGAAGACGGCCAACGTCGCCACCACCACGCGCACGACGCAAGCAACGATCATCCAGACCCGCCATCGCATCCCGGAGACGCCGCTGACGGCGTCCCAGATTCTGGTCTATCAAGTGCCGATCCCCGAGCCGCTGCGTTTCTTGGAACCGCGTGAAACCGAAACGCGCCGCATGCACGCGCTCGCCGATTACGGCCTGATGCACGTCAAGCTGTACGAGGATATTTCCCGCCATGGCCATGTGGCGACGACCTACGCCTATCCCGTCAAGGTCGACGGCCGTTACGTTACCGACCCGTCTCCGACGCCGAAATTCGACAACCCTAAAATGTCGGACTGCGCCGCCCTCCAGCTCTTCGGTGCTGGCCGGGAAAAGCGCATCTACGCGATCCCTCCGCACACGAAGGTCGTCAGCCTCGACTTCGAAGACCACCCCTTCGAGCGCACCCGCTTTGATGCGCCGTGCGGCCTGTGCGGCGCGACCGGCATCTACCTCGACGAGGTCGTCATGGACGATGCAGGCACACGCTTGCACGTTTGCTCCGACACCGACCACTGCATGACACGGCGCGAGGCCGGGTTTACGGGTAGTGAGGGGGCAGTGGCACCATGAGTATCGTGTCCGCAATCTCGATCCGCGAGGCCGCCGAAAGTGACCTCCCCGGCATCCTCGCCCTCATCGGCCAGCCCGAGATGGACGACGGCGCGGTGCTCGCCCTCGAAGACGCGCACGCTCTGTTTGAAAAAATGCGCCGGTATCCGGACTACCGCATGTTCGTCGCCTCCAGCGACGGCCGTACTGTCGGCTGCTATGCGCTGCTGATCATGGACAACCTCGGACATTTGGGCGCGCCCTCGGCTATAGTGGAAGAAGTGCTCGTCGCGCCCGCGCATCAAGGAACTGGCGTCGGCCGCGCGATGCTGCATGACGCCAAGACGCGCGCGCGCAAGGCCGGCTGCTACAAGCTCATGCTGTCGTCCAACATCAAGCGCGAGCGCGCCCATGCCTTCTATGACAGCCTCGGCTTCGAACGCCACGGCATCAGCTTCCGGACCGACCTGACGGAGACGGATACCCCATGACGCCGATCCATCAGCCGCTGCTGAGCGCCCGCACGCTGACCCACCTCTATGGCCACCGGGTCGGCTGCATCGACGTCGATCTCGACCTCTACGAGGGCGAAGTTCTGGCGGTGGTCGGTGAATCAGGCTCGGGAAAATCGACCCAGCTCTCGCTGCTCTCGGCGCAGATGGAGCCGACCTCCGGCGCAGTGGCCTACCGCATGACCGATGGCGTGACGCGCGATCTGGTTGCCCTCTCACAAGCCGAGCGGCGTTTTCTGATGCGAACCGACTGGGGCTTTGTCCACCAGGATGCGCGTGACGGCCTGCACATGGGCGTCTCGGCCGGCGGCAACGTGGGCGAACGCCTGATGGCGGTTGGTTGGCGTCACTACGGCGATATCCGCGCCAAGGCGAGCGACTGGCTCGGTCGCGTTGAAATCGATGAAAGCCGAATCGACGACTTTCCCACCCAGTTTTCCGGCGGCATGCGCCAGCGCCTGCAGATCGCCAAGACGCTCGTGACGCAGCCCCGCCTCGTGTTCATGGACGAACCGACGGGCGGGCTCGACGTCTCGGTGCAGGCCCGCCTGCTTGATCTGTTGCGCGGCCTCGTCACCGATCTGGGGCTCGCCGCCGTTGTCGTCACCCACGATCTGGCGGTGGCCCGCCTGCTGTCGTCGCGCATGATGGTGATGCGTGGCGGTCGCGTCATCGAGCACGGTCTCACCGACCAGCTGCTGGACGATCCGCGCGAGCCCTACACCCAGCTCCTCGTCTCCTCTATACTGCAGGCCTGATGCGATGAGTGACACCTTCCAAGCCATCGAGCTGCGCGCCGTATCCAAGACGTTCGTGCTTCACGCCCAGGGCGGCGTGCGCTTGCCCGTCGTCAAAAATGCTACGTTCGCTGCCCCGCGCGCGGCCTGCACGGTGTTGGCGGGCGCATCGGGTTCGGGAAAATCCTCGATCCTGAAAATGATCTACGGCAGCTACCGCTGCGATGACGGCCAGATCCTCGTGACAGCCGGCGGCGAACGCGTCGACATCGCTTTGGCAAGCCCGGCCCGGATCCTGAAGCTGCGAGCAAGCACCCTGGGCTACGTCAGCCAGTTCCTGCGCGTCATCCCCCGCATCGGTGCGCCCGACATCGTGACTGCTGCCGCGCGCGAAGGCGGTTTGAACGGAATGGACGCGCGCGAACGGGCAAGCCTTCTGCTGACCCGGCTCAACATCCCCGAACGGCTGTGGAGCGTTCCGCCCGCGACGTTTTCGGGCGGCGAGCAGCAGCGGGTCAACATCGCCCGCGGCTTTGCAGCGCCCCACGCGGTGCTGCTGCTGGACGAGCCGACCGCCTCCCTCGACGCCGAAAACCGCGCCGTCGTGGTCCAGTTGATAAGCGAAGCCAAGGCGGGTGGCGCCGCCATCCTCGGCGTGTTCCATGACGACGATGTTAGACACCAAGCCGCCGACCACATCGTCAACGTCGCCGCATTTTCTGATCCCGGAGCCCCCTGATGACCGCCATGGTTTTTGAAAACGCCAAAGTGGCCTTGGAGCACGAGGTGATCGACGGGTGGGTGGCTGTCGTTGACGGCAAGATTGCCGAACACGGCACCGGCCGGCCGCCCGAGCGCGGCGTCGATCTCAACGGCGACTACCTTGTGCCCGGCTTGGTCGAACTTCATACCGATCATCTGGAGGCCCACGTCGTGCCGCGCCCAAAGGTCATGTGGCACCTGGTTGCCGCCGTCGTCGCCTTCGACGCCCAGATCGCGGCATCCGGCATCACGACGGTATTCGACAGCCTGCGCGTCGGCTCCGACATCGACAGCCGCTCGCTCGGGCCTCAAATCCACAATCTGACCGGCGCGATCAACGACGCGCGCGCCAGGGGCCTGCTGCGCGCCGACCATCGCCTGCATTTGCGCTGCGAATTGTGCGCGCCCGACGTCGTCGACGCGACACGCCAGATGCTGGCCGCAAACCGGGTCGAATTGATCTCGCTGATGGACCACACCCCCGGCGCGCGCCAGTTCCGCGATATCGAGAAATGGAAGACCTACTACGGCGGCAAATCGGGCCTGAGCGACAGCGCACTGGAGGGGATGGTGGGCGAGCGGCTCGCGTTACATGCTGCCAATCACGACCGCCACCGCGCCGAATTGGTCGAGCTCGCAAAGGCCAACAAGATCGCGCTGGCGAGCCACGACGACACGACACTCGATCACGTGGAAGGTTCGATGGCCGACGGCATCTCGATCGCCGAGTTCCCGACCACCTTCGAAGCAGCCGCCGCAAGCCACCAGCACGGGATCGGCGTGCTGATGGGCGCCCCCAATCTCGTGCGCGGCGGCTCGCATTCGGGCAATGTGGCAGCCGAGGATCTGGCGCATGAGGGCCTGCTGGACCTCATGTCGTCGGATTACGTGCCCTCAAGTCTGCTGATGGGCGCATTCGAACTCGCCCGCCGCATCGACGGCATCGATCTGGCGGCCGCCCTGCGCACCGTGACGGTCAATCCAGCCCGTGCGACCGGCCTCGACGATCGTGGCCTGATTGCGCCGGGCTTCAAGGCCGATCTCGTCCGCGTCCATCTGGCCGGCGATCTGCCCGTCGTCCGGGAGGTCTATCGCGATGGACAGCGTATCCTCTGAACCTGTTGCCAAGCTCGGCCCCGGCCGCCTCGTGCTTGTCGTCGGCCCGAGCGGCGCGGGCAAAGACACGTTGATCCGGCTGACGCGTGAGCGGCTCGGCGCAGCCAGCACCGTGGTGTTCCCGACCCGGATCGTCACGCGGCCCTCGAGCGAAACCGAGGCAAACGAGGAACTGTCGCCGGCCCAATTCGCACAACGCCGGGCGGACGGCGCATTCGCACTGACGTGGCAAGCACATGGGCTCGACTACGCCATCTCGCGCGACATCGATGCCTGCTTGACCCAAGGCCGGACCGTGGTTTTGAACGTCTCGCGCAAAGTCGTCCCGTTCGCGCGCGACCGCTACGCCTGCGTCGCAGTCGCCTACGTCGATGCCCCCGCCCCCATCCGGGCTTCACGGCTCTCGACCCGCGGCCGCGAGATGGCGAGCGAAGTCGAAGGCCGTCTTGCAAGCGTTGCGACGCCGTTCGAGCCGGCCGCAACCGACATCCTCATCTGGAACGACGGCCCGCCAGGTCATGCGGCCGACCGCCTCTACGACTTCGTCATGCTTGGAATTGACGTTCAACCCTTGGACAATGCCTTGGAGTAGACGTCCGGGATGTACATCTGCGGCGGCACCGGCCCGCGAATGTAGTCGGGATTGTGCACGCGCGCAGGTAGCTCGACGGGCGTGCGCACCACCTCCTCATAGGGGAACTGGCCGAGCAGGTGATGGATGCAGTTGATCCGTGCCTTCTTCTTGTCGACCGCATCGACCACCCACCAAGGCGCTTCTGGAATGTGCGTGCGTTCGAGCATCGTTTCCTTGGCCTTGGTGTAAAGCTCCCAGCGCCGCCGCGATTCGAGATCCATCGGCGACAGCTTCCACTTTTTCAACGGGTCTTGGATGCGCATCTGGAAGCGCAGGTTCTGCCCCTCGTCGGTGATCGAGAACCAATACTTGATCAGCGTGACACCCGACCGCACCAGCATGCGCTCGAACTCGGGCGCGGAGCGGAAGAATTCCTCGACATCCGCATCGTTACAAAATCCCATGACGCGCTCGACGCCAGCCCGGTTGTACCAGCTCCGGTCGAACAGAACGATTTCACCGGCAGCCGGCAAGTGCGCGACATAGCGCTGAAAATACCATTGGGTCCGCTCGCGTTCGCTCGGCGCCGGCAGCGCGGCGACACGGCATACGCGCGGATTGAGCCGCTGGGTGATACGCTTGATGACGCCGCCCTTGCCGGCCGAGTCGCGGCCCTCGAATAACACGACCACGCGGCGCTTCGAATGAACGACCCAATCCTGCAGCTTGACGAGTTCCCGCTGCAGCCGCAGCAGCTCCTTGAAATAGCTCTGCCGCTCGGCCGTCTTGGCGTCGGCCGGGCTGTCGAATCCCTGGAGCATGCCCGCAATCGTGTCGTCGTCGAACTCAAGCTCCAGCGACTCATCGAAGCTGTCGGTAAGCTCGGCGAGCGCCTGTTCCTTGGTGGCGTGGTCGTTCGGATGGGCCGGTTTCATGTGCGGGATTCCCTGACAGCAATCCGATCGAGCCTAGAGACCGATTGCGACAGAACGATAAAACCCGCCAGCCCCGGTTTAGGCGCCGATCGTGAGCACGATCTTGCCGATGTGGGAGCCACTTTCAATGCGCCGGTGGGCATCCGCCGCCTGAGCGAGCGGGAACGTCTGGTCCATGACGACGCGCACCTGGCCGGACGCGAGCAGCGCCAACAGCTTGGCCTCAACCTCGCGCGCGATTCTCGCCTTCACGTCACTGGTACGGATGCGCAGCGTAGAGCCCGTCAGCGTCAGCCGCTTGAGCATCACTCGGATCAGATCGAGCGAAACCTTCGATCCCTTCTGATAGGCGATGTTGACGATGCGCCCATCGTCGGCGCACGAGCGGATGTTGCGCTCGACGTAGTCGCCGCCGACCATATCGAGAATGACGTCGACGCCGCGTCCGCCCGTGACCGTTTTGACCACCTCCGTGAAATCCGCGTTCGCATAGTTGACCACGTGGTCGGCCCCGAGCGTCATGCAGGCCGCGCACTTTTCGTCCGATCCGGCAGTCGCGATGACTTTGGCGCCGAACGCTTTGGCGAGCTGGATGGCGGTGACGCCGATACCGCTACTGCCGCCATGGATCAGGAACCATTCGCCGGACTTGAGCTGTCCGCGCTCGAACACGTTGTGCCAGACCGTAAAGAACGTTTCCGGCACGCCAGCGGCCTCGATAAGCGAAAGTCCCGCCGGCACTGGCAGCGTAGAGCCTTCTTCGGCAACGCAGTATTCGGCGTAGCCCCCGCCGTTGACGAGCGCCATCACGGCCTCGCCGATCTTGAACCGCGAGGCCCCCGCACCGAGCGCCGCCACATGGCCGGACACTTCAAGGCCCGGCAGCTCCGAATGCCCCTTGGGCGCCGGATAGCTGCCGGTGCGCTGCAGGACGTCCGGCCGGTTGACGCCGGCGGCCGCAACCTTGATCAACACCTGGTCCGGCCCTGGCTGGGGCACCGGCATGGGCCCAGACACGAGAACTTCAGGCCCGCCGGGCGTGACGATCGAAACGGCAGTCATGGTGGCGGGCAGCGGGTTCATCGGCGGAGATCCTTGATCGAAGGCGGTTAGAAGTGGGATAGGTGCCCGATCAAGCTCCGGAGCACAAGTAAGGAGGCACGCCATGGATTGGGACGAGGTGCGCACGCCAGCAAGCAAGGCTGTCACGCTGGGCGAGCCGCTGGATACGGTATCGATCGCGGAACTCGAAACACGCATTGCGGCGCTGGAAGCGGAAATCGGCCGCGTTAAGACCGAGATCGAACGCAAACGCCGTCAGGCTGACGCCGCCAACGCGTTTTTCAAGTAAGCGCGCGAGGATGGCGGAGTAACGCTTCGATGATCGAACGCGCCCGGCAAATGTCCAGCGCGGCCCCGAATGACAGGCCGCGGTCCAAGAAAGCAGAAATCGTATTAGTGCGGGAACAGACATAAGACTTTATTCACGAACATCGTTTAATTTCAAAAATGTTCAGACCTCCTGGACGCGTACCTGCAAGTACATACGGCCCGGGGAGTCGCGCGTTGAAGCGGCTCCCCTTCATTTTTTGGCCTCACACTTGCATCCCCAAACAACTGACGGTGCTGCCCCAAAACTGGCGTGATCTTAACGCCGTCTTCACGCTGGCAGTTTTGAATGGGGCCGTGTATTGACAGTATGTTGCGTGAAGGGTGGCGTTGCGTTGATCATGAAAACCGAATCCCGCGTAGAAAATAACGTGACGGATCATGGTCCCATTTCGTTTGGCGACCATTTCCAGTCCTCCGACCAGTTTGATGCCGTCTTCAAGGAGGGCATGGCGCTGGTTGAGCGCACGGCCAGCTATCTCGACGGCGCCGGCCGCAAGGATGCCAAAGACCTAAGCCCGGGCACGACCGTGTTGTATGCAACCGAAAGCATGCGCCTGACCACGCGGCTGCTCGATATCGCCTCGTGGCTGCTGATCCGCCGCGCGCTTAAGCAAGGCGAAATCAGCCCCTCCCAAGCGCAAGTAAAGCGCCAGGGTTTGAAGCTGCTGACGCTCGGCCGCCCGGCCCACACGGCGGGCTTTGACGACTTGCCGTCAGGCCTGCGCGCGCTGATCGCCGAAAGCTTCCACATGCTGGACCGCGTGCTGCAGCTCGACCGCGCCATGTCGCCCGACCGCGTAGATGCGGCAACGGCGCCCGCCAATCAGGTAGTCGCTCAGATGAACCAGCTGCAACAGGCCTTCGCCCGCAAGGCGTCTTGAGGCTCTGGCGTCGGCAAGCCAAACCCGCCGCTCACGATAAAAGCCGCTCCTGGACGCAAGTCCAGGGCGGCATTTGTTTGTGCAGGCCAAACCGCCGTAACGGTTCAGAACATTCCCTCGAACTTCTTCTTGAACTTCGACAGGCGGCCGCCGCGGTCCATCAACTTCTGATCGCCGCCGGTCCAGGCCGGGTGCGTCGACGGATCGATATCGAGCGCAAGCGTGTCGCCTTCTTTGCCGTACGTCGAATACGTAATGAAATCAGAGCCGTTCGGCAGCTGGACGCGGATCGGATGATAATCGGGATGGCAATCGGCTGCTTTTTTCATGGGTCTATCTCAGGACTACGGTGAACAGCCGGGAGGCCAGGCGAAAAGCCCAGGTCACAGCATGGAATGGCGCGGAAGGAGCCCGTATAGGAGAGATTTGACAGTCCGGCAAGGGTTTCATTGGCTCCATTTGGCGCGGCAAACCTGTCGCGGTCAGACCTCACTGGAATTCGGCCACATCTCAAACGCCGAAGAGTCCGTATGAACCCCAATTGTGCCAGGCCCCAAAATAAATTCCGGAGTGCCTGAGAAGCAATAAATGTTGTCGGCGATATGCGGGAACTGGACGAACTACCAAGACCAATCAGCGTCGCAATCGCCGCCATGTCGGCCAATGACGGCGTTGAAGCCGTGATCAAAATCAAAGAGGACGGCATCACGGTTCGCGCTCTCGACTTTCCCTCAGCCTTTTGCTCGGCTGGCGCCGCGTCATCACAGCAAAGGGGGTACTGGCGATCGAGAGCTATGCAGCTCCGTTCCTTGGCCATATTCAGGCTACTGAGATCAGGGTCTTGAGCGCCATTGTGCAGGAACCCCGATATCGGACAGAGCTGCAGCGCATGGGTAAGCATCGCCGGACCAGCATCGAGATTTCGGCAAAATGCGCCATCGATTTGGAACTGTGTGAGCTGACCGGCAAGATCAGTTCGGCCGCCATCAACTTCAAGACCGAATGGCTGAAGCTGGGAACCACCAACATGGGCGCAACCGTGCATTAGAACGGTCTGTCGCGATGGCGCAGCGCAGGATCGCTGCCACTGGAGAGCCGCGGAGCGGCTTCAGGAGCGCCCATGCGTCAGCGCGGAGCCCTGCTTTGCAGGGACGCGTAGCTCTGCTACGGCGCGACCTGACCGGTGTCGGCCGCCCCGCCAAAGGTGGCCTTAGGTGCGCGCAATCGCTGCGCGATGACACGCACCTGAGATTAGCCACCGTGAGGCAAAACATGTCTCAATAAAACAGGCTCGACACGCTTTCTTCGCGCGCGGTGCGGTAGATAGCTTCGCCCAGCAGCGGCGCAATCGAGATCACGCGGATGTTCTTGGCCGCCAGCACGGCAGCGGCAGGCTGGATGCTGTCGGTGATGACGAGCGACGACAGCGAAGAATTGGCGATGCGGGAGACGGCCCCGCCCGACAGCACGCCGTGAGTGATATAGGCGGCGACTTCGGTCGCACCGTTCTTAATCAGCGCTTCGGCCGCGTTGCACAGCGTACCGCCCGAGTCGATGATGTCGTCGATCAGCACACAGGCCTTGCCGCGCACGTCGCCGATCACGTTCATGACCTCGCTCTCGCCGGGACGCTCGCGGCGCTTATCGCAGATGGCGATCGGCGTGCCGATCCGTTTGGCGAGCGCGCGCGCACGCACCACGCCGCCGACGTCGGGCGACACGACGACGAGGTTCTCGGTCGACATCTTCTCCTGGATGTCGCGCACCATGACGGGGGCGGCGAACAGGTTGTCGGTCGGAATGTCGAAGAAGCCCTGAATCTGGCCGGCGTGCAGGTCGAGCGTCAGCACGCGGTCGGCGCCGGCGCGCTCAAGTATGTTGGCGACGAGCTTGGCCGAAATCGGCGTGCGCGGACCGGGCTTGCGGTCCTGGCGGGCGTAGCCGAAGTAGGGAATGACCGCCGTGATGCGCCGCGCCGAAGAGCGCTTCAGCGCGTCGATCAGGATCAGCAATTCCATCAGGTTGTCGTTGGCGGGAAACGACGTCGACTGCAGCACGAACACGTCCTGTCCGCGGACGTTTTCCTGGATCTCGACGAAGATTTCCATGTCGGCAAAGCGCTTCACTTGGCCTTTGGTGAGCGGCACCTTGAGATAGGCCGCGACGGCCTCTGCGAGTGGCTTGTTGGAGTTGCCCGCGACGAGCTGAGCAGCTGATCCACTCCGCCCGCGACCTTCAGAAGCGTCGAACGACATGGAGCCCTCCACCACAATGACAGTTCAATGACAGACCAAATAGCAAGATGGCCCGAAGGTGTAAACCAAACGGGCCATCCGACCGTGCAATTCGACGCATTTGCCGCGGCTTATACCAAGCCGCACACAACGACGATGAAGCTTACTGCGTCTTCGTTGGCAACAGCTTGATGATGCCCTGCGCGGCTGCTGCTGCGGCGGCATCCGCAGTCTTGCCCCATGCGCCGTCGAGCGAGCCCTGCGGGATCTCGTTTTTCTGCGTGACGGTACCGAGCTTCTTGCCCTGCGGGTCCTTGACGTTCCACGAGATTTCGATCGGCTGCTTGCCGTCCTTGTCCGCGCCCACCGTGACCTTGCCCTCGACGCGGTAGGCGCTCGCCGCCGCCGTCTGGTCCGACAGCGCGATGCCGTTCTTGGTCAATTCCTTCTGCAAGGCGGCAGCAAGCGCCTGGCTGCCGTCGCCCGGCGCACCGGTGACGCTCGGAACGAGAGCGGTCAACCCCGCCGGCTTGTCGATGCTGCCGGTCTGGGGCGCACCCTTCGGCTGCACGGCCGCGAGATCTGCCGGCGTCGCCGCAGCTTTGACCGCGCCGGCACCCGCGGGCGCAGCGATTCCGACCGCCGACGCGATCGCGGGCGATGCCTGGCTTGCCGGGATAAAAGCAGTGAACGCAGCGACGGTCTTGGTCGCGACGGTCTGCGATATTTCGGGCGTCACAGCCTGCCAGACATCTTTTCCAGCCGTCGCCGACGCCAGCATTTCCTCGCCTGCAATGCGATTGATCTTCTTGCCGGACTTATCCATCACGTCGAAGAAGTAGGACAGCTTCGCCGCCGCCTTATCTTTGGAATCTTTGGCCGCCGTCGCATAGCCGCGCAGCGTGTAATCGGCTGGAGTAGTGGGCGAGGTCACGAGCGAGAATTTGGTCTTGTCGAGCCCGCCTGAAACCTGCGCCACCATCTGCTTGCTGGTAGCATCCGGCACGCCGAGCACAGGCGCCACCGCGACGCTGACGGTCTTGGAGATCGCCGCATCCGCAACCGGCGTCACCGGCTGGTTGGCGCCGCCAAGCAGGCTTGAGCCGCTTTCACACCCTGCGAGCGCAAGGCTGAGCATGATACTAGTGACTGCAAACGAACCCGGCACAGTTGCGCGCGACGCTGCAGCAGTTCTGTTGGTCGTCATGATGACGTCCCCCTCTATGAACTAGCCGTTCCGGTGACCGTCGTACGAACTTTGCGGCCTTCTCTTCAAACCCGGTACCCACATGTGACAAAGGTAACAGTGCGGATGGCCTGAGAGTCCAGATGCCGAAAGGCCATATCGCTAACACCAACACAGTTTGGCCCAATTTTCGGGCCGCCAATCCTGTGGATGATGCTGCTAAGCCAGCACAATGGCAGAGATTTGACGACCATAATCGGCTTGCTTGCGGTGCGTCGTCCGCCGGAACGAGTAGAAAAGTGATTCGTCGGCGTAGGTGCAGGGGGTCTGGCGCTCGATAACGCCGACGCGGGCAAGCGCGAGCTGCGCAGCGACGAAACCCGGCAAATCGAAATGCGGACGCGGGTTGGTGCCGATCCGGGCAAAAAATTGCGTATTGCGGGAGTTGCGCGCCACAAGATCGGCCTCGAAATCGGGACCCACTTCATAGTTTGCCTGATTGATGCAGGGACCGACAGCCGCGCGGATATTGTCGCGTCGCGCGCCGAGCTTCTCCATGGCGGCGACTGTCGCCTCCAGTATGCCGCCGACCGCGCCGCGCCAGCCCGCATGTGCCGCAGCTATGACGCCAGCCATCGGATCGGCAAACAGCACCGGCGCGCAATCTGCGGCGAGCGCCCCGATCACCAGCCCGCGCGTGAGCGTGACCAGAGCATCGGCCTTGGGCAATTCGGCGCGGGGGATATCGCCGTTCGCGATGACGGCGCTCGCGCTATGCACCTGATGCACCGTCAGCACGCCTGGCTGCGCCCCGCCGAGGTGTCGGGCAACCCGGCTACGATTCTCCGCAACGTGGACCGGATCGTCATTGGACCCAAACCCGCAGTTGAGCCCCGCATAGATGCCGCCGGATATACCGCCCTCCCGGGTGAAGAACCCGTGACGGATGCCAGGAAGTCCCGTGAGGCAAGCAGCAGTGAGCGGTTTGAGCATTTCAACGTCCTTGGATTGCGATGGCGCGCACCGCACGGCAACACGTTAAACAGCGTTTATTGCAGCGTTGATTCAACAACCCTAAGCTGCAAATTAAAATCCCGGGAGTTTGGGTAAATTCAGGCTTCGCACGCCGATGACCTTGAACCGCCCGCCCATGCCTTGGGGCGCCATGAGCCGCGCCACGCCCGCCTCGATCTCGCCGGCCTTCGCCGGGTTGGCAGCCATCAGCTTCGACGCCCGCTCGACGATCCCGAGCCGCCCGAGAAACTCGCCCTGCGTGAGCGGGCCATCGACAGCCAAGCCCGCGACCTTCATTTCGCGCGCGACATCGGCAAAATCGACCTGGATTGAGAGATCGGCTTCGCCTGGCGATGTCAGCGGGTGCTCGAACCTGTGGTCGCGCACCGCCTGCAAGCTATCGCCAGGCGCACTTTCAACATGTCCATAGTCGATGAACAACGCAGCAAACGGGTCGCTGCCTGCCATTTGCTTGAGTGCCTCCGCCAGATCGTGGCTTGCGATTGTTTCGTAGACGCTTCCCAGCGGCGCGCCGGGCCACATCGTATCCAGTTCGGGCCGCAGCCGGGTCGGCCGCGACGCAGTGAATTGAAACCGGCCTTCGTCATCCAACCCGATCGCGCGCCACCGCCAACCCTCTTCCGTTTTAATACTTTGGCTGGGCGCATAGACGTCGAGAAATTCGTTGGCGAGCACGATGGCGGGGACTGCCTCGCTGGCCGGAAACCGATCGGTCCAGGCAACCGGCACGCCAACGTCCGCCAGCCCCTCCTCTTGCAGCGCGCGAAGCAGATGAGAGGCCTCCATAAGTTTGACCGCAAGTCCGTCCTTGAACCCGGGCACTCGAGTGATCGCGCGCAGCGCGTCCGCCATCAGTGTCCCGCGGCCTGGACCGAACTCGAACAGGTTGACCGGACTTGGCGAACCCATCTGTCCCCAAACCACCGCGGCCCATAACCCCAACAGCTCGCCGAAGATCTGGCTGATCTCAGGGGCCGTGATGAAGTCGCCGCCGCGGCCGATCACGGCCTTGGTTGCGTAATAGCCGTGCGCCTCGTCCCACAGGCACGCACCGATGAACTGACCAAGCTCCATCGGCCCGTCGCGCTCAATTTGCGCCTTGAGTTTGAGCGCCAGCGGCGTATCGCGCCGCTCGTTTGGGTCATAATCGCTCATGCCTTCGGGCTGGCCTCACCGTTGACTCGCTGGCGCGCCAGATGGATGAAATACGCCCCCAGAACCACCATCGGGATCGAATAAGCGATGCCGGGCGTCAACCCGCCGGCGGTGAACGCATGCGCCGGATCGGGCTGCCTGAACAACTCGCACGTCGAACGCGCGATCGCATACCCGACCAGGAACGTGCCGGTAATGAGCCCCGGCCGCTTCAACCCGCCGAACACATGGGAGAGCAGGCGCAGGGTGAGAAACAGCGCCAGCCCCTCGGCGAACGCTTCATAAAGTTGGCTCGGATGCCGAGGCGTCGGTTCGAGCGCAGCAAACTCCGGGTAGGTTTCGGCAACCCGCGGAAACACCATGCCCCACGGCATCGAGGTCGGCCGGCCGAACAGTTCCCCATTTATGAAGTTCGCCAAGCGCCCGAAAAACAGCCCGATCGGCACCGCGGCGGCGCAGACATCCATCGAACTCCACATGGAAACGCCCTTGTGGCGCGCAAACAGCCACAATGCCGCCCCGCAGCCGATGAGCGCCCCGTGGAACGCCATGCCGCCCTTCCAGACCTGAAGGATTTCAAACGGATGGTTCAAATAATAGCCCGGCTCATAGAACAGTACCGACCCGATCCGCCCGCCAAGAATGACGCCTAGAGTCATATAGAGCAGCAGATCGTCCACCATCGACACGTCGAACGGGGCCTTGCCGTGGGCCCAGACCAGGGGTGTGCGCAGCAGGCGCCTGATATAAAGCCAGCCGAGCAGCAACCCCGCCATATAGGAGAGGCCATACCATTTGACGACGAACGGCCCAATGGCGAAGGCCACAGGATCGATGTTGGGATAGGGTATCGCCAGGAATTCCACCGCCACGTCCGCTTTCTGGCCATCCCCGGCCGGTAAGAACTTGTGTTAGAAGTGCCGCAGCCTCAGGCAGTGCACCCCATCATGCGTCTTGCTATAAACGGTGTCCAAACCAGAAACCACCGCGCGACCAGCGCGCCGAACAGCCCGGATCGATAGCCATGCCCCAGACATCCAATCGTTTGCTCGATGAGTTTGCCAAGCTCATGACAGATGCCGCCGGCGCCGCCCAGGGGGTCGGCAAGGAAGTGCAAACGATGGTCCGCAGCCAGGGCGAGCGCGTTCTGCGTGAGTTCGATGTGGTGCAGCGGGAGGAGTTCGAGGCCATCAAGGCGATGGCCGAGAAGGCGCGGACCGAGAACGCCGCCCTCGAAGCGCGCATTATCCAGCTCGAAGCGCAATTGGCATCTTTGGCCCAGCGCTGACTGGCGCCCGTTCGTCCACAATTTCCGCGAGTGACAGGCCCTTCGCCGCACCCGAAGCCTGGAAAATAAGGATTTTCCAGCGAACGTTGCGAGATCGCCGTGGACAAGGGTTAGGCGAACTTGCGACTCGCATGCCGGTCTGTTTTCGTCCCCTCAGGTTGACAGGAAACAGACCGACTTCGGGCGCTCGCTCGAAACAAGGCTCTGTGTGTCATGGAACAAGGACGCCGCAATGGGCTCTGCTCAATTAGCCGATCACCGCCACGCCAACCCGATCGATCTCGTCGAGCAACTTGCGCTCGGCCACGAATGGGCGTGCGAACGCAACGGCGACGATGAGCTGACCCTGATCGTAGCGGGCGACTGGACCGACTATCATATCTCGGTCAACTGGCGCGATGATCTGGAAGCGCTGCACCTCGCCTGCGCGTTCGATTTCAAGGTACCTGAAACGCGCCTGCCCGAAATGTACCGCCTGGTGGCGCAGATCAACGAGCAGCTCTGGCTCGGCCATTTCGACTTGTGGACCACCGAAGGCCTGATCATGTTCCGCCACGGCTTGCTGCTGAACGGCTCGGTCGCAACGCCCCGCCAGTGCGAAGCGATGCTGAAAGCGGCGCTTGAGGGCTGCGAGCGCTACTATCAGGCGTTTCAGTTCGTCGTGTGGGCCGGTCGCGAAAGCCGCGAGGCGCTCGCCTCCGCGATGTTTGAAACCGAAGGCCGCGC
>JANXVY010000044.1 GCA_025351425.1 Hyphomicrobium sp.
CGGCACCCGAAGTGTTCGTGCCCAGCTTCGCCGCATGGCCGTCTGCGCGCGCTGCATCCGCTCCGACGGCCATGCTCGGTCTGGCAAAAAGGCCGCCGGTCAACTAACATTCAAAGTGGAGCACTCGATGGGGGCTGACCAGCCTCCGACATAGGCACCATCGATCTCGATTGTTCCCGACAGCACAAGGCCGTCTGTCTCACGAGCCAGGGCTTCCCTGATCTTGTGGGCGAGAACGAAGGCCGTCTTGTAGGAAAGCCCCGTGCATCGCGACAGCTGAAGGGCCGAAACGCCCTTGGCGCCGTTGACCAGAACGGCGATGGCACCGAGTAGGTCGACGAAAGCGAGCTTGCGAGATGCGAAGATCGTTCCGCTGTGACACTGAACTGGTGATGGCACGCCCTGCATTTGAAGCGGCGGCGTGCAGTAAGATCATAATGCTCTTGCCCTGCGCAGCGTGGGCAGATTGGCGTGCCCCGCGTCTCGGGCCAGCGAAGCCGGCAGAACCGACGATACGCCGACTCCTCACCTTCCACGTAAATCGTCTTCAGCGACAGCGTGCGCGCCGCCGCCGACAACAGAAAATGTTGCGCCATGCCGGTATCTCCATGCCGTCTGAACTTGCTCTTGATTCGCGGTCGTGACACGGCGCAAGCGTGGCAGATCAGCGGCAACTATATAGAGCGACCGTTCGCTAAGCGCATGCAAAACCAGCGCCTTGGGCTTTCTTGGTGCGCTTGCTCCATAAGGCGGCATGTTTGAACGCACATTGGTTCATGCGCCTGGACGACGCGCGAGAGAAATGCGAGGCTTGGCTTAGAGACTACAACGAAGTCCGTCCCCATAGCGCCATCGGCAATAAGCCGCCGATATCGCTCATCGACAGGTCAGGGCATGACGGCCCACCCTGAACCGCAGGAACGGAAAATTCTAGTTTCAACCGGTCCAACATCGGGGAGCGGTTCACCTTGGGGCGAACTCTAACTTAAACTGGACCAATTTGCCGGGGGTAGGTCAGTCCCTATCGAAGGTCGCATCCGGCTTGCATTGCGCTCTAGCCCACCGGCACAGTAGGAATACAGGCCTGCTCGCAGGACGGTTCGGTATAGTGGCGGAAATATCGTGTTCAAATTCGGGTCTTACGACTCGTGGAGGGAAGATCCGTGCTCAATGAGGGACTGGCCTCGACTATTGGCGGTCGGCCGAGCGTCGGCGTGAGCATCGTCATGCCGTGCCTGAACGAGGTCGACTGCTTGCCTGCGTGCATCGCCAATGCCCGCGCGGCACTCGATCTCATCGAGCAGAAATTCGGCCTGACTGGTGAAATCGTAATTGCCGACAACGGCAGCAGTGACGGCAGCCAAACCGTGGCGGAGGGCCTCGACGCTCGGTGCGTCGATGTCCCCCGGCGTGGTTATGGCGCGGCGCTTTCCGGCGGCTTCATGGCCGCCCGTGGCCGGTACCTAGTGATGGGCGACGCCGACGGGTCATACGATTTCCGCGACAGCGTTGCCATGGTGGGAAAGCTCATCGAGGGAGCCGACCTGTGCATGGGGTCGCGCTTCAAGGGCGGTATCGAGCCGCGCGCGATGCCCTGGAAGAACCGCTACATCGGCAATCCCGTACTGACCGGCATTCTGAACCTGCTGTTCCGATCCGGCATCAGTGATGCCCATTGCGGTCTGAGAGCCCTGACGCGCGATTGCTTCGATCGATTGGGCCTCTCCGGTAGCGGGATGGAGTTTGCGAGCGAGATGGTTATCAAAGCCAGCCTTCTCGGCGTCCGCATTGTCGAAGTCCCGGCCAAGCTAAGGCGCGATCTGCGCAACCGGCCTCCACATCTGCGGCCCTGGCGCGATGGCTGGCGGCACCTTCGCTACCTGTTGATGCTGAGCCCCGTATGGTTGTTCGCACTGCCGGCAGCAGTACTTGCGGCCCTCTCCATGACAATCTTGGGGGCGGCTGGACTGGCGGCCCTACAAGGAACAGCCGCGACATCGTTTTTCGGGAATTTCTGGGTGATCCTCGCAGGCGGACTTGCGAGCGTCAGCCACATCGCGGCACTGCTCGCCGTCGCCGGCAAGCTCTACGGAATTCGTCAGGGGTACCGAAGGACCGGCACCCGGGTACAGGCCCTTGCAGGGTTGGTTTCACTCGAAAGTATGCTGATTGTCGGGGTGATCTCCATGATGTTAGGGCTTGGCCTTTTGAGCTACCTGTTGATCTATTGGTCAGCGCATCATTTTGATCCGATTGCCAACGTGTTGCCCGCCGTTCTGGGCACATCACTCATGGTCATCGGGATGCAGAATATGCTTGGCGGCTTCCTGCTCTCGATCATCAGCGGGAACGACGCCAACTTCATGAAGGCGCCCGCACCCGCCTTATCTCCACCGGCGACACCTGCCGCTGGCGAAGCGCAGCGTCCAAGCCGGGCTGCCTGATGGGAGCGTCGGTCGAACGCGGATCAGAAACGATGCACGTGCTGCTCGGAACTGCTTACTTCGAGAGCCATCGCGGCGGCATCGAGATCGTGGCTGGACGTCTTGCGCGCGAGTTCGCCCGCCGCAACGTCCACATCACGTGGTTTGCGAGCGACACAACGCCCCCGCCGTCGGCACACGACAGCTGCGGAGCCGCACTACCTGTGTCGGCCTGGAATATCACTGAGCGCCGGCTGGGCGTGCCACTGCCTCTGCCGGGGGCGTCCGCACTCCTGTCGATCTGGCGGGCGGTGAAGCGGTGCGACGCCGTCGTGCTGCACGACAGCCTCTATCCGACCAACGTGGTCGCCATGCTTGCTGCACGGTGGTCCGGAAAGCCCGTCGTTCTTGTTCAGCACATCGCAGTCGTGCCCTATCAGAACCCTGTTTTGCGGGTGTTGATGGGCATGGCGAACATGTTGATTACGAGGCCGATGCTGGCTGCGGCCGATCAGGTCGTGTTCATCAGCGCGACGGTTTCAGCCCATTACTCTGGCGTTCGTTTCAAGGCACCTCCGCGGCTCATATTCAACGGCGTCGATACGAACGCTTTCCGGCCACCAGGTGTGGATTTCGAAAAGAGCCGTGTGCGATCGTCTTTCGGTCTGCCGCTCGAATCAAAGCTCGTGCTGTTTGTCGGCCGCTTCGTCGAAAAGAAGGGCCTGCACATCCTTCAACGATTGGCCCGCCGCCGTCCGGATTTGACGTTCGCCCTGGCAGGATGGGGGCCGATTGATCCACGCGCGTGGAAGCTTCCCAATGTCCACGTGTTCTCAAACCTGCAGGGCGCCGTGCTCGTTCGGCTCTACCAGGCGAGCGACGTGTTCATCCTGCCCTCAATCGGCGAGGGATTTCCCCTCGTGCTACAGGAGGCCCTCGCTTGCGGCTTGCCTGTGCTATGCGGCCGGGAGACCACGGCGTCCGACCCTGCGGTGTCCGCAAGGGTCGTGGGTGTGGAGATCACTGACGACCCCGGCAACACGTCGGCTGCGTTTGCCGCGAGGCTTGATCAGGTTCTAGACGAGACCACGGCGTCGACCCGCGATGCTACAGCCCGTGCGCGTTATGCGTTCGTGCTTGGCCGTTACAGTTGGACCGAAGCCGCTGAGGCCTATTTGTCCGTCGTCACGGACCTCGTCGCGACGAAAACCACACCCGCAGCAGTCCCCATGCCGGAACCACACCGATGACGATGGCCCCACCTATCGCAACGTCGAGCGCCAAGCCCCCCAGTGCAACCGGCGCGGCCACGTTCGATCAGCAAAGAAGATTGCAGCCACGCCTGTGGGATACGGATTGGCTGGTCTTGCGCGGGATGCGGGCGGCGATCGAATCTCTCGCAAGCCGCATTGCGTCGCCAAACAAGATCGCGCTCGACTTTGGCTGCGCGGACATGCCTTACGCGTCGCTGTTCACCGTGCGCGGGGTCACCTACCTCGGTGCTGAGCTCGGCGACGACCATGACGTGGCCATTCGTTCAAATGGCACGCTCGCGGCTGCAAACCGAAGCGCCGATATCGTCGTCTCGTTCCAGGTGCTCGAACATGTCCGCGACCTTGACACCTATTTGCAAGAAGCGGCGCGAGTGCTGCGCGACGACGGGCTGTTGCTGCTCTCCACCCACGGCACTTGGCTCTATCATCCCCATCCAGAGGACCACCGCCGCTGGACCCGCGAGGGATTGATCGGAGATCTGTCGGTTCGGGGCTTCGAGGTGACCGAATGCGTTCCCGTCGTCGGGCCGCTGGCTTGGACGACAATGGTGCGCTTGACATGCTTTGCCGTCGCGCTCCGGAAGGTGCCGGTCATCGGAGGGCCGTTGGCGAGGGCGATCGCGGTGATCATGAACCTAAAGGCCGCAGCCGAAGAGTGGGTGACACCGGCGTGGGTGACCAAAGACAATGCGTGCGTTTACGTAACGTTATCGCGCAAGGCGCGGAACGCCAGCCCATGAGCCTGTTCAAAACCTCGACCCGCTATGCGATCGTCGGCCTCATCTGCGCGGCGGCGCACAATGCGATCCTGCTCGTGGCGGACTGCTGGCTCATCCATTATGTGGCGTCCTGTGTCCTGTCTTACGTCGTGGTCGTGGTGTTAGGCTTCGCACTGCACGTCCGGTTTACGTTCGCGCAACAGCCAACCTGGGGTGCGTTTCAGCGTTATGCCCTGAGTATGGCGGCGAACTATCCGATCACACTCGTGCTCTTATTTCTGATGAGGGACCGCGCTGGCTGGCCTATGGCTGCCGCCGCGCCGACAGCGACGATAGTTCTGTTCGCTTGGAACTATTTCGCCAGCCGGTGGGCCATTGTGGGCCGACAGCAGGCATCGAATGCAAATTCTTCGGCGAGGTCAACATGACAGAGCGAATTGCGTCGTCGCTGAAAGCCGTATCGCCAGCGAATGAGCTGCCGCTTGCGACCGTGCAAGAGCTGATCGCACGCCACATATCTCTCTATCGCACGCACGCCCCGGCCTATCAGACGATTTTGCTGAGGTCATTTCGTGAACTATGGGACCCCTCCCACACACGTCTTCTGGATGTCGGGGGTGGAACCGGGATCATTGCTCAGGCCATGAAGGATCTCTTTGGCATAGCCCATGTCACATCGATCGACGTCGAGGATCGCTTCTTGAAGTCGCTGGATATCGAACGGCGCACCTACGATGGCGCGACGCTTCCCTTCCCAGACGCCTCGTTCGACTGCATAACCTTCAGCAATGTCCTGCATCATGTTCCGGTGGCCGCCCGGGTCGCTCTCATGAAGGAATGCGCGCGGGTTGCCGGCGCTGGTCCGATTTACATCAAGGACCATCTGACTGCCTCAAGCGCCGATTCAGCACGCTTGTTCGTCCTCGACGCCATTGGTAACGTGCCGTTCGGGGGCATGGTCCAGGCGAGCTACCTCTCGCAGCGCGATTGGGAGCACCTTGCTATCATGGCGGACTACCGCATCGACCGGCAGATTAGCGGGCCTTATCGCGCTGGGCGTTTCGAGCGCGTGTTCCCTAACCGGCTCGAGACAACCATGAAGTGGGGCCGGGCAGGTCGACTTGCGGCTTCTCAATAACACCGTCACTCGCTCGTGGGTTTGCGGCGGCACTCCTGGCTTTCGAGGTAGGATCGTAGCGCCCTTATCCTGGCGACATCGGAGTGGCGCGACGGTTCCTCTAGCGCCATGCCGACGCGGCCTGCGTCGTTGCCGTCGAAGATCGTGACGCTCATGCGCGCGCACAACTCGCGCGCCAGCTGCATGTCCAGCAACCCGATGTCGAACACCAACGGCCGGTTACGCAAGAACGGATCGTTGCGGACGAGATCGATGCCGTAGTAGATGCCGATGGTTTCGACCACGACCGCTTCGGACGTCGCCTTGTCTATAGCTGCCGAGGCGTGCGCGAAGGGGGCAATCCTGGCGCGCATCTGCAGTGCGTGGATCGGGAATAGAACCAGAGTGGCGGCGGCCGTCGTAATACCGGCAACGCCCCACCAGTCGCGGCGCTCCAGCGGTGTTGCGGCGGTCATGATCCCCACCCAGCCGAGCGCGCTGAGCAAGGCCGCACTGCCAATCAGGCCGTGAACGTAACGATAGCCCCAGCCGATGTCCTGATACGGCAGCAGCACGAACATCGCGACCACGGTGAGCACGATACCGCCCGCGAGCGCTCGGAATACGCCACCATCCCTCCAGGCAAGCACCAACCCCGGCGCCAACAGAACGAGCATCAACGGGTTCTGCCAAGCCGCGAAACGCAGCAGATTCTGCGCCATTGTTTCTAGTCCCCGGGAGAAACTGAAATCAGCGAGCATGCTGGCGATACGCGAAAACAAGAATTGCAATCCCATCCCACTCGCGGCCTCGGCCGGCACGCCGTTCAACGCCAGTACCCATTGCCAATAGTGGATCCAGAACAGGCCGATGGCGCCGTAGCTCGCGGCATAGACGAGCGCAAGATTCCATCGGCGGTCCAGCAGCAGCTGGAGCAGGAACGGGGCGACGAAAAGCGGATGGAAGATGATCTGGTGCAGCCCGGTGGCGACGAATCCAACGGCGACAGCGCCGATATGCGATAGGGTGCGATCTCGTAGAAAGAGCCACAGCCAGACGAGGTTGAGCGCGAGATGCGTACTCATGGCGTAAGACGTCATGGACATGCACAGCACTTGCGACGAGGTGGCCGCAAGCCCAACGGCGATGATCCAGGCGTCCGGCCTTTTGGGCCAGATAGTCTGGGCGATGCCGAGCAGGGCAACGAGCGCCGTCAATACCAGGAGGGCGTTGACGATGACGGGCGCGAGTATCAGTCCCAGCAGGGCGCGAATGCCAGCGTTGCCGGGAAGATACGTCGAGATCCAGGCGGCATTCCCGGGAACTGAAAGCCGGAACTCGGGCTGCAACGCTGGTACGAACGGTCGCCAGTCCGGCTGTACGTTGGCGATAAGTTGGCCGCTTGCCAGAATGGCGGCGTCGAAGCGCGCCATCACCTCGTCCCGCGTGAGTGCGTAATCGAACGCGATGGCCTCGGTCCCGAGCGCCACGACGGCGAATGCCATAAATATCAGAACGGCGAGGCTGGCCCATGGGGCGGCAGAAATTTCCCCAGTCCCTCGCGACCCGATATCAGGCACAAGCCGCGCCAATGCGAGCAACAGCCCGGCGACCCCGATCAGCACCGGCATGTCCTGACCCTGCATCAGCGCGCGCGTCAGGGGAAACGAAGGCGCGAGTTCGAATTGCTCAACCGCGAGGATCGAGAGGATCGACAAAGCGACCCCCGCCAGCAGCCAGCACCTCGGGAACACTGGCCCCGCCGGCACTTCCGCCATGACCGTGCCCGCGACCGGCATGCGGTCGTCGTTGGCTTCACTGCGTTGCCTCATCCAGCCCCCCGTCGGCTCCCTTCGCCACTGTGCCCCGAGCCGAGTGGGCTGTCATCCCCGCAAACGTCTAAACAGCATCCACATCCGCCTTCAGCGCGGCAGCGTCAACGCATTGGCAATCGCCTCGTAGGCGAGCTTGGGCCGCAGCTGCGCATCGAACGGAAGCGGACGAGGCCGCTGACCGTTCGGCCCCCACAGTTTGCGTGCGCCGTTAAGCCAGCTCGCGTTGTCGCTGAGCTGCCAAACTATGAAGGAGTCAACTTTTGGCTCACGCAGCGCGGCGCGGATCAGTTGCTCGTAGCGGCTGGCGACCTGGGCATCGCGAGCAGCGTCGCTGCCCCGCAGCCAGGCGTCGTTGACGTCGATTTCCGACAGTGAAAGGGTGACGCCGCGTTGGGCCAGTTCGTGGAGGTAGCCAGAAAACGCATCGCCGTCGAACGTGAACTCCGGGAACCAGTGGCACTGTAGCCCAACCCTGTCCAACTGTACCCCGGCAGCATGAATTTCGTCGACGAGCCGCATCAGCCCGTCGCGATAGGGTTTGCTGGTTGCGCTCCAAACGCTTTCCCATTCCGGTCCAGCCTCGTTTAGGGAAATCTGCCCCGTAGGATCGGCAGCCCGTGCCCGCTTCATCGCGCGAACGACGTAGTCCTGGCCCATGGCGGCAAACCATGGCCCGTTGCGAAATCCGCCAGCCAATCCGTGCCCGGGCCAGAACGGCTCGTTCACGACGTCCCAGGCCGCGAGCCGACCCGCATAACGCGATACCACCTCGTCGATGTGCCGGTCTAACCAGTACGCGCACCGCTCTGCCGAAAGCTTCCGCACCCACTCGGGCGTCCAATCGTTCCAGATCAGGCAATGTCCGCGCAACGGGATACGCGCCTCCTGGCAGAAAGTCACCAGCCGGTCGGCGTGCTGGAAATCCGCCGGGCCTTCGGTAGGCCGCAACGATCCGAACTTCATCACGTTGTCGCTGGTAAACACCCGCGCGTGATGCCGGTAGAGCGCCGCCTGCGCCGGATTTTCAAGCGTATCCATGTCGATGGCGCTGCCAAACAACAGCCCGCGCTCGGCAGCAATCTCGCCAAGCGACCGTACGGCCAACCCGTCGGCGGACAAGCCTTCCAAGGGTTGCGCCCGCGCGCCCGAAAGGCGGCCGTGTGCACAGACCCCCGCAAGAAACGGCATGCCCTGAATGAAAACCCGCCGCGAAAGGCCACTCGTCATAGCTTGAGCCAATCCGGGATCGGGCGGCCGCTGCCTGGCCGCAGGTGCTCTTCGGGCGCTTCGTTGATGAGGCTGGGAACGATGAACAGCTTGCCGCCGCGCCGCGTGATTTCTTCGTTTAGCACCACGTGGTCGCAACACGGCGCACCGTCGGCCGTGCGGGTGCCGTACCAGCAGCCGGTCAGCGCATCCATCCGGTAGAGCCCCAAGCCGCCGAACGCGGAGCGAACGCGGAAGGCTGGATGCCCAGGCTGGATCTTGATCTGGCGGTCGTAAACGAAGTGCTTGCGCGCCGCGCGGCGCCTCCAGCCCATGAGGGGCCAAGTCCGCTTCCGCACCTCTTCCAGGCAGTTCGTCGGACACCACGTGTCGTGCCGCAGCGCGTAGATGTCGTAATAAGCCTGCAGCTGGTTGGGAAACAGCCCGTCCCAGCCGGCCGGTTGGGCCGCAACGACGCGAGCGAACTCGACCGGATCAATCGTTTCGTTGGGCCCGTCGAGATCCATCACCAGCACCTGCTCGAAGCGCTGGGCCATACGAGCGCGAATGAACTGGAGATAGAAGTTCCGCGCCGCCACCAGCCGCTCGATGCGGTCGGGAATGGCCTTGGCCATGCCATCGAGGTGTATCACGTGGTGCTGGGGATTGGAGGCAGCCCAAGCGGAGATGACCCCGTCCGTACCATCGGTATTGTCGTTGGTGACGATGACAGCCGCGCAGTCGTCAAACCAGGACTTCAACCCTTCGATCACCGCAAGCGTCTTGACGAAGCCCGCCCCGCCGTTACGCACGGCGCCGCAGATCACGGTCGACGGCAATCGCTGCGCCGCAATACCAATCATTCAAAGCCCTTTTTTGTTCGCCTGCGGAACGCCGCGCCGGATCGCGGCGCCGATTTTGTGCACGGCCTTCTCGAAGCGACGGGAAATCCTGCCCTCGGGCGTGCGGCGCATGTTTTCGGTTTCCTGCATCGCCAGCACGGCGGCATGCCAGTTGATCCCCTGCTCGCGCGCATAGTCTTCGAAAGCAGTCCGGGCGGCAGGCGGAAAGAACGCGAAGACGTCATTCACGACCATCAATTCATGGACCGGGCTGAGTTTCAACAAAGCCAGTACGATGGCATGAAAGCGGGGCCAGTGAGCCGCCTCATGCGGAGATTGGGGCGGCGCGAGGAACAACCGGGCATCGTCGATCAACAGCACGGAAGTCTCGTTCAACGCGCCGATCGCGGCGATCTCGGCGAGCAGCGGACATTGCGACACCGTCCCCGCCGTATCATCCGCGACGCACCAGTGCGCGTCGAGCCAGTACAACACGGACTTTTGTGCAAGCAGGGGCTTAAGCACGGCCAGACTATCCGGCGACGAACCGAGCTTCAGCCCGACCCTGGAATTCCCATCGAAGCGCGCAACAGCCTTCCGCCACAGCGGTTCAGACAGTTCGACGGAATGCAGTTCTTCGAAGTAGGGCAGCATTTGCGCCAGGGTGTCCCCCTGAAACGTGCCGGTTTCCACGAATACGGCAAGCGGAAGATGCGCCACGAGCCGCTTAACCAGTCGTTCGTCCAAGGAAAAACTGACCGCGCCCATCTTTAGTGTCCCAACGTTTGCGCCTCGAACAAGCGGGGATAAGCCGCCGCGAAGGCTTCGACAAGCACTTCAAATGTGACATCGCGATCCAAGTTGACCTTTGGATCGTGATCACAGATCGTCCCGCCCGCTCCCGAGTCCCATCATGAGAATCAACGTGAAGAACCCAATCTCGAAGCCTCTTGCTAAACTCGGTCGCCGCGTGAAGCGACTTTTTCGCTCCGGCGAGGACGCTGACCACTACCTCACGAAGTGCCGCGGCGTGATCCATGTCGGGGCCAATACCGGCCAGGAGCGGGATATCTACCACCGCCACGGCTTGAATGTGATCTGGGTCGAGCCGATCCCCGAAGTTTATGACGCGCTCGTAGCACATATCGCGGAGCACCCGCGCCAGCGCGCCATCCGCGCCCTCGTAACTGACCGAGATGGCGAAATCAAAGTTCTGAACGTCGCCAATAACGGTGGGGCGTCGTCCTCGATCCTGGACCTCCACGACCACAAAGACATTTGGCCGAGCGTGCACTATGTAGGCAAGGTCGAATGTGTTTCGAAGACCCTTGTGACCATCCTTGCCGAAGCCGGAATCGATCCCGCCGAATACGACGCCCTGGTTATGGACACGCAAGGCTCCGAGCTGTTGGTGTTGAAGGGTGCAGAGCCTTGGCTGCACCACTTCAAATACATCAAGACCGAAGCGGCCGACTTTGAAGCCTATCGCGGATGCGTACAACTCGACGAACTCGTAGCGTTTCTCACGGCACGGGGGTTTCGCGTACGCCGCAAAGATCGCTTCGCCAAGCGATCCGAGGGTGGGGCGTATTTCGACCTGCTGCTCGACCGGAAGTAAGCCCCCTTGGTCAAGATCGAACCCGCGAAGCCGGTTGCAATCTGTAGTGTAAGGCGAGTGGATGCCCTCGTCAGAAGGCTCCCGTTTTCTATTGGAGTGCCCAGGTTGGGCCAGTCTAACCATCTGCCAACTTTAAGCGGAATGTCCGGCCTGAAGGCAACTTTGAGGACATGGGAGCGGACCCTCGCTCCAGCATTTTCCAACGAAGTGGAGACCGGTTCGTCGAAGAAAATGCTGCAACGGCAATAGCCGAGAGCAAAATTTCGATTCTGTAGGATCGGAATTTGCTCCAGGCGGCTGCCGAACGTGCCGTGCGCAAATTCGACCGCAGCCGCTCGCAGACAGAACTTGCTCTTCTGGGCAAAAATACCGAACGACAGGCCGATGAGAAAGCCGAAAAGGGCAGAGGTGCTCGCGTCTCCCAGTCGTTCGATCAAAGAGGAAAAATCCATAGTGCGCTGCCTGCCCATCAAACCGGCACGAAACGGAAGTGCTTGTCGCGGCGCTCGACGCGCCCAAGCCCTGGCCACGGCAGATGGTATCCGAGCAGGATCATCTTCTCCGACGCGAGTTGGTCGAGCAGCCGCAAGCGCGTCGTGATGGCTTGACCGGCATCCATGTCAGACCCCCAACGCCATCCCGGATTAGAAAATGAGACGAGCGCGTGGCTCAGGGCATCGCCGCCGACGAGCAACTGCTCGTTGCCCGATTGGAGCCGAACCGAAATGTGGCCCGGCGTGTGTCCCGCCGTATCGACGAGCTGGACGCCAGGCACGATCTCATCACCGGACTTGCGTTGCTCGATGCGTTCAGTGATGGCCGTCAGGCGCCGTGCCGTTCCAAGCGCCATCGGCTTGAACAAGTCTGGAACGTCCGCCTCGCGGCCTGGCTTGGTCCAATATCCGAACTCCGCAACCGACATGATGTGGCGGGCGTTTGGGAACCGCGTGCCGCCATCGAATGGATCGATGACGCCCCAAAGATGATCGGCGTGTGCGTGCGTGAAGATCACATGAGTGAAGGCATCAGCTGCGAAGCCAGCGCCCTCCAAGGCATCGGCGAGCTTGCCGACACCCGGCATGAAGTCGCCGCCTCCGCCGGTATCGATCAGAATGAGCGCATCGGGGGTTTTGACAACGGCGACATTAACCTGTGCAATGATGCCTCCGGCCGGCAATCCAGCCTGCGCAAACAGGGCATCGACCTCACCCGTATCGCGGCCAGGCAGCGCAACCGACGTTGGAAGAAGCAGTGTTCCATCAGACAAAATGTTGACCTCGAACGATCCCACGCCGATCTTGTGTGCGGCGGCTTGTGCCCACAGGGGGGATCGCAGCCCCGGACTTGCGGTGGCGGCACCAGCACCCATTCCAAGTAAAACGCATCGCCGATCGAATTGCTTCACGTCAGCCACCGCCTATGTTGAAGGTTCGGTTCCTAGTCGACTTTCGGCCCTGATTTTCCGTCGGGCGTGACGTCGACGACACTTGCATGCCCAGTGACTTCCACTGATTTCTTGCAGTCCTTCATGCAAGCATCCTTGCGCCAGAACTGCTTTTCGGATGTATCGCGGTCGTCTTCGTAGAATCCACCTTCATTCGGCAACTTCACCGATAAGAAGGTCTTTTCGTTCAAAGCGAAGTTCGGATCCTTGATGATGTCGTTCAATTGCAGAAGATAGGCCGTGACAGCGTAAAGGTCGTCATTGGTGAGCGATTGCGCGTTGCCGAATGGCATGGCGTGGCGTACGTAGTCCATGATTGTCGACGCGTAGGGCCAGTACGAGCCGATCGTCTTGTCGGGGCGGTCCTCCTTCAAGGTCCCTGCCCCGCCTGCCAAGACGGGCCACTTGTCCTTACCCTCCCCGAATTCGCCGTGGCACATCGCGCACCGGGTCTGGAAAATTTCCTCGCCTTGCGCCGCTGTTCCGTTGCCTTTGGGCAAGCCTTGACCGTCCGGACGGATATCGATGTCCCAAGCTGCGATTTCCACGGGCGTTGCCGATTGGCCGAGGCCTAGTTTACCAGCTGTGGCCGGGCCTGCGAGGATTGAAATTGCAGCGATCAGAGTGCAAACTGCTTTAGCTGACTTCGACATTCTCGACCTCCCCGTTCGACCGGACGAGCCAAGTCTGGATCCCGTTGTTGTGATAGATGTTGTTGACGCCGCGGATCTTGCGCAGTTCGTCCTTCGTTGGCTGCAGATATCCGGTGCTGTCATGGCAGCGTGACTGGATCAGCATCTCCTGGCCTTGCCAGTCGAAATCGACATAGAAGCGGGTCAGCGATTTATCGAGGACTGGTCCGTCGATCCGGGCTTCGGCCCAGTTCTTTCCACCATCGACGGTCACGTCCACCTGTGTGACCGTGCCGCGTCCCGACCAGGCCAACCCCGAGATCACGTTGCGGCCCTTGGCCTTGAGGGGAGCCTGGGGGCTCGGACTGGTGATGACCGACTTCGCGTCCATGATGAAGGTGAAGCGGCGGGCACGGCCGTCGGACATGAGGTCGGTATACTTCGAGGTTTCCTCGCGTGTGTGCCAGGGCTGGTCGCCGACCTTGATGCGGCGCAGCCACTTGATCCACATGTTACCCTGCCAGCCCGGGATAACGGCGCGCAGCGGATAGCCCTGCTCCTGGCGCAAGGCCTCGCCGTTCATCTTGTAGGCGATCAGCACGTCGCTCATGGCCTTTTCGAGCGGCACAGAGCGGTCGAGACCCGAGGCGTCGGCGCCTTCGAGCAGCAGCCATTTGGCGTTTGGCTTCAGGCCCGCTTCCTCCAGGATCACGCGCAACGGCACGCCCGTGTACATCACGTTGTGGACCATCCCGTGCGTGAATTGGCAGCCGTTGAGCTGAGCGCCACGCCACTCCATGCCCGAGTTTGCCGCACACTCGAGGAAGTAGATGCGGTTCATGCGCGGCATCCGCTGGAGATCTTCCATCGTGAAGGTCAGCGGCTTGTCAACGAGGCCGTGAACCATCAGGCGGTGGTCGTGCGGGTTGATCTCGGGCGCGCCGCCGTGATGGCGCTCGAAACAGAGGCCATTAGGCGTGATGATGCCTTCCAACTCATGGAGCGGCGTGAAATTAACGGAGCTTTCACGAGAGGCCGTCAGCCATTCCACATCGCGGCGGATCACGTGGGCCTCGAACTTGCTGGGCTTGCCATACGGGTGCGCTGCAACGCCGTCCCCGAGCGTTTTGGACCAGTCCGGGACATTGGGCGGAAGGTTGGCGGGATTGCCGCTGGGTTTTGGAACTGCGGTCGCAGGCGAGGCTCCCCGCGCTCCGGTGGCGGCCATCCCTGCTGCGGCCAAGCCTGCCGCGCCAGCGGTCAAAATTTTGCGACGTGACGGACTGATCCCGTCATCCTGCAACGTCTT
>JANXVY010000058.1 GCA_025351425.1 Hyphomicrobium sp.
CAGATTCGTAGTCTGATGCTCTATCCAGCTGAGCTACGGGTGCACGCAGGTGGGCACTACTAGCTATTCGGGATCGCGGACGCAAGCAGAATGACGACGGTGGCGACTGCGCCACAGTTTCGGGCCGAAAGGGGCGACCGCGTCTCAACGCGCCAACCCGGGCGCCACGCGCTGGGTCAGGGTGCGTGGCGGTCGGGGATTTCGAGCCGGAACGACGCGCCGGGGCCAGTGTCGAGCAATTTGAGCGAACCGCCGTGGGCTGCTGCCAGTTCGGCGGAGATCGCGAGGCCGAGGCCCGATCCGCCCTTGCGGTTGGAGCCTTGGAAGGCCTGGAACAAGCGCTCGCGGGCGCGGGCGGGAACGCCGGGTCCGGTATCGGTGATGTCCACGAACACGCGGCGATTGTCGCGCCAGGCTTTGACCGTGATGATGCCTGGCTTGCGGGCGGCGGGTTCGGCCGCTTCGGCTTCGGCTTCGGCCTGGGTCTCGATCGCCTGCACCGCGTTGCGGACCAGATTGCCGATGATGCGGTAGAGCGGGTCGGGGTCGGCGTCGATGCGCAGCTTGGGGTCGAAATCAAGCACCCAATCGATGGCGCCCTCGCGCGGAAGTCCCAGGCCGTCGCCGACCTCCTCGACGAGGGGGTGCAGCAGCATCAACTCGCGGCGGGGCTGGTTTTCTTCGGTTTTACCGTAGCGCAAGGTGTCATTGCAGAAATTGATGGCGCGGTCGAGGGAGGCGATGAGCTTGGGCGCAAAGCGTTGCACCGTCGGATCGGGCAGGGCGGTCAGGCGGTCGGAAATCACCTGGGCCGACGAGAGCATGTTGCGCAGGTCGTGGTTGATCTTGCTGACGGCGAGCCCAAGCTGAGCCAGGCGCGATTTCTGGACGAGGAGCTGGGACAGCTGACGCTGCATCCGCTCCAGTTCACGCTCGGCCGTGCCCACTTCGTCGGCGCGCGCGGACGGGGCGATGATGCGGCTCGCATCCTCCGGGTTCTGGCTGAAGCGCTGCATGTTGCGCGACAGGCGCAGGATGGGGCGCACCACGAGCACGTAGAGCGACAGATAGACGAGGACTGCCGAGAGCAGCGAAATCAACACAGAGAGGAAGAAGACCTTGCGGCTCTGTTCCCACATGGCGGCGCGCAACGGGGCTTCGGACATCACGATTTCGATCAGATCGTCAGGTTCGTCGCCAATGCGGCCCAGAACGCGGATGGTGCGGCTTTCGCGGCCAAACAGGACGCCGAGCGTGTCGCCGTAGAGGCGGGCTTGCGAAATGAGGTTTTGGATGAAGCCTTCGGGCGACGTGCGCAGGTCGTAGTGCTCGTCGATCTTCATGTCGTTGTCGACTGGCAGCACGAGGCGGCGCTGGCCGTTGTGCCGGGAGGCGACGGCCTTGACTTGCGCGGTGCGCAGTAACTCCGCACGGATCGAGGAGGGAACCGAGCCGCCCGGGAAGCCTTCCGCGGCAAGGGCTGCAAGCTGGGCGGCCGTCAGGCGTTCTTCCAGCCAGTTGAGCCGGAACGAGGCCAGCGTCGGCACGAAAATGAGCAGTTCGGCCGCCATTACGAAGGCAGCCGTTAGCAGGAGCAGGCGCGTCGGCAGGCCGAACGGAAGGGCCGGCAGTTCGGGCAGATGCTTGAGAATGCCGGACGGAGCGGGGGCAGCCGCGGGTGGGCTGGCCTTCTGGGCGGTCGCTTTCGGGAGATCGTCGTCTTGCGTCAGCGCCACGGTGCTCTTGCCCTAACAATGCCGTCTGGGTCTTTGTTTTAGCAGGATTTTCGATCGAAAACGTTAGGACGTCGATGCGGCCGCTGCTTAGCCCAACCGTGCAAGAAACCGCACCCAACGCCGGCCGAAAGAACCTGTGGCAGCCGACTGGCGGTGTTGCGCAACCTTGCCGCTGACATCCCCCAGTGCCGGGAAGGGTGCGATCCAGTCTCCCATGTCGTCGAGGGACAGGCCCTTGGACACGGCCAACGACCACACGCCGATCAGTTCGCCGGCAGATTGCGCAACGACGGCTGCGCCGAGGATTTTTCCCCGCGGGTCGGCAATGACCTTGATGTGGCCACCAGGCTCCCGATTTGCAATGGCACGGGGATTTTCGCGCACCGGCCAGCGAAACACCTGGATCGCCGAGTAGGCTTGGCGGGCGTCGGCTTCCGAAAGGCCGACGGTTGCGAATTCCGGATCGGTGTGGATCGACGCGGGAACCAGCCGCGGATTTACGCTCGCGGGAGAGCGAAACACCAGCGACTTGAGGAGCAGGCTCGCGTGGTATTCGGCGCGATGGGTCGCGTGCGGGCCGCCTGTGACGTCGCCGATTGCGTAGACCCGGCGGTTCGACGTGCGCAGCCACTTATTGACCTTGATGCCGTCTGCGGTGGTCGCGATCTTGGCGGTTTCGAGGCCGATACCGGCTATCGAGGGACGCCTCCCGCAGGCAACCAGCAGATGCGAGGCTTCTATCTTCGACGAGGCACCGTTGGTGCGGGTGTCTAATCGTAAACGGCCGGGCGGGCCGTCCACGCCCAGCACTTCGGTTCCCTCGAGAATGACGATGCCTTCCGCGATCAGGCGGGCCTTGATCACAGCGGCAAGTTCGGGATCAAAACGGCCGAGCACGGAGGCTTTGTCGATGAGGGTGACGCGGGCGCCCAGCCGGCGGTGGGCCTGGGCCAGTTCCACCCCTGCGGCGCCGGCGCCGATCACGGCCAAGTGGTCGATGGGGCTTGCCAGCGCAAAGATCGTGTCCGTGGTTTCGTAGCGGATATTGGCGAGCCCGGAAATTTCAGGGAGGGCAGGAGACGACCCGGTCGCAACAACGAAGCGTCGGGCGGTGATGCGTTGTTCGCCGGCTGAGAGCGTTTTCGGGTCGATGAAGCGGGCGGCGGCCTGGATCACGCGCACGCCAAGGCCGGCGAGGCGTTCGACGGCGGCGTTGGGGGTGCTGGTTGCGACGATATCGGCGATTTGGGCTGCGACGGCTGAGCGGTCGACGGCTGGCTCCAGCGGGGCTATTCCAAACGGACCTGCGGCCCGGAAGGCATGGGCGCGGGCGGCGGAGGCTTGCAACGCGACGGCCGGCATGGAGCCGTAATTGAGCGACGTGCCGCCCATCTTGTGTTTTTCGATCAGCACGACGTTTTGGCCATAGGCGGCCGCGCCCACTGCCAGCGCCAGGCCGCCAGGTCCTGCGCCAATGATGCACAGATCGGCGCTGACCTGATCGCGCTCTGGAGTTGGGGTTTTCACGGCGTCGGGCGGGGTGGGCATCAGCATGTCGCGTGCTCCTTCGAGCGCAAGCGGGTGATTAGGTCCGATCCCGGACCTTCAGCCGCTGCCAGCGCTGCCACGCGAGCGGGACCGCATCCATCAGGGCCGGGAGTAACGCTAGAAACGCCAATGCGACAAAGGCTGCGACCGTCTCTTTCGTCAAGAGGGAAGCCATGGGAATGTCGTAAGGGCACGGGGCCTGTTCCGCGGCCTGGTGCGCGAGGCACTGCGAATATTCAATATTCTTGGCATCGATCGCCTGGGCAAGGCCGGCACCCGCTGTGGACAAGGCGATGCGCGAGGGCAGGAGACCCAAGAATGTTCCAATGACGAAGGTCGAGAGCGGCACGCCGATGAGCGAAGGGCCGATGTTGATCACTGCAAACGGCAGACCCGGCGTCAGGCGCAAAAACAGCATGTAACTAAGGGCGTGGCGCTTGAAGCCGTCCTTGAGTTTCACGAAGGCCGGGCTCGAGATGTGGGCGAGCCGCCGTCCAACGAGGGTGCGCGCCAGCAGGAACGCGAGCGTCGTGCCAATCGTCGAGCCGATCGATGCCAGCGCCGTGCCTAAGATGGCCCCGAACAGGAGGCCGCTGGCGACGACGAAGAAAGGGCTTCCAGGCAGCAGCAACACGGCCAGGGTCGCGTAGGCGGTGACATAGAGGACCATCGAGAGCATGAAATTGCTGGCGACGTGGCGCTTCAGAAGGTCATAGTTCAAGCCGATGGTCTTCAGCGAGATCAGCCCGCTCAAATCGGTCAGATCCCAAAGCCACGCGACCGTGGCCAGGCTCGCCAGCAGGGCAAGGCCCAAGGCCCACAGCCAATTGCGTCTCGTACGCTGGACCGGAGCAGGAAGGGGAGCGGGAAGGGGCGTCATCAGGGTCCTTAACACTGGCTCGGATAGGCCACCACTCGCGGGGCAGATGGCTTCCACGGGCCGGGTCTGGCCGAAAACTAAGGCTACAATGCACCACAACCCGAATTGACTTTGGCCGCTGGCGCTTCTATACCGGCCATTCTTCAACGATCACACGCGATTTCTGGGGCTGTTCCACGTCCCGTTCGGCCTGTGGTCAATAGTCTTTAAGCCGAACTGGCCGCGCCACAGCGGCGCCACGGAGTCGAACGTGAAACGTACTTACCAGCCCAGCCGCCTCGTGCGCAAACGCCGCCATGGCTTCCGCAAGCGCATGCAGACCCCGGGTGGGGTTCGCGTTCTTGCCCGTCGCCGCGCCAAGGGCCGCAAGCGCCTCTCGGCTTAAGGGCTGTCGGCCTAAGGGCTGCTTCGCCGGGTCTATGGCGTCGATAGCATTTTCTGATCCTGCGGGTTCGGCAAAGCGCTGTTGAATTTGCTTTGTCGCATTTTCTCACCCGAACCGGTATCTACTTCGGACGGAAAATGCTCTGGCGCTTGTCAGGGGGCTATCTCCTCGAACGGTTGGTCGTGGCATGACGGCCTCGTTTACGCTTCAAACTCTGAAAAAGCGGTCTGAGTTCCTGCGCGTGCGCGGGGGCGGCCGGGCAACTGCGCCCGGATTTGTGCTGGAAGGTAAGCGGCGGAGCTTGGTCGCCGACGGTTCCCACGCTGCGACGGTCAAAGGGTCGCGCTTTGGATTTACAATCACCAAGAAGATCGGCAACGCCGTGATGCGCAATCGCATCCGCCGCCGCTTGCGTGCTGCGCTGGTGCACGTCGCCCCCGCCAACGCGGACCCGCAGACCGATTATGTGGTGGTCGCGCGGGGTGTTGCCGCCGATCAGGCGTTCAGCGACCTGGTTGCCGATTTCGCCAAAGCGTTCGGGAAGGTGCACGCGCCGCAGAGGGGACGCGCGGCACGCTGGTGACCGATTTAGCGTCGGCTTGCCTCATCGAGGACCCATTTGACCAGCCTTATGCGCCCCAGCTGTTGGTAGTGTTTGTCAAGGTAGTTCAATATGATAGGTCACGTCACAAAAACCCTGATCCCGGCAATGGCAGGGGTCGCGACCCTCAGCTTTTTCAGCTCCTATGCGGCTGCGCAAAGCGCCGGCGGTAATCCTGGACAGGACGGCGTGCCTTGGATCGCGCAGAGCGGGGTGGCGCCACCGTTCGCGGTCGATCCGTCCGATAGCAGCGTCAAGATGCGGACGAGCCTGGGGCAGTGGCGCGATTTCAACTCGCAAATGCAGGCAAAACGGATCGACGAGGTGAAAGCCGCCGCGCAAAGCCCGTTGACGCTGCCTAAGCCTACGGCCGGGCCCGCTTCACCGGTCGAAGTCTGGAGCGCAGTGGAACTCGACGGTCGCACGCAGCAGATCGACGGTACCGTGCGCGCGAGCGCGGGAGCGGACTATAAACTCAGCAAGAAGGCGGTGGCCGGTGTCGCGGTGGAACATGCCGATCTAAAGGCGGCGGCGGGTGCGGGATCGGCACCGGACGACAAGCTCGCCGCGCACCTCAACTTCCTGGCGACGCAGGACCTGAGCGTGGACACGAAAACCCAATGGGAGACGCAGAGCGCTGCAGCAGGCGCAGGAAAAGCTTCGCGGAATTCGGTCACGGTTGCGCCGCGGCTGGGCCATCGGTTTTCCCTCGACAACGGCGAAACGCTATCGCCGTTCGTCACGCTGAAAAAGGAATTGGTCGTGGGCGGATTGGATGCTTCGACGGCTGTAGGCGGCGCAAAGCCCATGCAGTCGGCCGGGGTCGGGGTTACACTCGCGAAACCCGATACCTATTCGCTGAGCGTGACGGCCGACCGGGAAGAACTGGATGCGAAGGAGCCCGCTACGCTCAAAAGCCGCCTCCAGCTCAGCGTGCCCCTGCATTGATTTGCGAGCGCGGCGATCAGCCGGTCAACTTCGGGGCCAGTCCGGTGAGGTCCTTGATGATGCGGGAGGCCGGCATATCCGGGTATTCGTCGGGGGCGCCTGCGCGGTTGATCCAGACCGTGCTGAAACCGAAGGCACTGGCGCCAGCGATATCCCAGCGGTTAGAGGACTGGAACGAAATGGCGGCGGGCTCGACGCCGAAAAAGCCGGTCGCCATTTTGTAGCAGGCGCTGGCGGGCTTGAAGATGCCGACCTGGGACACGCTCAGGACGGCGTCAAAAATCCCATCGAAGCCTGCCGAATGCACGGCCGCGTCCAGCATTTCAGGGTCGCCGTTGGAGAGGATGGCGAGGCGCGCGCCCGCACCTTTCAGGTCGTCCAGTACGTCGGGGACTTCGGGGTAGGGTAGCAGCGAACGGTAGGCCGAAAGCAGCTCTTCGCGCAGCCCCTTCTGGACGCCGCCGATGGCGGCGATGGCGAAATCGAGGCCCTGCTCGGTCAGGGCGGCGAAGGTTGCGGGGCGTTCCACGCGGGCGTGAATCCAGGTGTATTCGAGTTGCTTAGCGCGCCAGATCGCCGACAGCAGGTCCGCTTTCGGGCCAACCTCGTCGCGATAGCGGCCGACGGCGGAATGGACATCGAACAACGTGCCGTAAGCGTCGAAGACGTAGGTGGGGGTGGTCATGTTTGCCTGCCGTTGTGCTTGTCGCGTTCTGCCAGAAGGGCTGCCGCCGTTCAATTCCGCTCGGCTGATGTGGAGCATCGCTTCGCGACGACCGCACAGCTCCCGAACCCTTAGTTGTTTTATGCTAGTGAGCCCGATCTTATCGCTTCGACGATAGCCGAAAAATCTTGCGATGCGCCGCCGTCTTGCGCGAAGCATTCGAACAATTCGGCGGCCTTGGGGCCAAGGGTGAGCCCCGCGCCCGTTGCTTCGGCGCTGGCGGCCGCGAGCTTCAAATCCTTCAGCATCAGGGCGGCGGCGAAACCAGGCTTATAGCCGTTGTTAGCCGGGCTTGCGGGCAGGGGGCCTGGGACCGGGCAATAGCTCGTCAGGGCCCAGCATTGGCCCGACGAGGTGGAGGCGACGTCGTACAGCGCCTGATGAGACAGCCCCAGCTTTTCGCCGAGCACGAAGGCTTCGCAGACGGCGATCATCGAGATGCCGAGGATCATGTTGTTGCAGATCTTGGCGGCCTGACCGCTGCCGGATGGCCCGCAGTGAACGAGCCGCTTGGAAATTGCGGCCAGGATGGGTTTGGCCGCTTCGAAGGCCTGACTGGTGCCGCCCGCCATCAGTGTGAGTATTGCCGCTTCGGCCCCGGCTACGCCGCCAGACACTGGGCAATCGAGGCTTAGACGGGCGCATTTCTCGGCCAGATCGTGGGCGTCGCGGGCGGTCGCGACGTCGATGGTCGAGCAGTCGATGAACACGGCGTGGCCGGGTGCTGATTCCAGAACGCCGCTGTTATAGACGTCGAGGACGTGTTTGCCGCTCGGGACCATGGTGATGATGGCATCGGCGGTTGCGGCGGCCTGGACCGGGTCCGCTGCGATTGCGATGCCCCGGGTTGCGGCCGCGTCGCACGCCACGCGGCTCAGGTCGAAGCCGTTGACAGTGTGGCCGGCTTTGACGAGGTTGACGGCCATCGGAAGCCCCATGTTGCCGAGGCCGATAAAGAGAACGTGTGCGATGGGGGCCTCCTGCCAAAAAAACAGCGCCGCAAGCATGGCTCGCGGCGCTGTCTCATCTCAAGTCAAAAGTGCAGAGAGGTTACTCGGCTGCGAGCTTTTTTTCCGGGGCCGCCATTGCTACGGCGAGGTAGGACATGGCAGCGGCAGCGCCGCCCTTCTTGTGGGGAATGCGTGCGATCTCCAGGCTCATCTCGACGCCCGAGAGCGCGCCCATGACGGTCAGTTCGTTGGTGTCGCCGAGGTGACCGATGCGGAAGGCTTTGCCGGCAAGCTTGTTGAGGCCGGTGCCGAGCGACATGTCGAAGGTGTCGAGCACGAGCTTGCGGAAGGTGTCGGCGTTATGGCCTTCGGGCATGGCGACGGTGGTGACGGCAGCCGAATAATACTTCGGATCGCGGCACCAGATGTCGAGACCCCAGGCCTTGACCGCGCGGCGCGTGGCTTCGGCCAGGCGCTCGTGGCGGGCGAAGACGTTGTCGAGGCCTTCCTCGTTCAGCATGTCGATGGCCACGTCGAGGCCGTAGAGCAGGCTGGTCGCCGGGGTGTAGGGGAAGAAGCCGTTGGCGTTGTTCGAGATCATGTCGTCCCACTGCCAGAAGGCGCGCGGGAGTTTTGCGGTCTTGCTGGCGGCGAGCGCCTTCTCGCTGACGGCGGTGAACGACAGGCCGGGCGGCAACATCATGCCCTTTTGCGAGCCGGACACGGTGACGTCGATGCCCCACTCGTCGTGGCGCAGGTCCATGACGCCGAGCGAGGAAATGGTGTCGACCATCAACAGCGCCGGGTGGCCGGCTGAGTCCATCGCCTTGCGGACTTCATCGATGTGAGCGCGGCAGCCGGTCGAGGTTTCATTGTGGACGACGCAGACAGCCTTGATCTTGTGCGCCTTGTCGGCGGCAAGCTTTTCGCCGATCAGGTGCGCTTCGGCGCCGATGCGCCAGTCGGTCGGGATGACGTCGGGGATGAGGCCCATCCGTTCGGCCATCACCTTCCACAGGAGCGCGAACTGGCCGGTTTCGACCATCAGAACGTGGTCGCCCGGCGACAGCGTGTTGACGAAGGCCGCTTCCCACGCGCCCGTGCCGGACGAGGGATAAATGATGACGTGGTTCTTGGTCTTGAACAGGGACTTCACATTGGCGAGCACGCGCAGGCCGAGCTGCTGGAAATCGGGACCGCGATGGTCCAGCACCTGGCGCGACATGGCGGCCAGGATGCGCTCGGGGATCGGCGTCGGCCCGGGGATCTGCAGAAAATGACGGCCGGGGCGGCGGGGCGCGTGCGACATCGGGTAAGCTCCATCGAGAAAGTTCGGCCCGCGCAACGATAAGAGCACCGCGTGGGCTGGTGCACGGGCAAGCGACGAGAACCGATCGCCGGGTCGCTCGCTACGCGCGAGCGGTGGCGCTCAACGTCCCGGCTTGACCAATTATTGTGCAGGGGGTGGCAGATATGATTTGAAACGCGAAGAGCGTCAAGGGTCAACCAAACGCCACACATCGGCGGCCTGGCTGCGGGCAGGCTTTGAGGCGTGACCTGAAGGTGCGCGGTGCCACCTTATTTTTCATGGAACGCTTTGTTACCCAATGCATTCCCATCGTGCGGACCAGCCAAAGGGTGAGCGTCCACTTTGGCCACAGGAGCGCCACAACATGGCCCATCGCTCCCGGCAACCGTAACCCTCGCCTTACCGGCATTGAGCCAATTTTGGGGCGGACCTTTCCATCGGGGAGACCAACAATGATGCAGAAAGTTCATATCTCGATCGTGCTCGACCGATCGCGATCCATGGAGGATGCACGCTGCGACGCCGTTGGAATCGTCAACGGATATTTGCGGCAGGTGCGCGCCGAACCATCGATGCAGGCGAGGCTGAGTGTGGTGACGTTTAACACGCACTCGATCGACAGCATCCGCGATCGCGAACCGGTCGAGACCTGCCTGGAAGTCGGACTTGAGGAATATCAGCCGGAAGGGGGGACGCCGTTGCTGGATGCGGTCGGCTATAGTGCGGCGCTGCTCGACTGTTTGTCGGCAAAGGACGAGCGCCGCATCATGGCGATCATGACCGACGGCCTAGAAAATGCGTCTCGGGAGTACACGTTCGAGAAGATCAAAAGCCTTCTGCATCGCAAGCAGCGGGACGATGGTTGGCTCGTGCTGTATTTGGGAGCAGGACACGATAGCTGGACCCAAGCGCGGCAGATCGGAATACCGGCGCATCATACGGCCGACTTTTCCGTAAGCGCATCGAACGATACGGCGCATGTGCTGCATGCGGTGGGGCGCCGGTTCATGGCCATGCCGGCTGGCGCGCCGCGGGTTGCGCTCACGGCGGCCGAGAGATCGAGGCTCAAGGGGCGCGTGATGAGTGTTTCGCGCTAAGCTTGGGTTATCGGGTTTGGAGCAAACATCACCTGGGGCCAACTGGGGGCCAACTGGGGGCCAACTGAGAGCTGGCCGCAAAATTTGTGGGGTGGGGCTGGTGTTTTGGCCGAGTATTGGGTATAGAGCAGCATGAATGACCGGACGGCAGCCGATGAACATCAGCGGCGCGCCCCGGTTTTGTTGTTTCCAGCCGGGCTCAATTTCGATCGCAAAGGCTTGCGAAATCAGGGTTCTCCGGCTCGTTCATTCGACTTCAGGGAGTAAGACGCCGTGGCTGTTCCGAGGAAAAAAGTGTCGCGTATGAAGCGCAACCAGCGCCGTTCGCACGACGCACTGAGCGCGCCTGCTCACGTGGAAGACAAGAAGACCGGCGAGCGCCGCCGTCCCCATCACATCGATTTGAAGTCCGGCATGTACAACGGACGCCAGATCCTGGACGCAAAAACAGACGTCTGAGATTTTGCTCGATCTGTCTTTGCGCTGCCATCATGGCGTGTGTATAAGCGGGGCCGGGTGAAAGCCCACAACTTGCGCGCCGACGGCGTGACTTTGAAAACGTGGGGAGAGAGACCGCATGACGTTGCGCGCCATTCCGTTGATCGCGATTGCGTTCGTTCTGTACAATTTTCTGGCGCTGACGGGTGTCGATCTCAACCATCAAATCTTCTCGTTGCCCATGCCGAGCAGCCGTCCCGATGCGCTCGTGTCATGGAAGTTCACGTGGGGTGATATGCTCATCATCATCACGCTGGTCATGCTGTTCATCGAGCTCTTGAAGTCGACCTATGCGACGACCTCGTCCCTCGTCGATCATGCGCTGTCGATGGTCGTCATGATCATCTGCTTGATCGAGTTCCTGCTGGTTCCCAAGGCAGCGACGTCGGTGTTCTTCATCATCCTATTCTCGACGATGATCGACACGATCGCAGGCTACACGATCGGAACGAGCGTGGCGCGCCGCAACCTCAATATAGGCAGCCAAGACAACTAAGTCGACGGGAGCCCAAGATCGGGCGCGCCGCGATGAAACTTCGCCGTTGGGAGGCCCGCAGAAGTGCGGGCCTTGTTTGTTTGGACGGTCGCGATTGATGCCGGAAATAACCAAACAATTTTAAACACTGTTAACACATCGTGTTTAGGTTTCTCGATGGGATCGGCTTGGCCGGTGCCGCTGTCGTGCCATGATTTTCTCGTGCGGTGCGCGGGGGCGGATACGATCTGCACGTAAAACTGAATTCGAGGGCGGTGAGCCCCGGAGATGGAGACCACGTGTCAGAGCTGTCGCCAAAACCCGATCAGCGGCAACTCCGGGCGCTTGCAGGCGGATTAGCCGGCTCGGGGGCTGGACGCATCGACGTTTCCGGTGTGATGGAAAGCGTCGGCGAAACGGCGTTCCTCTGGGACTTCGCGCGCGACACTCTTGCTTGGGATCAACATGCTGCGACGCTATTGGGCGTCGAACACCTAGGCGAAATCGCGACCGGTTCGGCGTTCCAGCTCAAGATCGTTCCCCAATTCATCGACCAGCGGCGCGCGGCAATGACGCTGCCAAATGCTGCGACGCCGGTTGGGCTGGAAGGGCTTGCCTATAGCCTGCAATACAGCTTCTACCCGCGCGGCCGCATGCAGGCGCAAAGCATTCACATCGAAGAGCAGGGCCGCTGGTGGCCCGGCACCGACGGCAGGCCGGTTCGCGCGCTCGGCGTGATGCGGGTGATTACCGGCCGTTATGAACACGAGCAGCGGTTGCGCCAACGCGGCGAGCAGGACGAACTCACGGGGCAGCTCAACCGGCCGACGCTGATCGAGGGATTGGAAGCGGCATACGCTCAATCCCGGGGCGCGCATAAGCCGTGCGCGTTCCTGCTGGCTGCGGTGAACGGACTGGACGTCGTCAACGAAACGTTCGGTTTTGCGGCGGGCGACGAAGTTCTGGCGGGGGTCGCCAAGCTGATCAAGCGGCATCTGAGGGCTGGCGATCTGCTCGGCCGCACCGGCGCCAACAAGTTCGGCATCGTGCTCAACGATTGCGGACCCGGCACGATGCGCGTCGTGGCGGACCGGTTGATGGCCGCTGTGCGGCAAGGCCATTTCGAGACCACGTCAGCCAAGCTCGCGGCGACGATTTCAATCGGCGGGGTGGCGCTTCCCGACCAGGCCAGAAGCGCAGAAGAAGCGATGGCGCACGCGCTGCAAGCGCTCGATCGAGCGCGGCGGCGGAGGCTCGATAGTTTCGTTGCCTTTGAAGCAGGACCCGACGAAGAAAAGCTGCGGCGGCGCAACCAGGCGCTGGCGAACGCCTTGATCAGCGCGCTCGACGAACAACGCATGGTTCTCGAGCTGCAGCCGATGGTGAGTGCTGCGACCGGCAAGCCCGATCACTACGAGTGCCTGCTACGGATGATCAATCTCGACGGCAGCCGCGTGTCGGCCGGGGATTTCATGCCGATTGCCGAGCAGCTCGGGCTGTCGCGGCTGATCGATCTGCGCTCGCAGCAACTTGCGATCGGACTGTTGCAACGGTATCTGGACCTGCGCGTCTCACTCAACGTGTCCGGCCTTACCTCGGGCGACAACGAGTGGCTCGTCTCGCTGCACAGGCTAACGGGTGGGCAGCGATCGATCACCAAGCGGCTCACGATCGAGATTACCGAAACGGCGGCGATCCACGATCTCGATCAGACGATGGTGTTCGTGGATACGATCAAGGATCTCGGCTGCAAGGCCGCGATCGACGATTTCGGAGTGGGTTATACGAATTTCCGCAATCTCAAGCTGCTGAACGCGGATCTCGTCAAAATCGACGGAGCCTTCGTCAAGAACGTTTGTCACGACAAGGGTGACCAAGTTTTCATCAAGTCGATGGTGGAATTGGCGCGAGCTTTCGGGATGCAGACCGTCGCCGAATGGGTGGGGGACGAAGAGACGGCGCAGTTCCTCATTGCGGCTGGAATCGATTATTTGCAGGGCTTTCATTATGGAGCGCCGGCCAATCCGGAAGTGTTCCTGGGACCGCCCAAGCGCGACTGAACCGGCAGGATTTGCCGATTATAACTATTCTAATTCAAGAACATCGCGGTTGACGGCCGCAAGTTCATCACTACAGCTGATCGCGCAGAGGCAGCCGCTTTTGTGACACCGATTGCAGGACCTTGACTCCTGCCCATTGGAGAAAACAATGAGCCGAATAACGCTTGCAGCGTGCGCGCTGCTCTGCGGCATTACGAATGCCGCGGCCGACCAGTCCGTTTCGATTACCGTCCACGGGCACAAATTTTCCCCCAGTACCGTCACTGTCAAAGCCGGCGAAAAAATTGCATTGTCGATCACAAATTCGGAAACGAGTGCGATCGAGTTTGAAAGCGACGAGCTCAATCGCGAGCAGGTCATTGCGCCTGGGAAAACCGTAACAGTGTATGTGGGCCCGCTGGCGCCCGGAAGCTATCCGTTCTTCGACGATTTCAACATTGCCGGTACGGGTAAGATTATCGCGAAGTAGGTTTCGCTCCAGGGGACAATCAACATGACCGCCATATGTGCGACGCGCAGGCTCGCGTCTTTTAGCTCTAATTGCCTGGCCGTGATAGGAATTCTGGGGTGCTCGGCGTTCGCCGGAGGCCAGCCGGCGCGCGCCGAATTCAAGGTGCGCTATCCCAATATCGACTACCGGGAATTTGAGATCGAGAACAACGCCTCGATGACTTTCGACAAGCGCAAAGATGGCAACAATCACGATCTCAGCTTCCCAACTGAAATCGGCGTAGGCGTGCTTCCGTTCTGGTTCGTCGAGCTGGAGCTGGAGACGGCGAAACATCCCGGCCAGAAGGTGTCGGCGGATGCGCTGACGTTCGAAAACTATTTCATGCTAACGCAGCCGGGGCAGTATTTCGTCGATTTCTCGATTTTCGCCGAGTACGCCCATGCTCTGTCCAGCGCGGATATCGACACGGCAAAGCTTGGGGTTCTGGTTCAAAAAGAACACGATAAGACGCTGCACACGCTCAATCTCTATATCGAGAAAGAGGTCGGCGTGGCGGCCTCGACCGCCAACACATTCCAGTATGCCTGGCAGACGCGATACCGGCTGACCACGCTGTTCCAGCCCGGCATCGAGATTTATGGCCAGATCGACGATCTCAATCGTCCGGGCAAGCTGTCCGAGCAACAGCTGCGGATCGGGCCGATGTTTGCCGGCAGCGTCAATCTGCGCGACGTGGGAAGCCGAGGCAAAATAAAGTATGAAGTCGGCTACTTGTTCGGGCTGACGGACGCCACCGAAGACCGGACGCTGCGCACCCGCATCGAGTACGAGATCGGGTTCTGAGTTCAGCGAGACGGTGCTGCCACCGTCTCGTTCACTCCTTGGTGGCAGCCTGGACCAGGTTCGCGCTGCCAAGGGCGCGAACGATCGTGTTGAGGTCTTCAACGAAGCGTTCGCGCTGCTGGCCGGGCAGGGCCGAAAGGATGCGATCGTCGACCTTGCGAGCGATCGGCTCGGCAGATTTCAGTATGCGCTGGCCTTCTTCCGTCAGCTTGACGGCATAAGCGCGTGCATCGTCCTTGGTGCGGCGGCGCTGCAGCAAACCCTTTTTCAGCAGGCGGCGGACGATATCGGCCAGCGTCGAGCGGTCGATGCCGGTCTTTTCAACGAGATGCGTCTGACTGAGCCCTTCGTTCTGAGCGACGGTCAGAAGGATCGCGTATTGCCGCGGGGTGAGGTCACCGAGCGACATTTCAGCTTGGAATACGTCGCCCGCGCACTGACCTGCCCGATGCAGGAGGTGGATCGGGGAGAACTCGAGCTGCAAAGAAGACGTTTCTCGGGCCATGTTTCAATCATCCAAACCTTGTTACGCCGTGAGGCGAGCTGCGACCGCTAGAGCACCCCTATTTTATACGAATCGGCACAAATGTTACTCCAAATTCCACATCAAAGAATAATAAACTCCCGCCACGCCGAAGAGTCGAGGGTTGGCTTTCAAACTCAAGTATGAACGGGAAACCCTTGTTCCAAGGTGGAACACACGGCGATGTGATCAGTGGTCAACAGGTGTGCGAATCTGCGTACAGTGTTCAATTTGCAGATGCTTCATACTTTTTCAAGAGGCCGATTTGCGCTATCGCAAATGTCATCGTGAGCGGCATCATGCCGAGCAGCTTGAAGCTGATCCAAAACTCGGTCGAGGTGTTGCGCCACACCACTTCGTTCAAGACCGCCAGAACGACGAAGAAACAGGCCCAGCGGAACGTCAAAATACGCCAGCCGCGCTCGGTGAGGTGGAAGGCGTCGCCGAATAGGTATTTGAGCCACGAGCGCCCAGAGGCGAGGCCGCCGAACAGGGTGGTTGCAAACAAGGCATTGACGATCGTGGGCTTGATTTTGATGAACAAATCGTCGTGCAGCCAGAGGGTTAGTCCGCCAAGAACGATGACGAAAACGCTCGATACGAGCGGCATGATCGGGATCCTGCCGAGCACAAGCTTGGAGCTAACGAGGGCGGCCAGCGTCGCCGCGACAAAGCAGCCCGTGCCCCAATAGAGGCCGGCTTCGGCGTTGACGAAAAAGAAGATGACCAGGGGGCCAAGTTCCAGCAGCAGCTTCACCAGCTGGCGCCGAGTGTCGTCGGGATGGCCGGTCGATTTAGTTTCCGTCAAATCTGTCACCTCGGGTGCTCCAAAGAAAGCGAAGGGTCGACCAGGTGAGTTATTGGACGCTGGCAGAGGCTTTGGTGACGGTGGCCGTTCCAGCCGCCTCGGGGTGGCCCGGCGGATCGATGCGGTACTTTTGCATGAGCCGCGTCAGGAACCAAGCGTAGAGGCCGGAGAGCGGCATGATCAAGGCCACCTTGAAGAGAATCCAGATGCTGGTTCCGTTCATGGCGTGGCCGAAGACGTCGTAGGTCCGCGTGTCGACGTAATATTGCCGGACGGCTTCATTCAACACGGCGGTGAGGACGAAGAACCAGGCGAAGCTGTAGGTGAATTTGTCCCAGCCTTCATGAGTAAAATGGAACGTCTTTTCAAAGACGTAGCCAAAAAAGTTCTGGCGGAACACGAGGCCGCCAAGCAGGAAGCCGATCACGAGAGTCGACAGACATACGAGGTTGGTCGTCAGCGGATTTTTTTCGCTGCCAACCGCCGGCAGGGCATGACTCAAGTCAATATAGGGAATTTGCGCAAGCAGGACTGCGGCGGTCAAGCCGATCACAGACCACAAGGAAATGGCCCCCCGGATCGCGCTGGTCGCCCACAGTCCGCCGAACAGGAAACCGGCGAACATGGCGTTGAAGATGGAGACCTTGATTTTGATCCAGATCGGATCGCCGGTCATGATCGTCAGGGCGCCGAAGACGACCGTCACGCTCGAGGCGATGATAGGAAAAATCGGCAGGCGGCCAATCACGAGCCGCATCACCACCATGGCGACGACCGTCGCGACGAGCAGGGCCCACGTGCCCGCCGTGATGCCGGCGATCGCGTTGACGATAAACATCGTCACCAACGGCCCGAATTCGCTCAAAATGTTGACGGACTGCTCCGCGGTAAACGGAAACCAGCGCTTATTGGCGGCCATTCGTGGTCAAACCTTTCTGAACGTCTTGATCAGGCCCGCGCCGGGCGCGGAGCATTAAGTCAAAGTTGGGCGATGGTGCGTGCGAAGTCGTCGGGATCAAAGGGTGCGAGATCGTCGATCCCTTCGCCGACGCCGATAGCATGTACGGGTAACGCAAATTTGGCGGCGATGGCCACGAGTATACCTCCCCGAGCCGTGCCATCGAGTTTTGTCATAACGAGACCTGATACCCCCGCTCGCTGACGAAACACTTCCACTTGGCTTAAGGCGTTTTGCCCGGTCGTGGCGTCGAGTACGAGAATGACGTCGTGGGGCGCCGAGCTGTCGAGCTTGCGGATCACGCGGATGATCTTTTCCAGCTCATCCATCAGCGCCTGCTTATTCTGCAAACGGCCGGCCGTATCAAGCAATAGCACATCGGCATGGGCATCGCGCGCCTGTTGAAGCGCGTCATAGGCGAGGCCTGAGCTGTCGGCACCGACTTCGCGCGCGATCACAGGCGTATTCGTTCGCTCGCCCCACACCTTCAGCTGGTCGATCGCGGCGGCGCGGAAAGTGTCTCCGGCCGCGATCATGGCGGACAATCCGTCGCGCTTATACTGGGCGGCGAGTTTGCCGATCGTCGTGGTCTTACCGGAGCCGTTGACGCCAACAACGAGCACGACGTGGGGCTTATGGGCGGGATCGATCACCAGGGGCTTGGCCACCGGTCGCAGGACGCGGGCTACTTCCTGGCTGAGGATCTGACGCACGTCGTCGGGGGCGATGCCCTTTTCAAACCGGCCCTTGGAAATGGTGTCCGTGATACGTTTGGTCGTTTCGAGGCCAAGGTCGGACTGGATCAGCAGGTCTTCGAGATCATCGAGGGTATCGGCATCGAGCTTGCGCTTGGTGAAGATGCCGGTGATGCCGTCGGAGAGCTTGGAGGAAGTCTTGGCAAGACCCGCGGTTAAGCGGGAGAGCCAGCCCTTCTTGGCGGGTGGGGTTGCGGGTTCGGGCTCAATGCGGGCCGCGACAGGCGCGGGCGCCAGGACTGCGGATACGGCGACTTCCGCCGCCACACCTGCGGGAGCGTCGCCACCCTCGAGGGTCAGGCTGTCGGGCGCTTCCTGCGGCAACTTGGGAGCCTGAGCTTCAGCGGCGGGTGTTTCCTTGCGGCCGAAGAGGCGTCCCAGTATTCCGGACTTTTTCTGCGCGTCTTTGTCAGTCAAAGCGCCACTCCGGTCAATTGAAGGCGATCGGTGGTGCCGGTGATGCGGATATCGACGAGCGCGCCCGGCTCACACGGCGCCGCGAGCCTCACATCGCAAAATTCGGGCGTGCGGCCATGGGTTCCGCAGCGTTCGACGGCGACCGAGGTCGAATGCCCGATCCGGCGGTCGAGATAGGTTGACAGCACAGCTTCTCCTTTGGCGCGCAGACGGCCTGCGCGGGTCTTGATTTCGGTCTTGGCTACTTGCGGCATCCGGGCGGCGGGCGTTCCGGGGCGGGCGGAATAGGGGAAGACATGCAAGTACGTCAGGCCGCAGTCGTCGACAAGGTCCAGGGAGCGGGAAAACATAGTCTCGGTTTCGGTCGGGAACCCGGCGATGAGGTCGGCGCCGAACACGACGCCCGGCCGCAGACGGCGGGCCTCAGTGCAAAAGGCGATGGCGTCGGCGCGGGCATGGCGGCGTTTCATGCGCTTCAACACCAAATCGTCGCCGGCCTGAAGCGAGAGGTGCAAATGCGGCATGAGGCGAGGCTCTTCGGCCAGCGCCGCCAGCAGATCCGCATCCGCTTCGATGCAGTCGAAAGAGGAGAGACGGAGGCGCTTCAATTCGGGGACAGCCCGCAGAACCTGACGGACGAGACGGCCGAGCTTGGGTGTGTCCGGCAGGTCGGCGCCGTAGGAGGTCATGTCGACGCCGGTCAGGACGATTTCGCTCGTGCCAGCCTCGGTCAGATGGCGGATCTGGGCCACGACTTCGGCGGCCGGGACCGATCGCGACGGGCCGCGGCCGTATGGAATGATGCAGAACGTGCAGCGATGGTCGCAGCCGTTCTGGACCTGCACCCAGGCGCGGGCGCGACAGGCGAAAGGGTCGATGCGGTGGGCGAGCGTTTCGCGCTGGACCATGATGTCGCCAACCTGCACGCGCGGCGTCGAGGCCAGCCCGGCGAAGGTTTGCGGCGCCATTTTTTCGGCGTTGCCCAAGACGTGGTCGACTTCGGGGAGGTTGGCAAAACGTTCGGGTTCGATCTGCGCTGCGCATCCGGTCACGATGATGCGGGCCAGAGGGTGCTCGCGTCTGAGCTTGCGGATGGTCTGAGTGGCCTGGCGCACCGCTTCGGCCGTGACGGCGCAGGTGTTGACGATGATGGCGTCGTCGAGGCCTGCGGCCTTCGCGTGGGCGCGCATACATTCGGACTCATAGCCATTGAGCCGGCAGCCCAGGGTGATGACGGAGGGTTCCGTCATTGGGCAACCGCGGCTTCTGTAAGCGTCGCGAGGTCGAGAGCGCCTGCATATTCGTCTTCGGCGGGGCCGGTCATGACGATGCGATCGCCGGGGGTCCACTCGACCAAGAGCTTGCCACCGGGCAGGGTGACGGTGACCGTGCGGCCGGTCAACTTGATGCGGGCAGCCGACACGGCGGCGGCGCAGGCGGCCGATCCGCAGGCCTTCGTTAGTCCCGCGCCGCGTTCCCAGGTGCGCAACGTCAGGGCGTCGGGCGAAGTCACGCGGGCGAGCGAAATATTGGCGCGCTCGGGGAATATGGGATGGTTTTCCAGCATCGGGCCGAGGCGGGCGAGATCGTACGCGTTGGGGTCGTTGTCGACCCAGAAAATCGCGTGGGGGTTGCCGACGTTCACGACCGAAGGCGAGTGCAGAACGGGCTTGTCGATGGGGCCGATCTGGAGCTCGATGTGGCGCGTGTCGTTGAAGGGTTCAGCAAGGGGAATATCCTGCCAGCCAAAGCGCGGCGCGCCCATGTCGACGCTGATGGCTGCAAGAGCCGGGGCCTGCGACGCCAAATTTCCCGCTGCAGTTTCAAATACGAACGAGGTCTTGCCGGTTTTGAGCCGTTCGGCCCAGGCGACGCAGCGCATGCCGTTGCCGCAGGCGCCGCTTTCAGAGCCATCGGCGTTATAGATGCGCACGAGGCCGTCGGTCGCGCCCGAGCGGGGCTGGTGCAGCGCCATGAGCTGGTCGAACTTGAAGCGCGGATTGCGCGCAATCGTCTCGACTTCAGCAGACGTCAGGACACGCTGGGTGGCGCGCAGGTCGACCACCAGGATCTCGTTGCCGAGTCCATTCATCTTGCGGAAGGGAACACTGTTCGCTGTCATGGGGGCTTATATGGCATACCAGAGCGAAATGACAATTCGCGAGAGGACGCAGCCAGCCCATGGTGCGTAATTTGTTCGAGGGCGGACTGGTTGAGGGGCATGAGCCGTCCGGAAGCCCGTCAGCTTGGGTCAGCGCCTGGCTCGCGGGTGCGCCGCGGGAGGGTGCGACAGCGCTCGATCTGGCCTGTGGCCGAGGGCGGCATGTGCGGCTCGCGCATGGCCGAGGTTACGATGTCACGGGGGTGGATCGGGACGCTGCATCGGGCGTCGAGGGGTTGACTCAATTTCTGGAAACGGGGCAGTGGGCCGGGGTCAGACTGATCGCAACCGAGTTGGAGGACGGCGCGCCGTGGCCGTGGGCTCGCGACCCTTTCGATGTGGTCATCGTGACCAACTATCTGCACCGGCCGAGGTTGGCCGACGTCATAGCTGCGGTCGCTACGGACGGGATGTTGATCTACGAGACGTTTGCAATTGGAAACGAGCGGTTCGGGAAGCCGTCGAACCCGGATTTTCTGTTGCGGCCGGGCGAGTTGCTGGAAGTGGTGCGTGGCCGGCTGACGCCATTTGCCTTCGAGCATCTGGTGCTTGATGCGCCTCAGCGTTGCGTGCAGCGGATCGCGGCGGTGGGGCCCAAGCATCGGTGGATACTTGAGCGGGGCGCGCCGAGGTTCGACAGATAGTTGTTTTTTCAATGCTTTATGTCTGCGTTCGGCGGGCGCGCAAACTCATCGAAGGCCGACTTAGCCCTGCACACTGAACGAGAGGTGGGGCCTGCCGCATGGCGCCGGGTCTCGGCTGCGAAATTGCCGCATACATGCCGACCTACAAACCGAACCGCAAATTTTGCGAGCGACTCGGTGCGAGAAAGTTATCCCCGCTCCTGGAAGCGTCCCGTATCTTTGGCGTGTCCTGTTGCAACGGGGGGCGCTGATCCGGAAGGCGTTCTAATCGGCGGTGGCAGGATGCAAGTCGGGTGTGCCAGTACGCGCTGGACGATCCTAGGCTCGCCGTGGCGGAGCCACGCTTCGCGTGGACGTACCCGCACGGGGGCAGTTCCTGTGTCCGCGAGTGTTAAAAGCTACGGGTAGGCCTAAAATCTTGCAAGGAGCGGCGTCTTATCGCTTCTACCAACATCGGAATGCCCGCGTCGTGGCAGCGCCACGCTTCGCGTGGAGAACGCGCCGCTCCTCCCCCTGCTTTTAACTTCGCAGCGCTCTCGCGCCGCGAAGTTAAAAGTGTCGTTGTGGCCTCACGCGCTCTCGTGGTCCACGAGGATGATCGCCGAGCCGTTGGCAGCTGTGTTCGTACGATCTTTGAGACGGCCCGCCCCAACCCCTTACCCCTCCCCGCAAGAGGGGAGGGGACGATGGAAAGACCACCGTTGGTCAGGGGTCCAGGGCCCCGGAGGGCTTCTGAGCCCGACCAAACAAAAGCGCGGGCTTCTGAGCCCGACCAAACAAAAGCGCGGGCTTCTGAGCCCGACCAAACAAAAGCGCGGACTTCTGAGCCCGACCAAACAAAAGCGCGTGCCCTGGCCTTCACGACCCGTTTCGCACTCCTCCTACGCCCGCCGCTTGCGTTCGACGAGTTGCATGACGAGGGGCGTGAGAATGAGCTGCATGCCGAGATCGAGTTTGCTGCCTGGAATGACGATCGAATTGGCGCGCGACATGAAGCTGTCGTGAATCATAGACAGCAGATAGGAGAAATCGATCCCGCGCGGATCACGGAAGCGAATGACAACCATCGATTCATCGGGCGTGGGAATCCATCGCGCGATGAACGGATTCGACGTGTCGACGGTCGGAATACGCTGGAAGTTGATATCGGTCTCGGTGAATTGCGGACAGATATATTTGATATAGTCGGGCATCCGCCGCAGGATCGTCTGGGTCACAGCTTCGAGCGAATAGCCGCGATCGGCCTTGTCGCGGTGAATCTTTTGTATCCATTCCAGGTTGATCACCGGTACGACGCCGATTTTCAAATCCGCATAGCGGGCAAGATCAAATTTCCCCGTGACGAGCGATCCGTGTAGACCTTCGTAGAACAGCAGGTCGCTGCCGGGCTTGATCGCTTCCCAGGCGCTGAACGTGCCCTCTGGAATATCGCCGCCGCCGGCTTCCGCTTTCGAATGAATATAGCGCCGCGTCTGCCCGGTTCCGGATTCGCTGTAGGATTTGAACGTCGCCTGCAATTCGTCGATCAGATTGGCCTCCAATCCGAAATGACTGAAGATTTCGTTGCCGTCCCGCGCGGCTTTGCTGATCGCCTGTTTCATGCCGGTCCGGTCATAGCGATGAAAGGCATCACCCTCGATAAAAGCGGCTTGCACGTTTTCGCGGCGGAAAATCTGCTCGAACGTCATTTTGACGGACGTGGTGCCCGAGCCCGAAGAGCCGGTAACCGAAATGATCGGATGCTTGATCGACATGAGGTGAAAACTGACCGTTGCTGGCTGGATTAAATTCGAAACAAACCCCGGCGGCCGAACAGCGGCGAGCGCTCGGTAATCGCGTGGGGATTGCAGGTGAGGCGCTGCAGATAGTCGACCTCGCGGCACGATCCCACGATGACCGGCGTATGCTGATGCCAGGCGCTGGCCGGCACGTCGAGAATGCGCTGGCGTCCCGTGCTCGCGCAACCGCCGGCCTGTTCGACCAGGAATGCGATCGGGTTGGCTTCATAGACGAGCCGCAACCGTCCCTCGGTGAAACCTCTGCGCTTGTCGCCGGGATATAGATAGACGCCGCCGCGCATCAAGATGCGATAGACCTCGGCGACGAACGAGCCGGTCCAGCGCATGTTGTATTCGGCAGCGCGCGGTCCATCCTTGCCGCGCAGGCAATCGTCGACGTAGGTGCGGATCGGCTCGTCCCAATGCCAGTGGTTGGATGCATTGATGGCGAACTCCGCCGCCTGTTCGGGAATGTCGACGCGGCCAACAGTCGTGACGAACTGCCCGCAGCGTGGGTCGAGCGTGAAAATCGAGGTACCCGCGCCGACCGTCAACGCCAGCACTGTCTGCGGGCCGTAGACGGCGAACCCGCTGGCCAGCTGGGCGGAGCCAAGCAGGAGATGGTCGGGATTGGTGGCGTTCGGCAGCACGGAGAAGATGGTGCCGATGGCAGCATTGGTGTCGGCATTCGACGCCCCGTCGAGCGGATCGACGGCCACGATGAGCGCGCCCGCAGGGTGCAACGGCAGCGGGTCGTCGAGTTCCTCCGAGACCAGCAGCGCGACGGGCGTACCAGCCAGCGCGGCAATGAGGGTGTTGTTGGCCAGCACGTCGAGTTCCCGCTGGGGGTCGATCGCGCCGTGCTTGCCGGTGACGGCTCCGAGCGGGCCGCTCAACGCGCCAAGCTCAAGAAAATGCGCGATCTCGATGCATGCGCCCCCGAGTGCCTTCAGCGTCACGGCGACAGCCGCCTTCCGGGCGTCGTCACGTGCCCAGTCGTCCAGGTGGCGGTTGAGTGTCGTGCGTTCGCTCATGACGCAGGGCCGACTTTCATCAGGGGGGTGATCAGCGGCGCAGCATAGTCTAAAGTCTTAGAATATCGAGTGGCAACCTTGGTTCGGTGCTTGCTCACGCAACTCGCGGAAACTCGACGTGGAACGGCAGGCCGTGTTAGTCCGGCGGACGCTGATAAGGGAAACGAAATGCGCAATGCGATGATGTCTAAAGTGCTGGCCTACGGTGGTGAAGGTGCAAAGCCGGAACCGCCTAAGGTAAAACCCGCCGAGAAGCCCAAAGGCGGCGAAAAGCCGACGGAGAAGCCAAGTCCATGAGCAAGCAGCCCGCGTTTGAGCAGCCCGCGTTTGAGCTGTATGCCTTCTGGCGCACATCGGCGACGTATCGTGTGCGCGTGGCGCTGAGCCTCAAGGGCATGACCGCCCACGAGCACATCGTCAATCTCGATGCCGGCGAGCAGCGCAGCCCGGAGTTCCTTAAGATTAATCCGTTAGGCGCGATTCCCGCGCTCGTCGAGCCGGGGCATCCTCCGCTGACGCAGTCGGTCGCGATCCTGGAGTTTCTCGACGAGATCGCGCCCGCGCCATCTTTGCTGCCGCCTGATCCACATGGGCGCGCCCGCGTCCGCTCGATTGCGGCGATGCTGGCGAGCGACACCCATCCCTTGATCACGCCGCGGGTGAAGAAATATCTGACGTCCGCGGGCGGCTTCGACGATGCCGCTTGGCGCGCGTGGCAGATCCATTGGTTCACGACCGGGCTTATGGCCGTCGAACAGCGCCTCGCGATGGAAGCGGAGACAGGCGCGTTCTGTCATGGCGACCAAGTGACCATGGCGGACATCTGCCTTGCGAGCATTGCGGCCGTCATGCGCGTTTTCAAGATCGAGGTCGCGGGCACGCCGACGATCGACCGCATCGTTGCCCGCTGTGAAGCGCTGCCGGCGTTTGCGAACGCTGCACCCAACCGTCAGGCCGGTGCACCGGCCTGATCCGGGCAGCTTGGCGGCAAGTAGGACTATCTCGCTGCGCCGCCTTCGCCCACGACGATAAACGGCGCCCACACCGACGGGTGCGCCGCCCAAGGCCGCGTCGCGTCGTCGATAAGCGCAAGCATCGCCCGGCGCAGCGATTCGGAGCGCCCGATGCCGGCATTCCGGCGCAATTCATCGAATGTTCGGCTGGTCAATGTGGTGGCGGCAAACGAATAAACCGGCCAATGCGAGACGAGCAATGCGCGTGCTCCCGCATAAAAGAACGCCCTCGCCAGCCCCGACAATGCCTCCGCCTCCGGCGCGTCTCCGGCCGCTGTGTTGCACGCCGACATGACCACCCAGTCGGCGTCGAGCTTCAGGGCGCCGACTTCCGACGCGGTCAACAGGCCATCGTCGAGTTCGGTTGGCGTGTCCGGAGGCGAAAGCACAAGCGCTGGCTCCGCGCGAGCTTTCGTCAACCGTGCGGTTTCCCCCGCCAGCAGTCCATGGGTTGCAAAGTGTATGATGCGATATTGATCGAGCGGCGCGGCCTTGAGCGCGGTCTCCGTCATGTCCTTGCCGATGATGATGCTGCCGGGTCCCGCCCCGACGCTGCGCGCCACGCACGTCAATTCGTGCGCCGTATCGGCCAGCGGACAAAGCTTTCTCACGGCGGCGATGTCGGCCATCCCATCGCGGAAATAGGCGGACGCAGCCTGTGCTTCGGGCGGGTCGGCCGGGCCCCGATTTGCCTGCAATTCATCTTGGGCACACGTTTCCGGCACTGTGACCACCGTGCACTTGGGAGTGCCCTCCAGCACGGGGGCGCCGAAGCCGATAAACGGCTTGGGCGCCCGCGACGGGGTCGCGGAGGTGCGCAACGCACTCAAGCTCGATACCGAAGGCAGCACGGTCAAGGCATGGCTGCGTACAAGCCAGGATATCGACTGCATTGCTCGCATTGGGGTCTGTGGTGACAAGAACCTGGAACGGCAGGCTGCTTAGCGCGCCCGACGGTACGATCAGCAGGTGCTTGCCGGCGATGAGGGCGTTCAGGCCGCCGAACAGGCTTTCATACAACTGATGCGCGGCCTCCAGATCGAACGGCAGCGCTTGTCCCGGCTGCCAAGCCTCGTCCGAATCCAGGTCCAGCCGCTTAAGACACCGTTCAGCGCCCGGTCCCCGCCAGGCCGTTTCATCGAGCCCGCAGCGCAGCGCCAGCACCCTCTCCGTCAACGCCGCACGCGAGATTTCGAAGCTGGTCCAGCGCTCGCCTTGCAGAGTCACGGCCCAGATGAAGGTTTGAGTCTCGCCGGTATGGATCACAATCAATGCTTCGTCCGCACCCAGTAGGCGTTTGGCCTCGTCCAGTCCCAGCGGCTTGAGCCCGATGAACCCGGCGTAACCTGGAGACTGGCTGGCGATCGCCGCCTCGGCAGCAGTAAGATCGTGTTCAAGCTTGCCCATCCGGGCGCGCGCCTTGGCAATCGCAGGCTCCGCGCTCCCCGTCACCAGAAGCTGCACCAGGGTCTGGTCGAGGCGTTGCCATTCGCGCTTGAGATCCTGGCTCGCGCGGATCAAGCTTGCCACATCGCCGCTGCGTGCTGCAAGCCGGTCTCCGAGCTGATTGAGCGCGCCCGCAGTCGCATTCTGCGAAGCCCATTGCGCCGCCAGAAACGCTTCCCTGGCAAGCGCTGCCGGGTCGGCGCCTGTGCCGTTCGCGCTGCCCCAGGCAGCCGTTATGAGCGGATCGAAGCCGAACCGCTTCGCCTGGTCTGTCCGTCCCCGTCCCGGTCCCGCACCGAGGGTCAGCTCCTTTTGACGGATGGCCGACGCACGACGCGCATAAGAGAGGCTTTCGCCATCGCGGCCAACACGATGGGTGATTTCGGCAAGGTTGACGAGCGGCGCAACCGCGAACATTCCGTCTTGCTCGATCTGTCCATTCAAATCGAGCACCTTCAGAAAGTCGGCCTCGGCAGCAGCCAGGTTGCCCTGCTTTTTCTTGCACTCTCCCGCCTGCGGCAGCGCCATGCCCCGCTCCAGCGGCGCAGGGTCGGTCTGCACCGCGTGGGCTGCCTGGATTAGAGCTAAGATCGGCTCCGCCAGGTCGCATCGATTGTTCATGCCGTAGAAGCTCGCCAGCGCGATCCTCAAGCCGACAATGTTCTTGTCGAACTCCGGCAGCGATTTTTCGAAATGAGCGATGACCGCGAGGTAATGGTCCTCGAGCTCCTTGAAGTTTGCAGCATCTTGCATGTCGAGTTCGGCAATCCGCGCCGATTTAGCCAGCACGTCCTGCTCGCCAGGATTGGCCGACTTGAAGAGGGTCTGCGACCGGACGGCCAGCGCCCGAGCTTCGTCCACCCGCCCTTGCATGCCGTGTATGCCGCCGAGCAGACCGAGTGCTGTCGCCAGCCTCATGGGGTTGAGCGGCGCTTCGGCCTCGATCATCGCGAGCGCGCGCTGGGCCAGTTTATCGGCCTCCGCCACATCCCCCTTCATCATGTGAACCATGGCGAGGTCCTGTGTCGCATCGGCCAGGCGCGGATCATTTTGGCGGCCCTGGAGGATCACCCATTCGCGATACTTTTCCGCTTTCTGCCGCCCGCCTTCGATGTCGCCCTTGGCCAGCAAGTTGAGCGCTTCGACATGAAACTGACCGGCGTCTTCGGCAGCGAAAGCCGGCATCGCGGCGAACATCAAAATTGCAGCCAGCACTTGGGCCAGTCGCGGCACGATGGAGCTCATTGGAAATGCCTCCGGTCGCAAGAAATCAATTGGCTTCAATCATCCCCAGCCAGTCGAGCCGGCCAATGATGCGGCACGGCGGACCGCACGGTAAAACACCGCGATCCTTAACTTTAGGGGCACTTAGGCAGTCGTGTCAGCTGGCATGTTGGTGCGCCCGGCGCGGGAAGTTTGTTGCAAGCGATGCGGCCGCGGGCGTTATCCGCGCCCGATGCTGCTGTAGTCGAAACCGTGCGCACGCGCCGATGCGGGATCGAGCACATTACGCAGATCGACGATTCGGTGGCCTGTCATGACGGCCCTGGCAGCTTCTAGATTGAGTGCGCGGAACTCATTCCATTCGGTCAGAATGACGAGGACATCCGCGCCATTGGCGGTATCGAGGGCGTCTTCGCACCAGACGGTGCCCGGCAGCAGAAGCGCGCCATGCTTGAGGCCTTGCGGGTCATACGCCCGCACGGTCGCACCGCGCTCCTGCAGCATCGGGATGATGATGAGGCTTGGCGCGTCGCGCATGTCGTCGGTATTGGGCTTGAACGTCACGCCGAGGATGGCGATGGTCTTGCCGCGCACGGATCCGCCGAGCGCATGTTCGATACGGCTCGCCATGGCGATCTTGCGTTCCGTGTTGACCCGTTCCACCTGCTCGACGATCGATTGCGACGCCTTGTGCTCGCGCCCGGTACGGATCAGGGCCGAAACGTCCTTTGGAAAGCACGAACCGCCGTAACCGGGGCCAGGATGCAGGAATTTGTCGCCGATCCGCCGATCCTTGCCGATGGCGGTCGCGACTTCCTGCACATCTGCACCGACCGCTTCGCACAGGTCGGCAATCTCGTTGATGAACGACACCTTCAAGGCAAGGAACGCATTGGCCGCGTATTTGGCAAGCTCGGCGCTTTCGCGCGTTACAAACAGCAGCGGCGCTTTGCGCAGGGCGAGCGGCTTGTACAGCCGCTCCATGACGGCCCGCGCCCGCGCATCGTCGGTTCCGACCAGGATGCGATCGGGATGCGTGAAGTCGGAAATCGCCGATCCTTCACGCAGGAATTCGGGGTTGGAGCACACGGCGTAGTCGGCGGCGGGCGCGAGTTCTTTGAGCCGGGTTTCAATCTGGCGGCTGGTGCCGACGGGGACCGTGGACTTGGTGGTAATGACGGTGAAGCCCGATAGGTGCGGCGCCAACTCTTCGACGGCTGAAAACACGTAGGAAAGGTCCGCATGGCCATCGCCCCGGCGCATCGGCGTCCCGACCGCAAGGAACACCACATCGGCGTTCTGCACCGCCGGCCCGAGATCACTGGTAAACACGATTCTGCGGGCTTTGATGTTGCGCTCCAAAAGATCGTCCAGGCCCGGCTCGTAGATCGGCGATTGACCAGCCTTGAGCTCTGCGACGCGGGTTTCGTCCTTGTCGACGCAGGTCACCGTCCAGCCGAATTCGGAAAAGCAGGCGGCCGAAACCAGTCCCACGTAGCCCGCGCCGATCATGCAGATTTTCATGTCATCCCTCGCCGAGTTGTTCCGGCGTTACAGTCAGCTGCGGGTCGAGCGCAAGCCTAAAGGCGGCCTTGCGACACTGAATGCCGCATTCGAACAGCCGGCGGGGATGGACTTTCGCGAGCCGCGATGGCCTAAAGGCCCAAATCAACGCGCTAAACGGCGTCCGGACGGTATCGATGAGTGTGCAGGTGACGATGAGCGCTGGTGAGGTCCCGCAGGCGGGCAGCCAACAGGTCCGCGCGCCTGAGGCCACGGATAGGTCGCAAGGTCCGTTGACGCTGACTGTGGTCATTCCCGTCTACAACGAAGAACGCGGTCTGCAGGCCCTGCTCGCCAGCCTGATCCCAGTGCTGAACGCAACCGGTGCCGATTTCGACGTGGTCTTTGTCGACGACGGTTCGACTGATGGCACGCTTGCCGGTTTGCGGGCTGCCAATGCAGCCGAGCCCCGCGTAAAGGCCATCGCTCTGAGCCGGAATTTCGGCAAGGAGATTGCAGTCACCGCGGGCTTGCGCGCCGCGACCGGCGACGTCACCATCCTGATGGATAGCGATCTCCAGCACCCGCCCGAACTGATCCCCGATCTTATCGCAGGCTGGCGTCAGGGCTACGACATCGTCTACGGAGCCCGCCGTGACCGGGACGCCGACGGGCCGCTCCGGCGCACGTCCTCGCTGATGTATTATCGGTTGTTTCGCGCCCTCTCGGGCACGCGGCTGCACGAGAACGGCGGCGATTTCCGCCTGTTCAGCCGCCGCGCCCTCAACGCCTTCAACCGGCTGGGCGAACGCGCCCGCTTCAACAAGGGCCTCTACGCCTGGATCGGCTTCACGGTAAAGGCCGTTCCCTTCGACGTCCCCGAGCGCGCCGGCGGTGGCGGCTCGAAGTGGAATTTGCGGCGCTTGGCGCGCTTCGCCATCGACGGTCTCGCCTCATTCTCGACGTTGCCGCTGCGCGTCTGGTCGCTGCTGGGGCTTGCGGTTTCGCTGTTCGCTTTCGGCTATATCGTGATCTTTCTCGCCAAAACGCTGTTCTTTGGCGTCGATCAGAAGGGCTTCCCGACCCTGATCGTGTCGATCATGTTCTTCTCCGGAATCCAGCTGATCTCGCTCGGCGTGATGGGTGAATACCTGGGCCGCATCTACGACGAGGTTAAGCGCCGGCCGCTCTACCTGATCGGCGACGAGATCGGCTTCAAGCCCGGCGAAAACGCCCACGGTTCGAGCCATGAGCCGTAACTCGAAAGCGGCGGTCGTGAACGGCTCCGCGTCGACGGCGGGCGTGCTGCTGTGCGCCGATGATTTCGCCATGACCAATGGCGTGTCCCGCGCTATCGTGGAACTTGCGGAGTTGGGCCGGATTTCGGCGACCAGCGCGATGACGACGTCGGCCCATTGGCCAGCGCACGCAACCTGGCTCGCCCGCATCCGCGGCCGTGTTTCTGCCGGGCTCCATCTCAACCTGACGCTTGGCAGCCCACTCGGCACCATGCCGGCGTTCGCGCCCGGCCGCCGGTTCCCAAGCCTGGGCAAGGTCACCTTTCTCACGGTGTCGGGCCGCATCGACAGAAAGGAGCTTGCCGCCGAGATTACGCGCCAGCTGGCAAGCTTCGAGGCCGAGCTTGGCTTTCCGCCCGATCATATCGACGGCCACCAGCACGTCCACGCCCTGCCTATAATCCGCATGGTGCTATTGGAGGTCTTGGGGCGGCGCTATCCGCTGAAGTCAACCCGTCCCCTTTTGCGCGACCCCACCGACCGTTTGGATCGCATCCTGATCCGCGGTGCAGGCCGATCCAAGGCTTTGACGCTGGGCGGCCTCACACTCGGTTTCGGCGCCAAGGCCCGCGCGGCAGGGTTCGAGACAAACCGCGGATTTGGCGGTGTCACGAATTTCGCGGAAAGCCGCGCGCCATCCGATTTTGCCGCGGCTAGCCGGGCGATCGGCCCCCGCCATATGGTGATGTGTCACCCGGGCTTCGTAGACGACGAGCTGAAGAAGCTCGATCCCATCACCGGGCGCCGCCAGCAGGAATTCGATTATCTCGCGGGCAGCGGCTTCCCGCTCCCGCTTTGGCATCCGCGACGCAGTGTGGCGGGCGATCCCGTTGCCTGGAACTTGGCCTGGACGGGTTCGCCATGAACAGCCCTGTGCCATCCGCAGATCCTCGAAGCCTCGTCCACCACGGAGCGGGCTTCGTAGTGTCTGGCCTGATTGCGCTGGCGGTCGACACGGGAGTGTTGGCGGGACTTACGCGCCTGTTCGCGCTCTCGCCGCTCATTGCCCGCTTGATAGCAATTTCCTGCGCCATGGTCGCCGGCTGGCTCTGCCATCGCCGGTGGACTTTCGCGGTTGAAACCCGGCCCACGCTGGCCGAATTCGGCCGTTATGCTGCAGTCGCTTGGAGCGTGGCCGCGCTCAACTACGCGATCTATGCCGCCATTCTGCTGGCCGCACCCGCTATTGCGCCCGAACTCGCAGTCGTCTTCTCGTCGGTGATCGCCATGGTCGCGAGCTATGTCGGCATGCGCTTCGGGGTGTTCGTGAACGCCTCAAAGCCCGAACACGGCGGGGAGCACTGAGGGCAGCGTTGCGGCGAGCATTGACGCCCCCACGATCAGCGCCATTAGGCTTGCGATCAGCACCGCGCCCGCGGCGGCATCCTTCGCGACTTTGATTTCCGGGTGAATGTCGGGATGCAGGTGGTCGATGAGGGCTTCGAAGGCCGAGTTGAATAACTCCAATGCCAGCACCAGGCCAATCGAGAGCGCGATGAGGCCTGCCCAAAACCAGCCCGGCCTTAATGCGGCGACAGTCATCAGCGTGCCGAGCGCAACGACACACTGCGTGCGAAAGCTCCGCTCCCGCCGGAACACGCTTCTTATGCCATGCCAAGCATACCCGAGCCGCCGGTAAAAGGGTCCGTTTTTCATGGCATCCTCGCCGGGTTCGAATAGCGTGCAGCCTCCGTGACGAGGTCATGGGACATGTGCCAGGCACCAGCCCCTGCAAGGGCAACAATCAGCACACCGCCAAACAGCCCGAGGGGCATCGGCCGTGGTCTCGCCCGCAAATAAATGATCGCGAGCAGCGCCGCCCAAGCAACGCCGAACGCCAGCCCTGCCAGCACGTCCGACATCCAGTGCGCGCCGAGGTACACCCGCGAAAAAGAGATCAGTGCGATCAGGCTGAGCGCGACGAAAGTGATGGGTCGCCGCCATCGGACAGGCGCTCCATACGCCAGTAGAAAGGCGAGAAACCCATACAGCACCACGCTCATCGTGGCGTGGCCGCTCGGGAAGGAATAGTGCGCAACGCCGTCGTAGATCGAGACCGGCCGCGGGCGGTGGATGACGGCCTTGACACCTGCGACGAAAGCTCCAGCGCCCGCCGTGGCAACCAGCACGAAAACCGCCGCCCGCCATCGGCGCAACAGACCCAAGACTGCCAACGCTGCAAGCATCACCGGGACGACAACCTTGGCGTCGCCAAGTTCCGTGATGCCGATCAGCACCGTGTCGAACGGCGCTTGCCGCAATTGCTGCATTAACAAGTAGACCGCCTTGTCGGCGCCGACGATGGGCTCGCCCATCACGACGTCTTCGAGCAGATCGAAAAATGCCCAAAGCCCCGCGATCAGCCCCACGGCCAGGGCGGCAATGAGCGGCGCCTCGGTCGCAGCCCCCGCCCAAGACGCCGGTACAGTGCGCCCAAACCACATGTCGGTCCGCTCAAGCTGGCGGTGGAGGACTTTGACCCCGCGCGAAAATGCCGGCCCGGCGAAGGTGGGCACCACGAAGCTGACGACCCAAACCCCAATTAGAAGTCCCGCAATCATCAAGGCAAGCAGCATGGAGGTTCCATCGAAGGAGGGGTGCGCAGGCGAGGTGCCCGGTTACAGCCGCGGCAGCCTCCCAAATCCCGGCAGGGTCAGCACGCTACGGATTAGGGCTGCAACATACGTGTAGGCGGCGGCGCGCAGCAACTGCCGTGCGGCCGCCAGGTCGCGCTGCTGGAGGAACCGGCCTTCTTCCAGAAGCGGCAGCGCGCGGTTGAAGCTCGCGTCGAATTCCACCGGCAGCGTCGACACCTGCATGAAAAACGAGACCAGCGCCATACCGCCGAACCCGAGCACGTTCAGCACCAGTGCCGCCGCGCTCTTGTTGAGGATCAGCAGAATCGGCGCCGACCACACGAACGCCTGCGCGATCATGCCCAATACATGGGCCTGCCGGGCGACGGCCTGCCTCCGCTCATAGATCGGCAGCGCCACCGCATGCTGCATGGCATGACCGACTTCGTGCGCTGCGATTGCGACCGCCGATACGGACCGGCCCGAGTAGAAGCGCTGCTGCAGCCGCACGGCCTTTGCCTCCGGATCGTAATGGTCGCCCTGCTCCGTAACCTCGACCTTGACGTGCTGAAGCTTCATTCCGTCGAGCGCGTGGCGGGCAAAATCGGCGCCCGTTCCTCCAAGATCAGGGCGGTCGCCAGCGTGCCGTTCGATCGTGCTGTGCACCCAGAATTGCGGCAGCGCCACCAGCAGAACTGCAACGATCAGTACGGCAACGACGAGCACCATGATCAAGCTCCGCAAACAACCCGCCACCATGTTATCATGGCTTTGCGTGGGCCAGAATTAACCTGGCCGGGCAAGCACCGCTCCTCGCCAGAGCTTGGCGGTGGCGCGCTCGTACTGCGGCGGATAGGCGATCTTGGCGCCGATCTTCTCCGCCGCGTGCCAGACCCAACGCGGGTTGTCGATGAGCGCCCGGGCCAAAGCAACCTGGTCCGCCTGGCCCGACGTGATGATCTCGTTGGCTTGGGCGGCGTCCGCAATCATGCCGACCGCGCGCGTGACGATCGTGGTCTGCGCCTTCACTGCCGCCGCGAACGGCACTTGGTAGTTGGGGGAGACCGCAATCCGCGCGCCCGCGACGTTGCCCCCCGAGGTGACGCAGACGTAGCTGCAACCCTCGGCCTGAAGCGCATTGGCAAACGTGGCGGCCTCGGTGGTGTCGATACCGCCCTCGACCCATTCGAAGCCGGTGATACGCGCCCCGAGCGCCATCCGGGCTGGCATCATGGCGCGAACGGCGCGGGCGACCTCCAACGGAAACCGCATCCGGTTCTCGAGCGAACCGCCATAGGCGTCGGTCCGTTTATTGGAGTGCGGCGATAGGAACTGATGCAGTAGATAGCCGTGCGCCGCGTGCAGTTCGATCACGTCAAATCCCAGCCGCGCCGCCCGCACGGCCGCCTTGCTGAACGCGTTCTTTACGCGCTCGAGTCCGGCCGAATCCAGCGCCTCGGGCGTCGAATACTTATCCGCAAACGGCAGCGCCGAAGCCGATGCCGTCAGCCACGGGTCTTCACCCACCTGGAGCGGGCCGCCGCCCTCCCATGGCCGCTGCGTCGACGCCTTGCGGCCCGCGTGCGCAAGCTGAATGCCCCAGGCCGTATCCGGCGTCGCGACGCGGCGCGCGGCGTCCAGCACCCGGGCGAGCGAGGCCTCGTTGGCGTCGCTGTAGAGCCCAAGGCACTCATGCGTGATGCGTCCGATCCGCTCGACGCCGGTCGCCTCTAGGACAATGAGCCCGGCCCGCGAGAGCGCCAGCGTCATCAGGTGCTGGATATGCCAGTCTGAAGCGCACCCGTCGTTGGCTGAATATTGACACATGGGAGCCACGGCCACGCGATTGGGGACGGTTATCGGGCCGATGGCGAGTGGTGAAAACAGGTGGGGGGCGGTCATGGCACTCCTGCGTGAATACATTGATCAAGCGGTTATCAGCTCTTGATGCCGTCAGGCCAGTTTGACAAGGGTGAATCGCGGAAGAAAAACTATATGCTTCCGTTTCGTTGCAAACGGTGGGGGGAGTGCGTGCTGATAGCCTTGTTCGCCGATATTCATGCCAACAGACCAGCCTTCGAAGCGTGCCTGGCAGCGGCCCGTGCCCAGGGCGCCGCAAGCATCGTCTTGCTTGGCGACTATGTGGGTTATGGCGGCGATCCTGAATGGTCAGTCGCAACCGTAATGGATCTCGTGGCCCAAGGCGCGGCCGCCGTGCGAGGCAACCATGACAACGCGGTCGGCAATCCTCGCGAGCAGCTCAACCTCGAAGCCCAAATCGCCATGGAGTGGACCCGCAACAAGCTGGGCACGGCCGAGCGTCAGTTCCTGGCCGCACTCCCGCTGACGCTCAGCGCCGGCGATTATCTATACGTTCATTCGGAGGCGAGCAATCCCTCCGCCTGGACTTACGTCCGCGACGTGGACGACGCCATCCGCAGCATGAAAGCGACCTCCGCCCATGTGACCTTCTGCGGCCACATCCATCGTCCGGCTCTCTACTCGATCTCGGTCACCGGCAAGATTACAGCATTTACACCCTCGACCAACGGCCCTGTGCCGTTACTGCAGGGCCGCCGCTGGCTTGCAGTTCTCGGCTCCGTCGGCCAGCCCCGCGACGGCAATCCGGCCGCAGCCTACGCCCTGTTCGACACCCAGACCAACATCTTAACCTACTGCCGCGTGCCTTACGACATCGACCAGGCCGCCGGTCAGATCCGAAAAAATGGGCTCCCGGCTTCGCTGGCCGAGCGGCTCTATGTGGGGAGATAACGCGTGGTCAAACCCTCGCTCGACATCGGTGCCATCGTGGATGGTTTTCTGATCGAAGAACGCATCCACGTCGGCGGCATGGCGTCACTCTGGCGCGTCTCGCGCGCCGATCTGCCATGCCCTGCGCTGATGAAAATCCCCAAGCTCGGCGAAGGCGAAGACCCCGCCGCCATCGTCAGCTTCGAGATGGAGCAGATGATCCTGCAGCGCTTGTCGGGTGTGCACGTGCCAATGTTCATCGCGGCCGGCGAGTTCGCCGTGCAGCCCTACATTGTGATGGAGTGCATCGAGGGCAAGACGCTGCTGGGCCGGCTCCCGGAGCTTCCGCTGCCCTATGCGGAGGTGTTGGAAATCGGCGTAAAAGTCGCAACCGCGCTCGAGGACCTGCATCGTCAGAACGTCGTGCATCTCGACGTGAAACCGAGCAACATCATGTTCCGCCCAACCGGCGAAGCCGTGATGCTGGACTACGGCCTGTCCCATCACGTCCAGTTGCCCGACCTGATGCAGGAGGAGTTCCGCCTACCCTACGGAACTGCGCCCTACATGGCGCCCGAGCAGCTGCTCGGCAACCGCAGCGACCCACGAAGCGATATCTTTGCCCTCGGCGTTCTGCTCTATTTCTACTCGACCGGCGTCAGGCCGTTCGGCAAGGCCGAGAGTTTGCGCGGCATGCGCCGCAGGCTTTGGCGCGACCCTGTTCCGCCCCGCAAGCTGAGGCCGGATTACCCGCCCGCTCTCCAGGAAATCGTGCTGCGCTGCCTGTCGGTCGAGCCGTCGTGGCGTCACCCGACGGCTGCCCAACTCGCCTTCGACCTCGGCCATCAGGGTCAGGTGAAACTGACGGCCCGTTCCGAACGGCTGGCCAGCGATCCCTGGACAGCAGTCATACGACGGCGCTTCAACACGGACCTGACGCCGTCGCGCGCAAAGCCCGCGCTTGGAGCGCAGCTCGCTTCAGCGCCCATTCTCGCCGTATCGATTTCATTGGACGAAGAGTCGGGTCCGTTGAACGACGCCTTGCTCAACATGGCCGGGCGCATCCTCGCAACCTTACCGTCGGCGCGCCTCGCCTGCCTCAATGTTTTGAAGCAAAGCCGCATCGCGATCGATACGACCCTGGACGACGCTGGCCACAACAAGCACGTCGACCGCATGGTTGCGCTTAAACATTGGGCCCAGCCTCTGGGTCTCGACGAACAGCGCCTTACGGTGCACGTACTCCAGGAAATCGATCCTGCATCCGCAATCTTGGAATTCGCCCGCGTCAACAGCGTCGACCAGATCTTGATCGGCGCGCGCCAGAGCTCATTGAAGCGCAAGCTGCTGGGCAGCGTCTCTGCCCGCGTGGCCGCCGAGGCGGAATGCACCGTCACCATCGTGCGCGTGGCCCGCCTCGCGGATGCAACCATTTCAGGTCCCCTTGACCAAGAAACAACCGCCGACGCCGACGCTGTCGTGAGCGACGGGACCGTGAACCTGTTCACGCGCGGCGCTCCTTCAATCCCGTGACAATTTTTCCGTTTCGGTCATAGTTGGCGCGCTTCTCGAAGCGTCGTGTCGTCGAATGAAGGGGATAATCATGGCTGAACGCATCGTTGCAAAAAAGCTGCCCTACCGGGTCGAAGTTGAAAAAGGCGAGACGTACCACTGGTGCGCGTGCGGGCTCTCGAAGACCCAGCCGTTCTGCGATGGCTCCCACGGAGGCACTGGCAATGAGCCCGTGGCCTTCGTCGCGGAAGAATCCGAGATGGTGTTCTTCTGCGGCTGCAAGGCCACTAAGAATGAGCCCCTGTGCGACGGCAGCCACGGCGTCGTCGGCGACGTTGGCAGTGTGGTCGAGATGGATTAGTAGCTCCTGGCGACCTCAAGTCTTTTGTCGGGCGGCAGGGCGAGGCACTGCGGCATGACGCACCGCGACGCGAGGATCGTCCGCCGCCAGATTGTCCGTGGGGGCCGCGCCGTACCTCAAGCGCGCGCGACCAGAACAACCCGCCGCTCACCCCAGAACCTTGTAGGTCTTGAACCACTTAGTGGTCTGCGCCCAGGCGTCGGTGGCAGCTTCCTGACGGTAGCTTGGCCGGTAGTCGGCGTGGAAGCCGTGCGGCGCCCCGGGATAGATCCGGAAATCGGCGGTCTTGCCTGCCGCATCCAGCGCCTCTTTCATCGCCATCACCTGGGCAACGGGAATGCCCTGGTCCGCCTCCCCATAGAGCCCAAGAACCGGCGCCTTCATTTGGCCGGCAAGCGCGGTCGGGCTGCTGGGCCACAGTACCTTCTGTCCGTCCGGATCCACCAGCGAGCCGTAGAATGCAACGCCGGCCTTGAGCTCAGGGTTCGATGCCGCATACACCCACACCGTCCGCCCGCCGCGGCAGAAGCCGATGATGCCAAGCCGCTGGGTGTCACCGCCCTGCGCCTTGGCCCACGCGACAGTGGCGTCGAGATCGGCGATCAGCTCGGCGTCGGGCTTCGCATTCACGATCGGCATCAGCTTGCTAATTTCTGCGATCGCCGGCAGGTCCTGTCCCGAACGGTAGTAGAGGTCTGGCGCGACGGCGAGCGCGCCCAGCTTGGCGAGCCGCCGGGTTACGTCCTTGATATACTCATGAAGTCCGAAAATCTCCATCGCGACCAGAATGACCGGCGGATTGGCGACCCCCTCGGGCCGCGCGAAATAGGCCGGCATCTCGCCGACCTTGGCCATCCCTGTGGCGAGCCCGTTGGTGTCGGTCGTGATGACTTCTGCGCGCACATCGCCGGCCGCCAGCGTGTAACCTGCCGCGGCCGCCGCCGACGCGGTCATGAACCCGCGCCGCGAAACCGGCGAAGCCTTGTTCATCCCGATGATGTCACTTGGCAGGTGATGATCGTCCATCGGAAACTCCATGATGAAGCGTTGAGCCAGTTACTCGTCCTTGCCGTGGCAGTGCTTGTACTTCTTGCCCGAGCCGCACGGGCACGGGTTGTTCCGCGCGATCTTGCCCCACGTCGATGGTTGGTTGGGATCGATGCCGTCGGCCGTGCGGCGCGTCTGGAGCGGTGCGGCCTTTGTCGGACGGTCTGCAACGCGTGCCGAAGCGCCACCCGCGAGCGCCCGGTCGACGAGCGCCAGCTCTTCGACGGCTTCTGGCGGCAGCTTCTGATTGTAATAACGCTGATCGAGTTCATCGAGCCCGGTCGACGCATCGATATGATGGGCTTCCATCGGCGGCAGTTCTACGGGCTGCAGCGCGGGCTGCTCCTCGCGCGGCGCCAGCGCCACATGCATCAGCTGCCCGGTGGTGGCTTCGCGCAGACGGCCCAGCATCCCTTCGAACAGCACGAACGCCTCGCTCTTGTACTCGTTGAGCGGATCGCGCTGCCCATAGGCGCGGAACCCGATCACCTGGCGTAAATGCTCGAGCGTGACGAGATGTTCCCGCCACAGCCCGTCGAGCGTCTGCAGCAGCACCATTTTCTCGATCTGCCGGTAGACTTCCTGGCCGATCTCAGCTTCTTTCTGCTTGGCCTTCTCGTCGACCGCAGCGATCAGCCGCTCCTGGATCTGCTCGTCCGCAATGCCTTCCTCGGCTGCCCACGCCGGGACTGGCACGTCGAGATCGAAGATGCCGTCAACGGCCTCCTTGAGGCCCTTGGCGTCCCACTGCTCAGCATAGGCCTTCTCTGGGATATGCCGCTTAACGAGGCCCGCGACCACTTCGTGGCGCAGGTCCTTGACGATCTCGGAAACATCGTCTTCGGCCATGATGTCGAGCCGCTGTTCGAAGATCGCTTTGCGCTGATCGTTCATCACGTCGTCGTATTTGAGGATCTGCTTGCGGATGTCGAAGTTGCGCGCCTCGACCTTCTTCTGCGCCATCTCCAGCGACTTGTTCATCCACGGATGCGTGATCGCTTCGCCTTCCTGAAGTCCCAACGTCTTGAGCACACTATCCATGCGCTCGGACCCGAAAATGCGCATCAGGTCGTCGTCGAGAGCCAGATAGAATTTCGAGCGCCCCGGGTCGCCCTGACGGCCCGAACGGCCGCGCAGCTGGTTATCGATCCGGCGGCTTTCATGCCGCTCGGTGGCGAGCACGTAGAGCCCGCCGGACGTCAGCGCCTCTTCCTTCTTGGCGGCAACTTCGGCCTCGATCTCGGCCTTCTTCTTGGCGATGGCGTCGTCGTCCGGCGGCGTCCCGGCCTCGCTGACCTCCGCCGCCCAGTCGCGCAACTGCGCATCGACGTTGCCGCCTAGCTGAATGTCGGTGCCGCGGCCCGCCATGTTGGTCGCAATCGTCACGCCGCCGGGTTGGCCGGCCTGGGCGACGATGCCGGCCTCCTGCTCGTGGAAGCGTGCGTTCAGCACCTTGTGGGGAATGGGATCGCCGCCGCCCTTCGCCTTGCCGAGCGAAATCAGGTATTCGCCCATGTCGACGAACTGGGCCTTGAGGTCGTCCTGCTTGCCACTCTTGATGGTTTCGGCTTGGGCCAGCAGCGTCTTGCCGATGCCTTCGATGAAATTGCGGTCCTTCAGCAGCTCCGACAGTTGCTCCGATTTTTCAATCGAGGTCGTACCGACGAGGATCGGCTGCTTGCGGCGGTAACAGTCGGCGATCGTCTGCACGATAGCCGCGTATTTCTCTTTCTGCGTCCGATAGATTTCGTCGTCGTCGTCCGTGCGCGACACCGGCCGGTTTGTCGGGATCTCGACGACCTCCAGCCCATAGATGTCCATGAACTCGTTAGCTTCGGTCGAAGCTGTCCCGGTCATGCCGGCGAGCTTGTCATAGAGCCGGAAATAGTTCTGAAACGTGATTGACGCCAGCGTCTGGTTTTCCGGCTTGATCTCGACGCGTTCCTTGGCTTCCAGCGCCTGGTGAAGGCCTTCCGAATAGCGCCGGCCAGGCATCATGCGGCCCGTAAACTCGTCGATAATGACAACTTCGCCGTTCTTGACAATGTAGTCTTTGTCGAGCTGGAACAGCTTGTGCGCCTTCAGCGCCTGGTTGACGTGATGCACGTACGTCACGTTTTCGATATCGTAGAGCGACCCGGTCATGACGCTGAGCTCTTGCAGCTTGGCCTCCATCCGCTCGTTGCCCTCTTCGGTCAGCGATACTGAGCGCTGCTTTTCGTCGAGCTCGAAATCTTCTGGCTGAAGCGCCGGCATCAGCGCATCGATCGATTGATACAGCTCTGCCCTGTCTTCCAGTGGCCCAGAGATAATGAGCGGTGTGCGCGCCTCGTCGATCAGGATGCTGTCGACCTCGTCTACGATGGCATAGGCATGGCCACGCTGGACCATCTCGTCTTTGCTCATCTTCATATTGTCGCGCAAATAGTCGAAGCCGAGTTCGTTGTTGGTGGCGTATGTCACGTCGCGCGAATACTGTTCCTTGCGCTCTTCGTCGCTCAAATCGTGAACGATCACGCCTACGGTCAGCCCCAGGAACTTATAGACCTTGCCCATCCACTCGCTGTCGCGCCGCGCGAGATAGTCGTTGACGGTGACAACGTGCACGCCAGTGCCGGCCAGCGCATTGAGATAAACGGGCGCCGTCGCGACGAGGGTCTTGCCTTCGCCCGTCTTCATTTCGGCGATCTTGCCCTGATGGAGTACCGAGCCGCCGATCAACTGCACATCGAAATGGCGCTGTCCGAGCGCGCGCTTGGCGGCTTCGCGCACGGTCGCGAACGCGGGCACCAGCAGTTCGTCCAGCGTCGCCTCGCCGTCTGCCAGCTGCTTGCGGAACATATCGGTGCGCGCCCGCAACTGCTCGTCGGTGAGCGCTGCGATTTCCGGCTCGAGCGCGTTGATCGCGTCGATCTTGGGCCGGAACGATTTGATCAGGCGATCATTGGAAGAGCCAAAGATTTTTGCAGCAAGCGCGCCGAACGACAGCATTCCCGGGTCTTCCTTGATTGAGCAGCCAGACTTCTGCGCCTATTGCCCGGACGCGGACTGGCCGCTCCAGGCAAACGGCATGTTGTGCCAGCTTCAAGCAGGCAGCCACTGCCCACTTGTGTTTCGACGGCAGAGATAGTGACGCCCCATGTGGATTGTCAACGACGCTGCGCTGGCTTGGAGTCGCAGCGGCGCCAGAAAGCCTGTCATCAAGGCCTGCCATGAACCCACAACCTCTCCCAATCTTAACTTGGCACGCAGCCAGCCGACCTTTAGGAGAACCGCCAATGCATCATGGTCAGGGGCGCCCTTCGCCTCCGGCTGCGCCAACGAGACTGGTTCGTTACTATCCGTATCTGAAAGCACAAGGAATCCGCCGTGAGATCACACCAAACCCTGTCGTCGCTTGCGCTGAGCATCGCCCTGCTTGCCGCTCCTGTCGCGGCTTTCGCACAAGACAAGGTCATGGCGACCGTCGATGGCAAGTCCATCACGGAAGGCGACATGAAGCTCGCCGAATTCGAGATCGGCGGCGACCTCGGCAATTTGCCGCCCGCCACAAAGCGCCGCGTGCTGGTCGAATATATGATTGAAAATCAGTTGTTTGCCGATGCTGCGGAAAAGGACAAGCTGTCCGCCGGCCCGGCTTTTGAACAGCGACTTGCCTATTGGCGCCGCCGCGCCCTGCGCGACACCTACTTCGACAAGGCCGTGAAGGGTGACGTAAGCGACGGCGTCGCCAAGGCCTTCTACGAAGATCAGGTCAAGGCGATGAAGCCGGAGGAAGAGGTCCAGGCCCGCCACATCCTGGTCGATACCGAGGAAAAAGCGAAGGAACTCGCCGAAAAAATCGCCAAGGGCGAGGATTTCGCAAAGCTTGCCAAGGAAAATTCAAAGGATCCAGGCTCCAAGGACGATGGCGGCATGTTGGCCTTCTTCGGCCGCGGCCAAATGGTCCCCCAGTTCGAGGAAGCTGCCTACCGCCTGAAGAAGGGCGAGGTTTCTGCCCCGGTCAAGAGCCAGTTCGGCTTCCACTTGATCAAGCTCGAAGATCGCCGCGACAAGAAGTTGCCGACTTTTGAAGAGGTCAAGGACCGCATCGTCAACTCGATGATCCAGAAGAAGGCGCAGGAAGTCGCGAATACTCTGCGCACGGCTGCCAAGATCGAATACATCGACCCGGAAGTGAAAAAGCTCGCCGAAGAGCAGGACAAAGCTCAAGCCGAGCAGAAGAAGGCTATGGAAGCTCAGATCAAGGCCCAGATCGAGAAGATGGAAAAAGAAGGCAAGACGCCTCCTGTTGTTCCCGGCGCCGAGAAGAAATAATTCGTCGCCGCATCGGGATTTTGCAAAGGGCCGCTTGCCACCAGCGGCCCTTTGCTTTTGAAACAGCGCTAGCTGCACCCGACTTCGCTTCGCGAATAGGTATACTGCCCTGCAACCTGCTTGAGGGCTGCCCCACCAACTCCCGTCATTTTGGGACGCCAAAAATGAATGGGAAGCCTGGAGGGCCGTGCCCCCCGCGGGGCGCTAGGCTGTCCCTGCCGCGCAGCGGTGATTGTCCAGGATTTGTCCATGGTATCGACGACCAAACCCTCGCCCTTTGCCCCCACGGTCTACGCCAAGCTCCCGCCCTTAGAAGGCGTGCGCTTTGCCACCGCAGAGGCTGGCATCAAATACCAAAACCGCACCGACCTCCTGCTGGCCGTAATGGATGAAGGCACTGTTGCCGCGGGCGTCCTGACGCAGTCCAAAACCTGTTCGGCCCCCGTCCTCCAGTGCCGCGCGAGCTTGGCGGCCCAAACCGGCGCGCGCGCCGTCGTGGTGAATTCGGGCAACGCTAACGCCTTCACCGGCAAGCGCGGCAAAGATGCCGTCGACCTGACGGTGGACTATGCCTTGGCGGCAACCGGTTCGGCGGATCGTAACGGGGTCTATGTCGCCTCGACGGGCGTGATCGGCGAGCCGCTGGACGCGTCGAAATTTGCGGGTCTGCTAACGGGCATGGCCAACTCCGCCGTCGCCGACGGCTTCGCCGCCGCCGCCCGCGCGATCATGACAACTGACACGTACCCCAAGCTCGCGACCCGCACTGCCGATGTGGGCGGCGTAACCGTCACTCTGAACGGCTTCTGCAAAGGCGCCGGCATGATCGCGCCCGACATGGCGACCATGCTGTGTTTCATGTTCACGGACGCGTGCGTTGATCAGCCCGTGCTACAGCAGCTCGTGTCCCGTCACGCCGAAACGACGTTCAACTGCATGACCGTCGATGGCGACACCTCGACCAGCGACACGTGTCTGCTGTTTGCAACCGGCGCCGCCGCCAAGCGTGGCCAAACGCCAGTGACGGACCCAGCCGACCGGCGTCTTGCGGCCTTCGATGCAGCCCTCCACGATCTGATGCGCGATCTCGCGATCCAGGTTGCGCGCGACGGCGAGGGGCTGACCAAGTTCGTCACCTTCGAGGTTACGGGCGCCGAGAGCTGGCGCGCCGGCCGCGCCATTGCGCTGTCCTGCGCCAACTCCCCGATCCTGAAAACGGCCATCGCCGGCGAAGACCCAAACTGGGGCCGCGTGGTGATGGCGGTCGGAAAATCCGGCGAGGCCGCCGATCGCGACAAGCTCTCGATCTGGTTCGGCCCGCATATCGTCGCCCGCAATGGGGAGCGCGCCGCCGAACACCTCGAAGACACAGCCGCCGACTACATGAAAAACGCCGAGATCGTCATCCGCATCGACGTGGGCGTTGGGACCAGTTCTGCCACCGTCTGGACCTGCGATCTCACCCACGACTATGTCTCCATCAACGCCGATTATCGAAGCTAGAGCATTTTCCGACGAAGTGGATGCCGGTTCGTCGTCGACGGCGAAGCCTCGCTCCATGAAGATGAAATTGCGACCAAATCAAAAACCTAGAGTGCGCATCCGATTCCGTAGGATCGGAAAGCGCTCTAGGCGCTGCGCGACCTCCTCCCAAAGGGCTGTTATGTCACTCCCCATTGTCCTCGTTGCAGCCGTAGCCCTTGTTGATGTGGATAACCGGGTTCTGATTGCGCAACGCCCGCCGGGCAAATCCATGGCAGGTCTATGGGAATTTCCGGGCGGCAAGGTCGAGCCGGGCGAAACGCCTGAAGCCGCACTCCGCCGCGAACTGGCCGAGGAGTTGTCTATCGACGTGTGCGAAAAATGCCTAGCGCCGTTCACTTTTGCGAGCCACGCTTACGGCAGCTTCCATCTCCTTATGCCGCTCTATTTGTGCCGGCAGTGGGACGGCGAGATAGCGCCGCGCGAGGGCCAGCAAATCGCTTGGGTGCGAGCTGCCAAGCTGGCGCAATATCCCATGCCGCCCGCCGACCTGCCGATCATTCCCTGGCTGCGAGACCTTCTTGTGTAGCTGTTTTGTTTCTGCTACGTTTTAATCATGATAGCTGTATCCACCACCATTCGGAGTCAACAGCGTGCGGCTCGCCGGGCGAGCTACTGGCTTGGCCATTGGGCCGAATGGCTGGCGAGCGTCGTCCTGATGCTCAAAGGCTATCGCATTCTGGCGCGGCGCTGCAAGACGCCACTCGGTGAAATCGATCTGATTGCGGTGCGCGGCGGCATATTGGTGTTCGTCGAAGTAAAGGCGCGCGCAACGCTGGAAGAGGCCCACGCGTCCATCACGCGTCGTCAAAGCAAGCGGCTGCGCAGCGCAGCCGGCCTGTGGCTCGGTCGCCGCTCGCGCTATCACGGCTTCGAACAGCGGTTTGACGCCCTTTATATTATTGCGGGATTTTGGCCCCATCATGTGCCTGCGGGCGCGTGATGGTTCGTGCTAGAGGGATGCGACGAACCCTTTCCGGAGCCAGCTGACCCGATGTCTAAACACCTCAGAGTGGCCTGCCAGATGGATCCGATCGAACGTATCGACATCCGGGGGGACAGCACATTCGCCCTGCTGCTCGAAGCGCAACACCGCGGTCACTCCCTCTTTTATTATATGCCGTCCGATCTGGCGCTGCTCGGCTCGACGCTGACCGCGCGCGGCTCCACCATCACAGTGAAAGACCAGGCAGGCGATCACTTTGCGCTTCATGATCCCCGCACGGTCGATCTCGCAACCTTTGATGTGGTGCTGCTGCGTCAGGATCCGCCTTTCGACATGGGCTATATTACGACGACCCATCTGCTCGAGCGCATCCACCCCAAGACTCTCGTCGTCAACGATCCCGCGCACGTTCGCAACGCCCCGGAAAAGCTGTGGGTGCTGGAGTATGCGGACCTTATGCCGCCGACCATCGTCACCCGCCAGCTGGCCGATGTTTTGTCCTTCCGCAGCCAATACGGCGACATCATCATCAAACCTCTTTACGGCAACGGCGGCGCGAGCGTGTTTCGCATTCAAGCCGGCGACACCAACCTTTCCGCCCTTGTCGAGCTGTTCCAGACCGTGTTCCGCGAACCCTTCATGGTGCAGCAGTACCGTCCCGAGGTCCGCGCCGGCGACAAGCGGATCATCCTCGTCGACGGCGAAATTGCGGGCGCGATCAACCGCGTACCCGCCGAACACGAAGCGCGTTCGAACCTCCATGTGGGCGGCACTGCAGCCCCCGTCCAAATCACCGCGCGCGATCGGGAAATCTGTGCCCGGCTCGGACCCGAACTGAAACGCCGCGGGCTAATTTTTACCGGCATCGACGTCATCGGCCCGTATCTCACCGAAATCAACGTGACGTCGCCGACCGGAATCCGGCAGGTGAAGGCGTTCGGCGGGGCCGATATTGAGAGCCTGATTTGGGACGCGATCGAACGTCGCCGCGCGGTTGTTCACTAAATGTTCTTGACCGTACAGGGGAATATTATACTTGCCAAACCCACCCAGTTCGTAGTAGGTTGGAATCATAGGAGATTCCGTCCATGTCGCTGCTCAATCAAAAACACCTTCAAAACGAAAAAGACGCCTACGCCTGGGTAGAGGCAAAAATCTGGCCGAACGGGGCAGTCTGCCCTCATTGCCAAGAGGAAAAGCGCGTCTCGAAGATGAAGGGTGAGGCGACCCGCTTTGGCCTCTACAAGTGCTACGCCTGCCGTAAGCAGTTCCGCGTGACCGTTGGGACCATCTTTGAGAAGTCCCACGTTCCCCTGCATATGTGGCTACAGGCGTTCTATTTGATTGCTGGCAGCAAGAAGGGCATCAGCGCCAATCAACTGCACCGTACCCTTGGCGTTACCCTCAAGACCGCTTGGTTTATGGGTCACCGCATCCGTGAGGCCATGCGCTGCGGTTCGCTCAACCCTCCCATGGGCGGCGACGGTGGCGTTGTGGAAGTGGACGAAACCATTTTCGGGCGTGCGGACACTCACCCCAAGGGCCGTGGACCCTTCCGCTACCGCATCAGCAATTCAGCCCATAAGAACGTCATCCTGTCGCTGGTAGAGCGTGGCGGCAAGGTTCGCAGCTTCCATGTGCGCGGCAGCACCGTGGGCGAGATCGTACCGGTTGTGCAGGAGAACGTCGCCAAGGAGACCGCGCTGATGACCGATAAGGCTCAGCTTTACCGGGATCGGCTCAAGGATTTCGCAAGCCACGACCGTGTGGACCACTCGAAAAACGAGTATGTGCGCCGCGAACCCGGCAAGCCCACCATCACTACCAACACCGTTGAAGGCTACTTCGGCGTGTTCAAGCGCGGGATGCGTGGCACCTACCAGCACTGCAAGGAAAAGCACCTGCACCGCTACCTTGCGGAGTTCGATTTCCGCTACAATCACCGCGTTAAACTTGGCGTTTCAGACGAACAGCGCGCGGCTGAAATGGTGAAGGGCACCGTTGGCAAGCGCCTGACTTATCGAACGACTGGTGGCTGATACCCCAAGCAAAAAGCACAAGTCCTAGCTAGCCAGCCCTTTAATCAACACCTGCTGGCTCGCGGGTCCTTGACCGACCACAAGACTCGCCATCAAATGAACAATAAAACTACGCAAAATCATTGGGTTAAGAAGATGCCCTTCCGGAGTTGACTACGGCATCCATATATGCGAATCATGATTCGTGGTGCCGCCTATTCGAATTGCAGATAGGAGTCAAGGGCGCTGATGCACAAAGTTACAATAGGTGCCATCTTGAAGAAGATTGACACGCGACGGATTGCTCAGCTTGTCGCCGACACGCTGAGCAAGCGGTTTGCGGACATTCAGATCGTAAAGGTTGATGTTGAGCCCGACTTCGATCGGGACGGCGACGACATCCTACGCATTCGCGTTGTCTTCAATGGTTCTTTGAAGGACTCTGACGCTAGCCTCGTAATGGGAGCAACGAGGGCCATTAGACCTAAAATCGAGAATGAGATTGAAAACGATTTATTCCCTCTTCTCTCGTTTGTTTCGCAGGTCGATTATAATCGCGGGCCGAAGTGTGAAACCCACTGATTTCTTGGTCACAGCAGAAGATCTGCTAAGCGGAACATCTAAGCCGCGCCAAACAAATCTAAGAAGGGCGTGTAGTTCAACCTACTACGCCCTTTTTCATACGCTCTGCGACTGCTGCGCAGGCACCTTGGTTGGGGTAAAGACCAAAAGAGCTTGGGCTGAGGCTTACAGGTTTCTAGATCACGGCCCAACCAAAAATAAATGCAATGATCAAAAGGTTATGAAGTTATTTCCACCGGAAATTCAAGACTTTGCTAATATGTTCAGTGCTATGCAAATAAAGAGGCATGACGCAGATTATGATCCAACGGCATTTTTTTATAAATCTGAAGTCGAGGCCGATATAACTGCTGCAAAGGGTGCGATAATCGCTTTTAAAAATGCAAACCTAAGTGACCGTAGAGCATTTGCTGCTCACATTGCATTGTCGAAAAAGAGCAGGTAACTATCCATGCCCAAGCGCAAGAAGCCAGAAGAGAAGCCCGAAGAGCAGTTTGAGCGGTTTCTAGAAACCGCTCGCGATCTTGATGTTGACCAAGAAATCGCTGATAGGGCTTTTCAGAAAATTGTCCGCCAGCCAAATCCTCAAGGCGCATCCGATCCTTCCAAGGCCAGAAGAAAGTAGGTGGTCTTTATGGTGTCGGATGCGTAGCTTATGATCGTCCTCTCTTGCATCCTTGCGACGTAGTCGGCTGGAATTTTGTACTGTTTCCGCACGAAATTGTCGTGTAAACGACCATTGTAAACATCTCCTTCTCTGGTGGCCACAGAGAAGCGATCCGATAAGTCGTGATAACCAACCAAAGTGCCTGCAACCTCTATTTCATTTACGGTCTCCTCGCTGGTCTGATTGATAAGCGATGAAATTCGCAAAAATCGTGCGCGCTCGATAAAACTCCCTACTCTAACGTCTTTCGAGTCGCGCCATTGGACGTCTAGAGAGTACTCAGCCTCCCAGTTCTGGGATGCCCAGTCGCTTGCTCTCTTGATTACATTCATGCCCATTTCCTGGGCTATCTCTTTGACTTCGCCTTGTGAATTCACCTCAGTGATGCGCTGAAGGGCGCGCACAACCTTATCTAGGTCACCCTCTCCAAACAGGTTTCGATTGGCTGGGATGGATAACAGCACGCCCATGGATCCGGGATAAGTATAAGCTAGGTTCAATAAAGTCTTTTCACGCAACCCTTTGGCATATTTGGCAGCAGCACGCACTGCGCCAGACTTTGCAAAGTCATAAACAGCAGTAAACAGATTTTGATAGTTTGCGATGCTTTGCGCTAAATGAAGGGCTGGATATTCGTTGGATGAGCCACGAATAACTCTATAACGACACAGGTCAATTTGTGCGGTCTCGGCCTTTTCGAGGAGAACGACTTCCGCACGCTCTGCTCGCCGCTTTGCCGACAGCAAAGTTAGACGAAGACCCTTGTCCGTTGGGGTTTGCGCGAGCGCGCGCTCAATCGCGAACACTTTGGCGCGCATTTGCGATGAATGCTCAAGTGCGGATGCGAAGTCCAAGCTCTGTCTCCATCACAGGCACCACCACTATCCCTTTTAACCAGTCGTCATATGCTCCCTTGCCGAACTGACCGCCCCAACTCTTTAGGTTTATTGAGTATCCATCGTCTGCATCGGTCTGATAAATTGGATGACCAATCCAATATCCAGTAAAAACAAACGTATCGAGACCTTGCATGTAGGCACAATCATCGCGACCAACAACATCAAGAAAAGCTTCTTGCTCCTCTGACATGCATTGTAGCGCATCATCCATGACTTTAACAGCAATATCAATATCATAAGGGTCGTCTGCCTCCGTCAAGAAGCTGCCGTCGATCCAGAGATCGCACGGTATCCCGACCCTTTTTAGTTCAGCAACAAATTGTTCAAGCTTCGTGAAGAGGCTTTGCCTAACTTCTTCGGTTGCCTGTGAACCGGCGTGCAATTATGACCCCTATTGGGGGTGAATCGGCGTCGAATTTTGACCCCTCTCCCGAGTGGTGAAACTGGCCGCTTGTGCGTGAGTCGCGCGAGAGGCTGAGCGGGGGATGTTGACAGTGGATACGATCGGGAAGGTACGGCGAGCGCATTTCGTTCAGGGCAAAAAGATCAAAGCGATCGCGCGGGAAATGAACCTCGCGCGGAATACGGTGCGCGACATCGTTCGTGCGGAGGCGAAGACCGAGCACCGCTACGTGCGCCAGGAGCAGCCGCTGCCGCAGTTGGGCGATCACGTGGCGGCATTGGAGGCGATGCTGGTGGCGAACACCACAGCGTCGCGGCGCGAGCGTCTGACCTTTCAGCGCATGTTCGAGGAGCTGCGGCTCGGCGGTTATACGGGTGGCTATGATGCTATCAGGCGCTACGGGCGGGCGTGGGCGTTACGCGAGGGCGAGCGGACGGCGGCGGCGTTCGTGCCGCTCAGCTTTGCGGCCGGCGAAGCCTACCAGTTCGATTGGAGCCACGAGATTATCGTGCTCGACGGCGTGACGACGACGGTGAAGGTGGCGCAGGTCCGGCTCTGCCACAGCCGCATGATCTTTGCCCGCGCCTATATGCGCGAAGCCCAAGAGATGGTCTTTGACGCGCACGAGAAGGCGTTTGTGTTCTTCAAGGGCGTGCCGACACGCGGCATCTACGACAACATGAAAACCGCCGTCGAGTCGGTGTTTGTCGGCAAGGAGCGCGCATTCAACCGGCGCTTTGAGCAACTGATGAGCCATCATCTCGTCGAGCCGACGGCGTGCAGCCCGGCGGCTGGATGGGAAAAGGGTCAAGTCGAAAACCAGGTCGGCGTGGTGCGCGAGCGGTTTTTCTCGCCGCGCGTGGCATTCAAGACATTGGACGATCTCAACGGCTGGCTCGCCGACAAGTGCATCACCTACGCCAAGGCGCAGCCGCATCCCGAACAGAAAGACAAAACGGTCTTCGAGCTGTTCGAGGCTGAGCGCCCCAAGCTGATGACCTATCGCGGTGCCTTCGACGGCTTCCACGCGACGACGGCGTCGGTATCGAAAACCTGTCTCGTGCGGTTCGACCGCAACAAATACTCGGTCGCGTCGAAGGCTGTGGGGCGCCTGGTCGATATCTACGCTTATGCCGAGCGCATCGTGATCAAGCAGGACGGCGTCATCGTCGGCGAACATGCGCGCAAGTTTGGTCGCGATCAGACCGCCTATGATCCCTGGCATTATGTGCCTGTGCTGGCCAGGAAGCCCGGTGCATTGCGCAATGGGGCGCCATTCAAGGACTGGCTGCTGCCGGGGTCGATCGAGAAGATCCGCCGCAGGCTCGCGGGCAGCAACGACGGCGACCGGCAGATGGTGAAGATCCTGACGGCCGTGCTCACCGATGGCTTGGCGGCGGTGGACGCGGCGTGCGCGGAATCTCTCGGCGCCGGCATTGCCAGCGCCGACGTGATCCTGAACGCTCTGTCGCGTCAGAAACCAACCGTGCTTGCAGCATCGATCCAGACGCCGGAACGATTGACGCTCGCCATCCCGCCGGTTGCTGATTGCGGGCGCTACGACACTTTGCGTGGCGCTGGCGACACCGCTTCGCGGAGCCGGCCGCCAGCGCTGGAGGTCACTCATGGAGCGGTCTGAAATGCTGGAGATGATGGCAACGCTGCAACTTGTTGGCATGCGGGCCGCCTACGATGAGATCGTATCGGTCGGCATTAAGCGCCAGCACGGCGTGGAGAAGATCATCGGCGCGCTGCTGGCCGCCGAGATTGCCGCCAAGAACGCGCGCTCGATCAACTATCAGATGACGATCGCCAAGCTGCCGCTGGCCAAGGAGCTGGCGGGTCTGTCGTTCGACGGCACGCCGATCAACGGCGCGCTGATCGAGCAACTGAGCAGCGGCGCCTTCCTCGCCGATCAGCGCAACGTCGTGTTGGTCGGTGGAACCGGCACGGGGAAAACGCATCTGGCCATTGGCATCACGCGCAGCATTATCCGCCTGGGCAAGAAGGCGCGCTTCTTCAACGTCGTCGATCTGGTCAACAGGCTCGAAGGCGAAGTTAAGCAAGGCCGCCAGGGCCGCATCGCCGACCGCCTGAGCCGCGTCGACCTGCTGATTCTCGATGAACTCGGCTACCTGCCGTTCGCCCAATCGGGCGGCCAGCTGCTGTTCCATCTGATCAGCAAACTCTACGAGCGAACCTCGATCATCGTCACGACCAACCTCGCCTTCGCCGAATGGCCGACGGTGTTCGCCGATCCCAAAATGACAACGGCGTTGCTCGACCGCCTGACGCACCACTGCGACATCGTCGAGACCGGCAACGACAGCTGGCGCTTCAAGAACAGGGCTTGAAAAGGCGCCCGCCCGCCTTGCCTGGAGCTGTGGAGCGTAGCGGAACAGCGGAAGGCAAGGCGGGCGGAAGAAACATCAAAAGCCGGGGTCAATATTGCACGCCGATCAGGGGTCAAAGTTCGGCGCCGATTGACAGGTTGCCCGCCCTTTGACGGCCAATGCGTGCAGGTCAGAAAGGGTCATTGTGTGAAACCCGGGACCAAGCAGGGGCGTGAACTCCACCAAGCGCCGACGCATACCAAAACACCCCCAAGCCTTGACCAGACCGACTGGCCAAATAAGCTTGAGCAGAGTACCGTTTTTTCTTGGGGTTTGGCAAGTATAACATGCCCCCGTACAGCCTAGTTTGGTTACTTTGACCCCACTGTAGAGCGTTAGGCAGGCAGCAGAGAAAGTCTTCCCGATGTATGGTCAGATGGCCACGCTGGCGTTCGTCGGCATCGAGGCGCGGGCCGTTCAGGTCCAGGTCCGCATCACGCCCGGTCAGCCGGCGTTTGCGATCGTCGGCCTCCCCGACAAGGCTGTCGCCGAGAGTAGGGAACGGGTGCGCAATGCCCTCCACGCAGTCGGGCTTGGCCTGCCTCACAAGCACATCACGGTCAATCTTGCGCCGGCGGACTTGCCCAAGGAAGGAAGTCAGTTCGATCTGCCGATCGCGCTCGCATTGATGGCGGCGATGGGCGCCGTCGCCCCGGATGCGATTGCGGGGTTTGCGGCGATTGGCGAGTTGGCGCTTGATGGCGCAATTCGCAAGGTTCCCGGCGCCCTTCCAGCCGCCATTGGCGCCAACGCGATGGGCAAGGGGCTGATCTGTCCGGCCGAGAGCGGCTCGGAAGCCGCCTGGGCGGGGGAAGACCTGGAAATTCTGGCCGCACCGCATCTGCTGTCGCTGATCAATCATTTCAAAGGTCTGCAGACCCTGCGCCGGCCCGAACCCAATCTGGCGCGCGACGTGGCGCATCTGCCAGACTTGCGCGATATCAAGGGCCAGGAGACGGCCAAGCGTGTGCTCGAAATCGCGGCAGCCGGCGGGCACAACCTGCTGATGATCGGACCACCGGGCTCGGGGAAATCAATGTTGGCATCGCGCCTGCCCTCGATTCTGCCACCACTCCAGCCAGAAGAGATGCTGGAAGTTTCTATGGTCCATTCGCTTGCAGGCGAGTTGATGGGCGGCAAGCTGGCCATGGAGCGTCCGTTCCGCGCACCGCACCATTCGGCCAGTATGGCAGCCCTCGTGGGCGGCGGGTCGCGCCCTAAGCCCGGCGAAGTGAGCCTCGCCCACCTCGGCGTGTTGTTCCTGGATGAATTACCCGAGTTCACGCCCCAGGTTCTCGACAGCTTGCGTCAGCCCATCGAAACCGGCGAGACGGTGATCGCCCGGGCAAATCACCGGATCACGTATCCCTCCCGTTTTCAGCTCGTAGCGGCCATGAACCCTTGCAGGTGCGGCGGTGGCTCGGCCGGCAGTTCCTGCAAGCGTGGTCCCCGGTGCGCCGCCGATTATCAGGCCCGCATCTCCGGTCCTCTGTTCGATCGCATCGATCTCCAGATCGAGGTTCCCGCCATTTCCGCGTCCGACCTAGTGCTGCCGGTCCCGGTCGAGAGCAGCGCCGACGTGCGAGCGCGCGTGACAGGGGCTCGCCGGATGCAGCGGGAGCGTCTGGCGGCGCTCGGAATCGGGCAGGTTATTGGCAGCAAGGGCCCCCGCACCAATGCGGAGTTGACCGGCCAGCTTCTGGATCAAGTTGCGATGCCAGACGACATCGGTCTCGCGCTGATGCGTCAGGCGTCGGATACGCTTGGACTGTCGGCACGCGGCTTCCATCGCACCTTGAAAGTGGCTCGCACGATTGCCGACCTGGACGGTGAAGAGCGGGTCGGCCGCATGCATGTGGCCGAAGCGCTCAGCTACCGCCGCGAGACCTTGAACCGCGCTCGCGCCGCCTAAGAGGGGCGGCAGCGCGCGTGCTAAAACCGAGGAGTATTGGGGGAACGCGTTCCCCCAACCAGCTGCGGGCAGTTGCCCGCGTCGCAGTGCCGGCCTCTGCACGCCAAGCCTTCGCCGAAGCGTGACGCTTATGCCTGCCCGAACGACTTGACTTCGAGCCCGTGCTGCATCTGGGCGGCTTCGAGCGTGTTCTTGAGCAGGCACGCGATGGTCATCGGACCGACGCCGCCCGGTACCGGCGTGATTGAACCGGCCACTTTGACGGCTTCCGCGAAATCGACGTCGCCGACCAGCTTACCCTTGCCGTCCGCACCCGTGATCCGATTGATGCCCACGTCGATGACGATCGCGCCGGGCTTGATCCACGAGCCTTTGACAAACTCGGGCCGGCCAACGGCGGCAACCAGAAGGTCGGCGCGGCGGCACACGGCCTCAAGGTCGCGCGTGCGCGAGTGTGCGATCGTAACCGTGCAGTCTTCCTTGATCAGCAGCTGCGCCATCGGCTTGCCGACGATGTTCGAGCGCCCGATAACGACGGCATCGAGACCCTTCAGAGATGGCATGACGGTCTTGGCGAGAATGAGCGAACCCGTCGGCGTGCACGGCACGAGGCAGCGCTCTCCGATCGATAACCGGCCGACATTGACCGCATGGAAGCCGTCCACGTCCTTCATCGGGTCGATCGCCTCGATCACCTTCAGACTGTCGATGTGTTTTGGCAGCGGCATCTGCACGAGAATGCCGTGAATGGTCGCGTCGCGGTTTAGCGCGCCGACGAGTTCAAGGAGTGCAGCCTCGCTGGTCTCGGCCGGCAACTTGTGCTCGACCGACTTCATGCCGACTTCGACCGTCTGCAGAGCCTTGTTCTTCACGTAAACCTTGCTCGCCGGATCCTCGCCAACGAGGACGACGGCCAATCCCGGAACGAACCCATGATCGCGCTTGAGATTGGCGACATGGCCGCCGACTTCCGCACGAACCTGGGCTGCGATGGCCTTGCCGTCGATAATGCGAGCGTCCGACATGCGTGTTTTCTCCCTATTTCTTGCTTGTTTTTAATTGAGGTTCGGCCAGCAGACGGGCGATCCGTGCCACGAGCGCAAAGCCTTCGCCGCTGATCGTTACCGTTTTGATGCGGGATTTGTGTCCAGCGGTAAGTGATACACTACTTTTGGATATATCGAGCCAATCTGCAATGAGACGTTCCAGCGCGCTGTTGGCCTCACCATCGCTGGGAACCGCGCGTACTCGCGCCGCAATGGCTGGCCCCTCGGCGCTCTCGCAAACGCCCTCGACGCGGTCGCTCGATGATTTCGGCGTCAGTCGCACCCGCAACTCGACGCCGCGCGCGCCCGCTTCAAAGGGCAGCGCGCACTTCACTCTAGATCACGGCTTTGGCGATATTTGGCAATACGACCTGCTGCACGAATTGGCACAGCAGCAGCAAAACGATCGGCGAAATATCGACGGCGCCAAGATCAGGCATCATCCGCCGGATGGGTGCGAGCGCCGGCTCGGTGATGGCCTGCAGAACCTGATAGATCGAGCGTACCGCATTATTGTGCGGATTGATCACACCAAACGCCATCAGCCACGACAGAAGCACGGCTGCAAACACGATGTAGATGTATAGCGAGATCAGTCCGCTGATGAAGTTGAGCAGTTCGATCATGCATCGCGTCCTCGTTGCCTCGCGTGAGCTTTAGAGCGCGTTAGGAAAAGTGTGAAGCGGTTTTCCGTAAAAACGCGCGACAACACAAAAAGCTAGAGCATGAGAGCGATTCAAAGAAAAGCGAACATGCGCTAGCGACGCCGCGCGCCCCCGGCAAGCCATACTCGCGCAAGGCCGCGCAGATGAAGGCGCCTTCATTGACAACGCCGGACACGTAAACCTAAATACGCGCGTGTGGGGTCGTAGCTCAGTTGGGAGAGCGCGTCGTTCGCAATGACGAGGTCAGGGGTTCGATTCCCCTCGGCTCCACCAGAAATCCGGCCAGCCTCGCCTCACCACCCCGGGCGCGGGAGCGGCCAGCGCAGCATAAATCCCCTGGATGGCGGCAAGGTCGGCGTCATAGTTGCCAGTGGGGTGGAACACCTGTGCGATGCCGACTTTGCGTTGGCGGTAATCGATGAAGGCCAGCACGAGGGGCACGCCGGCGCCGTGGGCGATAAAATAGAAGCCGGACTTCCAGCGGGTGACCTCGCCGCGGGTCCCTTCGGGCGGAATAACGACCGCAAGTTGGCGCGCGCTGGCGAATTTTTCGACCATTTGCGCGACGGCGTTGTTGCTCTTGGAGCGGTCAACGGGAATGCCGCCGAGCCAGCGCATGAAGCCGTTGTAAGGCCATTTGAACAGGCTGTCCTTGCCCATCCAATGGATGCCCACGCCGTAGTACAGGCCAGCAGCCAGTGCGTTCGGCAGATCCCAGTTCGTTTTGTGGGGCGCAGCGACGATGACGAATTTCGGCAGGTCAGGCATTTCGCCGATGATGCGCCAACCGCCCGCCCATAGCCACAGCTCTGCGAGCGGCCGCATCAGAGCCCTCACGATCAGCGAAGGCCGAGGCCGGCTGGATATCTCAGTTTCGCTCATGCAGGGCTGCTTTCCAAACAGGACAGGTCAACCCGCTTAGAGGTCTTCCCTTCGCGTGTGAAGCGCTTTCCACTCCAGGGAGCCCCACACCGTCTGCAACTTGCGGATCATGGGGGCATCGCGGAGCGATGCTAGGTAAAGAGCGTGGCCTGGCCTTTACTCCTTCACGTCAGTCCCCCGATTTTGCGTTGGGAAAGAACAGCTGCTGGCCGTTGACCCTGAACCCGGCAACTGCCGCCTGCCCTTCCTTGCCTACCAGCCAATCGACGAATGCCTGGCCTTCGGCGGCCTTGACGTGGGGGTGCTTGGCGGGGTTGACGAGCATCACGCCGTACTGGTTGAGCAAAGGCGTATCGCCCTCGACCGCGATCTGGTACGCGCCCTTGTTCTTGAAGCTGATCCACGTGCCGCGATCGGTAAAGGTGTACGCCCCCATGCCGACGGCCGTATTGAGGGTCGGCCCCATGCCCGAACCGGTCTCGCGATACCAGGTGCCCGACGCCGCCTTGACGTCGATGCTGGCTTTGTTCCACAGCGCGAGTTCGGCCTTGTGCGTGCCGCTGTCGTCGCCGCGCGAGGCGAACGGCGCCTTTGTTTCCGCAATGGCCTTGAGCGCGCCGAGCACGTTCTTGGCACCCGCGATCTTGGCGGGATCTTCGCTAGGCCCGACGATCACGAAGTCATTATACATGACGTCGAAACGCTTGACGCCAAAGCCTGCAGCTACGAATTTTATTTCATCCGCCTTGGCATGGACGAGGACCACGTCGCCATCGCCGTTCTGGGCGTTTTTCAACGCCTGGCCGGTGCCGACCGCCACGACGCGCACCTCAATCCCGGTCGCCTTGGAGAACAGCGGAAGCAGGTAGTCGAACAGCCCCGAATCCTGCGTCGAGGTGGTCGACTGTACGATGATCGATTTGGCGGCGGCCACGGCAGCAGCCGGAGGCGCTGTGGATTTCTGAGTGTCCTGCGCCAACGAGGGGAAGACCAGCAAGCCAAGGGCGAGCCCGGCCAGGGTGGCGGTCATCGTTCGTCTGTTCATCGCAGATCCTCCGTTTTGCGCTATGCTCATTTGCACATAGAGCTAGCGGATCGAAGGCGCAACTGAATCAGGCGGCCGACGCCAGCGCGCACTTAGCCTCCGTAAACGCCCAGTCGAGCCACGCCGTGAGGGCCGCAAGATCGGCCGCTTCGACCGTCGCCCCAGTCCAGATTCGTAAGCCTGCCGGCGCGTCGCGGTACGATTGAATATCGTGCGCAACCCCTTCCGCATCGAGTTGGTCGACGATGCGGCGCGCGAACGCCGCCTGTTGCGCAACCGGCAGCGCGCGTACCGCGGGGTCCGCGATCGTCATGCATATCGAGGTATTGGAACGTGTCGCGGGATCGACGGTTAGGCACGCGATCCAAGGCGTGCGGTCGATCCAGTCGTAGAGCACTTTGGCATTGGCATCCGCGCGCGCGTGCAGCGCTGGCAAGCCGCCGACGTGACCCGCCCATTCGAGGGCGTCGATGTAGTCCTCGACGCACATCATGGACGGCGTATTGATGGTTTCGCCCTGGAAGATCGCCCGGTCGAGCTTGCCGGCCTTCTTGATGCGGAACAGCTTGGGCAGCGGCCACGGCGGCGTATAGCTTTCCAGCCGTTCGATGGCGCGCGGGCTGAGGATGAGCATGCCGTGGGCGGCCTCCCCGCCTAGCACCTTTTGCCAGGAGTACGTGACGACGTCGGCTTTGCTCCAGTCGATAGGCTGCGCGAAGATCGCGGAGGTAGCATCGACGAGCGTAAGCCCTGCGCGGATGGTCGGAATCCAGTCGTAGTTCGGCAGCCGCACGCCCGACGTAGTCCCGTTCGCGGTGAACACCACGTCGCGAGCGAAATCGACATTCGCAAGATCGGGCAGCTGGCCGAACGGGGCTTCGACGGTGATCGCGTCCGTAAGCCGCAATTCCTGCGAGAGGTCGGTGAGCCAGATCTTGCCGAAGCTCTCCCAGGCGAGCGCGGTAACCCCGCGCGGCCCCAGCAGGTTCCACATGGCGAGTTCGAATGCGCCGGTATCGGAGGCGGGAACGATGGCCACTTCGAAGCCGTCGGGCACGCCCAGGATCGATTTCGTCAGGTCGATCGCGCGCGCAAGCCGCGCCTTGCCTTCGATGGATCGATGCGAGCGCCCAAGCAGCGCCCGTTTGACGACATCGGTGCTCCATCCGGGGCGCTTCGCGCATGGCCCGCAGGAGAAGTTGGGGTTGGCCGGGCGCTCGGTCGGCTTTGGCGTTGCGGTTGTCATCGGCGGGCTCCAATCAAGTTGACCGTTGAGCCGGATCGAAGGCCAGCCTGTCAAGAGTGGAGCTTGTGGCGTTTTATCCACCCTTGGGCAGTGGGGCGTCGCCAATGCGTGCCGGCTGGGCTGTTGGCGCGGCCGACAGCGCGCCCGAAATCGTGCCCTCAAGACCGAGTATAGCGGCAAGCGCACCGGGCAATGTATCATGCCGGAAGGTAAATCCGCTCGCCAACGCCTTTGCCGGCAACACGCGTTGGCCGCCGAGCAGCAATTCGTCCGCAAAATCGCCAAGCGTCCAGGTAAGCGCCGCAGCCGGCACTGGCAGCAACGCCGGCCGGTTCAGGGCGCGGCCTAAAGCCCTCGTGAAATCGGCGTTTCGCACCGGGTTTGGGGCCGTTGCGTTGACCGCGCCGTCGAGCTGCGGCGTGGCGATGATGTGCGCGATGAGGCGGACGAGATCGTCGCGCTCGATCCAAGACATCCACTGCTGGCCGCTACCGATGCGCCCGCCCAGACCGAATTCGAACGGCGTCAGCAGCTTGGCGAGCAGCCCACCCTCGGTGCCGAGCACCAGGCCGATCCGCAAGCGGACCACCCGCACGCGGTAGCGCGCCGCGTGCACCGCCGCCGCCTCCCAGGCCATCGTCAGCTCGCGGCTGAAGCACGCGTTACCTTCGGAGTCTTCCGTCAGCGCTTCGTCGCCCCCAAGCCCATACCAGCCGGTCGCCGAACCGCTGACGAGCACCAGTGGGCGCACCTCCAACCGTTCGATGAGGCGGACGGCACCATCGGTCATCTCGACCCGGGAAGCAACGAGCCGCGCGCGTCGAGACGGCGTCCACGGCCAGTCGGCAATCGGCTCGCCCGCTAGATTGACGATCGCATCGATGGCCGTTTCGGCCGGGATCTCGTCTAGGTTCGTGACCATTAGGAACGGCGGCCGCAGATTGACTGCCTTGGCCGGATCGCGCACCAGCACAATCACCTGATGCCCCGCGATGCTCAACGCCTCGATGAGTCGCCGTCCGATGAACCCAGTGGCCCCCGTCACCAGAACGGTCTTGCGTGCGGGTAGCGCGCTGACGAGTTCGCCCGCTGGCGCAGGGTTCAGCCGAACCGCGCGTTTTGAAGCCAACAGGTCGCGCACCCCGAACACGGCAACGCCCACGGTGGCCGCAACGCACATCAGGCTCCACAGGCCATGCGGCGACGCGATGATGCCGGTCGGTTTCGCCGCCCAGCCAAGCAGCACCGGCACGATAAGCGCGAGGATCGCCCCATAGTTGAGCGCCAGCAGCGTATGATTGACGCGCTCGGACGCGGGCAGCTTGCGGCTCATGTCCTCCTCCACGAAGTCCATCAGCGTGACGACCACCTCGACCGTCAGCACGGCCAGCATCAGCAGCGCCCAAGCCCCGTACACTTCGAGCAGCCCGAGTGTCAGAAACAGCCCCGCATACAGTCCATTGCGCACCGCATGGAGCTTGAGCTCGTGCCGCTGCGAGGGCCGCCAGGCCAGCCGCTCGGTCAGTTCGTGATGGTAGAGCGTATCGAATGCCCCCATGGCAATCTGAATGGCGATCAACGTCCACAGCACTTGCGAGGTCATGACGGAAACTCCTGGAACACGCACCGTTGAGATATCAATTGGCCCAGACCGGGATGCGTGACGTCGAGGGTAAACAGAAAGCGGCCCTGCCCCTGCTCGATGTGCGCAACCGTGAGTGCACCCGGCGCAGCCCAGGTCGGCACTCGCACCCGAATTCGTCCGAGCTGTAAGAAATAATGGGCGCTGCGAAAGACCAGCGCGCCGGCCTCCACGTGGACCGTTAACGCCATGCCGATACCAGTGCCGACGTATTCTTCGAGGCCCGTCGGCCCGCTGAAGCGCTTGGACGAATGGATGACCTGCGGAAAGCCGGCGCGGCGCGTGTACATCCGCGTCCAGTTCTGCCCGCCAGTGGCCATATCCTCCGTCACGTTCACAACAGCCGGCAGGCCCGCATCGCGCGAGGTCGGCAGCGGCGCGCCGATGATCCGGGCGACCTGCGCCAGCATCCAGCCCGCGCGAGTCATGGTCGTCTCAATAACATGGCCCACATAGACGACCGTCGCACCATCCGCGAGGCGCTTGGAAAACCGCCGCCGGATCGGCAGCGGCAATTGATTCCAGTCGTGCGAGGAAAGGAGGGCTCGAAACCTCAGGTCGCCGAGGGCTTCCTGCTCGGATGGCAATCGTTCGACGCAATACGGTGCGGCCTGCATGGCCCCCTCCTGCCCAACACTACTTGGCCCTGCCCAGCGGCAGGTACTTGATGACGCTGGCCCCAAGCCGGATCAACGCGAACAGCTTCGGCTTCGGCACGGTCAGCATCTGCGCGTACCAGCCGCTCATCTCTTCGGTGAACTCAAGCATGGCCTTGAGCCGCTGCGTGGCGACCGGCGACATCACTGGATCGTCGTTGGCCTCCGCCATGCATTGGCGCAGCGCCGTGAGCGCGGGATCAATCTCGCGTTCCTTGCGTCCCGCCGCGATGCGGGTGACGATCTCCCACACGCCGGTCTCGGCTTCGAAATGATCGCGCCGGTCACCTTTGATGGGAACCCGGCGTATGAGGTCCCAGGCCAGCAGTTCCTTGATCGAATTCGATACGTTGGACCGTGCGATGCCGAGGCTGGCCGCAATGTCGTCGGCCGTCTGCGGGTGCTCGGATAGGTACAGCAGGGCGTGAATTTGGCTGACCGAGCGGTTGACGCCCCACTGCCCGCCCATGTCGCCCCAATGCAGAATGAACCGCTCAATGGCGACCGGTTGCGGCTTGGGTTTGTCACTAATTTCTGTCATGACAGAAATATCGGATATTTACGAATTAAAGTCAAGCAGGCCGGCAACTGGCTGAAGTGCGGTGAAGCTGTTAGACAAGTCGCGAAATTAGCAATGCGACGGAACTCAGTGAACGCCACCTCTCTAACGGAACCAAGCCACGTGAAACGGACAGCCACGATCGAGCGCAAGACCAAGGAAACCGACATTACAGCCACCGTGAACCTCGACGGCACGGGGGCCTACGATGTCAAAACGGGCGTGGGGTTCCTCGACCACATGTTGGAGCAGCTGGCGCGGCATTCGGCTGTCGACATAACGCTACGCGCCAAAGGCGATCTGCACATCGACTTTCATCACACGGTGGAAGACAGTGGCATCGTGCTGGGTCAGGCGGTCGCAAAGGCACTTGGCGATCGCGCAGGCATCACCCGCTATGGTGACGTGCACCTGCCGATGGACGAAACGCTGACCCGCGCCGCGATCGACGTCTCGGGCCGCCCTTATTTGATCTGGGATGTGAAGTTCAGCCGCGATAAGCTCGGCGAAATGGATACCGAGCTGTTCCGCGAATGGTTCCAGGCCTTCGCGCAGAACGCCGGCATCACACTGCACGTCGCCAACCTCTACGGCGAGAACAACCATCACATCGCGGAAGCCTGCTTCAAGGCGCTTGCTCGCGCGCTGCGGATCGCCGTGACGGTCGATCCCCGTCAGGCGGGCCGGGTGCCCTCAACCAAGGGAACGCTCAGCGTATGAAGGTTTATACTGTTCACGAACCGCAGGGGGACCTGGCGACAGCCGACCGGATCGACCGCGCCGAAGGTTTTGCCTTCGTGGCGGACGGGTTCAGCTGGCTAACGGCGGCGTTGGCCCCGTTCGTACTGGCCGCGAAACGGCTGTGGACGGGCCTCGCGATTTACATCGCAGCCCTCGTCGCAGCGAGTGCGATCCTTTGGGCGCTGGGTGCATCGCCCGAATGGATCGCGCTCGGGGTCGCAGCCCTGCACGTAATCTTTGGCTTCGAGGTGAGCGAAATGCACCGCGCCCAGCTGGAAACCAACGGCTGGGCGATGCTCGGCACGGTCACGGGCCGCTCGCGCGCCGAATGCGAGCGGCGCTTTATCCAGGATTGGCTGCCTGGCCAGCCGCTCATTTCAGGCTTGCGCACAGGTTCCGCCGCCGCCCCCCAAGGTCGCGACTTGCCGGCTGTGGCGAGTTCCTCGCAGCCATCCTGGAAGCGCAAGTTTCCCTGGACCAGAACGACGTAAGTCTCAAGAAAAGGGGGGTTCGAGGGGTAACCACACGAACGAGTCGCATCGGAGATGCGCGGGGTGTATCGGAGATGCGCGGGGTGTATCGGAGATGCGCGGGGTGTATCGCAGATGCGCGGGGTGTATCGCAGATGCGCGGGGTGTATCGGAGATGCGCAGGGTGTATCGGAGATGCGCGGGGTGTATCGGAGATGCGCAGGGGATTAAGCGGGGCGGTAGCCTCGCTGGCGAAGCGAGTAGGCATGCAAACTGTTGCGATAATCGACTACGGCTCCGGAAACCTCCACTCGGCGGCGAAGGCGTTCGAACGCGCAGCCCGCGAAGGCGGGAACTCGTCCCGCATCGTCGTGACGGCGAACGCCGCCGACGTCGCGAAGGCGGACCGCATCGTGCTACCGGGCGTTGGCGCTTTTGCCGACTGCAAGGCGGGGCTGATGGCGATCCCCGGCCTGCGCGAGACCCTCGAAGTTGCGGTTATCAAGGGCGGCCGGCCATTCCTCGGCATTTGCGTAGGCATGCAGCTGCTCGCGACGCGGGGCCTGGAGTTCGTGACGACCGAAGGACTCGGTTGGATTCCTGGAGAGGTAAAAGCCATCACCCCGTCGGATCCCACACTGAAAATCCCGCACATGGGCTGGAACACGCTAACAGAGACGGGTAACGCCACCACCGCTAACACTGGCGCCAGCGAGCCGACCGCATCTCACCCCCATCCACTGCTGGCAGGCATTCCAACCGGCGAGAAGGGCTTACATGCCTATTTTGTGCATTCGTATCGGTTAGTAGTCGCGAACCCGACACTGGTGGCAGCTACGACTGATTATAGCGGCCCGATCACCGCACTGGTTGCCCGCGATAACATCGCTGGCACCCAGTTCCATCCCGAGAAGAGCCAGAAGCTAGGCCTCCGGCTCATCTCCAACTTCCTGTCGTGGCGGCCTTAGGTCCAACACCGGGCCGCCACGGTACGCCAGAGGCACTCAGGCAGCGGCGCTGTCGCCCATGTCTTCGAGCGGCAGTTCAGCCTGGGCCGGCGGCGCCGAGATGACCGGGAACGCAATGACGTTGGTGGTCTCCGCGCTGCCTGTATCGGCGCGGCGCTGACGGAACCATCGTACTTGCGCGTTCGACAGCACGGCTTCTTCGCTGACGGCCTGGATCAGCATCCCGTCGTCCGCATCCAGCAGCGCCGCTAGCTTGGCTTCGACTTCGATTTCGTCGCGCTCCGTCGAGACATACCAAGTCTGTTCTAACGGACGCGCCCACCGGACGCCCAGCCCCATGATTTCCTGAGCCAGGACGTGCTTGTTGCGGTGGGGCTTGGAGAGATCGTAAGAGATCAGAAGGGTGCGCATGGGGAGCCTCACGGGTTAGGGGGCGGTCTCAAGGGGGCAGAACATACGCATCACGCGGCTTTTTTGAGTCTCTGACTTGCGGGTTGGTTTACGTTCCGGCCCGCTGATCCGAACACAACAAGAACGTCGCACGAGTCGCCCACGAAGTCTAGCGAAAGTGCATGTTTTGTTCCTCATCTGATCCAGTCCAGGAACAGCGAGAAAGATCAATCGAATAGCGCCAATTGATCCGGATGGGGCGCTTTAGGTATGCGTCTATGGGCGCCCGGATCGACCCGGTCGACCAAAAACGGATAGCTTGCCGCCAGACGCTCCAAAGCCTTCGCCCGGCTGCCGGCAAAATGGGTCTCTTCCCAGATCTCGTACAGCCGCCGTGGGTCGCAGCCATAGCGCGCGAGCAGAACCTTTCTTGGCACCCGCAGCCAGCGCGCGAGCCAGATGTTGACCGCATCATCCATGGTTAGCGGCCGGCGAGCGATCGCGGCGGGCGGGCAACTGAGAAATGCAATCGGCATGGCGCGGCTGCTTTGCTCGTGAGACTTGACGGAGGGACCAGTACACTATTCAAGCGCAACACCTGAGCAATGGTATGGCGCGATCCATATTTGTTCTCATGGGCGCGCCGTCAAGTGTCCCCGCAATCCGCACGCCAGCCTTGGACCCAACCCGTGATCCTCTACCCCGCGATTGATTTGAAAGATGGCCAGTGCGTCCGCCTGAGGCTCGGGGAGATGGATCAGGTCACCGTGTTCAACGACGATCCAGCGAGCCAAGCGCTGACGTTCGAGCGCCAGGGCTTCCAGTATCTCCACATCGTCGACCTGAACGGCGCGTTCGCGGGCAAGCCTGTGAATGGCGCGGCGGTGGAGGCGATCTTGAACGCGATCGCGATCCCTGCCCAGCTTGGCGGCGGCATTCGCGATCTGGCAACGATCGAGCAGTGGCTGGGGAAGGGCCTCGCTCGCGTGATTTTGGGCACCGTGGCCGTGCGCAACCCGGCACTGGTCAAGGCCGCTTGCAAGGCGTACCCGGGCAAAATAGCGGTGGGCATCGACGCCAAGGGCGGCAAGGTCGCCGTCGAGGGTTGGGCCGAAACCAGCACGCTGACCGCGATCGACCTCGCCCGGCGGTTCGAGGATGCGGGCGTCTCCGCCATCATCTACACCGACATCGACCGCGACGGCATTCTGGCCGGCCTCAATCTGGAATCGACCGCCGAGCTTGCCCGCGCGACCAAGATCCCTGTGATTGCCTCGGGCGGCCTTGCCTCGATCGACGATATCGCCGCCCTGACCCAGCCCGAATACGCCATGCTCGAAGGCGCAATCTCGGGCCGCGCACTTTATGATGGCCGCATCGACCCCAAGGCCGCGCTGGCCATGCTTGCCAAAGTCGCGCGGCGGTGAGTTCGCCTGTCTGCGACGAGTGCAAGAGCCCGTTCGTGGCAGACGCTTCGGCGATGGCCGGACTGTGCGCCGAGTGTGCCCACCGAATACACGGTTATCCAGTCTGCACCCACGCCTTCGCGCACGGCTGCTGCACCCGCTGCGGATGGGACGGCAGCGTCTCGACGTTGTCAACAGCCTGGCCCAGTCAACGGACGAGACCTGAAGTAGTCCGGGCGTAGACACAGCGCATTTGCCACGCTACCCCATGTCCCATGCTCAAAACCCGCATCATTCCATGCCTGGACGTGAAAGACGGCCGCGTCGTCAAGGGCATCAACTTCGTCGACCTCGTGGACGCGGGCGATCCGGTTGAGGCCGCCAGCGCCTATGACGCGGCCGGCGCCGACGAGCTTTGTTTCCTCGACATCACTGCAACCCACGAAAACCGCGGCACCATCTTCGACATCGTAGAGCGCACGGCGGAGCGCTGTTTCATGCCGCTGACGGTGGGCGGCGGCGTTCGCGAAGTCGATGATATCCGCAAGCTGCTCGAGGCCGGAGCCGACAAGGTCTCGATCAACTCGGCCGCCGTCCACCGTCGCGAGTTCGTGCGCGAAGGCGCGGAAAAGTTCGGCGCCCAATGCATCGTGGTCGCCATCGACGCCAAGAAGGTGTCAGGGCCGGGCGAGCCGGACCGCTGGGAGATTTTCACTCACGGCGGGCGCAAACCGACCGGCCTCGAGGCGATCGCATATGCTCGCCAGGTGGCAAGTCTCGGCGCCGGCGAAATCCTGTTGACCTCCATGGACCGCGACGGCACCAAGGCCGGCTTCGACATCGCTCTCACGCGGGCCGTTGCCGATGCGGTGACGATTCCGGTCATCGCATCCGGCGGTGTCGGCACGCTCGATCATCTGGTAGCAGGCGTGCGCGACGGCCACGCGAGCGCGGTGCTTGCCGCCTCAATCTTCCACTTCGGCACCTACACCATACACGAAGCCAAGCTTTGCATGGCGCGCGCCGGCATTCCGGTCCGCCTCGACGGTTGATCGACGGGCTGGACGCGATCCCCTACTGCAGCTTGAACTGCTTCTTCTCGGCGTCGAGTTTGTCGGCAATGCACATGGCAATGTCTCTGGCCGAGGTCGGCGTGACGACGTTGTGTAGTCCGGTGCAGTCCTTCTCGATCGCCGCCAGCATCGTGCTGTATTTGGCCTTCAGCGTCTTCATCGTCTCCTGGTTTTCCTTGCCGAGGCACGCTGCAACCTTGGCCGGTTCGGCCATGCGGTCGCATTTGGCGAATGCTGCAGCCCCTGATGCGGCCATGACGGCGGAGGAAATGGCAAAACCGGCAATGATTTTTGAACGCATGATATGTGTCCCTGTTTCCAATACGCCCCCGAGTATGTCAGCAGGCGGAACAGTGATCAACGCGTGATGCAGAAAGGAGCAAATTTTGCAGATATACGTCGATGCGGATGCATGCCCTGTGAAGGATGAAGTGATGCGGGTCGCCACCCGCCATGCGCTTGCTGTGCACTTTGTGTCGAACAGCTGGATGCGGCTGCCCGAGGGCCCGCTGGTCCACCGCGTGGTGGTGATCGAGGACCCCGATGCAGCAGACAACTGGATCGCCGAGCGGATCGGCCCGGGCGACATCGCCGTCACAGCCGACATTCCGCTCGCCGCGCGCTGCCTTAAAGCGGGCGCCAAGGTCGTGGGTCCTGCGGGCAAGCCGTTCGACCAGGGCAGCATCGGTATGGCCCTAGCGATGCGCGACCTGCAAAGCCATTTGCGCGAAACGGGCGAAAGCCGCGGTTTCAACCCGGCCTTCACGCCGAAGGATCGCTCGCGGTTTCTGGAAGCCCTGGAACACGCCGTTCAGGCTGTAAAACGGGGCAACTAACCTGCCTCTCGCCAAGTGCCGGCTAGTTCAGCAGTTCCTTGATCTTTTTGTAGGACTTGCAGGATTTTTCCTTGTCCAAGGCGGCAAGATATTTCTTGTGCAGATCAATCTGGAACGTCAGCACGTTATTGAAGTATTTATTCTTGTCGCGCAGGTTGTCTTGGCTGAGGACATACCGCGCCAACTCCCGCCATTTGGGCGGATGTACGATCTCGTCCCCATAGATCAGAATTAATTGGTAGGAACTCAGTTTTTTCATCGTCCATATCCGTTTGTTGTCGGATCGGCTCATCGCATAAGGACCGATCGCAAGCGCTGGCCGCAATCCTTGCGCTCACAGCCGTGCAGCACTTGGAGCGTCTCGAGGCTTTAAGGGGCTGGCCCTTCGGGGCAGAGCCACATGTCGCAATGCACCAATAATGCGCGAGACCTTGATCCGTTCCAGTGTTCGAATCGTCGCAATACAACTGAAGGAGCGCGGTCATTGCCAACTCCAGGATTCTTGGGAGTTATCGGCATCTGCGACAAAATATCACGAAAGTGAGTCGGCTCAATTCATTTTTTTGATCATCGCAGCCATTCCCGCCTTCGCGTACGGTTAGGAAATGTAAGCGCCGCTGGCTTTCTCCATTGCTGATGCGCTATGGGCAATAGTCATGGAACACACCTACATGTCCCCCAACGTCGGCCTCGCGGCTTTGACGTCCGGCGCGATCTTATCGCCGTTCACGCGGCTGCGTCGTTTGCTCGATGGCCTTGAGCCCGGCCGCACGCCAGCGATTGACCTCACTCTGGGTGAGCCGCGCGAGACGATGCCGGGCTTCATCGTCGACAAGCTGCGCGAAGCCGAAGCCCTTTACGCGAAATATCCCCCCATTCGCGGGTCGGACGAACTGCGCGGCGCCATCGCGGATTTCCTGAACCGGCGCTACCGATTGTCGTCTCCCGTCAACCCCGAGACGGAAATCATCCCAACCAACGGCTCCCGCGAAGGCCTATTCACAGCCTGCCTTCCGGCCGCAGGCCGCAAACAGCTAGCCCCAGGGGTGCAGCCGGCCGTCCTGCTGTGCAACCCATATTATCAGGCCTACATCGGCGCGGCTCTCGCGGTGAACGCGCAGCCCGTCTACCTCAACGCCACCGAAGAGACGGGCCACCTGCCCGATCTTGAAGCCATCGCGGGCGATACGGAATTGCTCGATCGCACGACCTGCTTTTATCTGTGCTCGCCAGCCAATCCGCAGGGCGCGGTCGCCCCGGCCGCCTACATCGCCCGCGCGCTGCAACTGGCCCGCAAGCACGACTTCATGCTGTTCGTCGACGAGTGCTATTCGGAAATTTATTCGAGCGTGCCACCAACCGGCGGCCTCGAGGTAGCTGTCCGTACGCCCGAGCGGTTCGCGAACCTCGTTGTGTTCAACTCGCTCTCGAAACGTTCGAACCTGCCCGGATTGCGCTCGGGCTTCTGCGCGGGCGATGCAACGTTTCTCGACAGCCTTGCCGAAATCCGCAATTCCATCGCCCCCCAGGTGCCGGGCCCGACCCAGCATGCATCCACCGCCGTCTGGGCGGAAGAGCGGCACGCCAGCGCCAATCGCGCAGCCTACCGGGCAAAATTCGACCTCTGCGACGAAATGCTGGCGGGCCGCTTCGGTTACAGGCGGCCGGCGGGCGGGTTCTTCCTGTGGCTCGATATGGCTCAATTTGGCGGCGGCAGCAACGCGGCGGTAACCCTCTGGCAACGAACAGGTGTCAAGGTGCTCCCTGGGTGCTTCCTGGCGCAGACGGCCAAGGACGGGATCAATCCGGGCGAAAAGTACGTCCGGGTGGCTCTGGTCCATGACCTGGTGACGCTGAAGGACGCGCTCGGGCGGATGATCGAGCTGACATAGGCTCGCAAGTCGGACGCCGTTTCGCTTTTTGGCGTGTGTGTTGCGTATGGCGTATCAACAACCCTATTCGTTCAAGGAAGGCTCGCACGCGCAACAGCCTCGTCCGCTGCTGCCCTCTCAGCTCGCCTCAACCTTTCGCGCCTGGGTCCGCGCCGGCGTCGGCGGGGTTCTCTTGTTGGTCACCGTTGCAGCCTGGTTGTCGCTGCTGTCGTGGTCGCTCCATGACCCGAGCCTATCCCACACCACCGCACTCGCGCCGCGAAATTGGCTGGGCGCCGCTGGCGCGATGGGCGCCGACCTGATCTTGCAGACCTTTGGAGTGGCGGCATTGCTGCTGCTGCTCGCTCCCATGTTCTGGGGCCTCACGCTCGTCCAGCGCGAGCCAGTGCCCCGGCTTGGCCGCCGCGTCAGTTCCTATTTTCTGGCCGTTCTTGCGCTCGCTGCCGCCGCGAGCGCACTCCCCGCGCCGGCCTCGTGGCCGCTCTACCACGGCCTGGGCGGCATCATCGGCGATGCCGCCTTCCGCATCGCCTCCGCCCCCTTCGCCGTATTTCATCCCGAACTTGGCCGATTGGCCGCCGGCCTCATGTTCGCGCTCGCAGCTTGGTGGGCCGCTCACAGCATTGGCGCGACGCGCGCAAGTCTCGCGCCGGTCCCGTTCACGCTGGGCAAGTCCGGAAAATCGAAGCGCGCGGGCGACCGGGCGGTCACGGCTCGTGTGAAGACGCAGGCAATCGACCCCAATTCCCGCCTAGAACCCGTTCTGACGGTGCCGCCGCAGCATTTGGCGCCCATCGCTCAAGCCCAGCCCGACCCGCGTACGCAAGTCAAATTCGGCCCCTATGCCGCCTTCGATTTCGAAGCCGGTGAGGAAGCTGATCCCGAATTCGATGCCTGGACCGAACAAGCAACAAGCGGTATTGCGGCCCGTTTCGCGCCCCAAGACGCGGCACCGCCCGCCAACGCGCCGCGCGCCCTGCAGGAGGCCGTCGTCGATGCCTTTACCGGCGGCCGCCCCGCCCCCCGCCCCGCGCAGGAGGCACCCACTGAGGCCCAACCTTACGACGTGCTACCTCAGGCGACGGTCAGAACGCGCCCGCATACGCACGCCTACAAGCGGCCCTCTTTGAATCTGCTGGAGCGTGCCGGCAGCACGACGGCAAAACCCAGCATCGCCGCCAGCCTTCTGCGCGGCAACGCGCGATTGCTGGAAGATTCGCTCGCCGAGTTCGGCGTCGTGGGACAGGTGCGCGACATCACGCCGGGCCCTGTCGTGACCCTCTATGAGCTGGAGCCAGCCCGCGGCACCAACGTAGCCCGCGTCATTGCGCTTGCCGGTGATATCGCACGTCACATGGGCGTGCCGTCGGTGCGCATCGCGGCCCTTCACAACACCTACCTGTTGGGCATCGAGATGCCCAATCCAGTGCGCGAGCTGATTACGCTGCGCGACGTGTTGGGCGCCGACAGCTACCGCGCGACAATGGATACGCTCCCGATCGCGCTGGGCCGCAGCATCACGGGTGAACCGGTGGTGGCCGATCTGGCGCAGCTGCCGAGCCTTTTGGTGTCAGGGGCGAACGGCTCGGGCAAATCGACCGGGATCAACGCCATGATCTTGTCGCTGCTATACAAGCACGGCCCCGACGATTGCCGGTTCCTGATGATCGACGAAAAGATGCTCGATCTGGCGGTCTACAACGGCATCCCGCATCTGCTGACGCCGGTTATCTCCGATCCGCACAAGGCCCTGACGGCGCTCGCGTGGTGCGTGTCCGAAATGGAAGAGCGCGTCAAGCGGATGGCGTCGCTTGGCGTGCGCAACATTGACCTGTTCAACAACCGCGTCCGCAACGCGAAGAAGCGCGGCGAGCGCTTGGCGCGCACGGTGCAGACCGGCTTTGACGATCGCACGGGTGAGGCGACCTACGTCAAGGAAGACATGAACCTTGAGCCGATGCCCTACATCGTCATTGTCATCGACGAGTTCGCAGGCCTCATGGCGATGGCTGGCAAGGAGATCGAGGGCGCGGTCCAGCGTTTGGCCCAAGCCGCGCGCAGTTGCGGCATCCATCTCATCCTGGCGACCGAACGCCCATCGAGCGACATCGTGACCACAGCGTTGAAGGCGAGCGTTCCTGCCCGCGTCAGCTACAAATCGGCGACCAAGATCGACAGCCGCGCCGTGATCGGCAGCGAGGGGGCCGAGCAGCTTCTGGGCTCCGGAGACCTACTGTTTGCGAGCGGGCCCGGTGCTCCTATGCGGGTCCACGGACCATACGTTTCGGGCGCTGAAATCGAGGGTATCACCGGCGACCTTCGCCAGCATAACGCGCCCCGCTATGTGGAAGGCTTGACCGGCCAGGCCTTCGAGGATCTGGAACGTACTGTGCGCTCGAACACGACGCCTGCAACGGTTCGCACAGCACCCGTCATGACCGCCGCCAGCGCCGATGCGCTCTATGATCGCGCCGTTGCAATCGTGGTGCGTGACGGCAGCGCCTCGCGCGAACATTTGCAGCGCCGCCTGACAATCTCGCCAAGTTGGGCCGCGGGCCTGTTGCAGCGGCTGGAGAATGATGGCGTCGTCGGCCAGGCAGATTCCCGCGGCCAGCACCCCGTGCTCGTCGGCGCCGCCGCCTGAACCCACGCCCCGCCGCTTAAGGCCGTTCGGCGCTGCAGCTTGTGCGCGGCGCGAACACCACGGTACGATCACGCCATATTTCCGTGCCGGTTTGCGTTTCGGGGTTCCGCATGTTTCAGCTCTTCCGCCCATGGCTTTTTGTGCTCGTGATCGTCGCAGGGCAACTGTTGCCTAGTGCTGGCGTTGAAGGCCACCCCATCGAATCTGGCGTCGCCATCACCGATAGCGATGCCCTCCAGGAACTCGAAACGCACGGCCTCGCCCTCAGTTCGCTGTTGAGCCCAGATTGGCGGCGCAGCGTTAAGACATCCGTTCTCGACAACGCCAATCTCGCCAAGAATCCGGCCTTTCGTTCCGTCCGCACCAACTTCCGTACCGAGTTCGCGCTTTATAATGCGAGCTATCTCGACCGCTTCCCCGAAGCGCGCAGCAGCTTTGGCATCGGCACAGCGCATGACCACCGCAAATTCGAGCGTAACTGGCTCGAGTCGTCAGCTGCCCGCTTCGATCTGGTAGGCGTCGTCAACCGCATGGACCGCGCCTTCCGTTCGCCACAGACCTGCGGCGAGATCCGCCTTATCTATCGCCTCTCCTACCGCGTGCAGGCAGCCAACTTGCGGCAGGTGAGGAATGCCCGTGGCGAACGGGACCTCGAGCGTGCAGGCGAGATCACGACCCAGTCGCGCCTGCCCATGACGGTCAACCTGGTGCTGCGCGCGCGCAACAGCCCGCCGTCGGGACAGCCGGTTGCAATCTCCTGCCAGGACTTGGCCAAGCGCTGGATAGCGGCTGGAACGTCAGGCCAAAACGGCCGCGATCTTGCGCGCCTGCTGTTGGGCGCAGACGGCGCCCTCGCCCTCGTCGAGCCTTCGCAGATCGACCGCATGGAGACCAACATCCAGGTCGTACGGGTCCCGGCGACGGTGGTCGCCAAGTTCGGCGGCAACGCCGAGTATCTGCTCCACATCTTCAAATGGGACGCCGGCACCCGCACGTTCACGCGCAGCCGGCTCGAAAATCAGGTCGACAGGCTCGCGCTGTTGAAAGACCCGGAGAAACTCGCAGCCTTGAAGCGCTGGTTATTCACGCCCGAGCAGCTCCACCGCCTTGTCGAAGGCACGATCACGATCCCCGAAGAATTCCTCGCCATCCGCGCCATCACCTCGGCGCCGGGCGGCACCGCTCGCGCAACCAACCGGCCATTCCTCGGGCTGATTTCCCCGGCTGAGATCGGCGAAGCTTTTGACCGCCTCGGTGACGCCGCCCGCGCCCTCGATCCCGAGCGGCGATTGCGCAGCGTAGCGTCCACGTTCGGGTTCGAGCAGCGCCTGACCGACATCACCTGCACCGGCTGCCACCAGTCGCGCGCCATCGGCGGCTTTCACTTCCTCGGCGCAGATTGGAAGTCGACGATTGCAGCACTTCCGCAAAATTCAATTTTCATTTCCGGATCACCACACTTCTACGGCGATCTCCCGCGCCGCCGCGCCGTGATCAAGGCCATCGCAAGTGGCACTGCGCTGAAAGACGTCGATTTCGGCCGCGGGTTTTCGATGCGTCCCCGTCGCACCACGCGCGGCGACCAGGTTGTCTTTGAGCCCCGCTTCGACGGCCTGCGTAATGGCTGGGGCGCCAATTGCCAGACAGCCCCGCCCCCAGGCGCACAGCGAGATGCAAGTTTTGCCGACTGGTCCTGCCAGCAAGGCCTAGTCTGCAAGGCGCTGCACGAAAGCGCAGTTGAGCCGGGCCTGGGCATTTGCGTCAATAAAGTTAGGCTCGACAACGCAAGTGGAACCGGTGTTGCAGACCCGCGCAACCCTGAACGCTCCGGCTTGCAGATCGGCGATCCGTTCCTGTTTGGTCGGCTCACCAAAAGGCAGGTCCCCGAGCAGGGATCGAACGCCTACCGCTATCGCGACGACTATTGCGCCGCAGCCGACATCTTGAATGGCCGCAAGTCGCTTCCAGACCAGTGCCTGTCGACACCTGGACGCAAGGGCAGCGGCGATATCGCGGCTGCCTACCAGGGCGGCGGCTTCTTTGGCGGAATGCATAAGCGGAAAGGCTGCACGGCAGCGACCGGAAACACCGTCTGCGGCAGCGAGGCCGGCACGCTCTTCTCCCATTGCGCCGTCGATCTCACCACCGACGGCAATACGAGTTTCGTGCCCTGCCTGACACTGCCCATTACGTCCGATAAGTCGACGCTGCGCGCCTGCAACGTCTTGAAACCATGCCGCGACGACTACGTCTGCCTCGCGACCAAGGATTCGTTGCGCACCGGCAACGGCGCCTGCCTACCGCCCTATTTCCTGTTTCAGTTCCGCATCGATGGCCACCCCAACCCGCCCGAAGGCCCCGCCGCACCGCAGTAGCGGGTTCGATGCGCCCGATTTAGCGCTCGCTCACGGTTTCCGAGCGGTCTGCTTCTTGGCGCTGTCCGCCGGCGCGCGCGGTGCGGGAGGCGCAAGCCCCCCGCTGGCTGTCGCTGTCGCGGCCGCCGCCATCGCCGGATTGACGCTCAACCCGAACAGTCGCCAAACGCCGTTCACCGCCTGATACGTGAGATCGAAATCGATCCGCACCGGCTCGCCGGGAAACGTTCCCTTGAGGCGCAGCATCCGGTTGGCCGGGTCGAGTGCGGGCGGTTCGCTGAGCTGCGGCGCGATCATCGCGACCGCCGAGAGATCGACTTGACTTTTTGCAAGCGGTGCAAACGCCTGCGCGAGGCCGGCTGCGGAATTCGCCTCGCGAAACGCCGGCGCGCCCACATCGCGCAAAACTGTGTAGTTGCCCGTATGGACCGCATCGTTCAGCGTCAGCACGGAGAGACGTACCAGCATCACAATCAATTCCGGACCCGGCATCACGACCGGCGGCGCTGAAACGGGAGCGGGTCCCGAAAGTGCTTGCGCAACCGGTTCAGTGGCGGGCAGCGGCGCGGTCTTGGCGGGTTGCTGCGCGGCAGCCGGCGGCGCCAAAGCTGTGACTGCGAGCACGCACCCCATCACGAGGCGCAAAGCAATGCGCACCAAACTTCTGCTCTCCGATCGGATCGAACTACCAGCCCATCCGAACGCCGACGCGGCCGCCGACTGTATTTTCGTTAACGCCATAGGCAAACCCGCCGTTCAGCTGCACGCTGGCGTCTAGCTTGTAGGCCGCGCCGAAAGCAAGCCCACTCTTGCCTTCATAGCCGCCCCAGTTGCCCGAAATCGCGAACGTCTCGCTCGGCATGAGCGTCGGCGTCCCGGCCATAGCGAAAGCCATTGCCACGCCCTGTGTCGCCCGGTCCGCCCTGTTGCTTACGTCCGAAAGCTTTGAGTTGAGAGTGGCGAGGCCCCCCGAAACCGCGGCCAATTGGCTGTCGACATACCCCTTGTTGGCGGCATCGCCCGCTGCAACCGGTGTGGCGAGGTTGGCAATGGCGTTGCCACCCATATCGATCGCACCCGACATCGCGCCGCCCGAGCGCTGCAGCGCGCCGTTGGCAGTCGTCTGCGCGGCGGCGGCTTCGACGCGAGCCGTGTTGGCCGTCGTCTGAGCGCCCGCGGCGTTGGTCAGCGCGGAGTTGGCTGTCGTCTGGGCGTTGTTCGCAAGCACGGTCGCACTGCTGGCGGTATTCTGCGCGGTCGCGGCATTCGCCAGTGCGGTGTTGGCGGTCGTCTGGGCAGCGGTTGCGTTGGTGATCGCGGTATTGGCGAGCGTCGTTGCGTTCGTCGCCACCGTTATTGCGGTATTCGCGGTCGTCTGCGCCGTCGCAGCCAATCCGTTGAGCACGACGCCCTGCTGAGCCGAAAGCGCGGCCGCTGTGCCGCCCGTGGTCAGGTCATTGACGATCGCGATCCCGGACGGCGCAGCGATCGCCCGCAGATTGCCGCTGGCGTCGACCGACACGAGCTTGTCCGTGCCGGCGCCTGCGATGGAGGGTAGCTGCTGGAACCGGTAGGCGGTCACGCCAGCGTTTCCAAACGTCATCTGGTTCGCCGCCGTGGCGACGGCGCCTGGTCCGATTGCAGTTGAGTTCGAGAAGGTCGCAGTCGCGCCATATCCAAAAGCGGCCGAATCGGCCCCTGTAGCAACAGCGCCGGCGCCGACCGCAGTGTTGTGCGTGCCCGCGCCGCTTGCAACCGCGCCCTGGCCGATGGCGGTGTTGACGCTCCCCGCCCCGCTCGCGTCGGCGTTGTATCCAGCCGCCGTATTGTAACTGTTGGTTCCACTTGCGTTCGCAAGTACGCCATACGCCGAATTGCGGCCGCCACTGCCGCTGGCGTTGGCATTGGACCCGGTGGCGGTATTGAAGCTACCGTCCCCGCTGGCGTTGGCGTTGACGCCGCCAGCAAAATTCTGGCTTCCCGCCCCGCTCGCATTGGAACTGCGCCCCGTTGCCGTATTCGCGCTGGCGTCTCCGCTGGCGTTGGCAACGCCCCCGGTGGCGGTATTGAAGCTGTTGATCCCGCTGGCATTGGCGCTGGAACCGCAAGCAAAATTGCTGGCCGATCCGGCAGCCGAAGCGCCTTGTAGCGAGGCGGCGTTATCGACGCAGACGAACTGCGCCCGCGCGGATTGAGCGGCAAACATCAGCGTCACGCCGATCGGAACGAAGCAGACGGCAAGCGTCCTACCCACATTGGAACAACGCATTAGCTTAACCCCACCGCGATCGCACAGGCACCATATTACGCGTTAAAAATAACCATACGGCGTGGTCGTGGTACAGCGCACGGCGGAACTTCGCCGGGGAGAACTCGTCGTTCGCGCCTCATTGCGACAATTTAAATACAGGTGCTCGGCCCAGGATCATCCCTCCCGCAATCGCGATCCAAGCACAAAGCTTTGGCCGCCGCCGCGGGTCAACCTTGCGGAATGACGAGCGTCTTGCCCGGGATGATGAGCGACGATGTGAGGTTGTTGGCCGCCATGATCGCCTTCACGCTCACATGATATGTCAGCGATAAGCCGTGCAGCGTATCGCCCTTCTTGATCTGCACCATGCGCGGAACAGGGTCAGTGGTTTCACCCGCGATAGCGGGTTCGGGCGCCCCGATCGTCGCCGCCCGCCCGGTCACCGGATCGCGGCCGCCCCGGTAATCGTAAGGTGATGCAGCGGCGTTCGTGGTTTTGGTACTGGCGCCGGCCGCACCAAGCGCAACTGGCGTCTTGTCCGCGAGGCTCCAGCCCGGACCATCGCTCACGTTGGAATTGCCGCTGCACGCGCCCAGCATTCCGGCAGTTGCGCTCAGCACGAGGCCAAGCAGTTGGGAACGGAAATGACGGGGGTCTGTCGTTGTCATCACGTCGCGCGCCAGCGGGGGGACGTCGCGCGCCAGCGGGGGGACCATGCGGACCGGAACTCGAAACTCAGAACGCATTCAGTTCCACCGTGATGAATAAGTCTTTAGCGCTCGGCAGGCAACGCGACGCTACTCCAGTAATATACTCTTCCAGTTTGAATTTCCTGTGACGTAGATCAGGCCGTTTGCGGCAGAATTGCGTAACGTATGGGATAGGGCAGACCGCAGCAGCGATAGGGTGGTCCGTGCGGTTTGGGGTCGGAGCCGGGAGATGAGCATGACGACATTGGAAATGCGTAAGCAAGAGACTCGCGTTCCCGCCCCCCCTGCAATTCTGGGTGCGTTAGGGGCGCTGACGTTCGCAGGCCTTTTGCTTGCGCAGATCGAAGCCTTCGAGCCATTCGGGCGCCCGCCGACCGGCGTCCTGGCGCTCTTCGCCGCTGCCGTCCTTTCGTTTCTGGGCGCGGTCCATTGGGGCCTCGCGATGGCCGAATACGGCGGCCGCCGTGACACGACCTGGAGCTATATCGTCAGCATCTTACCGGCGTTCCTGGGCTGGTTCTCGGTTGCATTCCTGCCGATAAGGGTGGCGCTGGGCGTCATCGCGCTGGGCTTCGTGCTGCTGCTGCTCTACGACCTGCGTTCGTTGCGCCTAGGTCGCGTCCCCTCCTGGTATGGCCGTCTGCGCTGGCCGTTGACCGCCGTCGTGGTCCCTTGCTTGGCCCTCGCCGCGATCTTGGCCTGAAACCTCAGCCCCCGGCTGCCCCGATGCGCCGCCGGCCTCGGGCACGACATCACCGCTCTTGCAGGTCTTATACCTTGGCCCCGCTCGCGAAATAATTGACCGCCGTATCGGATGACAAATGCCACCGGTCGCGGATCGGATCGAGCACCAGTCCCGTGAACCGCGGCGCGTCAATCCCCGCTCGTTTGAAATAGATCGCCATTTCGTCGGGCGTCACGAACCGGTTCCAGTCGTGGGTGCCGCGTGGCAGCCAGCGCAACACGTATTCGGCAGCCACGATCGCCAGCGCATACGACGCCATCGTCCGGTTGAGCGTGGATGCAATCAGCAGCCCGCCGGGCCGCACCGCCTTCGCCGCCGTCGCCAGGAACGCCGCCGGTTCGGGAATATGCTCGACGACCTCGAGGCACGTCACCACGTCGAACGTCTCGCCCGCGGCAACGATGTCCTCGATCCGCGCGGCCCGATAATCGATTGAAAGACCTTGAGAATCAGCATGGAGGCGGGCGGCGTTGATGGCGTCGCCGCTCGGGTCGACGCCGCTGACGGCGCCGCCCATCCGGGTTAGCGGCTCGCAGACGAGTCCCCCGCCGCACCCCACGTCCAGAATGCGCAATCCCAGCAAGGGCCGGTCAGTCAGCGTCTCGCGCCTGAAATGACGCTTGATCTCGTCGCGCAGATATTCGAGCCGTGCCGGTCCCAGCTCATGCAACGGCTTCATGGGGCCGTCCGGGTTCCACCAATCGCTGGCGAGCGCGGAAAACCGCGCAACCTCCGCGGGATCGAGCGTGGCGGTCGTCTGGGCGGGCGATGTCGGACCGGATGTTTGCATGCCCGAGATACGCCGCCGCACACCCCGTCTGTCAAGCACCCCTTGAGCGCGCGTGCCCCCAGCCTTCCCGTCACATCCCTTCCCGTCACGCACCTTTCACTCCGCAGCCCGCAGGGCCCGGAGGTCTAAAAGTGAGGGTACGGGAGCGGCCCGGTTGACCTACCGAAATAGGGCCGGCAGCCGCCTATTTTTTAGTGGGGATCTTGGCTGTCGCAGCCTTTTGGGCTGCGCGTCCGCTCCCGTGTCTTGCGTTTAGACCGCAGCGCCGCCGGCCGATCCTGAACCGGCGTTGTGGCAAGCCACTGCATGTGCGATCCGGGCCAGCTGAGGGGTACCCGCATCTCTACGCAAAACCCGCTTCTCCCAACTAACCCAGCTCGTCAGCCGGACCCTCATGGGAAGCGATGAACCGATCGTCTCACAG